>NZ_JBHTCF010000032.1:0-74435 GCF_042665355.1 Streptomyces monticola | reverse complement strand
CGGGGCGGGGAAGCGGTCGTCCTGGGCCGGGGCGGGGAAGCGGTCGTCCTGGGCCGGGGCGGGGAAGCGGTCGTCCTGGGCCGGGGCGGGGAAGGGGTCGTCCTGGGCCGGGGCGGGGAAGCGGTCGCCCTGCCCAGGAGTGGCGAACGGGCCTGCCTGGCTTCGGGTCCCGGGCAGGGTGTTCTCGCTCTCCAGGAGCCGCAGCGCCCGCTTGGTGATCTTCAGGGCGGTCTCACGGTCACCGCACAGCCGCCCGGCGACCGCTGCTTCCGCCATCAGGTCGAGATAGCGCAGCGGCGTGGTCTCCGGGTCACAGCCGCAGGGCGGATAGCCCTCGGCGTAGTCGGCGGGGCGCAGCCGGTCGCGGATCTCCGCCGGGGCGTCCTCCCACAGCTCCATCGCCCGCTCCAGGAGCCGCAGTTGCTCGGCGTAGGCATGCCGTCTGCGGGCCTCGACGGAGGCGCGCAGGACCGCGGGCAGAGCCTTGGCGGCGTCGTGCGCGGCGTACCAGTAGCTGGCGAGGCGGGTGGCGCGCTCGTCGGCGCGGACGAGCGTCGGGTCGGCCTCCAGGGCTTCGGCGTACCGGCGGTTGAGCCGGGAGCGCTCGCCGGGCAGCAGGTCGTCGCTGACGGCCTCGCGCACCAGGGAGTGCCGGAAGCGGTAGCCGTCGCCCTCGGCGGAGGCGAGCAGCAGATGGGCGCCGACGGCCACGCGCAGCGCCTCGATGAGGTCGTCCTCGGCGAGCCGGGACACCTCGGCCAGCAGGTCGTACTCGACGGTGGAGCCGCCCTCGGCCACGATCCTGGCCACCTTCTGGGCGTCGTCGGGCAGCGCCTCCACGCGTACGAGAAGCAGGTCACGGAGGGTGTCGGGCAGGCCGCTGCCCTGGTCCTCGTCGCGGGCGCAGACCAGTTCCTCGACGAAGAAGGCATTGCCGTCGGAGCGCTCGAAGACCACGTCGACGAGGGACTCATCGGGCTCGGAGGCGAGCATTCCGGTGACTTGGCGGCGCACTTCGGCGCGTGTGAAGCGGGGCAGTTCGAGCCGGCGCACGGTGCGCAGCCGGTCCAGTTCGGCGAGCAGCGGGCGCAGCGGATGGCGGCGGTGGATGTCGTCCGCGCGATAGCTGGCGATCACGACGAGCCGGCCGCGGCGCAGGGTGCGGAAGAGATAGGCGAGGAGCTGGCGGGTCGAGGCGTCGGCCCAGTGCAGGTCCTCGATGACGACGACGAGGGTGCGGTCCGCGGTGATCCGCTCAAGGAGGCGCGCGGTGAGCTCGAAGAGGCGGGTCATGCCGTCTTCGTCGTGACGCTCGGCGCGGGCGGGCCCCTGCCCGGCCTCGGCGAGTTCGGGCAGCAGCCGGGCCAGTTCCTCCTCCTGGCCCGCGGCGGCGGCCGCGACGTCGTCGGGCAGCTGTCGGCGCAGGGAGCGCAGAGCGGTGGAAAAGGGGGCGAACGGCAGACCTTCGGCGCCGACTTCGACACAGCCGCCGAGCACGACGACCGCGCCCGCTCGGCAGGCGGCGGCGCTGAACTCCTCGATGAGCCGGGTCTTTCCCACTCCGGCCTCGCCGCCGAGCAGCAACGCCTGCGGCTCTCCCGCGGCGGCGCGGGAGAGCGCTTCGTTCAAGGCGGCCAGTTCGCCGGTGCGGCCGACGAACACGGGGCTGAGGGACCTGGTCTCCACACCGGTGAGCATCGCACACGAGTCCGACAACGAGGTTTCCGTCTCAGGGGTGACGGTGCGCACCGGCGCGGGGCCGCCGTGCCGTCCCGCACTCACCGCCCGCCTCACGCGGCGCGGGCGAAGCGGGTACGGCGCCGCGGATCACTCACCTGCCCCTCAGGAGCACGGCCGCCTGAACGGCGGGAGAAGCGACGGGAGTTACGGGTCTTGGCGGCCGTGCGGGCCTCCACCGCGAGACGGTGGGCCGCGGCCTCGGCGATCAGTTCGCTGTGACGGAGCACGTGCATTTCGTACGCGTACATGGCTTTTCCCCTCGGTGGACCGGCGTTCCGCCGGCGGTTGCGGTATCGCTTTCCGCGATGCCTCAACCTTCGTCTCCAAGGGGGCGGCGCCACATCGGGAGATCGCCGCATCTCTGCTGAGGCGGGAGCCTTAGGCCGCGCAGGGAGGGGACTTACGTCGGCCCAAGGCTCCCGGTCCAGTGGGGCACGGGGCGCTCGGGAGCGCGCCCGGCAGGCGTACGTACCGGACGTACCGGGCGTACGGGGTTCTGGCGCAGGGCACTAAGGCGCGGACGGCAGCGCCAGCATCACGTCCGTGTACTTGGCCACGGCCAGAACGAGGCCGATCGCGCCGAGCCCGAAGCCGGCCCAGGCCACGGACTTGATCCAGGGGGCCTGGACGCGACCGGGGGTGCCGAACGCGGGCCGGGCCAGAACCGCGGCACCGATGATCACTGCGAGCAGCGCGAAGGCACCGGCGATCAGCGCGGTGAGCTGCCACTGGTTGCCGTAGAGGGCTTCGAGCTGCTTGGCGACGCCGGCGGTCTGTGCCGTCTCCAGCTGGCCGACGAGGTTGGAGCGGGCGGCGGCGATCGTGCCGACCCAGCTGCCGGTCAGGGACACCACGCCGAGGCCCGCGGCCACCACGGCGGCGGCACCCTGGCCCACACCGTGGGGCTTGGCGGCCCCGAGACGGGCCTCGTCGTTCTCGTCGTCCAGGGCCTCGTCGTCGGCGTCGACGTCCTGCGCGTCGGCGCCCTGCGCGTCGGTGTCCGGTGTGTCGGTGTCCTGCGCCTCGCCCTTGGAGAGCTGGTTTTCGTCCGTTCCCTTGGAGAGCTGGTTTTCGTCCGCTCCCTTGGAGAGCTGGTTTTCGTCCGCCCCCTTGGAGAGCTGGGTTTCGTCCGCGGCAGTCTCTGCCTCGTCCTTGGTGGCGGTCTTGTCCGTCTTGGTCTCTGTGGTCATCTGACTCACGCTAGGCGCCGCGTCTGAGAGCTTTCTTAACGGGGTCCCCCATCGGTTCAGCGGGGTACCCGTTCGGCGGACACGAGGCCGTCGTCGTCCTTGTCACCCTCGTCGCCCCGGCCCGTACGCTGCCCCGGCAGCCGTGCCGTGCGGCACTCCGGCGGCTCGATGCTGATCCGCGGCAGCCAGCGGTCGAGGCGGCGCGGCAGCCACCAGTTGGCGCCGCCGAGCATATGCATGAGGGCCGGCACGAGGAGTGTGCGCAGGACGAACGCGTCCAGGGCGACCGCGGCCGCGAGCGCGATGCCGAACATCGCGATCACCCGGTCCCCGCTGAGCACAAAGGCCAGGAAGACCGAAATCATGATCACCGCCGCGGAGTTGATCACGCGGCTGGTCTCGGCGAGCCCGACCCGGACGGCCCGCCGGTTGTCGCCGGTCTCCAGCCACTCCTCGTACATCCGGCTCACCAGGAACACCTGGTAGTCCATCGAGAGCCCGAAGAGCACCGACACCATGATCACGGGCAGGAAGGGTTCGATCGGCCCCGCGCGGCCGAGGCCGAGGAGCTCGCTCCCCCAGCCCCACTGGAAGATCGCGACGACCACCCCGAAGGCGGCGGCGACCGCGGCGACATTCATTGCGGCGGCCTTGAGGGGTATGCCGATGGAGCGGAAGGCGAGCAGGAGCAGCAGACAGCCGAGGCCGATCACCACGCCCACGAAGAGCGGCAGCTTGCCGACGATGACCTCGGCGAAGTCGTCGTAACTGGCGGTGATGCCGCCGACGTACGCCTCAAGAGAAGAGCCGGATTCGGCGCGGGGCAGGACGTCGTCGCGGAGCTTGTCGACCAGTTCGCTGGTGGCGTGGGACTGCGGCGCCGAGCCGGGCACGACGGTCAGGAAGCCGATTTCGCCGCTCTTGTCGTACGTCACAGGGGTGACGGCCGCGACGCCCTCGGTGGCGCGCAGGGTCTCGGGGAGGCGGTCGAGGGCGAGCTTGTCCTCGGCGCCGTGCACCTCGCCGACCAGGGTGAGCGGACCGTTCACGCCAGGGCCGAAGCCCTCGGCGAGCAGGTCGTAGGCCTGGCGCGTGGTCGAGGACGTCGGGTTGTTGCCCTGGTCGGAGGTGCCGAGGCGGAGCGAGAGCGTGGGCAGCGCGAGCACCGCGATGACGATCAGGGCGAGCACGCCGAGCAGCTTGGGGCGCTTCTCCACGAACGCCGACCAGCGGGCGGCGAGACCGGTGGGCAGCTCGGGCTGCGGCCCGTGCTCGGCGAGACGGCGGCGCTCACGCCGGGACAGGGCGCGCGGGCCGATATACGCGAGCAGGGCGGGCAGCAGCGTCACCGAGGCGGCGACGGTGAGCACGACGGTGAGGGACGCGGCGATGGCGACGCCGTTGAGGAAGCTCAGGCGCAGGATCAGCATGCCGAGCAGGGCTATGCACACGGTGGCGCCCGCGAAGGCGACGGCACGTCCGGTGGTGGCGACCGCGTTCTGCGCGGCCTCGGCCACGGACAGGCCGCGTTTCAGTCCGCGGCGGTGCCGGGTCACGATGAACAGCGCGTAGTCGATGCCGACACCGAGGCCGATGAGCATGCCCAGCATGGGCGCGAAGTCGGCGACGGTCATGAGGTGGCCGAGCAGCACGATGCCCGCGTAGGCGGTGCCGACGCCGACCAGGGCGGTGGCGATCGGCAGCAGGCTGGCGGCGAGCGAGCCGAAGGCGAGGAACAGCACGACCGCGGCGACGGCCACGCCCACGGCCTCCGCGATATGCCCCCCGGCGGCTTCGGTGAGCCCCACGGCGGTGCCGCCGAGCTCCACCCGCAGGCCGTCGGACTGGGCCGCCTTGGCGGTGTCCACGACGGCCCGGGCCTCGGCCTTGTCGACGGAGCGCGCGGGCTGCTCGAAGGTGACGGTGGCGTAGGCGGTGTGCCCGTCGCGGCTGATCTGGCCCGCGCCGTCGGCGTGGTACGGGCTGACGACAGAGGCCACACCGGGCAGCTGCGCGACCTCGTCGAGCGTCCTCGTCATCGTCTGCTGGACGGCGGCGGCGTTCACGGTGCCGTCGCCGGTGTGCCAGACGACGGTGTTGCTGTCACCGCTGAGCCCGGGGAAGCCGTCCTTCAGGAGCTCGGTGGCCCGGCCCGACTCGGTGCCCGGCACGTCGTAGTTGTTGGAGTAGGCGGAGCCGGCGAAGGCGGCCGCGGCGCTGACGCCGCCGAGGGCGAGCAGCCAGAGCAGAACGGCTACGAGGCGGTGACTGACACACCACCGTGCGAGTGCTGCCACGGAGCTGCTCCCTGGATGGTTCGTGGATCTTTACCGGGAGACGGCCCGCAAAGAACGCTTGCCCGCTGCATACGTGATGTCAGGACACACTCAATGTCAGGACACACGCGATGCCAGGCTCCAACGGCAGTCACTCTTGCAGCAGAAAGAGATCCTTTGTCCCTTTCGTGTCCTTACTCACAGGAGACGCGCACCGGTTCGGTGCGGAGGTCCCGGGCCCGTGAGAACAGGGGCCCGGGACCTACACCGGTCAAAGGGACGAGACCGGGGGCGGCTGGGCGGGGTCAGCCCGAGACGCTCGCCCGGCCGTTCTCGATGTGCCCCATCAGGCGGCGCCGGAACTCCTTGTCGCCCTCGGCGACGACCTCCAGGTCGTACCAGCCCTGCGCGGCTGACGTCCGGTGGGCGAGCGTCCGGCTCTGTCCCGGCCGCACCGTGACCTTGCGGGGCGAGGTGTCGGCGTAGGCGAGCGGGCGCACCGTGAAGGTGAGTGCCGTGCCGCCGGTGTTGCGGAGCGTGAGATGGACTTCTCGCGCGCGTGCGTCGAGATACGTCGTCACCGAGGCACCGCCGCCGGCGCTTCCCGCGAACTCGCGCCGGAAGCCGTTGGGCCCGGTCACCGTGAAGCGATAGGCGCCCTTGGTAAGGGGCACCTGCAATTGCGCCTTGCCCCTTACATCGACGTGCTGCGGGACGGCGTACTCACCTGCGTACGGGTAGAGCGCGAAGTGCGCGCTCGAGCGCCCGGTGTTCGTCAGACGCAGATCGAAGCGGCTGCCGTCGGCGGCCACGGCGCCGTGTGCGTCCGGCTGGTACGGCAGCGCGCGGGCGGGGCGCCGGCCCGGCTCCTGCTCCGGCATCTTCTGGTTCAGGGGCGGCTGCGGGTTCCAGCGGCCGGAGAACGGCGGGACCGCGCCCGGCTGTTCGACATCGGGCTGCGGGCGCCCGCGCGAGAAGTCGAAGGCCCCGGTCAGATCGCCGGTGACCGTGCGCCGCCAGGCCCCGATATTGGGCTCCCGCACCCCCGTCCACTTCTCCAGGAAGCGGACCACCGAGGTGTGGTCGAAGAGTTCGGAGGAGACATAACCGCCCACCGTCCAGGGCGAGACGACCAGCATCGGCACCCGGATCCCGAGGCCGGTCGGCACTCCCTTCCAGTGCTCGTCCGTCACGTCGGCGGGCGGCACGGGCGGCGGCACATGGTCGAAGAACCCGTCGTTCTCGTCGTAGTTGATGAAGACGACGGTGTGCCGCCACACATCGGGGTGGGAGGCGAGCGCGTCGAGCACCTTGTAGACGAGGGTGGCGCTCTGGATCGGCGACGAGCCGCTCGGGTGCTCGGAGTCCAGCTCCGACGGCACCAGATAGGACACCTCGGGCAGCTTCCCGGCGGCCACGTCCTTGCCGAACTCCTCGGCGAGCTTGCCCGTCGGCACCCGGCGCAGACCCCGCTCGAAGAGCGAACGCTCGGCCTTCGTCAGCGTCGCGACGCCCTCTTCGAGCACCGCGAGCAGCCTGGCCCGCTCGGCCTCGTCCGCCGCGGCCCGCACCTTGGCGTAGAAGGCCTCCATGTACGTGAGGCCGGTCTTGGCGAGCACCTTGCGCGCGATGGCCTTGAAGGTGGTGAAGAACTCGAGCTGGTTGTCGGTGAAGTTCTCCCACTCGGTGTACGTACGCCAGCTGCGGCCCGCCTTCTCCAGGCGCTCGGCGTAGGTGCCCCAGCCGTAGCCGGGGTGCTTGCCCTCGTCGTACGCGGCGTTCTCCACGGCCCGCGAACCGTCCGCCTCGTAGCCGGTCTTGCCGCTCCACAGGTGGTTGCGGTTGGGGCTGGTCGAGGTGTGGATCGAGGAGTGGTAGGCGTCGCAGACGGTGAAGGTGTCGGCGAGTTCGTAGTGCAGCGGGATGTCCTCGCGCGTGTAGTACGCCATCGTGGCCGCGGACTTGGCCGTGATCCAGCCGTCCATCCAGCCGTTGTTCCAGGCCTTGGCGCCGCCGCTCCAGGAGTGGTCGAGGGCGCCGATGTACTGCAGGTCCTTCTTCTGCGCGGCGGCGGCCTCCCGGACCGGGAACGGCAGCACCGTGTTCAGGAGCGCGGGCTGCTCGAACACCGGCTTCCCACTGGGCAGTTGTACGGCATTGCGGTCACCGAAGCCGCGCACCCCGCGCAGGGTGCCGAAGTAGTGGTCGAAGGACCGGTTCTCCTGCATCAGGATCACGACGTGCCTGACGGCGTCGAGACCGCCGGACGGCGGCTCGTGGGCGAGCGCCGCCTGCAGCGAGGGCGGCAGGAACGAGCCCGCCGCGGCGGCCCCGACCACACCGCCGCCGAGCGCCAGCAGTCTGCGCCGTGACAGCCCTGTATCCGCATGGTCCGTGGCCAAGTGATCCTCCCGAGTCCGGTGTGACGCTGCGGAACGTATTCAGGACGGGTGGATCAGGGAAGACATCCGGACGACCTCGGCGTGAACGGTCCAAGCACCGGGGCCCGATGTCCAACCCCGCGGACGCGACGCGTAGTTCCGCTCCCGCCCGCGCGTGGACTCCGCATACGGGAGAGGGCGGAACCGGATCGCTCCGGTTCCGCCCTCCACGCGCGCGTGCACGTGCACACGTACGCAATGCCGTGGCCGTCAGGCCTGGACGGCTGTGGCTGTGGCTGTGGCTGTCAGCCATCGACCGCCGTGGCCGTCAGCCCTCGCCAGCTCTCGTCAGCCCTCGACGCCCAGCTTCTCCAGGATCAGCTCCTTGACGCGGGCCGCGTCGGCCTGGCCGCGGGTGGCCTTCATGACCGCGCCGACCAGGGCACCGGCCGCGGCCACCTTGCCGCCGCGGATCTTGTCCGCGATGGCCTGGTTGCCGGCGATGGCCTCCTCGACGGCGGCGGTCAGCGCGCCCTCGTCCGAGACGACCTTCAGGCCGCGCTTCTCGACCACTGTGTCCGGGTCGCCCTCGCCCGCGAGCACGCCCTCGATCACCTGGCGGGCCAGCTTGTCGTTGAGGTCACCGGCGGCGACCAGGGCGCACACCCGCGCGACCTGCTCGGGCGAGATGCCGAGCTCGTCGATCGGGCGGCCCGTCTCGTTGGCGTTACGGGCGAGTTCGCCCATCCACCACTTGCGGGCCTGGTCGGCCGGGGCGCCCGCGTCGATCGTGGCGACGATCGGCTCGATGGCACCGGCGTTGAGCAGGGACTGCATATCGTGCTCGGACACGCCCCACTCCTCACGGAGCCGGTTACGGCGCACCCGCGGCAGCTCCGGAAGACCGGCGCGCAGTTCCTCGACCCACTCACGGGACGGGGCGACCGGCACCAGGTCGGGCTCCGGGAAGTACCGGTAGTCCTCGGCCTCCTCCTTCACACGGCCGGAGGTCGTGGAGCCGTCCTCCTCGTGGAAGTGCCGGGTCTCCTGCACGATCGTGCCGCCGGAGGAGAGCACCGCACCGTGGCGCTGGATCTCGTACCGGGTCGCGCGCTCGACGCTGCGCAGCGAGTTGACGTTCTTCGTCTCGCTGCGGGTGCCGAACTTCTCGGTGCCGTGGGGGCGCAGCGACAGGTTCACGTCGCAGCGCATCTGCCCCATCTCCATGCGCGCTTCCGACACTCCGAGCGCCTTGATGAGCTCACGCAGCTCGGCGACATACGCCTTGGCGACCTCGGGGGCCCGCTCGCCCGCGCCCTCGATGGGCTTGGTGACGATCTCGATCAGCGGGATACCGGCGCGGTTGTAGTCGAGCAGGGAGTGCGAGGCGCCGTGGATCCGGCCCGTCGCACCGCCGACGTGCTTGGACTTGCCGGTGTCCTCCTCCATGTGGGCACGCTCGATCTCCACGCGGAAGACCTCGCCGTCCTCCAGCTGGACGTCCAGATAGCCGTTGAAGGCGATCGGCTCGTCGTACTGCGAGGTCTGGAAGTTCTTCGGCATGTCCGGATAGAAGTAGTTCTTCCGGGCGAAGCGGCACCACTCGGCGATCTCGCAGTGCAGCGCGAGGCCGATCTTGATGGCGGACTCGACGCCGGTCGCGTTGACGACGGGCAGCGAGCCGGGCAGACCGAGACAGGTCGGGCAGGTCTGCGAGTTGGGCTCGGCGCCGAGCTCGGTCGAACAGCCGCAGAACATCTTGGTCTTGGTGCCGAGTTCGACATGGACTTCGAGGCCCATGACGGGGTCGTACGACGCGAGCGCGTCCTCGTACGACACCAGGTCAGTCGTGACAGTCACGGTGAAACTTTCCCTCTCAGCTCAGCAGGACGTCGTCGTCGCCCAGGCGCTTCAGCTCACGGACGAGCAGAGCGACACCGGTGGCGATGGCGGCGGCGGACACGATCGCGTCGACCAGCTGGAGCGCGTCGTGCTCGGTGCGGGCCCGGCGCGCCTGCTTGATCACGCTGATCGCGCCGAACGCGGTGGTGCCGATGGACAGATACGTGCCGGTACGGGACTTCTTGAAGCCCTTGGCCTTGGCCAGCGTGCTCACAGCGACGGAGCCTCCTCAAGCAGCGGGTGTCCCCACTTTTCCACGAAGGCGGCCTCGACGGCGGCGCCCACCTTGTACAGGCGGTCGTCCTTCATGGCGGGGGCGATGATCTGCAGTCCGACGGGCAGGCCGTCCTCCGGCGCGAGGCCGCAGGGCAGCGACATGGCGGCGTTGCCCGCCAGGTTGGTCGGGATGGTGCACAGGTCGGCGAGGTACATCGCCATCGGGTCGTCGGCGCGCTCACCGATCGGGAAGGCGGTGGTGGGCGTCGTCGGCGAGACGATGACGTCGACCTGCTCGAAGGCCTTCTCGAAGTCCCACGTGATGAGCGTGCGGACCTTCTGCGCGGATCCGTAGTACGCGTCGTAGTAGCCGGAGCTGAGCGCGTACGTGCCGAGCATGATGCGGCGCTTGACCTCGTCGCCGAAGCCGGCCTCGCGGGTGAGCGCGGTGACCTCCTCGGCGGACTTCGTGCCGTCGTCGCCGGTCCGCAGGCCGTAGCGCATGGCGTCGAAGCGGGCCAGGTTGGAGGAGCACTCGCTTGGCGCGATCAGGTAGTACGCCGACAGGCCCAGGTCGAAGGACGGGCAGTCGAGCTCCACGACCTCGGCGCCGAGCTCCTTGAGGAGCTCCACGGACTCGTCGAAGCGCTGCACGACACCGGCCTGGTAGCCCTCGCCGCGGAACTGCTTGACGACGCCGACGCGCATCCCGGCCACCGAGCCGTTCTTCGCGGCCTCGACGACCGCCGGGACCGGGGCGTCGATGGAGGTGGAGTCCAGCGGGTCGTGCCCGGCGATGGCCTCGTGCAGCAGGGCCGCGTCGAGGACCGTACGGGCGCACGGCCCGCCCTGGTCGAGGGAGCTGGAGAACGCCACCATGCCGTACCGGGAGACGCCGCCGTAGGTCGGCTTGACGCCGACGGTGCCGGTGACGGCCGCGGGCTGGCGGATGGAGCCACCGGTGTCGGTGCCGATGGCGAGCGGCGCCTCGTACGAGGCGAGTGCGGCACTGGAGCCGCCGCCGGAGCCGCCGGGGATCCGGGTCAGGTCCCACGGGTTGCCCGTCGGGCCGTACGCGCTGTTCTCCGTCGACGACCCCATGGCGAACTCGTCCATGTTGGTCTTGCCGAGGATGACGACGTCGGCGGCCTTGAGCCGCTTCGTGACCGTCGCGTCGTACGGCGGGAGCCAGCCCTCGAGGATCTTGGAGCCGACCGTGGTCGGGATCCCCTCGGTGGTGAAGATGTCCTTCAGCGCGAGCGGTACGCCGGCCAGCGGGCCGAGCTTCTCGCCCTTGGCGCGCTTCTCGTCGACGGCGCGGGCCTGCGCGAGGGCGCCCTCGCGGTCGACGTGCAGGAAGGCGTGCACCTTCTCGTCGACGGCCTCGATACGCGCCAGATGCGCCTCGGTGACCTCGACGGCCGTGAGCTCACCGGAAGCGATCTTCTCGGCGATCTGTGCGGCGGTGAGCCTGATGATGTCGGTGTTGATCTTGCTGTCCGTCATGACTGCTAGTCCTCCCCCAGGATCTGCGGCACCTTGAAACGCTGCTGCTCCTGGGCGGGGGCGCCGGAGAGCGCCTGCTCCGGGGTGAGCGACGGACGGACCTCGTCCGTGCGCATGACGTTCGTCAGCGGCAGCGGGTGGGAGGTCGGCGGTACGTCTTGGTCGGCGACCTCGGAGACGCGGGCTACTGCGCCGAGAATGTCGTCGAGCTGGCCGGAGAAGTGATCGAGCTCTTCATCCTTCAGCTCCAGACGCGCCAGCCGAGCGAGGTGGGCGACCTCCTCGCGCGTGATGCCAGGCATGCGGATCCTCACTGGGGTGAGCGTGATGGTGTCTGGCCCAATCCTATGGGGCGCCGCCCCATGCCCGTTAAACGGTTTCCCGGCGGAGCCCCGCAGCCCGCCGCGGAACGGGTCCGGGGGCCGTTCAGGGGGCCGTCCCGGGGCGGCAGGAGGCCGTCCCGGGGCGAGGCGAACCGTTACCCCACGATGTGCGTCTCGCGGTGGACCGCTACTTCACGACGTGCCCGGAGGGCTGATCCGCACCCTCCTGGGACTCACGCTCGGCCTCGGAGGCGATCTCCGCGGGACGGCGCCAGCCGCGCGAGCCCCTGGCACGGAGCCAGGCCGTCGTCTCGACCGCGGGCATCGCCGCCGCGACCAGCCAGCCCTGCACCGCGTCACAGCCGAGATCGCGCAGCCGCTCCCAGGTCTCGTCGTCCTCGACGCCCTCCGCGACGACCAGCAGGCCGAGGGAGTGCGCGAGGTCGACCGTGCAGCGCACGATCTCCGCGTCCTCGTTGTCCACGGCGAGACGGGCCACGAAGGAGCGGTCGATCTTGAGCTCGCTGACCGGGAGCCGGCGCAGATGCACGAGCGAGGAGTACCCGGTCCCGAAGTCGTCGAGCGACATCTTCACTCCGTGCCCGGTCAGCCCGGCCAGGGTGTCCGCGGCGCGCTGCGGGTCCTCGAGCAGCACGTGTTCCGTTATCTCCAGCTGCAGCGCCCCCGCGGGGACGCCGTGCCGGGCGAGACGGGCGGCCACCGCGCCCGCGAATCCCGGGGTGTGCACATCGCGCGGCGACACATTCACCGCGACCGGCACCTTGAGGCCCTGCGCCTGCCAGCGGGCGACCTGGGCGAGAGCGGTCTCCAGGACGTACTCCGTCAGGTGCGGCATCAGGCCGGAGGACTCGGCGATGGCGATGAACTCGTCCGGCGGGACCTTGCCGCGCTCCGGGTGCACCCAGCGCACCAGGGCCTCAAGACCCGCCACTTGGCCGTCGAAGCGGACCTTCGGCTGATAGTGCAGCTCGACCTCGCCCGCGTCGAGCGCGCGCCGCAGATCGCCCAACAGGCCCAGGCGGTCAGGGGTGTTGGAGTCCCGCTTCGACTCGTACACCTCGACGCCGGTGCGGTCGCGCTTGGCCTGGTACATCGCCACATCCGCCCGCCGGAGCAGGCCTTCCGCGTCGAGCGCGTGATCGGGGAAGACCGCGAGCCCCGCGCTCGCCTCCAGGACGAGGGTGAGGCCGTCCAGATCGAGCGGGGAGCTGAGCTCGGCGACCAGGGCGCGCGCCACCCGCTGGGCACTGGTCGTGGAGTCACAGGTCGGCAGGAGTACGGCGAACTCGTCGCCGCCGAGCCGGGCGGCCTCCGCGCCACGGGGCAGCGCGTGCCGCAGCCGGTCGGCGATCTGCAGCAGCAGCCGGTCGCCGGCGAGATGGCCGAGAGTGTCATTGACCGAGCGGAAGCGGTCGAGGTCGATCAGTACGAGAGCGGAGCGGGCGCCGATGCGCTCGGCGTCGTCCAGGGCGGTCCAGGTGCGCTCCAACAGCCACTGCCGGTTGGGCAGTCCGGTGAGCGGGTCGCGCAGCTGCTCCTCGGCTCTGGCGCGGGCGATCCAGAGCGTGGAGTCGAGGGCGATCAGCGGGACCGCGAACAGCGGCAGCAGGATCGGCAGCGCGATGGCGACCACGCAGATCAGCGGGGCGATACCCAGCAGGGCGACCCCCACGAGCGCCTGCCGGACCAGGGCCGTGCGGGCGACGGTGGGCAGCCCGGCGGAGTGCGGCGCGTGCACGTACCAGAGCAGCAGGCGGGTGGTGAGGAGGTACGCGGCGGCGACGAGCGCGATCTCGGGGGCGCTCCACAGGTTCCAGGTGTCCGGTTCCCACGGGTCCTCGACGGTGGGCGCCTCGCCGAAGGCCGCGAGGACCAGGGCGCCGGCGCCGATGCCGAGGATGTCGACGGCGCCGTGCAGGACGGCCTGCCGCCAGCGGTTCCGGCGGGCCGCGCCGACCAGGACGACGACGGTGAGGCTGACCATGCCGGCGGGCACCCAGCCGTAGAGCAGCAGGACGGCCAGGGTGAGGGCGGCGCCGGAGCCGGTGCCGCCCCACCAGCGCTCACGGCCGAGCGCCACCAGGTGGCCGACGATGACCCCGGTGAGCACGGCGAGGGCCCAGCCCACGACGGAGCCGGGGAACAGGGCGTGGTCATCGGTGAAGGCCCGGAAGAAGCCCGCTGCCAGCACGATCGCGGCTGTGGCGGTGACCACGACCGGCAGTACGGGCAACCGCAACCGGCGCAGCCCTGACACCGGATCGGCGCTCTCGGTCGGTTTCATTCCCGTCCCTCTCACAGCCGGCGGTGCCCACGCCACGCGGCCCTCATGTTCAGAAGTCACCGCGTCTGAAAACCCACCACGCAGCTGGGCACGGCAGGCGCACTTCTCAACAGTAGGCCGCAGAAGGCTTCCACGGGCAGCGGTCGACAACGGTTGCCCGAATGCGACCCGGCCACCCGTATGCATCTGGTATGCGCTGAACGGGTGGCCTTCAACCGCTACTCCTCGGCCGAAAGCGCGACTTCCCGCGCCGCGTCCGGACCCTGTTCCAGCAGGACGGCGAACCCTTCTTCGTTCAGAACCGGCACTTTGACCTGCATGGCCTTGTCATATTTCGAACCGGGGTTGTCACCAACCACCACAAATGACGTCTTCTTTGATACAGATCCGGTCACCTTGGCTCCAAGGCTCTGCAGTGCCTCTTTTGCGCCATCGCGCGTATGGCCCTCCAATGTGCCGGTCACGACGACGGTGAGTCCCTCCAGCGGACGCGGCCCCTCGTCGCCGGCGCCCTCCTCTTCCATGCGGACCCCGGCAGCACGCCACTTGCGCAGGATCTCGCGGTGCCAGTCCTCCTCGAACCACTGCTTGAGGGAGGCGGCGATGGTCGGGCCGACGCCCTCGACGGCGGCCAACTCCTCCTCGCCCGCCTGCTCGATCCGCTCGATGGAACGGAACTCGCGGGCCAGCGCCTCGGCGGCCACCGGGCCGACATGACGGATCGACAGACCGGTGATGATGCGCGCCAGGGGGCGGTCCTTGGCCTCCTGGATGTTCTTCAGCATCGCCGTGGTGTTGGCCTTCGCCTCGCCCTTCTGGTTGGCGAAGAACGTGACGACCTTCTCCTCGCCGGTCTTCGGGTCGCGCTTGGGCAGCCCGGTGTCCTGGTCGAGGACATAGGACTTGATCGGCAGGAGCTCCTCGACGGTGAGGTCGAACAGGCCGGACTCGTCCTTCAGGGGCGGCTCGGCGGGCTCCAGGGGCTGGGTGAGCGCCGTGGCCGCTACATAGCCGAAGTTCTCGATGTCCAGGCACTTGCGGCCCGCCAGATAGAACAGGCGCTCACGCAACTGGGCGGGGCAGGAACGGGAGTTGGGGCAGCGCAGATCGATGTCCCCCTCCTTCATGGGCCGCAGGCCGGTGCCGCACTCCGGGCACTCGGCGGGCATCACGAACTCCCGCTCGCTGCCGTCCCGCAGATCCGCGACCGGGCCGAGGATCTCCGGGATGACATCGCCGGCCTTGCGGAGGACGACCGTGTCACCGATGAAGACGCCCTTGGCCTTGACCACTTCCTGGTTGTGCAGGGTGGCGAACTCGACCTCCGAGCCGGCGACGGTGACCGGCTCCACGCAGGCGTACGGCGTGACGCGGCCGGTGCGGCCGACGCCGACGCGGATGTCCACCAGCTTGGTGTTGACCTCCTCCGGCGCGTACTTCCAGGCGATCGCCCAGCGGGGTGCGCGCGAGGTGGAGCCGAGGCGGCCCTGCAGCGGGATCTCGTCGAGCTTGACGACGACGCCGTCGATCTCGTGCTCCACGGAGTGGCGGTGCTCGCCGAAGTACGCGATGAACTCGCGTACGCCGTTGATGTCTTCGACCACCTTGTTGTGCTTCGCCGTGGGCAGGCCCCATTCGTGGAGCAGCTCATAGGCGTGGCTGAGGCAGTCGATGTCGAAGCCCTCGCGGGCGCCGATGCCGTGCACCACCATGTGCAGCGGGCGGGTCGCCGTGATGCGCGGGTCCTTCTGGCGCAGGGAACCCGCCGCCGCGTTGCGCGGGTTGGCGAAGGGCTTGTCGCCCTTCTCCACCAGGCGGGCGTTGAGCTCCTCGAACTTCTCCATGGGGAAGAAGACTTCGCCGCGGATCTCCACCAGGGCCGGGATGCGCTCGCCCTTCAGGCGCTCCGGGATGTCGGTGATCGTACGGACGTTGGGCGTGATGTCCTCGCCGGTGCGGCCGTCGCCGCGGGTGGCGGCGCGGGTGAGCCGGCCGTCCTCATACGTGAGGTTCACCGCGAGGCCGTCGACCTTGAGCTCGCACAGGAAGTGGTGGTCGCCGGTGCCGACCTCCTTGGCCACGCGGTCGGCCCACGCGGCGAGTTCCTCGTCGTCGAAGGCGTTGTCCAGGGAGAGCATCCGCTCGCGGTGCTCGACCGCGGTGAACTCCGTCTCGTACGACCCCGCGACCTTCTGGGTCGGGGAGTCGGGTGTGCGCAGCTCGGGGTGCTCGTCCTCCAGCGCTTCGAGGGAGCGCAGGAGCTTGTCGAACTCCGCGTCGCTGACGACCGGCTGGTCCTTCACGTAGTACCGGAAGCGGTGCTCCTCGATCTGCTCCGCGAGCTGCGCGTGCTTCTCCCGCGCCGCCGCGGGCACGGATGATGCTGCCGCGGGCGCGGATGATGCAGCTGGGGCAGTCTGTGCGTCCTTGTCGCCGGCCACCGTCTTCAGTCCTCCCGTGCGGTTACTCAGGGTTGTCAGCGAGTGATCTCGCCGCCGCGACACAGTGGGCGAGCGCCTTGCGGGCGTACGCGGGAGAGGCCCCCGCGAGTCCGCACGACGGAGTGACCACGACCGACTCCGCGAGAGACCCCGGATTCAGCCCCAGCCTGCGCCACAGCGTCCTGACACCACTGACGTTACTGGCAGGGTCTGACAATGCGGCGTCGGTGGCCGCCACGACGCCCGCGAACAGCTTCGTGCCCGCCTCCACGGCCTCGCCGATGGTCTCCTCGTCACGTTCGGTGAGCAGTCCGGCGTCGAAGGACACCCCGGTGGCTCCGGCGCGGCGCAGGAGCGCGAACGGCACGTCGGGCGCGCAGGAATGGACGATCACCGGCACGCCCACGGCGTCGGTCACCGCGCGCAGTGTGCTCTCCACGACCTGGCGGTCCACGGCGCGATGGGTGCGGTAGCCGCTCGCCGACTTGATCCGGCCGCGCAGCACTGCGGTCAGGGAGGGCTCGTCGAGCTGCAGCACGGGTGCCGCGCCCGGCACCCGGCGGCGGAGCTCGTCCAGGTGGGCGCCCAGGCCTTCGGTGAGCGAGCCCGCGAGGTCGCGGCAGGCGCCGGGGTCGGAGAGCGCGGCCTCGCCGTTGCGCAGCTCCAGGGCGGCGGCGAGCGTCCAGGGTCCCACCGCCTGCACCTTCAGAGGGCCCTCGTAGCCCTGGGTGAACTCCTCCAGGGCGTCGAGGTCCTCACCGAGCCAGGAGCGGGCGCGCCGGGTGTCCATGCCGGGCCGGTCGCCGATACGCCAGCCGCTGGGCTCCACGCGCGCGTAGACGTCGACGAGCAGTCCCGCGGTGCGGCCGATCATGTCGGCGCCCGGGCCGCGTGCGGGCAGCTCCGCCAGGAACGGGAAGTCCTCGAAGGTGCCGGTGACGGTCTTCGCCGCCTCGCGCGCGTCGCCGCCGGGCAGCGAGCCGATTCCGGTGGCGGGCCCGAAGGTGTGCCCGCTCATCGTCCGGGCCGCACCGTCAGGTCGTTGACCTCCGCGTCGCGCGGCAGGTCGAGCGCCATCAGGATCGTGGTGGCCACCGACTCCGGGTCGATCCAGCGGCCGGCCTCGTACTCCTTGCCCTCCTGCTGGTGCACCTTGGCCTGCATGGGGCTCGCGGTGCGGCCGGGGTAGACGGAGGTGACGCGGAGGCCGTTGCCCTTCTCCTCCTGGCGCAGCGAGTCGGCGAGCGCCTTCAGGCCGTGCTTGGAGGCGGCGTACGCGGACCAGTCGGCGTGCGCGCTCAGGCCCGCGCCCGAGTTCACGAAGAGCACCTGGCCCTGGGCGACGCGGAGTTGGGGCAGGAAGTGCCGGGTGATCTCGGCCGGCGCGATCAGGTTCACCTCCAGCTGGGAGCGCCAGATCTTGGGGGTGAGCTCACCGACGGGACCGAGGTCGACGACGCCCGCGATGTGCAGGAGCGAGTCGACCCGGTCGGGCAGGGTCTGGTGCGAGAACGCCCAGGAGAGGCGGTCGGGTTCGGCGAGGTCGCCGACGAGGGTGCGGGCGCCTTCGTACTGCGCGGCCAGCTCCTTGGCGCGGCCCGCGTCGCGCGCGAGGAGGACGAGTTCGTCGCCGCGCTCGTGCAGACGGCGCGCGACGGCCGCGCCGATGCCGGAGCCCGCACCGGTGATCACATGTGTAGCCATGCCGTCATTGTCGCAAGCGCGTGGGGAGCGGATGCTTCCGGACCGCGTCAGCGGGTGCCCATCGACTCTTCGAGGTAGGCCAGGGCGCCGACCGGCTCCTCGGCGAAGAAGACCAGGTCGGTGAGCGGGACGGGCAGGAAGCCCTCGTCCTCCATGCGGCGGAACTGCGTCTTGAGGCCGTCGTAGAAACCCTCCGTGTTCAGGAGGACCACCGGCTTGGTGGTGTGGCCGTGCTTCTTCAGCTCCAGGATCTCGGTGGCCTCGTCGAGCGTGCCCGTGCCGCCCACCATGATCACGACGGCGTCGGCCCGCTCAAGGAGCACCGCCTTGCGCTCGGCGAGATCGCGCGTGACGACCATCTCGTGGGGCTCCGCCACGGGCCTGGCCTTGGCGGCCAGGAAGTCGACGGAGACGCCGACGAGCCGCCCGCCCGCCTCCTCCACGCCGTCCGCGACGACCTTCATCAGGCCTACGTCCGAGCCGCCCCAGACCAGGGTGTGGCCGCCCTTGCCGAGCAGTTCGGCGAAGGCGCGGGCCGGACGGGTGTAGCGGTCGTCGAGGTCGGCGGCGGAGAGGAAGACGCAGATGTTCATGGAGCCACGGTACGACCCGCCACTGACACCACGTCGGCGTCCTGCGCCACGCGCGCGTGCGGCACCTTGTCCTGTGCCGGAACCGGAGCCGGAACCGGAACCGTGTGGTCCCGTGCCGGTTCCGCGTGCATGATGCGGATCTTGGACTGGCCGTGCGGCCGCTCCTCCCAGTCCTCCATGAACTCCGCGTCCAGGCCGTACTTGGCGACGAGGTGCACCAGGGTGTCGGTGCGGTGGTAGAAGTCCTCGCGCAGGACGTGGTGCTCCCTGCCCAAGGTGCGGTCGAAGGTGAAGTCGAAGAAGCCGCCGGGGGCGAGGATGCGGCCGACGTGGGCGAAGCACTCCTCGATGACATGCAGCGGCGAGTGCGAGAACACGCTGTGCGCGTGCACCACGTCGAAGTGGCCGTCCGGCAGGAAGTCGAAGGTGAGGCTGTCGGCCACCGTCAAGTAGGGCAGCTTTTCCTGGAGTTCGTAGCGTACGACGGTGTGCTTGGCGGCGATCAGGATGTCCGGCGAGATGTCGATGCCGTAGTAGTTGCCGGGGTCGAGGCAGGCGATGAAGTGGCGGCCCGCGCGGAGGTTGCCGCAGCCGATCTCGAGGATCCGGTCCTCGGGGACGAGGCCGTGCTCCTTGAGGTAGTCGAACTGCATCTGCCCGATCCAGTTCCAGCGCTTGACCGAGGGCCCGTCGCCCACGGCCGCCTCCACACTGCGGGCCGCGTCGGAGGCCATCACGGCCCGGTAGTACCCGACATGGTCACGGCGGAACTTGACCCGCAGAACGGCATCCCGCGCGAAGCGGCGCACATAGGCGGGTACACGCGCGGGGTGGCGCAGCGCGTAACGCACCTTGTGCAGCAGGCTCTTGCGGTTTCTGGTGAGGGCATCGGCCGGAGTCGGGGGCACAGCTCCCACGAACGTACTCCACAACTGTGGGTTACTGGACGACTGCGCACAGCAACGGACACATGCGGGAAGAACGCACGCTCCGAGTGCGCTGTACGGGACGACGTCCACCGCACTCCTGAAAGGGGCCGCACCGTGGCCAAGGGACACCAGATCACCGTTGAGCAGGGCACGGGCCGGGTACGCGTGGTGCACGGCGGGCAGGTGCTCGCGGAGAGCTCCCGCCCCCTGGTGCTGCGCGAGACCGGATTTCCGCCGCGCTACTACCTGCCTCAGGAGGACGTCCGCACCGACCTGTTGACGCCGTCGGAGACCCACACGTACTGCCCCTTCAAGGGCACCGCTTCGTACTGGTCGCTGCCGGACGCTCAGGGACAGGACGCTCAGGGACAGGACCTGGTGTGGGCGTATCCGGACCCGAAGCCCGAAGTCGCCGAGATCAAGGACCACTTCTGCTTCTTCGAAGTGGAAGAAGTCTCCTGAGACAGCCGCCGAGGAAGGCTCCCGATGCAGGCCTCCTGAGGTAGGAGGCCCGCTGAGGGAGACCCTCTGAAGGAGACGGTGGGGCTGTTACGCCGCCGCCGTGGCCCGGCTCGTCGTCGCGATCGTCGCCGAGCCCACCACGCGCGTGCCGTCGTACAGCACGATCGCCTGGCCGGGTGCGACACCGCGTACCGGCTCCTCGAAGGAGACCCGCAGCTCAGCGCCGACCAGCTCCGCGCGGACCGGCGTCTCGTCGCCGTGGGCCCGCAGCTGTGCCGTGTACGCGCCCTCGCCCGCGGGAGCGGTGCCGCACCAGCGGGGCTTGATCGCGGTGAGCGCGGTCACGTCCAGGGCGTCCACCGGGCCGACGGTCACCGTGTTGTTCACGGGCGAGATGTCCAGGACGTAGCGCGGCTTGCCGTCCGGTGCGGGGGTGCCGATCCTGAGGCCCTTGCGCTGGCCGATGGTGTAGCCGAAGGCGCCCTCGTGCGTGCCCAGCTTGGCGCCGGACTCGTCGACGATGTCGCCCTCCGCCTTGCCCAGGCGGGAGGCGAGGAAGCCCTGGGTGTCGCCGTCGGCGATGAAGCAGATGTCGTGCGAGTCGGGCTTCTTCGCGACGGCGAGCCCGCGGCGCTCTGCCTCCGCGCGGATCTCGTCCTTCGTCGTCACCGTGTCGCCGAGCGGGAACAGGGCGTGGGCGAGCTGGCGCTCGTCCAGAACGCCGAGGACGTAGCTCTGGTCCTTGGCCATGTCGGAGGCGCGGTGCAGCTCGCGCGAGCCGTCCTCGTGGAGCAGGACCTTGGCGTAGTGCCCGGTGCAGACGGCGTCGAAGCCGAGAGCCAGGGCCTTGTCGAGGAGCGCGGCGAACTTGATCTTCTCGTTGCAGCGCAGGCAGGGGTTGGGGGTGCGGCCGGCCTGGTACTCCGCGACGAAGTCCTCCACGACGTCCTCGCGGAAGCGGTCGGCGAGGTCCCAGACGTAGAACGGGATCCCGATCACATCGGCCGCACGGCGGGCGTCGCGGGAGTCCTCGATGGTGCAGCAGCCGCGGGCGCCGGTACGGAAGGACTGCGGGTTCGCCGAGAGCGCCAGATGCACTCCCGTCACGTCGTGCCCGGCTTCGGCGGCGCGGGCCGCGGCGACGGCGGAGTCGACCCCACCGGACATGGCGGCGAGGACACGGAGGCGGCGCTGAGGAGCGGCAAGGTTCTCAACAGTCATAACCCTTCAAGGGTAGGGCAGAGCGAGCGGCGCATTCCCTGGAAGGGCGCGGCGGACGACGGGCGACGGGCGACGGGCGACGGGCGACGGGCGACGGGCGACGGGCGACGGGCGAGGGAACCATCGGGAGGGCCTTGCGCGTTTTCACGATCACGGGGAGTACGGGGAGGTTGCGGTGGCCGGAGCGAAGCGGGGCTCGGCGGACAAGAAGCAGATCAGCAGACGGCGGCTGCTCATCGGCGGCGGCGTCGCGGTCGCCGCCGGCACGGGCGCGCTCGTGTACCAGGAGGAGCTGTCCCGCCTGTGGTGGCGCGTGCCGGGCATCGACAAGCAGCGCAATGAAGGCGCTGTGGACCAGCCCGGCGCCCAGTGGATAGCGGCCTCACGTGCCAATCTGCGCTACGCCGACCGGCCCGCGGACTACCCGATCGACCGCGTGATCATCCACGTCACGCAGGGCAGTTACGACACGGCGGTGCGGGTCTTCCGCGATCCGCTGCACGCGGCCGCGGCGCATTATGTGATCCGCGCCCGGGACGGCCATATCGCGCAGATGGCCCGTGAGCTGGACGTCGCGTTCCACGCGGGGAACAGGGAGTTCAACGAACGCAGTGTCGGCATCGAGCACGAGGGCTTCGTCGACAAGCCATCCTCGTTCACCGATGTCATGTACCGCTCGTCGGCCCGGCTGTGCGCCGACATCTGCGCGCGGTACGAGATCCCCGTCGACCGGGAGCACATCATCGGCCACCACGAAGTGCCGGGCGCGACCCACACCGACCCCGGCAGGCACTGGGACTGGGACCGGTACATACGCCTGGTGCGCAAGGCGGTGGTCACCCGCAGGGACGCCTGAAGTCCGGGAGCTGCAGAGATGCCTGGAGTCCGGGTGCCATAGAGACGCCAGAAGTCCGGGCGCTCTCCGGGGGCACCCGGGAATCTTGCGGAGCGGTCAGCTGAGCCCCGCCGACCGCGCCCGTTCCACCGCCGGGCCGATCGCCTGGGCCACCGCGTCGACATCCGCCTTCGTCGACGTATGACCGAGTGAGAAGCGCAGGGTGCCGCGGGCCAGGTCCGGGTCGGTGCCGGTGGCGAGCAGGACGTGGCTGGGCTGGGCGATGCCCGCGGTGCAGGCCGAGCCGGTGGAGCACTCGATCCCCTGGGCGTCCAGGAGGAGCAGCAGGGAGTCGCCCTCACAGCCGGGGAAGGTGAAGTGCGCATTGGCCGGAAGCCGGTGCTCCGGGTCCGGGTCGCCGCCGAGGATCGCGTCCGGAGCGGCGGCGAGCACCGCACGGACGAGCTCGTCCCGCAGACCGCCGATCTCCCGCGCGAACCACTCGCGGCGCTCGGCGGCGATCCGCCCGGCCACGGCGAAGGCGGCGATCGCGGGCACGTCGAGCGTGCCGGAGCGCACATGCCGCTCCTGCCCGCCGCCGTGCAGAACGGGCACCGGGGTGTACTCACGGCCCAGGAGCAGCGCGCCGATGCCGTAGGGGCCGCCGACCTTGTGGCCGCTGATGGTCATCGCGGCGAGCCCGGACGCCCCGAAGTCGACGGGCAGCTGGCCCACGGCCTGCACGGCGTCGGCATGCAGCGGGACGCCGAACTCGGCCGCGACATCGGCGAGTTCACGCACCGGCATGACGGTGCCGATCTCGTTGTTGGCCCACATCACGGTGGCCAGGGCCACGTCGTCGGGGTTGCGGGCGATGGCGGTGCGCAGCGCCTCGGGGTGCACCCGGCCGTGGTGGTCGACGGGCAGATACTCGACGGTCGCGCCCTCGTGCTCACCGAGCCAGTGCACGGCGTCCAGGACGGCGTGGTGCTCGACAGGGCTCGCGAGAATCCGGGTGCGGGCCGGTTCCGCGTCCCGGCGGGACCAGAAGAGGCCCTTCACCGCGAGGTTGTCGGCCTCGGTGCCGCCGGAGGTGAAGACCACCTCGCTGGGGCGCGCGCCGAGCGACTCGGCGAGGACCTCGCGGGCCTCCTCGACGGTGCGCCGGGCCTGCCGCCCCGCAGCGTGCAGCGAGGAGGCGTTACCGACGACGGTGAGCTGGGCGGTCATCGCCTCGACGGCCTCCGGGAGCATCGGAGTGGTCGCGGCGTGGTCGAGATAGGCCATGGTGCGGTCGATTCTACGAGCCGCGGGACGGAGGCATGCCCGGCACAGGGGGGCACGACCACGCCCCGCGATTCACGCACTGCCCCAGTCCATGCACTGGCCCTCCCCTGTCAGGAGCTACTAACCTTACGGTCATGACAGTCGACCCGAGTGCCATGCACACGACCGACGCAAACAACGCATACGGCACAGGAAGCACAAGCGGCACAGGCAACACTGACAGCACGGGCGGCACGGGCGGCACGGGCGGCACGGGCGGCGCTGGCGGCACAGACGATTGGAAGCTCGACCGCACATTCCGCAGCTCTTCCGGCGAGGTGCGATGGGCCACCCTGGGCTCGCCCGACCTCCCGCCCGCGGTGCTCGTCCACGGCACACCCTTCTCGTCGTACGTCTGGCGCGCGGTGGCCCGCGCCCTCGCCCCCACCCACCACGTCCACGTCTGGGACCTGCCGGGGTACGGCACTTCGGAGATGTACGACGGCCAGGATGTCTCGCTCGCCGCCCAGGGCCGGGTCTTCGCCGAACTCCTCGACCACTGGGGCCTCGACCGGCCGGCCGTCGTCGCCCATGACTTCGGGGGCTGTATCGCGCTGCGCGCCCACCTGCTGCACGGCGCGCGCTACGAACGTCTCGCCCTGGTCGACCCGGTGGCGCTCGCCCCGTGGGGTTCGCCGACGTACCGCCTGCTCGGCGCGAACGCGGAGGTCTTCGGCCGGCTGCCGGGCCCGCTGCACCGGGCGCTGGTGCGCGAGTACGTGAGCTCCGCGAGCCATCGCGGGCTGCATCCGGCCGCGCTCGACCGGGTCGCGGAGCCATGGTGCACACAGGAGGGGCAGCCCGCCTTCTACCGGCAGATCGCCCAGAACGACCAGCGCTACACCGATGAAATCCAGGGCCGGTACGGGGAGTTGGAGCTGCCGGTGCTGATCTGCTGGGGCACCGAGGACACATGGATCCCGGTGGCGAAGGCGAGCGAGCTGGCGGCGGCGATCCCCGGCGCCGGGCTACGTCTGATCGAGGGCGCGGGACATCTCGTACAGGAGGACGCGCCCGCGGAACTGACGGCGGCGCTGGCGCCGTTCCTCGACCAGCGGGGCTAGCGGGGACTAGACCCAGGACACCGTCCCGTTCATGGTCACCAGCACGCCGAACACCACGAGGCCCGCCACGCCGAGACCGAGTCCGAGCAGGGCGCGGCCACGGCGCGCGGTTCCTCGGCGCAGGGCGAGCAGCCCGAACGCGATGGCGACGGGACCGAGGATCAGGTTCATCACGAGCAGGCTCACCAGACCGAGGACGAACGAGGCGACGGCCATGCCGTCGGCATCCCGGGGACCGGCGAACTTGCGCGCGGGCCGGGCGGGACGAGCGGTACGGGCGGTACGGGCAGGAAGAGTGGAAAGGGCGGGAAGAGTGAGTTGCATGATCTCGTCTCTTTTGTCGGCGTGGTCGGCACGATCGATACGGTCGGCGTGGTCGGCACGATCGACGCGGTCGGCACGATGGACGCGGTCGGCGTGGTCGGCACGATGGACGTGGTCGACGCGGTCGGCACGCTCGGCGTGGTCGGCGTGGTCGGCGCGGCTCACTGGGAGCGCCGGTGGCGGGCCAGCTGCTCGCGCACCGCGAAGGCGGTCAGCCAGCCGGCGATGGCGACGGCCGCCACGAAGGTGACGGAGAGCGGGAGTTGGGTGACGGCGCCGAGTACGACGCCCAGAAGCAGTAGTGCGGCGACAAGTGCGATCACGATGTGCCTCTCAGGGCTCCGGCTGCAGATGTCAGCGTACGAGTGTTCACTGACTGCTCAGTCTAAACGGCCCCACCCCTCCCGAATCCCGGAGAACAGTTGTTTACTGAATGGCATGAGTCACACCGTCGACGGCACCCTCGGCGCCCCGGGTTCCCGGCAGGCCCAGAAGCTGAGGACCCGTCAATTGCTGATGTCCGCAAGCCTGGAGCTGCTTGAGCGGCAGAGTCTGAGCAGCCTCGGCCTGCGTGAGGTCACCCGGGCCGCGGGCATCTCACCGGCCGCGTTCTACCGGCACTTCTCGGACATCGCGGACCTGGGCGTCGCCCTGGTCGAGGAGACCCTGGGCAGCCTGCACGGAATGATCGGCGCGATTCTGGCCGACACCGGCGACAGCGAGGAGCGCATCGAGCGGACGGTCGGTCTCATCGCCCGCCATGTGCAGGCACAGCCCGCGCACTTCCGCTTCATCGTGCGCGAGCGGCACGGCGGCGTGGCACCGGTGCGCGAGGCCATCGCCGCCCAACTGCGCCGGTTCGCCGATGAGGTGGGCACCGCCCTCGCCGCCGAGGAGGCGTCGAAGGGCTGGAGCGAAGAGGATCTGCGGATGCTCGGCGGGGTGTACGTCGGTCACATGGTGATGACCGCGGCGGACCTCCTGGAGGCGATGGAACAGGACCCCGGGAGCCCGCGGAGCGCCGTCCGGACCGCCGCCCGTATCGCCGTCCGCCGACTGCGCCTGGTCACGGTCGGGCGCCGCCACTGGCTGGACTGACGGCGGCACCACCCGGTCCACCGGCACCACTACCGCCCCGGTCACCCGCACCACCGGCACCACTACCGCCCCGGTCACCCGCACCACCGGCACCACTACCGCCCCGGTCACCCGCACCACCGGCACCACTACCGCCCCGGTCACCCGCACCACCGGCACCACTACCGCCCCGGTCACCCGCACCACCGGCACCGCTACCGCCCCGGTCACCCGCACCACCGGCACCGCCCACGCCCCCCGCACCGCCGGGCGGCGTGCCGTCCGGGTCCCGGTACAGCGCCACGATCGAAGCCGCCGCCCGGGCCAGCTCCTGGCGTGCCTCCGGCGGTGAGACGATCTCCGCGCGGTCGGAGAACGAGAGCAACTGGCGCACTTCGCGCACATCACCGAAAGCGAGCCGCACCGTCACCCACTCCCCCGTCGCCCCCGTCACCGCCGCCACCCCGGACGATCCCGTCGCCCCCGAAGGACCAGGCGCCGCTGAAGGACCAGGCGTCTCCGAAGCACCAGGCGCCTCCGTCATGAACGCCCCGTTCATCCGCACGAACATGTCCAGCCACGGCCGCCGCACCCGCGCCTCCACGGCGATGGCCCCCGAGCGGTCCTCGACCTGTCGCCGCAGGACGTCCCAGGCATCGGCAAGTTCGACACCCGGCCGTCTGCGCACCGGGTCCCCGGTCACCTCGGCCGACCTGATGCGGTCGGCGCGGAACAGCTGCGGACGGCCGCGCCGGTCGGCGACGAGATACCAGGTGCCGGCCTTCGACACGAGCCCGTAGGGGTCGACGGTGTAACCGCGGGGCGTGGACTGCCCGCTGTGCCGGTAGCGCAGCCTGAGCCGCCGGTCGCTGAACACGGCGTCCTGCAGCACCTCCAGGTCGACGGCCGCCTGGGGACCGCCGAGCCAGCGCGCCGGGTCGACCAGGATCCGCCGTGCGGCCAACTCGGCGGCGGGGCGGTGCGGTTCGGGCAGCGCGGCCATCACCTTGCGCAGCGCGGAGCCGAGCGCCGCGTCCAGGCCGAGCGCGGCATGGGCGCCCTCGGCGGCCAGGACGAAAAGGGCGCGCGACTCGTCGGAGGTCAGCCCCGTGACATCGGTGCGGAAGCCGGGCAGAAGCGCGATCCCGCCGTGCCGGCCACGCTCCGCGTACACCGGCACCCCGGTCGCGGACAGCGCCTCGACATCGCGGTAGATGGTGCGCACCGAGACCTCGAGCCGCTCGGCGAGTTCATGCGCCGGGACCCGCCCACGGGTCTGGAGCAGCAGCAGGATGGAGAGCAGCCGGTCGGATTTCACGGTGGACAGGATCCCCCACGTCCGGCCCCGGGGGCCTCAGCGCCCGAGTGCGGTTCTCGCCAACTGCCGTGACTGGGCGACCAGTCGGTCCGCGCTGTCCCAGACCTCGGCATCCTCCTCAAGGAAGCCGCCGGCGAGGTTACGGGTGGCGATGGCGACCCGCAGCGGCCCGGGCGCGGGGCGGCAGCGCACATGCACGCTGAGCTCCACGGTCGGCACCCAGCCGGAGAGGCCGAGCTCGAAGGCGGTGGGCGGCAGCGCGTCCACGGCGAGCAGCAGCGACAGCGGGTCGGCGTCACGGCCGTCGGCGAGCCCGAACCAGGAGCGCATCTCGCCCTTGCCCGACGGCGCCCCGAGCGCCCAGCCGAGGGTGGCCGGATCCAGCTTCAGCCAGAGCCGCTCGGTGATCGCCGTACTGCCCTGCACCGGGGACTGCCCGGGTGCGTCCTGCGGCCCGAAGCACTCCTCGACCGGCGGGATGGGCGGGGGTTCGGCCGAGGTGCGGACGTCGTCGGGGAGCGCGTCGAGATCGCCGTACGAGGCGAGGACCCGGATCCGTTCGACCTCGCGCCCCTGCTCGTCCTGCTGGAAGAGCGAGGCCTGCCCGGTGGACAGGGTGCGGCCGGTGCGCACGACATCGGTGCGGACCACGGCGGGCCCCGGCTGTGACGCGGTGAGGTAGTGCGCGGAGACCGTGAACGGGTCGGGGTGCGGCAGGGCGTCCGCGAGGGCGCGGCCGAGTACGGCGAGCAGATAGCCGCCGTTGACGGCGTTGATGATGGTCCAGCCGGCCGAGAGCTCGGTGTCGTAGATACCGGGAGCGCGGCGCGTGACCGCGGTGTCGCGGTCGAATTCACTGTCGCCGATGGCGGCCCGTACGGTGCCCTGAGTCATGCTCTGCACGCTACAACAGGAAACTACTAAGCGGTAGCTTTTCCTGCCTGCCCCTTCTCTCACTCCTTCACCCGCTCCTTCTCTCGCCCCTTCTGTGACTCCTCTCCCCGCCCCTCTCCCGCCCACCGCGGCCTACATCTGCCCCTCCGGCCTCTCCGACACCGCCGACCTGCGGTTCCAGGCGCGGGGCGCCCGCCAGTGGCGGCCGATGGCGAGCAGCCGCAGCGCGAAGGCCGTGATGACGGCGAGCCCGCTGGTGAGCGGGCTCAGGGCGTCGAAGCGGATGCACAGGACCACGATCCCGGCCCCCACCATGGCCGGCACGGCATACAGGTCACGGTCCCAGCGGAGCAGCGACGGCACCTCGTTGGCCAGCACGTCGCGCAGTACGCCGCCGCCGACGGCGGTTGCCAGGCCGAGGGCCGCGGACGCGGTGAGGCCGAGGCCGTACTCGTACGCCTTGACCGTGCCGGTGACACAGAACAGGCCGAGCCCCGCGGCGTCGAAGACATTCACCGCGCCGTTGATCCGCTCCACCTCGGGGTGCAGGAAGAACACCAGGGCCGCGGCGAACAGGGGTGTGACGAAGTAGCCGAGTTCCGTGAACGCGGCCGGGGGCACGGCGCCGATCATCACGTCACGGAAGATCCCGCCGCCGAGCGCCGTCACCGACGCGAGGACGGCGATGCCGAAGACGTCGAAGTTCTTGCGTACGGCGAGGAGGGCGCCGGAGATGGCGAAGACGAAGATGCCGGCGAGGTCCAGGCCGTGCTGGACGGAAGGGGTCACGAGGTCGCTGAGATCCTGGATCACCGGACGATTGTGCCCCGCCGCCGGGCGCACCGTTGATCACCCTCCGGGCTCGCCCTCGAACGCCGGACGGGCTGAGAGATCAGCCCCTCCGGCGAGCGACGACTACTCCTTGTCCTCCGGAGCCGACTTCTCCGGCACCGACTTCTCCGGCACCGACTCCGCCGGCACCTCCACCCCCGCGGCCTCCGCCGCCGCCACGGCGGCGGACAGGAGGACGGTGTCCTGGGGGGCCTGGTCCTCGGCGTTCTCCGGGTGGTGGCAGGCCACCTGGTGTCCCGTGGCCAGCGGCACCAGCGGGGGCTCGAGCGTCTTGCAGACCTCCGTCGCCTTCCAGCACCGGGTGTGGAAGCGGCAGCCGCTGGGCGGGGCGATCGGCGAGGGCACGTCGCCGCGCAGCAGGATGCGCTCGCTCTTGGCGGCGCGGCGGCGCGGGTCGGGCACCGGGACGGCCGAAAGGAGGGCCTTGGTGTACGGGTGCATCGGCGTCTCGTAGAGCGACTTGCGGTCCGCCAACTCGACGATCTTGCCGAGGTACATGACCGCGATCCGGTCCGAGACATGCCGGATGACCGAGAGGTCGTGGGCGATGATCACGTACGTCAGGCCGAGCTCGTCCTGCAGGTCGTCCAGGAGGTTGACCACCTGGGCCTGGATGGAGACGTCGAGCGCCGAGACCGGCTCGTCGGCGACCACGAGCTTGGGCTTGAGGGCCAACGCCCGCGCGATGCCGATACGTTGGCGCTGGCCGCCGGAGAACTCGTGCGGATAGCGGTTGTAGTGCTCGGGGTTGAGGCCCACGACCTCCAGGAGGCGCTGGACCTCCTTCTTCACCCCGCCCTCGGGCCGTACGCCCTGCAGCTTGAAGGGTGCCGAGACGATGGCGCCCACGGTGTGCCGCGGATTCAGGGACGAGTACGGGTCCTGGAAGATCATCTGGACGTCGCGGCGCATCGGGCGCATACCGCGCACACCCAGGTGCGTGATGTCGCGGCCCTCGAACTCCACGGTGCCCGCGGTGGGTTCGAGCAGCCGTGTGATCAGCCGGCCCATCGTGGACTTGCCGCAGCCGGACTCGCCCACGACGCCCAGGGTCTCGCCCGAGCGGACATCGAAGTCGATGCCGTCGACGGCCTTGACCGAGCCGACCTGCCGCTTGAGGACGCCCTTGCGGATCGGGAAGTGCTTCTGCAGACCGCTGACCCTGAGCAGGGTCTCGCTGGGCGCGGGGTCCTTGGAGAGGGTCGCCGAGCCCGACTCGTTGCTCTGCGCGGGAATCGTCACAGGAGTGTCCTGACGCTCTTCGCTACGTTCTTCGCTCACAGCTTGGGCGCAATCTCTTCGGTCCAGATACGTTCCCGCTGCTCCGCCGAGAGATGGCAGGCGCTCCAGTGGCCGGCCTCGGTCTCGGCCAGCTCAGGCCGCACGGTGCGGGTGATGTCGCCCTTGGGGACATCGGCGTACGGGCAACGCGGGTTGAAGGCACACCCGGACGGGACGTTGATCAGCGAGGGCGGTGAGCCCTTGACCGGGATCAGACGCTCGGTCTGGTCCTTGTCGATCCGCGGCATCGAGCCGAGCAGTCCCCAGGTGTAGGGGTGCTGGGGCTCGTAGAAGACCTTCTCGGCCGGACCGCGCTCCACACAGCGGCCGCCGTACATCACCAGGATGTCGTCGGCGAGCTCGGCGACGACGCCCAGGTCGTGGGTGATGATGATGACCGCGGAGCCGAACTCCTTCTGCAGATCGCGGATCAGGTCCAGGATCTGTGCCTGCACCGTCACGTCGAGCGCGGTGGTCGGCTCGTCGGCGATCAGCAGTTCGGGGTTGTTGACGAGCGACATGGCGATCATCGCGCGCTGGCGCATACCGCCGGAGAACTCGTGCGGATAGGCGTCCACGCGCTTGTCGGGCTGCGGGATGCCGACCCGGTCGAGCATCTCGATCGCCCGCTTGCGTGCGGTCTTCTTGTCCACGTCGTGGTGGACGCGGTACGCCTCCACGATCTGCTTGCCGATCGTGTAGTACGGGTGCAGGGCCGACAGCGGGTCCTGGAAGATCATCGCCATCTCGCGGCCGCGCAGCCGCCGCACCTCGGCCGGGTCGGCGGAGAGCAACTCCCGGCCGTCCAGCCAGATTTCGCCGGAGATCTGCGCCTTGCGCTTGCCGTACTGGCCGGCGGTGTGCAGGCCCATGATGCCGAGCGAGGTGACGGACTTGCCGGAGCCGGACTCGCCCACGATGCCGAGGGTCTTGCCCTTCTCCAGCTGGAAGCTGAGCCCGTCGACGGACTTCACCACGCCGTCGTCGGTCGGGAAGTGCACCTTCAGATCGCGCACTTCGAGGAAGGCGCTGGGAGCGGACGAGCCGGCCGCGGTGACCTCACCGGGGGCGCCCACGGCGGCGCCGGTCTTGTTCAGGTCGCTCATCCGAGCCTCACTCGCGGGTCGATGACGGCGTAGAGCAGGTCTACGAGGAGGTTGGCGATGGCGATGGCGAGCGCCGCGCACAGCGTCACCCCGAGGATCACCGGCAGGTCCTTGCCGTCGATCGCCTTGACCGCCTCGTTGCCGAGACCCGGCAGGTTGAAGGTGACTTCGGTGAGGATGGCACCGCCGAGAAGCACGCCCAGGTCGAGGCCGAAGACCGTGAGGATCGGCGTCATGGTGGAGCGCAGGGCATGGCGCCTGATGACCACGGGCTCGGTCACGCCCTTGGCGCGGGCGGTGCGGATGTAGTCCTCGCCGAGCACTTCGAGCATGGTGGCCCGGGTGAGCCTGGTGTACATGGCGGCATGCAGGAAGGCGAGCACGATCCAGGGCAGGATCAGGGTCTCCACCCAGGTGCCGAGCGAGTCGCCGGTGGTGAGTTCGTCGTCGATGTGGACCAGGTCGAGGCTGTGGACGAAGACGCCCATCATGATCATGCCGGTGAAGAAGATCGGCATGGAGACGCCGGAGAGCGCGGTGATCATGGCGCCCCGGTCCCAGATCGTGCCCCGCTTGAGCGCGGAGACGACACCGCTGGTGACACCGCCGACCAGCCACAGGACAGCGGCACCGCCGGCCAGCGCGCCGGTGACGGGCAGGGCGTCCTTGAGGGTCGTCCAGACCGGCACTTCGGAGCGGAACGAGTAGCCGAGGCACGGCGCGGCGCAGTGCGTCACATCGTCGCCGTTGCCGTAGTCACGGCCCAGCGGGATCCCCTTGATGAAGTCCCAGAACTGAACGAGGAGCGGATCGCTCAGGCCCAGCTTCTGACGGATGCCCTCGAGCTGTTCGGCACCGGAGTTCTTACCGGCGAACAGCACGGCGATGTCCTGGCCCGACCACTTGGGCAGCATGTAGAAGATGACGAAGGTCGTCAGGAGGACGACCAGCACCATCACGATGACGGCGCCCAGGCGCCGGATGAGATAAGCAAGCACTGTGCGCGGCCCGTCGGCGGCCGGTCCCCCGGATCACGGGGTACCGGCCGCCGACCGGGGCCATCACCTGCCCTTCGGACTGGCGGGTTTCGGCGGTTGGGACGGCCCTGCTACTACTTCACGCCGAGCGAGATGTAGTCGTAGCGGCCGCTATAGGCGGCGGAGGAGTAGACGTTGGTCACCCGCGGACCGCGCCAGGTGATGTTCTTCTCCTGGAGGAACGGCATCCACACGGCCTGGTCCATCACTTCGTGGCTCAGGTCGGTGTAGATCTTCGCGGCCTCTTCCGGCGAACCGGCGGCGAGGGCGTCGTCAAACATCTTGTCGATCTTCGGGTCGCTGACCTGCGCCTCGTTGTAGTTGCCGTTCTCGGCGATGAAGCGGCTGTCCCACAGCGGCTGGCCGAAGCCCTGGCCGGACGGGAAGTCCGGGCCCCAGCCGCTCATGATCAGGCCGTAGCCGCGCTTCTTGGTGACCGCGGGCGAACCGGTGATGCTGGAGGACTCGGAACCGACGATGGTGTCGACCTCGAGCTTGATGCCGACCTTGCCCAGGTCCTGCTGCAGCTGCGTGGCCGCTTCCTTCTCGTTGGGCTGGTCGGTGCGCGCGGTGACCTTGGTGGAGAAGCCGTTCGGCTTGCCGCACTTCTTCAGCGCGTCCTTGGCCTTGGCCACATCCGGCTTGCCCTTGCGCTCGCCGACGCCGTACGGGTCGTAGTCGTCCGAGCCCGGGATGGACTTGGGCAGCGGGCTGGTGGCGATCTCACCGGCCGCGAGCGGGCCGCCGCGGGTCTTCTGCAGGGCGGAGAAGTCCGTGCCGTAGAAGACCGCCTTGCGGCACTCGACGTTGTCCAGCGGCTTCGTCTTGGTCACCAGGGCGACGTACCGGATGAAGTCCGTCTCCATGTTGTCGACGTTGCCCTTGTGGTCCTGAATGGCGGTGATACGGCCCGACTGGGTCATACCGGTGCCATTCATGTCGATGTCGTACTCGCCCTCCATCAACTTCTTGTCGTTCTCTTCCTTGTTGGAGGAGAACGTGACCGTGATCTTGTCCGGCAGGGCGGGACGGACCGGGTCGGAGGACTTCTTCCACTTCGTGTTGCGCACCAGCGAGATGGACTTGCCGGGGCGGTACGACTCGAACTTGTACGGGCCGGACGAGAACGGCTCGTTGGCGTACTTGGCCTTGGTGTCCTTCTCCTGCTTCACGGGGGAGCCGGAGGGCATGGCCAGCATGTTCTCGAAGTCGCTGTTGGGCTTCGGGAGCTTGAAGGTGATGGTCTGGTCGTCCGGCGTCTCGATCGCCTTCAGACCCAGCTTGTCGGCCGACTTGTCCTTGTACGGGCCCTTGTACTCACCCTTGGGGTCGAGAACCTGCTTCAGGTACGCGGGACCACCGGTGATGACCTCGGTCGCCCAGATGCGCTCGATGCCGTACTTGATGTCCTTGGAGGTCAGCTTGGAGCCGTCCTCCCACGTCAGGCCGTCACGCAGCTTGTACGTGTAGGTCTTGCCGTCCTCGGAGATCTCGGCGTTGTCCTTGGCCAGGTCCGGGACCAGCTTGTTGGACGCCTCACCCGGCTTGGTGTCATAGGTGACCAGGGTGCGCGTGTAGTAGCGCATGAAGTCCCAGGACATGCCGTAGTACGCACGCTGCGGGTCGGCCGAGTCGAGCGGCTGCTTGGCGATGAACCGCAGCGTGCCGCCCTTCTTGTCCGACTTGTTCGCGACCTTGCCGATGCCCGCGTTGTAGCCGGCACCCTTGCTGTCGCTGTCGCCGTCGTCGCCGCCACCGCAGGCTGTGGTGGTCATCAGCGCCGCAACGACGAGGGCTGCACCGGCGGTGAGCCTTCGTTTCGTGGAAGCTGTGGGCATTTTCTCGCATCCTCCGAGATTCTCGGTCCTTGGCTTTGACTGCCTAGGAACCATGGGAAGAAGCCACCTGACGGTGCGGCAGGGGCAAGTCAGTTGGGCCGTCTATCGGGTTCCCTTGGGGTCCAGGGCGTCGCGCAGCCCGTCACCGAAGAGGTTGAAGGCCAGTACGGTCACGAAGATCGCCAGACCGGGGAAGACCATGAACATCGGGTCGTGCTCATACACGTTGAGCGCGTCCCGCAGCATGCCGCCCCACGAGGCGGTCGGCGGCCGCACACCCGCGCCGAGGAAGCTCAGCGCGGCTTCGGTGAGGATGTTGGTCGGGATCATGAGCGTGGTGTAGACGGTGATCGGCGCCACCAGGTTCGGCAGCAGTTCCCGGAAGAGAATGTGCCGCGAGCCGCCGCCCAGGCTCCGCGCCGCCTCCACGTACTCCCGCTCCCTGAGGGAGAGCGTCTGTCCGCGCACGATGCGGCCGATGTAGGGCCAGCCGAAGAGGCCGATCACCAGGACCAGCATCGCGATCCGCACGTTGCTGCCGGTGAGCCCGAGCAGATCGTCCGGGAGCACGGAGACCAGGGAGATGATGAAGAGCAGCTGCGGGAACGAGAGCAGCACGTCCATCACGCGGCTGATCAGGGCGTCCACCCAGCCGCCGAAGTAGCCGGCGATGATGCCGAACAGGGTGCCGAGGACCACCGCGACCACCGCGGCGAGCACGGCGACGAGCATGGAGATCCGGGCGCCGTAGACGATGCGGCTGAACACGTCCCGGCCGGTGTTGGGCTCGACGCCGAACAGGAAGTCCCCGCTCATGCCGCCGAACGCACCCTTGGGCAGATTCGTGAGGTCCTCGAGCTGGTCCAGGTTGCCTTCGTTCGGCGGGTGGCCGAAGAGGCTGACGAGCACCGGTGCGAACACACTCACCAGCACCAGGAGCACCACGACGACGCCGCCCGCGAGGGCCACCTTGTCCTGCTTCAGACGGTGCCAGGCGATCTGCTTGAGAGAACGCCCTTCAACCTTCTTGCTCCCGGCCTCGGTTGCGGCATCGACGGGCGCGGCCGTCGCCACGTCCGTGGGTGTGTCATGCATTGGCGCCGTCATCGTGGCAGGGACCCCTCTCAACCGGTGGTGACCGGCCCACACTTGCCGCTGGTAGCGGCTGGTTCGTCATGCGATGCGTGGCACAAGCGGCACCGACGACACCGGCCGGCTCGGTCAGGCAGCTCGCACACAGGCCCGAAGGGCCGTACATGCGGGGAGTCTTCAATGTGGCCGCGATCACCCGCCAGCCCTGGCAGGGAATGGATGCGCAACCGTGATGTGGCCAGGAGGCTTCCGCTATGCGAACGCCGTGATCGTCCCCGCGGGGGCGCGAATGGGGGGCAACTTGCCGTATTCGGACTTAAGTTGCGGTGCGTCCCACTCTTTGGGCGGGGGCGGCGGTGATCAACTCGCTTTGAGCGTACGGGGGTTGGGGGGTTCGGCGGACGAAGGGTGCCCAACTTGCCCGGTTGACGGCGATTTTCCCCAGTCCCGCCCCTTCCCGGCACCGGGCGCGTGGCGGGGCCGCTGGTTCACCGGAAGAACCGGAAGAACCGGAAGAAGACGTCAGTACGCGCGGGGCTGGGGGTAGCCGTAGCCGCCGCCGGCGGGGGACGCGTGGGACTCGCGGTCGTAGAACGGGCGGGCATTGGCGCGGAGCCACATCGCCACCGGGTCGTACTCGTCCGACATCGCGACCGTCGAGACCGGCAGCCCCTCCGGCACCACGGAGATCGACTGCTGCATCATCGCCCGCACGGCGTCCACCGACGCGGGGTCGGTGGCGTACACATCCAGGCCGATGGCCAGATAGGGCGCCCCGAGGGCGGGCTGCACCCAGGCCCTGCGCAGCGAGCGCACCGCCGGGGTGCGGTGCGCGTTCTGGGTGAGCTGGGCGTAGAACTGCGGGATCTCGATGGCCGGTTCGGCGAGGCGCAGCGGCCCCGCGGGCAGTTTGTCCAGGCCGGTGGCGATCCGCCGCAGATCGAGCCAGGGGATGCCGACGCCGCCGCCCGGCGCGTGCGGGTTCAGCCACAGGCCGTAGTGGTCGGGATAGAGGGTGCGGGCCACATCGGTGCCCGAGACGACTTCGTGGGCCCGGTTCCAGCCGGAGGCGGCGAGCTCCTGGGCCGAGGTCACGCACGGTGCGTAGCCGAGGCCGTCGACCTCCATGTTTCCGTACTGCGCCGCCGGCGATCCGGCCTGGCCGTGCCAGAGCAGCATCCAGACCTGGTCCTCGGCGAGCGCGCCGAGCAGCGCTTCATACGCGTCGTACCGCCCGGGTGTCACCTGGCGCAGCATGTGCTCGATCTGCCCGGCCGCAGCCGTGCCCGACGCACTCACTAGTGGACCGCCCCTTCGCCCCGTACCCGTACGCATTGGTCGTTCTCCCCCGCCCCGGACACCCGGGCCGCCATGGGGACTCCCGGGCTATGAAACCAGCTTATGCGGCGCTCCCCACAGCGGCGCTCCACGGCCGGACTCAGTGCCCGCGGGTGTAGAAGGGCCGCACCTTCCCGCGCATCCAGTCGGCCACCGGGTCCTGTGTGACATCGAGCAGCACCAGGTTCACCGGCCAGGCCACCGGGATCCGGCCGAGCGCACGGCCGAGGGCGTCCATCGGGAGATTCCGCTCCGCGCCCTCCCAGTGCGAGACCTCCACGCCGACGAACATCACAGGGCTGTCCCCCTCGATGCTGGCCAGGCAGCGGCGCGCGGTCAGGACGACCCCCGCCGCCTCGAACTCCTCGCCCGCCGCGGCCAGGAAGTCCACCGGGTCGTCCTGCCAGTCGGGCTCGAAGAGGCGTACGCGGCCGCCGGTCGCCGGGCCGTCGAGCGGGGTGCGCCCGACCCGGCACAGCTCCGCCACGGCGGGCGGCGGCAGCGGGACGCCGACGGTGCCGTCCGGGTTCACGGCGATGCCGAGCTGCGGCGGCAGGCCGCGGGCGAACTCCACGGCGGGCGCCACCGTGTACGCCATGTGCCCGCCGACGACCCGCAGGAACTGCTGCTCGGAGCTGAAGACGGGGACGAAGGCCGCGCCGTGGATGTCCATGGTGGGCAGATCGAGGTTCGGGCTGTCGTTGCCGCCCCCGTTGGGCAGCGGCACCCACACCTTGCTGCGGCCGAGCACCTGCAGGATGCGGCCGGCGGCCGAGGGCGTGGCGCCCTCGGCGACGGAGGCCGCGAGCACCTCTTCGAGTTCGTTCGCGGGCCAGCCCTCGTAGGGGTGCCCGTGCGCTCCCTGTCCGCCCTGCTCCGGAATGTCCATCTCTTACCCTCTGCCGCCCTGCTCACCGACCGCTCTGACTTGCGCCAAAGACCCTAACTCCCGGCGACGGCGTGCACCCGACAGATGGCGGCGTGCACCCAAATGGACACGCTCCGCATCCGTCTGGTTGCGGAGTGTGGTCACCGCTTCGAGGGTGGCCGTAGTAGGAACCGCAGAAAGGACTCCCACATGGCTCCGCGCAAGGCCGCCTCGCTCGTCATCACCGCGTCCCTCTGCGGCGCGCTGGTGCTCGGCGCGTCGGGAGCGGCCACCGCTGCCTCGCCCCGGCTGGCCCCCGGCGGCAGTGGTGCGGCGGGGCGGCCCGTCGTTCCCGAGACCGTGCAGGACCTGGAAGACCTGATGGTGGCGGTCGACGGGCTGTGGAAGTCGCCGCTGACCGCGCTCGGCGTCGTGGACGAGGGCGCTCTCGAGAAGATCCGCCACGAGATGGACAACGTGCTCGGGCCCGAGACGCCCGAGGGCCAGGGCCCGGACGACTGGCCCGTGGGCCCGGCCCGGATCGCCCTGAAGAAGGAGATCAACAACCTGGTGCAGGCCGCGTCCGATGGCAACTGGCTCGGGGTGATGGGCTCCCTGCCGGCCGTGGACAAGCTCGCCAAGGACCTCCTCAACGCGGTGGGCCTGACCAACTTCCTCAGCTCGCTGCCCGAACTGCCCGCTCCGACGACACCGCCGCCGGGCCTGCCGTGGCTCCCCACGCCTCCCCAGTGACCCGTGACTCCCCCTCCGCTTCACCACCCGCTCCACCTGCTCCACCCGCTCCACCCGCTCCACCTGCTTGACCCGCTCCACCTGCTTGACCCGCTCCACCTGCTTGACCGCTTGAACCGTCCCCCTGGCCCGCAGGGCCGCGTACATCCGTAAGAAAGGGAACCCCCGCCATGCGCGTCAGCCGAACCCTCACCGCTCTCGCCGTCTCCGTTGCCTTGTCGGCCGGCACGGTCGCCCTCAGCGCCGCACCTGCCGTCGCCGTCGAGAACGCCCGTCAGGCGGCCGTCTCCGTTCCGGTCGACGACGACCGCGCCCTGCGTGTGGAGCGCAGCTTCGACACCCTGTACTCCGTCCTGGACGAGCTGGCCGCGAACGGCGTGAACGGCACGTACGACGACACCGACCGCGCCGCGCTCAACGCCGCCGTCCAGGAAGTGCTCGCCGCGACCGAGGCCGCCGACCCGGAGCCGGAGGGCGAGGCGGCGAAGAAGAAGGACGACCCGACGAAGAAGATCAAGGCCGATCTGAAGGCCCAGGCGGACACGCTGATCAAGGCCGCCACGTCCCTGGACCTCGGCAAGCTGGTGATCTCCCTGCAGGCCATCCCGAAGCTCGCCGTCGACCTGCTGATCAATGTCGGACTCGGCAAGCTCACGGAAGGCCTGCCGGACGCGCCGAAGCTGCCGAACCCGGCCGACGCGGCCAAGCTCCCCGAGGCGCCGAAGGTGCCGGGCCTTCCGCAGCCCCCGGCCATCCCCGGGCTCCCGCAGCCCCCGGCCATCCCGGGCCTGCCGGTCCCCGGCCTGCCCAAGCTGCCGGGCATGTGAGCCCCGCCCTGTGAACGGGAACCCCGCGCCGGTGCAGGGCGCGGGGTTCCTTCATGTCCGCAGTCAGGTCCGCTGGTCGTGTCCGCAGTCAGGTCCGCAGTCGTACGCTCCCCGCGGGGCGCCGCCCACGGGGCCGCCTCAGTCCTCGAAGCCCAGGACCTGCAGGCCGTCCGCCGCCGAGCGGTCGAGCAGGACGGCGGAGGCGCAGCCCGCGGGGACGCGGCCGTTCTCCGCGTCGCGCACCAGGCTTCCGACCGCTCCGCGGTGCCGGGTGAAGGCGTAGCGCGAGACTCCGCGGCCGCGCTCCCGCTGGCCGGCGAGCGCGGTGCGCGGATCGACGTCGAGCAGCAGCAGATGCAGTCCGCGGCCGCGGCGCCTGGCCTCTCGGGCCAGCCAGCGGCGCACCCAGGCCTGCGTTCCGCAGTCGTGCACGACGACGCTCTCGCCTGAGCGCAGGGCGCGGCGCAGTGCGGCGTAGTGCGCGATACGGACCAGGGGGCGGTAGACGGCGTACGGCAAGAAGCGCGGCATGCGCCGGGCCCAGCGGTCCCTTGCGTCCTGGGAGTCCAGGCGGGGGGCGGCGACGGCCCGCTTGATCAGGGTGGTCTTGCCGCTGCCGGGCAGCCCGGAGACGACGACCAGGTCGCCCGCGCCGAAGCGGAGCCGGCGCGGTGTGCGCCCCTCGCGGGCCCTGAGATCGCGGACCACCGGCGCAGGACCCAGCGCCTCCCCGGCCGGAGCCCCCGGCTGTTCCGGCACCGTGACACCACTCGCCGTGGTCATCGCCGGATACGCGCTGGCCTTGTGCACCGTGATCGTCCTCCCCGTTCGGTCACGCGACTCTTCCCCGCCCACTGTAAAGAGACGGTAATGCGGCACAAGCGGATTACCCCTCTGACGGCTCGTGCAATGATGTGCGGGCCAACTCCATACCGGCCGCTTGAATCCGCGCGGGAGAGCTCCCAGTGATGCACTGGGGCGCCGAAGGAGCAAGTCCCTCCCTTGAATCTCTCAGGCCCAGTTACCGCGCGGGCGAGGCAGATCTGAAAAGCGAGCCGCGCCGCAGTGGCTCCACCCAAGGTGCAAGCCGGCATCCCGGCGAACCTCTCAGGTTGAACCCCCGGGTTCCGATGACAGATGGGGAGGACGCCCTCGCCAGTCATGCCCTGGGAGCCAGACACATGAGCCATTCCCCTCAAGCGCCGCGCCTGACCGCACTCGACGCGGTGCACCGTTCGCTCGGCGCGACCATGACCGACTTCGCGGGCTGGGACATGCCGCTGCGGTACGGAAGTGAGCGCGACGAGCACAACGCCGTACGCACCAAGGCCGGTCTCTTCGACCTCTCGCACATGGGCGAGATCACGGTGACCGGCCGCGGCGCCGCCGATCTGCTCGACTACGCCCTCGTCGGCAACATCGGCTCGGTCAAGACCGGCCGTGCCCGCTACACCATGATCTGCCGGGAGGACGGCGGGATCCTGGACGACCTGATCGTCTACCGCCTCGGCGACGACGAGACCCCCGAGTACATGGTCGTCGCCAACGCCTCCAACGCGCAGGTGGTCCTGGACGCGCTGACCGAGCGCGCGGCCGGCTTCGACGCGCAGGTGCGCGACGACCGTGACGCCTACGCGCTGCTCGCCGTGCAGGGCCCCAACTCCCCGGAGATCGTCAAGGCGTTGACGGACGCCGACCTCGACGGGCTGAAGTACTACGCGGGTCTGCCCGGCACGGTGGCGGGTGTCCAGGCCCTGATCGCCCGCACCGGCTACACCGGCGAGGACGGCTTCGAGCTGTTCCTCAAGCCCGAGCACGCCGAGCAGGTCTGGCAGCGGATCACCGAGGCGGGCGCGGAGTACGGCCTGACGCCGTGCGGGCTCTCCTGCCGCGACACCCTGCGCCTCGAGGCGGGCATGCCGCTGTACGGGCACGAGCTGTCCACCTCGCTCACGCCCTTCGACGCCGGACTCGGCCGGGTCGTGAAGTTCGAGAAGACCACCAACGACGGTGCCTTCGTGGGCCGTGCCGCCCTTGAGCGGGCCGCCGAGCGCGCGGAGCAGAACCCGCCGCGCAAGCTGGTCGGCCTGATCGCCGAGGGCCGCCGGGTGCCGCGCGCCGAGATGAACGTGGTCGCGGACGGCGCGGTCATCGGCGCGGTGACCTCCGGCGCCCCGTCGCCGACCCTGGGCAAGCCGATCGCGATGGCGTACGTGGACGCCGCGCACGCCGAGCCGGGCACCAAGGGCGTCGGCGTGGACATCCGCGGCACCCACGAGCCCTACGAGGTCGTCGCCCTGCCGTTCTACAAGCGGCAGAAGTGACCCTTACGGTCGGCCCCGCGTCTTTCTTGTTCCTCACCACTCCCCCGCGTACAGGAGAATTCAGCTCATGAGCAACCCACAGGAACTGCGCTACAGCAAGGAACACGAGTGGCTGTCGGCCGCCGCGGACGGCGTCTCGACGGTCGGCATCACGGAGCACGCGGCCAACGCCCTCGGCGATGTGGTCTTCGTGCAGCTTCCCGAGGTCGGCGACACGGTGACCGCGGGCGAGACCTGCGGCGAGCTGGAGTCGACAAAGTCGGTGAGCGAGCTCTACTCGCCGGTCTCCGGTGAGGTCACCGAGACCAACCAGGACGTCGTGGACGACCCGGCCCTGGTCAACTCGGCCCCGTTCACGGACGGTTGGCTGTTCAAGGTCAAGGTCTCGGAGGAGCCGGGTGACCTGCTCACCGCCGCCGAGTACACCGAGTTCTCCGGAAGCTGAGGGGCGCCGCAACCCATGTCTCTGCTCAACACCCCGCTGCACGAGCTCGACCCGGACGTGGCCGCCGCGGTCGACGCCGAGCTGCACCGCCAGCAGTCCACCCTCGAGATGATCGCCTCGGAGAACTTCGCTCCGGTCGCGGTCATGGAGGCCCAGGGCTCGGTCCTCACCAACAAGTACGCCGAGGGTTACCCGGGCCGCCGCTACTACGGCGGCTGTGAGCACGTCGATGTCGTCGAGCAGATCGCCATCGACCGCATCAAGGAGCTGTTCGGCGCCGAGGCCGCCAACGTCCAGCCGCACTCCGGTGCGCAGGCGAACGCGGCCGCGATGTTCGCGCTGCTCAAGCCGGGCGACACGATCATGGGCCTGAATCTCGCGCACGGCGGGCATCTGACCCACGGCATGAAGATCAACTTCTCCGGCAAGCTCTACAACGTGGTCGCGTACCACGTCGACGAGAAGACCGGTGAGGTCGACATGGACCAGGTCGAGCGCCTGGCCAAGGAATCGCAGCCGAAGCTGATCGTGGCCGGCTGGTCCGCGTACCCGCGTCAGCTGGACTTCGCCGCGTTCCGGCGGATCGCCGACGAGGTGGGCGCGTATCTGATGGTCGACATGGCGCACTTCGCCGGTCTGGTGGCGGCGGGTCTGCACCCGTCCCCCGTACCGCACGCGCATGTCGTCACCACGACCACGCACAAGACCCTCGGCGGACCGCGCGGCGGTGTGATCCTGTCGACGCAGGAGCTCGCCAAGAAGATCAACTCTGCGGTCTTCCCCGGGCAGCAGGGCGGCCCCCTGGAGCATGTGATCGCGGCCAAGGCGGTCTCCTTCAAGGTGGCGGCATCCGAGGAGTTCAAGGAGCGCCAGCAGCGCACGGTGGACGGCGCCCGGATCCTCGCCGAGCGGCTCGTCCAGGACGACGCGAAGGCCGTGGGCGTGGACGTGCTGTCCGGCGGCACGGACGTGCACCTCGTCCTGGTCGACCTGCGCAACTCCGAGCTCGACGGGCAGCAGGCCGAGGACCGCCTCCACGAGGTCGGCATCACGGTCAACCGCAACGCCGTCCCGAACGACCCGCGGCCGCCGATGGTGACCTCCGGTCTGCGTATCGGTACGCCGGCGCTGGCCACGCGCGGCTTCCAGGCGGAGGACTTCCGGGAGGTGGCGGATGTCATCGCGGAGGCGCTGAAGCCCTCCTACGACGCGGAGTCCTTGAAGGCCCGGGTTTCCGCCCTGGCCGCGAAGCACCCGCTGTACCCCTCGCTCTAAGAGCGTCCGGCGGCGGGGCCGGCGTCACGGGGCTCAGCCGCGAGGCAGGGTCCGCTCTGTGGTTGTCCACAGGGCGGGCCCTTTGCCATGACCAAGGGCCCCCACTTCCTGTCCGAATAGCCGATCTGGTCCAAAGAAACGGCAAATACGGTTTACGTAAGCCTTCGTTTCAAAGGACTGCACAGGACCAAGGACGGCGACCACCCATGGATATGAGTGCGGCGAACCGCAAGGGGCTCAGCCTCTTCGCGCTGATCATGATCGGCCTCGGCTCGATCTTCGGCTCCGGCTGGCTGTTCGGGGCCGGGCAGGCGGCCGCCGTCGCCGGGCCCGCCGCGATCGTCGCCTGGGTGATCGGCGCCGTCTTCATCGGCATGATCGCGATGTCGTACGCGGAGGTCGGGGCCGCCTACCCGCTGCCCGGGTCCATGGCCCGCTTCGGCACCATCTCGCACGGCCCGGTACTCGGCTTCATCACCGGCTGGGCGGTGTGGATCGCCATCGCCGCGCTGATCCCGATCGAGTCGATCGCCGGTACGCAGTACATGTCGTCCTGGAACTTCGGCTGGGCGCGCGGACTCGTCGAGGACGGCGGGCTCACGGCCTCCGGCATGGCGATGGCGCTCTTCCTCACCGTCGCGCTCTGGCTGGCCTGCTACTGGTCGGTGGGCGTGCTCGCCAAGGCGAACAACCTGCTCACCCTGGTCAAGTTCGCCATCCCGGTGCTCGCCGTGATCGCCCTGATCGCCTCCGGCTTCCACACCGGGAACTTCACCGACCACGGCGGCTTCGCACCCAACGGCTGGCCCGCGGTGATGACCGCCGTCACCACCTCCGGTGTCGTCTTCGCCTTCAACGGCTTCCAGGCCGTCGTCAACCTCGGCGGCGCCGCCAAGAACCCGGGCCGCGCCATCCCGCTCGCCCTGATCGGCGCGCTCTCCCTCGGTCTGGTCATCTATCTGGCCCTGCAGATCGCCTTCCTCGGCGCCGTGCCCCCGGAGAAGCTCGCCGAGGCCGGCGGCTGGCAGGGGATCAACTTCTCCTCGCCCTTCGCCGACCTGGCCAAGATGCTGATGCTGCACTGGGTCGTCACGATGCTGCAGTTCGGCGCCTTCATCTCGCCGTCCGGCGCCAACATCGGCAATGTCGCCTCCGCCTCGTACATGGCGCAGAACCTCGCCGAGACCGGCTTCTTCCCGAAGAAGATCCGCGAGACGCACCCCAAGTACGGCACCGCCCGGCCCGCGATGTGGCTGAATCTGGGCTTCTCGGTGCTGCTGCTCGTCACCGTCGGACACAGCTGGGAGGCGCTCGCCAGCGTCGTCTCCGCCGCCATGGTCGTCTCGTATCTGATCGGGCCGATCGCGGTCGGGGTGTTCCGCAGGACCAAGCCGGAGCTGCCCCGTCCGTTCCGCCTGCCGGCGGCGAGGATTCTGTGCCCCATCACCTTCGCCTTCGCCGCCTGCGCCCTGTACTGGTCGAAGTGGCCGGACACCGGGAAGGTCGTGCTGCTCACCCTGGCCGCCGCCCCGATCGCGGCGGTGGTGCTCCGGCGCAAGGGAGAGCGGAATCTGCTGCGGCAGTTCGCACCGGCCTGGTGGCTGATCGCCTTCCTGCTCTGGCTCGGCACGCTGTCGGCGCTCGGCAGCGAGGAGTTCGGCGGCCACGGGGTGATCCCGGGCGGCGTGGACATCACGGTCGTCGGCCTCTCGGCTCTGGGCTTCTACTTCTGGGCCGTACGGTCCGGGGTGCGGGCGCACGCCGCGGGGCTGCCGGGCCCCGATCCCGTACTGGATCAGGCGACGCCCGAGCCCGAGCCGACCGACCTGCGCGAACGTGAGCTCAGCACGGTCTGAGCGCGGGTCCGGGAGCGGGCCGGGAACGGACCGAGTACGCACCGAGACCGCACCGAGACCGCGCGGAAACCCCTTCGGTGGACGAGCCCCGCACCCGTCGCGTTAGGCTCGGACACCGGACAAAATCCGCACAACTGATCGCGCCCCGGTCCCGCCCATGGACCGGCGTACGGACCAGTGAATCCAGGCCATGATCGCTCCTGCCGATCGGCCCCTCTGCCCCGCCCGCACACCCACGAGCAGACAAGGGAGTCCGCCACCGTGGCCATCTCCGTCTTCGACCTCTTCTCCATCGGCATCGGCCCGTCCTCCTCGCACACGGTCGGACCGATGCGCGCGGCCCGGATGTTCGTCGGCCGCCTGAAGAAGGACGGTCTGCTCGCCCAGACCACCTCCGTGCGCGCGGAGCTCTTCGGCTCGCTCGGCGCCACCGGCCACGGCCACGGCACCCCCAAGGCCGTACTCCTCGGCCTCGAGGGCCACTCCCCGCGCACCGTCGACGTGGAGAGCGCCGACGACGAGGTGGAGCGCATCCGCACCACCGGCAGGCTGCGGCTCCTGAACGCCGAGATAGGCGCCATCCACGAGATCGACTTCGACGAGCCCAACCAGCTGATCCTGCACCGGCGCCGCTCGCTGCCGTACCACGCCAACGGCATGACGCTCGCCGCCTACGACAGCGCGGGCGCCCCGCTCCTGGAGAAGACGTACTACTCCGTGGGCGGCGGCTTCGTCGTCGACGAGGACGCCGTCGGCGAGGACCGGATCAAGCTCGACGACACGGTCCTCAAGTACCCCTTCCGCACCGGCGACGAGCTGCTCCGCCTGGCCCGTGAGACCGGTCTGTCCGTCTCCTCGATGATGCTGGAGAACGAGAAGGCCTGGCGCACCGAGGAGGAGATCCGCGAGGGCCTCCTGGAGATCTGGCGCGTCATGCAGGCCTGCGTCTCGCGCGGTATGTCCCGCGAGGGCATCCTGCCCGGCGGCCTGAAGGTCCGCCGCCGCGCCGCCTCCTCCGCCCGCCAGCTGCGCGCCGAGGGCGACCCGATGCTGCACCGCAGCGAGTGGACGACGATCTACGCGATGGCGGTGAACGAGGAGAACGCGGCGGGCGGCCGCGTCGTCACGGCCCCGACGAACGGCGCGGCCGGAGTCCTTCCCGCCGTCCTGCACTACTACATGCACTTCGTGCCGAACGCCGACGACGACGGCATCGTCCGCTTCCTGCTTGCCGCGGGCGCCATCGGCATGCTGTTCAAGGAGAACGCCTCCATCTCCGGCGCCGAGGTCGGCTGCCAGGGCGAGGTCGGCTCCGCCTGCTCGATGGCCGCCGGCGCGCTCGCCGAGGTCCTCGGCGGCACCCCCGAGCAGGTCGAGAACGCCGCCGAGATCGGCATGGAGCACAACCTCGGCCTCACCTGCGACCCGGTCGGCGGCCTGGTCCAGATCCCGTGCATCGAGCGCAACGGCATGGCCGCGGTCAAGGCCGTCACCGCCGCGAAGATGGCGATGCGCGGCGACGGCTCGCACAAGGTCTCCCTCGACAAGGTCATCAAGACCATGAAGGAGACCGGCGCCGATATGAAGGTCAAGTACAAGGAGACGGCCCGCGGCGGGCTCGCGGTGAACGTCATCGAGTGCTGAGCATCCGGCGCCCCGCGGCGTATGCCGCACCTGGAAGCGATGGTTCCTAGGTGCGGCTCGCCGTCCGCAGGACACGCCCGTACGGGTCCACGGTGAGGGACTGTCGCTCTTCCTTCTGCGTGAGTCCGATGATCAACCACACGATGCCCCACAGCAGGCACGTGAAAATGGTCAGGATCGCGTGCAGCACGTGGTTCGGCCGGTGCCCCCTGGCCAGCACGGCCTGCGTCTGGGTGCGGGACTCGACGCGCCAGCCGACGGAGACCAGTTCGTTCACCGCCCGGTCCAGTGCCGCCGCTCGCTCCCCCTCCGGCACAGGCTCGGTGGGGACCTCCGGTAGCGGCACGTTCCCGTGGTCGGCGGAGGCCCACCCCTGCCAGCGATCGTCACTCATACCGACACCCTCGCCAAGGTGGAGCGACCGGGCACGGCAGGTGGGCCGAACGCGTGACCCGTGCCCGGGCCCCGCGCCCCGGACAACCGCTGCCGGCCGTCCGGCAGCGGGCTCAAGTCCCCTGATCAGGGGCCGCATTACACGCGGACCGGTTGTTGTAGAAGTCTACGAAGAGCCGTCTCAGCCTGCGGATGGGTTCATGTCTTCCGTCCCTGGCTGGGGCGGCTCGGTCGCCTGTGTACTCCTCACACATGTTGCAGCGAAGCGAGGGCTCCCCCCGGGGGGGGATCTCCCTTGCCCGACAAGGAGTTCATGTGGCGATCCAGCGGAAGCACACGATGTTCCACTCGACCATCGTCGACGCCGGTCCTGACGCCGTCTGGGCCGTGGTCCGTGACGCCATGCAGGTCGTGAAGATCGTGTCCGGTCCCGCGGCGAAGGACGTGCACTGGGCCGAGGGCGGCTCGGTCGAACAGGTGCCGTCGCGCTACGACTTCACGCTGGTGTTCAACGACGGCCTCGTCCAGCAGGAGGTCGCCGGACGCAACGAAGTGGACCGGTCGCAGACCTACCGGGCCATCGCGCCGACGATGGGCGTCGAGAACTACGCCGCCACCATTCGCGTCCGGCCGATCACCAACGACCCGAACCGCAGCTACTTCGAGTGGGCGCGCGAGCTGGAGATCGCCGATGACGCCGACCCCGAGGTCGTCGGGGCGATCATCGCCATGATGGAGAAGCAGACGGACTCCGTGCGGGACCACTTCGCGTCCCCGGAGAAGTAGCCGCGGCAGCCTTCAAGGCCCTCTAAGCCCTTCAAGGCCCTCAAGGACCCCTTAGTCCCTCAAGGCTTCGAGTCCCCCTCAGCCCCTCAATTCCCCCTTTTTGTACGGGGATCACTCACGCACGTCGCAAGAGCAGGGGTGTGCTTTCCGTGCCGCACCGCGTCCGCACCGCCTCCTGATTTCCCGCCGAACGAAGGAAAAGCCTTGACTGAGACGTCGACCGGTCGGCACATCGAGATCGTCTGGCCCGACCTGGGCATCACCGTCACCGCTGAACTCGACGGACGCAACCCCGAGTTGGCCGACGCACTGTGGGAGGCGCTGCCGTACCAGAGCCTGCAGGGACACGCTCTGGTGGCGGGAGAGCATCTGTACCACCACGTACCGATCCCCAAGCTGCTGCATCTGCACGGAGACGACCGCATCGCCGACCGGCGCGACGCACCCGACGGAACGGTGTTCTGCTCCGCGCTGCAGCATCTGGGCATCAAATACGGCACGTTGACCGAACCGATGGGCGCGGCCCCGGTGGGCCAGGTCAGGGCCGAGGACATGCCGGCGCTGCTGGAGGCCGGGCAGGCGGTGTGGGACGCGGTCTACTCGACGAAGAAGGAAATCCTGGTCGAGGTCCGCAAGGCGGGCACGGCCGGCGGCCACAGCATCCCCCGGCTGACCGCCGCCGACCCCGACGCGGACCGGCTGCTCCAGGACGTGTACGCGGAGACCGAGCGGCACTGGCTGTCCGCACCGGCCGAGCTCGCCGATATGCACCAGGGGTGGATACCGTCCGGGGCCGGAAGCTTCGAGACGGTCCTCCCCACCCTCCTTTTCGTCAACGGCGAGACCCGTCCGCTGGGTTACGCCTCCTACGGCGGCCTGGTCAGGGGCGCGGTCAACACGGACATGCCGATCGAGTCGCTGCGCGAGATGGCGCGCCTCCTCGTCGGTATCCCGGCCGAGTTCCTCGGCTACTGCGGCCTGGACAAGCTGTGGGACTTCACCCAGCGCTTCCTTGCCTGCCTCGACAACCTCGACCGCGACGACTTCCTGGCCGTGGTCAGCCAGATGGCGCTCTACATCAACCTCCTGGGTGCCTGGAACCTGCACCTGTTCCCGTGGGACGCCACGGACACCCTGCGCCAGCAGCGCACCGCCGGGGCGGGCCGGCAGGTATGAGCGCGCTGCCCGAAAGCACCGAAGCCCTCGTCATCGGCGGCGGAGTGATCGGCACCTCCGTCGCCGCCCAGCTCGCCGAGGCCGGCGTCGGCACCGTCCTGCTCGAGCGCGGCACCCTCGGATCGGGAGCGTCCGGGTCCACCGCGAACGTGGTGCGCACCTACTTCCCCGGCGATGCCCGCACCGGCGCCCTCGCCGTCCGCAGCACGCAGGCGTACCACGCCTTCACCGACCGGACCGGAACTCCCCTGGGCCTGGAGCGAGTCGGCTTCATGGTGCTGTTCACCGAAGAGCACCAGGTGGCGGAGTTCCGGCGCGACCAGGCCGCCCAGGAGGCCGCCGGTGTCGACGTACGCCTCGTGACCGCGGCGGAAGCGGCGCGGCTCAACCCCCTGCTCGACGAGCGCTCCATCGTGGCGGCGGCCTGGTCGCCCGAGGCCTACTCCTGCGACCCGGCCGCGATCGTGCGCGGCTACGCCGCGGCCGCCCAGGAGGCCGGCGCCGTCGTACGCACGGAAACACCCGTCACCGGCATCGATCCCGACGGTCGGGTCCACACCCCCTCCGGCAGCATCCTCGCCGGCACCGTCATCTGCGCGGCAGGACCCTGGTCGGGGACGGTGGCCGCCCTGGCCGGCGTCCGCCTCCCGGTGGCCCCGGAGCCCATCGAGCTGCTCCTCACCGATCCCCCGGCCGAGCCGGTCACCACCCTGCCGATGACCCTGCACCCCTCCAGCCTGCGTATCCGTACCTGGAGGGACCGCATCCTCGTCGGCATGGGGCGCCCGAGGCCGGACGAGTCGCGAGAGGCCTGGCTACGGCGGGTGTCCGAGCAGCTCGGCGCCACCTACCCGGCCCTCGCCGGCATCCGTCTGCACCGTGGCTGGAGCGGCTCCCTGGATGCCAGCCCGGACGGGAGCGCCTTCATCGGCCGGGATCCCTCCCGTCCCTTCGTCTACGCGGCGGGCTTCTCCGGCCAGGGGCTGTGCCAGGCGCCGGCGGCCGGCGAGATCGTCCGCGATCTGCTGCTCGGCAAGCCGTCCTGGACCGACACGGCCGGTCTCTCCACCGACCGCTGCTCACCGGCCGCACAGCCACCGATGACTTCGTAAGGAATCCTCATGATTGTCTTGGCGTGGAACGGATTCACCCGCGTCTCGGAGTTCTTCGCCGAGAACTTCGGCGCGGTCGGCACCGAGAAGCACTACCTCCTCGGACACGACGCGGGTGCGTCACTGCTTGTGGACGGCGAGCTTGTCGCGGCCGTCGAGGAAGAGCGGCTCAACCGGGAGAAGAAGACCACCGACTTCCCGGCCGGTTCGGTGAAGTGGTGCCTCGAACATGCGGGGTTGGAGTTCTCCGACGTCGACCTCCTTGCCATCCCCTGGAATTGGTCCGCAGAGGTGCAGGACCAGATCCTGTCCGATATCGGGTCCGCACCGATGCCGGACGCGGCGAAGCAGGGTCTCGCGGGCGGTATCGGCAGGCTCTACACCGAGGTCGTCAGCCACGAGGCGATCCTCGCCGACTTCGCCGCCCGCACCGGCTTCACCCCCGACCCGGACAAGGTGGTGTTCGTTCCCCACCACCTCGCCCACGCGATGACCGGCTATTACATGGCGGGCATGAAGGACAGCGCGTTCCTCGTCAGCGACGGCCGCGCCGAGCGGTTCTCGGCACTGATGGGCGAAATCCGCGACGGCCGGATCCAGGTCTTCGACGAGTCGACCATCGGCTCGGAGTATTCGATGGGGCTGCTGTTCGCCGCGATCACGCGTTATCTCGGCTTCGTGCCCAACAACGACGAGTACAAGGTCATGGGGCTCGCCGGGTACGCCGGGCCGCCGGTGCCGAATCCGTTCCTGGAGCACGTCGTCGAACTGCACGAGGAAGGGCGGTACTCCTTCCGCAGGCCCCTGGAGACGGACAACCCCCGCAGCCTGGAGCCCTGGTTCGAGGAGCTCTTCGGCCCCCGCCAGGACACCCTCGAATACCAGGCCCGGGTGGCCGCCGCGGCCCAGGAGATGCTGAACGTCGTCACGAACCACCAGCTCCGCGCCCTTGAGGCCAAGACGGATCTGGACCATCTGCTCTTCGAAGGCGGTGTGGCGCTGAACTGCCTCAACAACACCCCGCTGTTCGAGGCGTCACGGTTCGACGACATGGATGTCAGCTTCGGCGCGAGCGACACGGGCATCGTCATCGGCGCCGCGGTCCACGCCTGGCTCAACCATCCCGATAACGCGGGGGAGTTGGGCGGGCCGGAGAAGAAGCCCGCGCCGCGGATCACTCCGTATCTCGGACCGGAATACGACGAAGCGACAGCCGAGCAGGCCCTGCGGGAATTCGGCGACCGGGTGGAATGGCGCAGGCTCGACGACGACGAGGTCGTCGACCAGGTAGCGAAACTGCTCACCGAGAAGGTCGTCATCGGCTACTTCGAGGGCCGGATCGAGCACGGCCCGCGGGCACTTGGGCACCGCAGCATCCTGGCGAACCCGCATTTCCCCGATATCAAGGACATCATCAACACGAAGGTCAAGCACCGCGAACCCTTCCGCCCGTTCGCACCGCTCGTCATCGAGTCGGAGGCGCCGAAGGTCTTCGAAATGGGCCGCAAGACCCGCTCTCCGTATATGACGTTCGTGTTCCCGGTGCGGCCGGAGTTCCATGACGTCATCCCGGGCGCGACCCATGTGGACGGCACGTCCAGGGTGCAGACGATCACGGATCAGGACACCCCGCGGCTTGCCGCCCTGCTGCGCCGGTTCACCGCGCTGACCGATGTCCCCTGCCTGATCAACACCTCGTTCAACGTGGCGGGCGAGCCGATCGTGTGCACCCCGGCCGACGCGCTGAACTGCTTCCTCGGCACCGAGATCGACTACCTCGTGCTCGGCAATTACCTGGTCACCAAGACCGGCTCTTCCGGCTCTTCCGGCTCTTCCGCATGACGGAAAAGCCCCCGCCCGCCCCGTCCGGGCCCGCTCCGGCGCCGTCCGCTGCCGCCCCGGCCGGGCTCGCCGATCCGGGCACGCCCACCACCCTCGTCCTGGTGCGGCACGGCGAGACGGCGCTGACACCGGAGAAGCGGTTCTCCGGCAGCGGCGCCGACCCGTCCCTGTCGGCGGCCGGGCGGCGCCAGGCCGAGGCGGCGGCGACGGCGCTCGCCGCGCGCGGCACGGCGCAGGCCGTCGTGACCTCACCGCTGCGGCGCTGCCGGGAGACCGCCGACGCGGTGGCCGGGCGCCTCGGGCTCGACGTACAGGTCGACGAGGAGCTGCGAGAGGCCGACTTCGGGGCCTGGGAAGGCCTGACGTACGCCGAGGTGCGGGAACGCCGTCCGGACGAGCTGGCGGCCTGGCTGCGCTCCCCCACGGCCGCGCCGTCGGGCGGTGAGTCCCTCGACGACGTGGCGCGGCGGGTGGCACAGGCGCGGGACGAGCTGCTCGCGCGCCACACCGGGCAGACCGTCCTGGTCGTCTCGCATGTGGTGCCGGTACGGCAGCTGATCCGCCTGGCGCTCGGGGCACCGCCGGAGTCGCTGTTCCGGATGGAGATCGCGGCGGCCTCGCTGTCGACGGTGGCGTACCACCCGCAGGGCAACGCCTCGGTGCGCTCGCTCAACGACACCTCGCACCTGCCCTGAGCCCGGCGGGGCAGGGCCGGACCGCCCTCGGCCCTGCCCCGCCGGGACCGGCGGGTCTCGGCCATCTCCCCTGCGCTCCGGTTGCGGCAGGAAACCCATGGGGTTACTGAGCCCCGCCTTTCATACGAATCTACGAGACCACCCGATCGGCCAGCCAATTCCTTCATGTTTTCGGTGACTGACCACGGCCTGCGGATGGCGGGTGTACTTACGGCATTCCGCGTTAACAGCACGTGAACGAGTCGGTCGAGGGACTTCGGTCCTCTGGCTCGAAACGAACGACCCGATCCGAACGAAGAGGGCCACCATGGACTTCTTTCGCCCCGCAGCCCGGGAGGAAGCGCTCGCCGCCAAGGCCGAGCACCCCGGCGCTGCGCCGATCGCGGGTGGCGCCGATGTGATGACCGAGACCGACTTCGACCACCGGCGCCCCGAGTACCTCCTGGACCTCAACCGAATCAGCCCGGCCGCAACGGAACACATCGCCGGCGTCGAGCCGCGCTGATCCCGTCAGCTCCTCCCCACCGCCCCCCCACCGTCTCCGAAAGAAGTGACTGTGACTGTGACCGCGCAGACCCAAGACACGAGCCTCCAGGACCTAGAGCGCGCCTGGATGGACGAGGCCATCAAGCTGGCCACCAACAGCGTGGCCAACGGCGGCGGTCCGTTCGGCGCCCTGATCGTCAAGGACGGGGTGGTGGTGGCGAGCGAGAACAACCACGTCACCGAGAACCTGGACCCGACCGCGCACGCCGAGGTGAGCGCGATCCGTGTCGCCTGCAAGAAGCTGGACACCTTCTCGCTCGAGGGCTGTGTCCTGATCACCTCGTGCGAGCCGTGCCCGATGTGTCTTTCCTCCGCACTGTGGGCGCGCGTCGACCGGATCGTCTTCGCCGCCGACCGTGACGACGCCGCGGTGGCCGGCTTCGACGACCGCAAGTTCTACGACCTGTTCGAGAAGAAGGCCGCGGAGCTGTGGCCGGCGGCGATCGAGCGCATCGACCTGCCGAACCGTACGGCGCCGTTCGACGCGTGGCTGGCCAAGTCGGACCGTATCGACTACTGACGTACGGATCTCGCGGCTCCACACCGAACCACGCGGAACCACGCGGAACCACGAACGGGCCTTCTGCCGCTCACGCGGCGGAAGGCCCGTCGTGCGTCATGCCCCCGAAGGCGTCCCCAACAACTGCCCCATGCCCGCGAGCACACCGGGCTCGACGCGGTAGTAGACCCAGGTGCCGCGGCGCTCGGAGGTGAGCAGACCGGCCTCCTTGAGCTTCTTCAGGTGGTGGGAGACCGTCGGCTGCGACACCCCTACGTCGGAGATGTCGCAGACGCAGGCCTCGCCGCCCTCGTGCGAGGCCACCAGGGAGAACAGCCGCAGCCTGACCGGGTCACCGAGCGCCTTGAACATCCTCGCGGTGCGCTCGGCCTCCTCTGCGGTGAAGGGCCGTTCGGTCAGCGGGGGGCAGCACGGCGTCACTGTCGACATGCAGCTATTTTGGCATACGTCGAATCAATGCGGGCCTGATCGGCCAGGGTCGCCTCAGCGGGGGCAGGACCGGCCAAGGGTCGGCTCAGCAGGCGGGGGAAGGACCGGCTCAGTGCAGCACCTTCAGGCCCACCACGCAGCCCACGATGCCCGCGAGCAGCGCCAGCTTCAGCACGGAGACGGGCTCGCCGCCGAAGGCCATCGCGTAGGTCACGGTCAGTACGGCACCGATGCCCACCCACACCGCGTATCCGGTGCCCACCGGCAGGGTGCGCAGGGCGAAGGCGAGGCCTGCCATGCTCAGGGTGAGGCCGAGGCCGAAGACGACGGTGGGCCACAGGCGGCTGAAGCCCTCGGACTTGCCGAGCGCGGTCGCCCAGACGGCCTCGAGAACACCGGAGAGAACAAGAACGATCCAGGCCATGACGGAACGGCTCCCTTCGGCGCCGTCGTCGATTCCGGGTACGGCGCACCTCGTCCGGGAGCCGGTTGTGGCTCTGCGATCAGGTTCTCACACCGGCATCCACGGGCCATATGTCCGGCTATGTCAGATCGGCCACAGGGCGGTGCTGTGCGCGGCGGTCAGGGCCGAGATCCGCGCGAGCGCCTCGGCCGCGGGCAGCGGATCGAGCCGGCGGCCGTCGCGCAGCCGCAGCGCCACCCGGTCGTCGGCGGCCTCCTTCGGGCCGATCACCGCTTGGTACGGCACGCGCCTGACCTCCCTGATACGGGCACCCAGACTGCCGTGCTCCGCATCCGCCACCTCGGCGCGAAGGCCCTGCTCCACGCAGCGCCGGGCGAAGTCGGCGGCGCGCTCCCCCTCGGCGCCGCTCACCGGCAGGACGGCCACCTGGACCGGCGCGAGCCAGGCAGGGAACGCGCCGCCGTGCTGCTCGATGAGGTGCGCGACGGCCCGCTCGACGCTGCCGATGATGCTGCGGTGCACCATCACGGGCCGGTGCTTCGCGCCGTCCGCGCCGATGTAGTGCAGACCGAAGCGCTCGGGCTGATGGAAGTCGATCTGCACGGTGGACAGGGTGGCCTCGCGGCCCGCGCCGTCGGCGATCTGCACATCGATCTTCGGGCCGTAGAAGGCCGCTTCGCCCTCGGCGGCCTCATAGGCGACGCCCGAGGCGTCGAGGACCTCGGTGAGCAGGGCGGCGGCGCGCTCCCACATCGCGGCGCCCGCCACGTACTTGCCGCCGGCGCTGGGCAGCGAGAGGCGGTAACGGGCGGCTTCGATGCCCAGGTCCGCGTAGGCGCGGCGGATCAGGCCGAGGGCCGCAGCGGCTTCGTCGGCGGCCTGCTCAAGGGTGCAGAAGATATGCGCGTCGTTGAGCTGGATGGCGCGTACGCGGGTCAGCCCGCCGAGTACGCCGGACAGCTCCGAGCGGTACATGCCGCCCAACTCGGCGATTCTCAGGGGCAGTTCGCGATAGCTGTGGGAGCGGGAACGGTAGATCAGGGCGTGATGGGGACACAGGCTCGGGCGCAGCACCACCTCCTCGCCGCCTCCGCCGCTCTCGTCGCCTCCGCCGCTCTCGTCGCCCCCAGCGCCCTCGCCGCCGAGCCGCATCGGCGGGAACATGTCCTCGCTGTAGTGCGACCAGTGCCCGGAGATCTCGTACAGCTCCCGTTTGCCGAGCACCGGCGAGTACACATGCCGGTAGCCCGCCGCGCGCTCCATCCCGCGGATGTACTCCTCCAGGGCGTGCCGCACCGCGGCGCCGTCGGGCAGCCAGTACGGCAGGCCCGCGCCCATCAGCGGATCGGTGTCGAACAGGTCCAGTTCACGGCCGAGCCGGCGGTGGTCGGCCAGGTGGCTCCGGCTCTCCGCGCTGCGGTGGTCGCTGCAGTGGTCGTTCATCGGGATCTCCTCGCATGACGGGAGCGAGTGACCGCACGGCGAAGCCCCGGGGCACTCGCCCCGGGGCTTCGGACTCAAGTCAGCAGTCAGCGCGCCGGGACACTCTCCGGCGTCGTCGTCAGGTGCATCGGATGCAGGACGTGCATCGGGTGCATCGGGGCGCGCTTCATACCGGGCAACGTAACAGCCGTACCCGCGGCGGGCGCAAGCGGTTTTCCCTCCGGAACGACGGCTTCCGGGGAGTGCCCCGTCCCGCCCCCTCCCGGCCCGACCCGACCCGTTACGCCCGCGTTACCCAACTTCCGTGATGTTGTGGCCCAGTTGCCATGTCCTCGCCGGTGTTCGCCTGGAAGCGTATGAGTCTTCTGCTACCCGAGCACTTCGAGGGGACATCGATGCTCAGAACGCTCAGGAGTTCCACCACGGCCAGGAGACTCACCGCCACAGGGGCCGCCGCCCTCATGGCGCTGAGTCTCTCGTCGTTCTCGGCACACGCCGCGCCCACGGATTCGGATCCGACACCCGGACCGACGCCGCGTGTCGTCGGCGGCGAGAAGGCCAAGCAGGGTGAATTCCCGTTCATGGTGCGGCTCTCCATGGGCTGCGGCGGTTCGCTGTACGCCAAGGACATAGTGATCACCGCCGCCCACTGCGTCGGCGGCTCGGGCCCGGACAAGTCCATCACCGTCACCGCGGGCGCCACCGACCTCAAGGACCCCAAGGCCATCAAGGTCAAGTCCAAGAAGGTCGTGGTGGCCCCGGGTTACGCGGGCCAGTCCAAGGACTGGGCGCTGATCAAGCTCGCCAAGCCGGTCAAGCTGATCAAGGGCAGGACCGCCCTGCTGCCCATCACCACCACCAAGGCGTACGACAAGGGCACGTTCGGCGTGGCCGGCTGGGGTGACGTCAAGGAGGGCGCGGGCCAGCAGCAGCGCCATCTGCGCAAGGCCAAGGTGCCGTTCGTGACCGACGCCGCCTGCAAGCGCGCGTACCCCACCTCCCCCGGGGTCCACTTCTTCCCCAAGGAGGAGATCTGCGCCGGGAACCTCCAGGCCGGTGGCGTCGACACCTGCCAGGGTGACTCCGGCGGCCCCATGTTCCGCAAGGACAACAAGGGCAAGTGGCTGCAGGTCGGCATCGTCAGCTGGGGCGACGGCTGCGCGCGGCCCGGCAAGCCGGGTGTGTACACCGAGGTGTCCACCTTCGCCAAGCAGATCGCCAAGGCGGCCCGCGCCCTGTAACCGCGGCTGAGCCGGGGAGCACCCGGCGTGCGCGGGCGGCACCCCGTCCGCCCGCGCACCCCGCCGCGGGTGGTGCGGCTGGCTCAGCTCGCTCAGCTCGCTCACGGCAGCCGCACCACCTGGCCCGCGTAGGACACCCCCGCACCGAAGCCGACGAGCAACGCCAGCTCACCGGACAGTTCCGGGTGTTGCGCAAGGAGTCCGTCCATCGCCAGCGGCACCGACGCCGCCGACGTATTGCCGGAGCGGATCACATCACGGGCCACCACCACCGAGTCGGGCAGCCCGAGCGCCACCGAAAGGCCCGTGATCATACGGTCGTTGGCCTGGTGCGGGATGAACGCCCGCAGCTCGTCCAGACCCACCCCCGCACGCCGGGCCGCGGTACGCGCCACCTCCGGGACATTCGCCATCACCCAGCGGTACAGCTCGGGCCCCTGCATCCGCAGATACGCGGGCCTGCCCCCGGCGCCCGCACGCCCCGGCGGCCCCGCGGCCCGCATCAGCAGTTCCTGCCCCTCGCCCGAGCTGCCCCAGGCCGCCACCCCCACCCCGGGCTCGTCGGCGGCGGCGATCACGGCGGCACCCGCGCCGTCAGCGAAGATCGCACCCGTCGTACGGTCGCCCGGGTCCACGATGTCCGACATCCGCTCCGCGCCCACGAGCAGCACCCGCCGGTAGACCCGCCCGGAGATCAGACAGCGGGCCAGTTCGAGGCCGGTGCAGAAGCCCGCGCAGGCCGCGTTGACATCCATGGCGGCCCGCGGCCGGCCCGGCAGCCGGTCGGCGATCGCACGGGCCAGGGAGGTCCCCGCGTCGAGATGGCTCATCGTCGCCGCGAGCACACAGTCGATCTCCCCGGCGGCGAGCCCCGCCCGGGTCACGGCGAGCCGGCCCGCCCGCGCGCCCATGTAGGCGAGGGTCTCGCGGCTGCCCGCGATGCCCCGCGAACGTATCCCCGTGCGCTGCCGGATCCATGCGTCGGACGTGGAAAGCCCTCCCGCGGCGACGAGTTCACGGTTGGACACCGCACGCCGCGGACGGTACGCGGCGACCGAGCGAATACGGGCATGGCGCGGCGGCCGGTCCTCGTCCGCCCGCGGATCCACCGCGCTCACCGCGCTGCCGGAGCGGCCGAGGTGAACACCCCGGACGCACCAGCCGCACCGGACGCCCCGGGCACCCCCGCCCCGGTCGTACTGCGCGGCCGCGGCGCGGTCTCCGTGACCGGGCCCGGCACCCGTACCCGTACGAGAAAGGCGCCACGCTCGGGCCCCGCGCCCACCACCGAGAAGCACACCGGCTCGCCCGAACCGACCACGCCGTCCAGGACATCCGTGAAGCAAAGCACCGGCGTCGCACTCGTCACGAGATTCCCCAACTGCCGTGCGTGCGTGGGCATCTTGGCCACCGGCAGGCCCGAGCTCGCCCAGAACCCCTCCACGAGCGCCGGGCTCGCCTGATGTGTATAGATCCGCGCGACCCGCTCCTCGTAGCCGGGGCGTTCCTCGCTCAGCTCCTGGTGGTTGAGCAGCATGCCGCCCCGGTAGTACGCCTTGATCGCCTCGCTGTTCATCCCGAACGCGGACAGTTCCGTCGAACCCGGATGACCCGCCGGATGGTTGACCCCGCCGCCGGGATAGTGCACCAGCGCGTCCGCGAACCCCTCCGCGTCACCGAAGCGCTGCGCGTCACGCGAGTACAGATACCGGCCCTCCGTGTTGCCGTCGCGCTCGAACACCACCGCCGAGCAGCCGTCCGAGAAGAGACCGCCCGACATCCACAGCGTCTGCGCGTACGGATGGCTGCCGTTGCCCGGTGTGTAGTGCGGCAGCACGCCGTTCGCGTCCACGCCCACCGGACTTGAGCAGTTGTACGACACCACGAGCGCCCGCTCGGCCCGTGCCCGCGCGATCGACGCCACCGCACGGGCCAGGCCGCCGCAGCCCGCGCCCTGCACCACCGGCAGCACCTCGTCGCGCACACCGAGGGTGCGCAGCATCGCGAACGCGTCCTGGTCCAGCATCACTTCGAAGGGCGTGCAGGTCAGCACGATCACCGCGTCGAGGTCCGCGGCGGGCACCCGCGCCGAGAGCAGCGCCTGCTCCGCCACCTCCACGACGGTCTTCCTCGACCCGAACCGTTCGGCGTCCCAGCTCTTCGACTCCACGCCGAGGGTGCGGCGTACGAGAGCGCCGTCCACGGGCTCACCGGGCTTGCGCCAGTGCGGAATACGCAGCTGCCGCGCCCATTCCTCCATGGACACGATGTCGCCGAGCTGAGCGGCAATTCCGGTGAGGGCATAGGGAAATGCGGGCATGCGGTGACTCTCCGATTCCAGCGGACCGAGGCGGACCCGAAAGGGCCCACGGGGACCACCTCATGGAAGCAACGGGGAGTACCGCACCGGTATCAGTACTTCGGCATAGCCGAATCGGACGCACCGCCCTGCCCACTCTCTTCGGCGGCGTCCGAGTACGGATCGATGAGGCCGTACTGCAAAGCGGCCGTCACCGCCTGCGTGCGATGGGCGACGCCCAACTTCCGGAACACGGCCTGCAGATGACTGCGTACCGTGTGATCCGAAATTCCCAGCTCCCTGCCGATGATCCGGTTCGAGGCACCCCGCCCGAGCAGCCGGAGAACCTCCAGCTCACGCGGGGTCAGCGGGGTCGCGTCTGCGCCCGCGGGCAGTTCCGTCCGCGGCGCCTCCCCGAGCTGGGCCTGCCGCAGCAGGATCTCCACCGCCGCCAGCTGCGACTGCACTGCCGCAAGCATGCCGAGCAGTACATCCGTCAGATTCTCCGGCACATCGCCGCCTGCTCCCTTGGCCATGAAACCCCCCTCCGTCACGCGTCTGTGCAAGCCGTAGGCATCACTCAATCAGATTCATACTCAGCCACCGCGTGGACGAATCTCATCCGAATGAGCGAGGGAAACGATGAGTTTTCCGAAGAAGAACGCCTCGCGGCCATACGACGGCGCTTACCGGCCACACCCGGCAATTCCCGGGAGCGGGCCGGACCCGATTGGCTACCTTGCGTATGGACCCTCCGTAACTCTCCCAAGGAGACCCGGACTTGAACCGAATACGCACCGCACTCGCCGCTCTCGGCGTCGCCGCGGCGATGGCCACGGCCACCGCCCCCGCCGCGAGCGCCGCCGCACCGGCCGATGACCGCGGGCCCGCTTCACCCGCACGCCCCGCGCCCTGCACCGGCGAGTACCAGGGCGACGCCCGCCTCGGCCCCAAGTGGCTGCCCAAGAAGTGGCAGGCGCCCGTGGGGCCGCTCCTCAAGGACTGGAAGCGCACGGGGAAGCTCGCCCCCTCGGCCTTCCTGAAGAAGTACTGGGAGGGCCCGGCGGAGGGCGGCAGCTGGAAGTACCCGCCCAACGACGGCTTCGCCGAGGTCAACGGCGAGATCGACAAGGAGCCCGCCAAGCTGCGGCCCGGCCAGCGCCTCGACCGCTTCGGCTCCGAGTACGGCGCCTTCCTCGCCCCCGCGGGCGATCCGTACGCGGAGCGGGCGCTGCCCCCGACCAACCTCAACACCAAAGAGCCCGCTTTCACTTGTGATTACCGTGTGTACAAAGTGAGCAAGCCCTTCTGGGTCTGGCAGGGCAGCATCGCGCCGTGGTTTGAACAGCCCGGCGGCGGGCAACAAATCAAGCTCGACTCCGTGTTCCTCGACCCCGGTGCGGGTCAGCGGCTGAACGTGAAATGGCTGCTCGAACACGGCTATCTCGCCCCGGCACAGCCGTAACGGGGCCCAGCGACCCCCCGGGAGGCGGCCCTCATGCTCCGTGGCATAGACGTCAGTTCGCACCAGTCCTCTTTCAGCACGGAGGGCATCGACTTCGTCATCGTCAAAGCCACCGAGGGCCGCTCCTACGTCAACCCCCGCATGAACGCCCAGGCGAAAAAGGCCCGGGACGCGGGCTGCGTCGTCGGCTTCTACCACTTCCTGTGGCCGGGCAACATCAAGGCCCAGGCGGAGTACTTCGTCTCCAAGGCATCCGAGAAGAAGGGCGACATCCTCGCCTGCGACTGGGAGTCGACCGGGGAGGGGACGCACGCGAGCAATGCGCAGAAGGACCAGTTCATCAAGGAAGTCAAGAGACTCCGACCCTCACATAGGGTCATGCTCTACGCGAACAGGAACTTCTGGCTCAATATCGACACGACGTCCTACGCCGGCGACGGACTCTGGATCGCCGATTACGTGACGGCCGGAAAGCCCCGCATCAAAGCCAAGTGGCGAATCCACCAATACACTTCGACGCCCATCGACAAGAACCTGGCGGACTTCTCCAGCAGGAACGCCATGAAGGAATGGGCCGTGATCGACACGGAGTGAGCGCCGGCGTCCCGCGACGCCCCGCGGTGCCTACCCCCGCAACCGCTCGAGCGTCTCCCCCAGTTCCTCCCTCAGCGCGCTCGCCGCTGCCTGTGCGTCTCCCCGTTGCACCGCCTCGACGAGGGTGGTGTGGCTGTGGTCGCCCGGGTTGGGGTCGGGGGTGCGGAGGGTGAGGAGGGATACCAGGTCGATGAGGGCCTGGCGGAGTGCGGGGGTGAACTCGGTGAAGAGATCGGTGAGTACGGGGTTGTGGGCGGCGGCCACGAGGGCCGTGTGCAGGTCGATGTCCGCGTCGACGAAGGCCGCGTCGTCGAGCCCGGCGGCTTCGCGGCGGGCCGTCAGGGCGGCGGTCAGGGCCCGGATGTCCGCGGGCGTGCGGCGGGTGGCGGCCAGGCGTGCGGCCTCCACCTCCATGAGCATGCGGACCTCGTAGACGTCGGCGACCGCCGCCCTGCGCAGGCGTGTCGGCCAGTCGGCGAGCGGTTCGAGTGCGGTGACGAAGACACCCGCGCCCTGTCGCGCCTGGACGAGTCCGGCGCCCGCCAGGGCCCGCAGCGCCTCACGGACCGTGGAGCGGCCGACGCCGAGGTCCTTGGCGAGGGTGGTCTCACCGGGCAGACGGGTGCCGACGGGCCAGTGCCCCGCGGCGATCTGCCCGCGCAGGCGCTCGGTGGCCTGCTCGACCAGGGGGCTCGGGCGCAGCGGTCCGAGCGGCGGCGTCGACATCTTCATGCACCTGTCTTCCAGGGCGAGTAACGGTCCGGTTGCGGGCAGTTGACTGCTTGTCTGAGGAGCTGAGGTGTGGTTAGTGTAGCCGCCATGTTCTTCTGCGGCGTTCTTCTTCTCGGCTGCCGCGGCGGGGTCTGACACGGCCGGCACCCCGCCGCGGAGTGCCGTGCTGCCGGTCGCCACCCGGAACGACGACCGAGGGATCCGATCACCGTGAACGCCCCCGCGAACTCCGCACCGTACGACTGGAATCCGCAGCGACCCAGCGGTATGCCGCACCACCGCTACCGCCCCGCCCACGAGCGCGTCGCACTCCCCGGCCCCGAGCCGCGCGCCTGGCCGTCCGCACGGATCGAAAGGGCCCCGCTGTGGGTGCCGGTCGATCTGCGCGACGGCAACCAGGCGCTCGCCGAGCCGATGGGCACCGACCGCAAGCGGCGGCTCTTCGATCTGCAGGTGGCCATGGGCTTCAAGGAGATCGAGGTCGCCTACCCGTCCGCGAGCCGCACGGACTTCGACTTCGTACGGCATCTCGTGGACGCCACGAGGAACGGCGAGGTGCCGGACGATGTGACGGTCGTCGTCTTCACCCCGGCCCGGCGTGATCTGATCGAGCGCACCTTCGAGGCGATCGAGGGGCTCCCCCGCGCGGTCGTGCATCTGTACGCGGCGACCGCACCGGTCTGGCGTGACGTCGTGCTCGGCCGTGACCGCGGCGAGGTGCGGGACCTCGTGGAGGACGCGGCGGCCTGTGTCGCGAAGCTGGGCGGTGACCGTCCGGGGCTGCGGTTCCAGTTCTCGCCCGAGGTCTTCAACCTCACCGAGCCGGACTTCGTCCTGGAGCTGTGCGACGGGGTGACCGCGCTGTGGGACGCCTCGCCCGACCGGCCGGTGACGCTCAATCTGCCCGCCACGGTGGAGGTCGCGACACCGAATGTCTACGCGGACCAGATCGAGTACATGCACCGCCATCTGGCCCGGCGCTCGTCGGTGATCCTGTCCGTGCATCCGCACAACGACCGGGGCACGGGGGTTGCCTGTGCCGAACTGGCCGTCCTGGCGGGTGCCCAGCGCGTGGAGGGCTGTCTGTTCGGAAACGGCGAGCGCACCGGCAACGTCGACCTGGTGACCCTGGCCCTGAACCTGTACACGCAGGGCGTCGACCCGATGGTGGACTTCTCCGACATCGACGCGGTCCGCCGTACCGTCGAGCACTGCAACCGGCTGCCGGTGCATCCGCGCCACCCTTACGGCGGCGACCTGGTGCACACCGCGTTCTCCGGCACCCACCAGGACGCCATCAGCAAGGGAATGGCCCACCATGCGCGCCGGGCGCGGGAGTTGGGGGTGCCCGAGCGTCTCGCGCCGTGGGAGGTGCCGTATCTGCCGGTGGACCCGGCCGACCTGGGGCGTTCGTACGAGGCCGTGATCCGGGTCAACAGCCAGTCGGGCAAGGGCGGGATCGCGCATCTGCTGCGGGCGCACCGAGGTGTCGACCTGCCCCGCGAGCTGCGGGCGGAGTTCTCGCGCGTGGTGCAGGCGGCGACGGACGACTCCGGCGCCGAGGCCGGCGCCGAGGAACTGTGGCGGCTGTTCGAGGGGACGTATCTGGTGCCGGGCCGGGACGGTGAGCCGGTGCGGCTGACGTCCTGGACGACCGACCGCAGCCCCGAGGGCGAGCACCGGTTCGTGTGCACGCTGCGGGTGCACGACCGCGAGGGTGACTACGAGGGCACGGGTACGGGCCCGGTGGCGGCGTTCACGCGGGCCCTGGCGGCGGCCGGAGTCGAGGTGACGGTGGTGGACTACGCGGAGCATGCGACGGAGCCGGGGGCGTCCGCGCCGGTGGCGGCGTTTGCGAAGTGCCGGGTCGGCGGGCGTTCCGCATGGGGCGCGGGCCTGGACGCGTCGAGCGTGGCGGCGTCGGTGCGGGCCGTGCTGGCCGCGGTCAACCGGGTGCTGTGATGGGTGAGTTGATGCCTACAGGTTCCGCAATCAGCGAGCCGGCGCTCGGTGAGCAAGTGCCCGGTGAGCCGGTGCTCGAAGTGACGGACGCGTCCGTCGTACGCGAGGGCCGCACCCTCCTCGACTCGCTCTCCCTGACGGTGCGCGGCGGTGAGCACTGGGCGCTGCTCGGCGCCAACGGCGCGGGCAAGACGACGCTCCTGAAGCTGCTCGGTGCGCTCGCCCATCCCACGCGGGGCGCGGTGGAGGTGCTCGGGCGGCGGCTCGGCCGGGTGGATCTGCGGGAGTTGCGGGCTCTGGTGGGGCATGTGGATCCGCGGCATCCGCTGCGCTCGCCGCTGCGGGTCGGCGAGGTGGTTCTGACGGGGCTCACGAACAGTGTGGAGCCGGTGCCGCGCTGGTCACCGACGGCCGAACAGCGGGAGCGTGCCGGGGAGTTGCTGGCGCTGCTCGGGATGGCGGGGCGTGCCGGAGAGCGGTGGCCGCAGTTGTCGCAGGGCGAGCGGGGCCGGGTGCTGATCGCGCGGGCGCTGCTGCCGAGTCCGCGGCTACTGCTGCTCGACGAGCCGGCCACAGGCCTTGATGTGCCGGGGCGCGAACAGCTTCTGGAGAGTCTTGACGCGCTGCGGGTGGCACGGCCGGGCCTTGCGACGGTCCTGGTCACCCATCACTTGGAGGAGTTGCCCGAGGGTACGTCGCATGCGCTGCTGCTGCGCGGGGGCCGGGCGCTCGCGGCGGGCCCGGTGGCGCGGGTGCTGACCGGTGAGCTGGTCAGTGAGTGCTTCGACCACCCGGTGGAAGTGACGCGTACGGCGGGCCGCTGGCAGGTCAGGGCCCGGCGGCGGACGCCGGTGGTGTGACGGGCACGGCGCGGTGCGGGCCCGGTCCTGAGGGGATCGGGCCCGCGGCGTTCCGCCGGGGGCGGGCCTCGGGGATCGGCCCCCGGGGTTCAGGCCTTGCTGATGTGGGCCCAGAACTCGTCGAAGGAGAGGAGCTTGTCCTTGTTGGTGTCCTGAGCGGCAATGACGGCCTCGGCGACGGACTCGGTGACGTTCCAGTCCCCGCCCTGCGCAAGGGCCTTCTTGAACTCGGCCGCGGTGATGTACCCGTCGCCGTCCGTGTCGATCCGCTGGAATTCCTTGCGCGCGGTCTCGATGTCCGCCACTGGCTCCACCCCTTCTTGGTGCGTTTCTGACGGAAGTCAGATTAACGGGCCCGTTCGCGGCGCAACGCGCCGGAGTGGGTGCGGGTGGCCGCGGGCGGCGCGCGGAGGCCGCGGATGGTCCGGGCGGCAGGTTTTCAGCCAGTGGGCTCCGAGGCGCTGTTCGTGGCTCGGTAAGTGCCGCTCCGGGGGCGCGCCCCGCACATCCACTCTGGCCAGGGCCTCAACTCCCGCCCCACGAAATGGAATTCGTTATTCAGTTCCGGTCAGACATGGACAAGAACCAGCCATAACCCGGTTACCCCCTACGTCACTCTCCGCCCTCGCGCACTAACGTTCTGGTGTCGCCGCCGTACCGGGAGCGCTGGGCTCCCATGGGAATAGCGGCGCCTGAGGGCGTTACACCGTGACGATCACCGCCGAGGCCGCAGTGCCGGCAGCCATCCGTCCGGGCCCGCCCTCCCCTCGCATCCGCAGTCCGTTCGGTGCGCGCGGCCGGGGGGCCGCACGCACGACGGCGCCACACCCCCGTACGACCCCCGTACGACCGGAAGGAACCCGTCACCATGACCGCCGTACAGGACGAGGACACCGTGACCGGGTGCCCCTTCGCCCACGACGCACCGGTCCGCGATGAACCACCCGTACTCGACCTGCCGCTCGCGCGGCGCGGCGACCGGCTGCCGCCGGAGGCCGCCTGGCTGCGCGAGAAGCGTCCGGTCGCCAAGGTCCGCACTCTCACCGGCGACCACGCCTGGCTGGTCAGCTCGCACGCCCTGGCCCGGCAGGTCCTGGAGGACGACCGCTTCGGCCTCAAGGACACCGCTCACCCCGGGGCGCCGCGCCAGTACGCGCTCACCATCCCGCCCGAAGTCGTCAGCCACATGGGGAACACCGACAGCGCGGGCCTGCGCGGTGCCGTCGCGGCCGCCCTCGACCCGGACGCCGACGGCCTCCAGGACTGGCTGCGTGCCACCGCCCACGAACTGATCGACGAGCTGATGACCGAGGGCCCGCCGGTCGATCTGCGCGCCGGATACGCCGACGCCCTCGCGGCGGCCCTGCACTGCAAGGTCGTCGGGGTGCCCTACGCGGACCGGCGGCGCCTCATGGCCAGCCTCGACCTGGCGTTCATCACCAGCCCGGAGCCCTTCGAGGACGCCGCCCTCAACTGGTACAAGGACCTCGGCTACATGGTCGAGCAGCTGAACGCGCCCGCGGGCCAGCGCTCCGGGCTCATCGGCCGGCTCGCCGCGCTGCGCGAGGACGCCGAGTCGGCGCATCTGACCGACGAGATGCTGGCCGGTGTCGCGGTGTCACTGTTCGGCGCGGGCGCGGTGTCCAGCTCCGCCTTCCTGGTCAACGCGGCTCTCGCGCTGGCCGAGCACCCCGGGCTCCTGGCCTTTCTGCACGAGCGGCCCGATCGCATGGACCTCGCGGTGGAGGAGCTCCTGCGCTGGAACCTGTCGATCGGCGACGCCCTGCCCCGGATCGCCACGACCGACGTCCAGGTGGGCGAAGTCCTGGTCAAGAGGGGTGAGTTGGTGCTCGTCCTGGTCGAGGGCGCCAACTTCGACCCGGCGGTCTTCGGCGATCCACGCCTGCTCGACCCGCAGCGCGAGCACAATCCGCATCTCGCGTTCGGCGCAGGGCGGCACGGCTGCCCGGCCACGGCCCTGGCCCGCACCTTCGCGCGTACGGCCCTGTCGGTCCTGGTGGAACGCCTTCCGCAGCTACGCCTCGCGGTCCCCGCCGAGCAGCTGGTGTGGCGCACCGGCTTCATGAAGCGCCTGCCCGAGCGGCTGCCGGTGGCCTGGTGACGTACGCCCTCACGAGGTGATGACCGCCTCACGAGGTGGCGTATGCCCCCACCTGGTGGCGTACGCCCTCACCAGAAGAATCGCCCCCTGAACGCGAAAGCGCCCTGGGAGACGGTGCCCAGGGCGCTTTCGCCATACGTCTGCGCGGCTGCGTCAGCGGCTCACCTCAGCGGAAGACGCCGGTGTGGCCGAGCGAGTAGCGGCCCGGCTGCGGGTACACGGCGAGCCCGTGGGGTCCGCCACCGACCGGGATACGGGCCAGCTGCTCACCCGAGCGGGTGTCGATGGCGTACACCTCGGAGTCGTAACGCCCGGACAGCCACAGGACGTTGCCGTCAGCGGAGACACCGCCCATGTCGGGGCTGCCGCCGTCGGGCAGCCACCACTTCTTGGTGAGCCTGTTCTTCGGAAAGTCGAAGACGGACACCGAGCCCTCGCCGCGGTTGGGGATGTACATCTCCTTGGAGTCACGGCTGACGTAGAGCCCGTGCGCGCCCTTGCCGGTGGGCATCAGCCTCGGCGTCGTGAACTTCTCGCCGTCCAGGACCCACACACCGTGCGCCATCATGTCGGCGATGTAGAAGGTCTTGCCGTCCGGGGAGATCTTCACGTCCTGCGGCATGGCGCCCTCGAAGGGCAGCTTCTGCTGGCCGACCACCTTCATCTTCTCGGTGTCGACCTTGAGCAGTTCGGCGGAGAACTCGCAGGAGACGATGAAGTACCGCCCGTCGCGGGAGAAGTCCGCGTGGTTCACGCCGTAGCAGCTGACCGGCTCGGTGTGCTTGCGCTTCATGGTGTGCGGATCGCGGAAGACCAGCTCACGGTCGAGTGAGGCCATCACGACGGCGTGCTTGCCGTTGGGCGTGAAGTAGAGGTTGTACGGGTCGTGCACCTCGACGTCGGGCCCGCGCCGCTCGGCGGTGCGCGGGTCGAGGGGCGTGAGCGTGTGCCCACGGTTGTTGTTGACCCACAGGGTCTTCATGTCCCAGGACGGCACCACGTGCTGCGGCTGGGTGCCCACGTCGATGGTGTCGACGACCTTGTACGTCTTGGGGTCGATCACCGAGACGGTGTTGGAGTTGGTGTTGGGGACGTACACCCGCTGCTTGAAGTCCTTGACCACCGGCGAGAGTTGGTTCGGCCGGTCGGCGGCGTAGAGGTCCTTGGGGTCGAGGACGGGAGGCATCCCGGGCAGGCCCTGGACGGCCTTCTGCTTGGCGGGTTTGACCGGCGCCTTCGTGCCGAGCGCCGTGTCCGTCGACTGGTCGGCGGGGGTGGCGCAGCCGGCCAGGGCGGCGCCCGTGGCGAGCAGGGCCCCGCACATCAGGGTGCGGGTGCGCCGGGTGAGGTGCATACGTGGGGGCTTCATCAGGTCAGCAGCTCCGTGGTGGTCACCGCGCTCAAACCGCGGCGGTCGAGTTCTTCCAGGACGGCGGGCAGCGCGGCGACCGTGTCCGCGTACCCGAAGTGCAGGCTCACCACGGACCCGTTCCGGGCCTGGCCGGTGACGGTGCGCACCACGGTCGCGGCGCCCGGCGAGGTGAAGTCCAGGGAGTCGGTGTCGTACGACAGGACATGCGGGTAGCCCGCACGGTGTGCGAGCTTGCGCACCAGAGGGCTGGCGTCCTGGGCGCGCGAGGGACGGAACCAGCTGCCGATGGAGCCGGTGAGCCGGCGAAGCCGGTCGGCGCAGCCGGTGATCTCGGCGTAGGCCTCCTGCTCCGCCATGGAGTTGATGTCCAGGTGGCGCAGGGTGTGATTGCCGAGTTCATGACCGCCGTCGAGGATCCGGCGGGCCATATCGGGGTGCTCGTCGAGCCAGCGCCCGACGATCAGGACGGTGACCCGGGCACCGGCCCGCTCGGCCTGGGTGAGCAGCGCCTTCGCGGTCTTCGGGTCGCCCTGGCCGTGGAAGGTGAGGGCGACACGGGCGCGGTCGCGGGGGCCGTGCGCGATCTGCTCGGGGAGGCCGGGGAAGCGGCGCGGGCCCGGGGCCGGGGGCGGCGGCGCGGACCCCTGCCGCTGCGGCGCGTGCTCCTGCCGGGTGTGCTCCTGTGCCTGCTTCTGCTGCGCACAGCCGGCGGCGCCCGCGCCCGTGAGCGCGAGCAGGGCGGCGGTACGGAGCGCGCCACGGCGGTCGGTTGAGGTCACCCGGCTATTTAAGGGCCAATAACCGTAAAAGGTAATGATTGACCCAAATTAGGACGTTTACGGGTCGCACCACCCGCGGCCGCCGCGCACGGCCGCCCACCCCCCTCACCGTCCCTCACAGCCGCCACTTAATCGCTGTTTACAAGGCGGGTGCCGCACATCACCATGGATTCATTTGGTTGAGAGCGATACATCTGCCATAGTCGAATGCAACGACCCCCATTGACCCGGGCCAGGTCGTCTTGGCGGCCGGTGGATCACACCCCCGAAGATCCCCGGCGCACTACACAGAAGCCCCCACGTCACCGCACGACGGCGACCGGGGGCTTCTGTGCGTGGCCTGCGGGGGCCCCGCGGGTACGGCTTCCGCGACCCGCGCGTCAGCGGTCCACGATGCGCATCTCGAACCAGGTCGTCTTGCCGCGCGGCAGCAGATCGACACCCCAGCGGTCGGAGAGCTTGTCGACCAGGAACAGCCCACGGCCGCTGGTGTCCATCTCATGGACCGGCATCAGACAGGGCAGACCCCGCGAGGGGTCACGGACCTCGATCCGGATCCAGCCGGGCCTGCGCACCATCTTCAGGCCGAAGACCCGGGCACCGGTGTGCCGCACCGCGTTGCCCACCAGCTCGGAGACGAGGAGCACGGCCACCTCGGCGACCTGCGGACCGAGGCCCCATTTGCGCAGGACCACGACCTGGGCGAGGCGGCGGGCGGCACCGGCGGACTCGGGACGCGACGGCAGCGGGACCTCGGACTCGGTGGGATTGCCGAACAACTCCAGGGCTTTGAGGGCCTGTTCGTCCTCCACGGCCGGCGTCCACCGCATGGCGGTCACTGCGCTGCGCCGCCGCGGTTGTTCACTGCCCTCAAGCCCCGCCATGCCCCCATCATGGCTGCCCGGAGCGGCGCTTGGGGCCGTTCCGGCGGAATACGCCCCCCGGAACCAACGGTTCCGGAGGGTGGGGTGTGCATATGCCTAAGGCACTTAAGGCGCCTCAGCAACCCAAGTGACCTGCGATGACCGCCCGTTCACGGATGATCACGCACGGTCCGTGACAAGCTGTGCTTAAGGCTGCCTTAAGGCCTTGATAAGGTACACGGAGACCGCACCAAGGCGTGAATCGCGTCAACTCACCTCCTGGGTACGGAAGTTGAGCGACACCTTTGGCCAGAGGTCAGAGGAACTTGGCCTTGCCGGGGCCCTCTTCGACGAAGCTGCGCATGCCCCGCTCCCGGTCCTCCGTCGCGAACAGTCCGGCGAACCAGTTGCGTTCGATGGTGAGGCCCGTGTCGAGATCCGTCTCCAGACCCGCGTCGATCGACTCCTTCGCCGCGCGCAGGGCGAGCGCCGGGCCCTGGGCGAGCTGCGCGGCCCAGGCGTGCGCCCGCTCGTACACCTCGGCGGCGGGCACCACGCGATCCACCAGGCCGAGGGTGAGCGCCTCTTCGGCCTTCACCATGCGGCCGGTGAAGATCAGGTCCTTGGCCTTGGAGGGGCCCACCAGACGGGACAGACGCTGGGTGCCGCCGGCGCCGGGGATCAGGCCGAGCAGGATCTCCGGCTGGCCGAGCTTGGCGTTGTCGGCGGCGATGCGGTAATCGGCACACAGGGCCAACTCGCAGCCGCCGCCCAGGGCGTAGCCGGTGACGGCGGCGACCACGGGCTTGGGGATACGGGCGACGGCGGTGAAGGAGTCCTGCAGGGCCCTGGAGCGGCCGACCATCGCCGCGTGATCCATGGCCTGCATCTCCTTGATGTCCGCGCCCGCCGCGAACACCTTTTCGCCGCCATAGATGATCACGGCGCGGACATCGTCGCGGCGGGTCGCCTCGTCGGCGAGCTCCTTGAGCCGGTCCTGTGTGGCGATGTCCAGGGCGTTCATCGGCGGGCGGTCAAGACGGAGGGTGCCGATGCCTTCGGAGACTTCGAGGTTCACGGTCATGGGGGCAGGTTAAGGGGCGTTCACGCACACGGGCCCCGTGCGGTCCGTCACACCGCACAGGGCCCGTACGCAGACTTCTACGGGAGGCTTACCTCTCCCACTTGTCCCACGCCAGGTTCCAGGCGTTGAGGCCGTTCCACCACTGGATCTTCTTGTCCTTGGAGTTCTTCACGATCACCACGTCGCCGATCATCGACTGGCCGTAGAACCAGGCGGCCGGGGTCTTCTTGTCTCCGCCGCCGCGCTGGTCGCGCAGTCCCACGCAGCCGTGGCTGACGTTGTCGCGGCCGAAGGTGGAGGACGGCGCCCAGTAGTTGCCGTGGATGAACGTGCCGGAGGTGGACAGACGCATCGCGTTCGGTACGTCCTTGATGTCGTACTCGCCGCCGAAGCCGACCGTCTCGCCGTTCATCCGGGTCACCTTGTGCTTCTCGGTGATCACCATCTGGCCGTTGTAGGTGGTGGTGCCGGGGGCGCCCGAAGTGATGGGGATGGTCTTGAGGGTCTTGCCGTCCCGTACGACCGTCATCTTCTTGGACTTGGCGTCGACGGTGGAGACCTGGCTGCGGCCGACGGTGAACGTGACCGTCTTGGCCTGCTCGCCGTAGACGCCGGGCCGGCCCTCGACGCCGTCGAGATTGAGCTTCACGGTGACCTTGGTGCCGGACTTCCAGTACTTCTCGGGGCGGAAGTCGATCCGGTCGTTGCCGTACCACTTGTGCCGGATCTCGACCTTGGGCTCGGCGCTGACCTCGATGGCGTCCTCGACGGCCTCCGGGTCGGTGATGCCCCGGGTGAAGTTCACCGAGAACGGCATGCCCACGCCTACCTTCGAACCGTCCTCGGGCGTGAAGTGGCCGATGAAGGTGTTCTGCGGGGTGAGCGTGGTGAAGGTGGTGTCCTTGGCGGACGTACGCCCCTCGGAGTCCTTCGCGAGGGCGTGGACCTTGTACTTGGTAGAGGCGGCGAGGTGGTGCTCGGGCTTCCAGGCGGCGCCGTCCCCGGCTATCTCGCCGGGTATCTCATTGCCCTTGGTGTCCTCGACCCGGACCTCGGTCAGCTTGCCCTTGTCCGCGGATATCTTCAGGGCGCCGCTGGTGGCCACGGACTTCGCGCCGTCCTTGGGCGCGATCGTCACGACCGCCTGCGAGGGCTCGTTGGCCCCGGCCTTGCCGGAGCCGCCCTCGTCCTTCTCGTCGGAGCCGCCGCCGCCCCCGCACGCCGCCACGGCGAACAGCGCCGCGGTCGCCAGTACGGCCAGCGGTCCCCTCGCGCGGCGGCGCCGCGCGCCAACCGATGCCCCCGATATCGGTCGCCCGTTCACGATGTCTCTCCCCTCGCCAGGCCGGCGGCCGACTGGCCGGGCCCGCACCCCTGCGCGTCCCGCGCATTGCGTTAGATAACCACACCACCTGGGACGATGACTCCCCCGGATTGTCACCGTTCAGTCCCAAGTGGCGCCGGGGTGCGGGGCTTTCCGGTCAGGACGGGCGCCAAGTGCGTTGGCCCGGCGGCCCGTTGGGGCTCACCGCGACGTCACGTCCGCGACGCCGGGCCGTCACTTCGCCCGCTCCGCACCGGTCACTTCCCCGGCTTCACATGCAGCGCCGAGCCCGCCCGCCAGGCGTTCCAGTCGAGGTTCCAGCCGCCCAGGCCGTTGTCCGCGTCGACCGTTTTGTCCTTGGAGTTGACGACCTCGACGACATCGCCGATCAGGCTGCGGTCGAAGAACCAGCCCGCCGGTGTCTCGCCGCTGCCGCCCTTCACATCGCGCAGGCCGACACAGCCATGGCTGACGTTGGTCTGCCCGAAGGTCGAGGACGGTGCCCAGTAGTTGCCGTGCAGGAAGGTGCCGGAGGTGGTGAGGCGGATGGCGTGCGGGACGTCGGGGATGTCGTACTCGCCCTTGCCGTCGCTGTCCGTGAAGCCGACCGTGGCGCCGTTCATCCGGGTCACGTCGAGCATCTCGGTGATCACCATTTTGCCGTTGTACGTGGTGTTCTTGCCGCCGCCCGCGGTGATCGGCACGGTGGAGACCAGCTCGCCGTCCTTGCGTACCTCCATGGTGTGGTCAGCGGCGTCGACCCTGGAGACCTGGCTGCGGCCGACCGTGAAGCCGAACTTCTTCTGCTGCAGGCCGAAGACGCCCTTCGCCGCCTCCACATCGCGCAGATTCAGGTCGACGGTGACCTTGGTGTCGGGCTTCCAGTAGTCCTTGGGCCGGAAGTCCAGGCGGGTGTTGCCGAACCAGTGGCCCACGACCTCGGTGGCCGGCTGCGCGGATACCCGCACGGCGCGCTCCACGGCGGCCCGGTTCTCGATCTCGCGGTTGAACTCCAGGGACACGATCATGCCGGTGCCGACCGTGGACCGGTTCTCCGGCTTCACATAGGCCACGAACCGCTCATCGGGCACGAACGTGGTGAAGTTGGTGTGGCGGGCATGGCGGCGGCCGTGGCCGTCGAGGGCGACCGCGTCCACCGTGTACTTGGCGGCGAGCGCGAGCCGGGGGTCGGCGGGCTCCCAGCGGAGGCCGTCGTCGGAGATCCGGCCCGGCACCACGGAGTCCTGCGCGTCCTGGAACTTGACCACCTTCACGGATTCGAGGCGGCCGTCCGGCACTTCCACCTCGAGCCCCTGGCCGGCCCGGACGCTGCGCTCGCCGTGGCCCGGGCTGATCCGGATCGCATCCTCGGCCGAACCCTTGCCGAACACCGCGTCGATACCGTCCACACCGGTGCCGGAGCACCCGGTGAGTCCGGCCAGTACGGCGGCCAGTCCTGCCCATGTCAGTACGGCGGCGATGGCCGCCCCTGCGCGCCGAGCGCGTCTTGCAACCTGTCTCACACCTGCCCAACGACGGGAGCGGGTCGGGGGAAACGTGAGTGCGGCCCGAGTGCCGGGCAGAACCATGGGGAGGACCACTGCGCAGGGAGCCGCGGCCGGGACGCCGTACGCCCTCAGGACGCCGGTCCCAGTCGAGCCGCGGGAGGCTGACAGGTGTCGAGGGCACCCGAGCAGGAGGCAGTTCACGAGGGACGGCGCGCGGGCAACGGCCGGGCGCGGCCGCTCGTCCCCGAGGCGCGCAGACCCGCCGCGGCCGCGGGGCCCGCGCGGCCGGTGCGGCCGATGC
>NZ_JBHTCF010000031.1:0-77448 GCF_042665355.1 Streptomyces monticola | reverse complement strand
TCGGCGGGGAAGTTCGGCAGCGTGGAGAGGTCATTGCCGAACGACGCCGTCTCCGATGTGAAGCGGTCGCCCGTGAGCTGCATTCCGTCACCGGAGTCACCCGCGAACCGGATGATCACCCGGTCCACGCGGCGTACCGATATGGCCGCGTCAGTGTCTGGTGCTTGGGCGGTAGCCATCGCTCTCCGATCGGTTGGGCATGTGCGTGGATCAGGTGGTGCGCTTCGCGGGGAAGCCGTGGACACGGGCCGCGAGCACCACGAGCAGCACCGGAACCATCAGAAGGAGCACGCTCCAGGGGAACGAGGCCGTGCCGAGAGCCCCGAGGAGCACGCCGCCGACCACCCCGCCGCCGGCCATCGCCAGATTCCACAGGGTGACGAGCATCGCCTGGGCGGCGTCGGCGGCGCTCTCGCCGCCCGCGTCGCCCGCCGCGGTCTGCAGCAGCGTCGGCACCCCGCCCCAGCCGAGGCCCCACAGCGTCACGGCCGCGTACACCAGGGGCGGGCTGTCGGCCCAGACCGCGAGGAGCGCACCCGCGGCGCCGACGAGAAGGGTGCTGACCACGGTCAGGGTGCGCAGGCGGCGGTTGATGAGGGCGCCGACGATCCAGATGCTGAGCAGCGAAGCACCACCGAAGACAAGGAGGACCAGGTCGGTGGAGCGGCCCATCCCGATGTGATCGAGGAAGGTGGCGACATAGGTGTAGAGGATGGTGTGGGCGAGGACGAAGACGAGGGTGACGACGAGAACGGGCAGCACGCCCGGCACGGACAGTGCGGAGAGCATCCGCGCCTTGCCGGCCTCGCGCCGGCCCGGGTAGTCGGGTACGACCGCGAGGATCCAGCCGAGCAGCAGCACGGTCAGGACCGTCATGGTCCAGAAGGCGATCTGCCAGCTGAAGGCCTTGCCGATGAAGGTGCCCGCGGGCACCCCGAGGGAGAGGGCGACGGGGATGCCGGCCATGGCGATGGCGATGGCCTTGCCCTGCAGATGCGGGGGCGCCATCCGGCGGGCGTAGCCGGCGAGCAGGGCCCAGGCCACACCGGCGGCGACGCCGGCGAGGAAGCGCGCGGCCATCGTCAGCGGGTAGCTGGCGGACACGGCCGTGACGGTGTTGGCGACGGCGAAGGTGGCCATCGAGGTGAGCAGCAGCTGCTTGCGTCGCCAGGCGGCGGTCGCCGCGGTCAGCGGGATCGCGGTCAGGGCGGTGCCGAGGGCGTAGACCGTGACGGTCTGCCCCGCCGCGGATTCGCTGACGCCGAGGTCCGCGCTCATGGCGGGCAGCACTCCGGCGGGCAGGGTCTCCGTCAGGCTGGTGATGAATACGGCGGTAGCCAGGGCGAGGAGCGCCGAGATGGGCAGCCGGTCCGGTGCGGACCGGACCCGGGGTTCGGCGAGACGGGTCGTGTCACTGGTCATTGCCGCGTTCACTCAACCTTCGTGTGTGGGCCGCGCCATGGCGCCCCTGGTGGCCTTCGAGCAGGCTGCGCAGCCGCCTGCGGCCGCGGTGCAGACGGGAGTTGACGGTGCCGTGGGGGATGCCGACGAGGCTGGCGATCTCCTCGTAGGGCAGGCCCTCGATATCGGCGAGGTAGACCACCGTGCGGAAGTCGTCGGGGATGGAGCGCATCGCCTGGCAGACGGCCGGGTCGGGGATCCACTTCATGACCTGGGCCTCGGCCGACGGCAGCCCGCCGGAGGTGTGCGACGCGGCGTTCACGAGTTGCCAGTCGGCGATCTCGGAGGTGGGCGCGCAGCGTGGCTCCAGTTGCTTCTTGCGGTACGAGGTGAGGTAGATGTTCAGCAGGATCCGGGCCAGCCAGGCCTTGAGGTTGGTGCCGGGGCGGAACTGGTGGAAGCTGCGGAAGGCGCGGGTGTACGCCTCCTGCACGAGGTCCTCCGCGTCGGCTGGATGGCGGGTCAACCTCAGGGCCTGTGCCTGCAGTTGAGGCTGGAAGACGAGGGCGTCGCGCGCGAAGCGGGCCGAGCGCTGCTCGTCCGTCTCGGTGGCGATGGCTGTGGTCATATCCGTCATCAGGTTCGGCTCCGGTGGTCAGGCCGGCTGTGGAGGGAGCGGTGTCGAGCGGCGCTCGGGACCTCGCCGCCGGCCCGGTTCGGGGAGGTGCTTGCGGCCGAACGCATGGAATGCGTCGCAGCCCAGAGGCTACATAACAACTGTTCTGTTTTGGGCCGATGGCTGTCCGCTCGCGACGACATTGGCAAGTAGCGCTGCTGCGGCGGCGGTTCAGGAGCCGCGGGTGACCAGGCCGAGGGGGGCACGGGCGCCGGGCCCCGGAACCGGCCCCGCGGCGCGCTCGGTGCGCGGCTCGGGCACCCGGTCGGGTTCGCGCCCGTAGCCGATGCGGTAACCGACGCCCCGCACCGTGACGATCCACTCGCTGGCGCCGAGCTTGGCGCGCAGGCTGCTGACGTGGGTGTCTATGGTGCGGCTCGACTCGGTGGCGTCGCGCTCCCAGATCTTCACCATCAGCTCTTTGCGCGAGACGACCTTCTCGGGGTGCGTGGCCAGGGTGTACAGCAGGTCGAACTCTTTGGCCGTGGCGTCTATCAGGCGGCCGTCCAGGCGTATCTCGCGGGAGCGGCCGTCGATGTAGAGCGGGTGCAGGGAGATGGAGCAGGGCCCTTCCTGCCAGGGATAGGCACGCCGGATGAGGGCCTCCATCCGGGCGAGGACCTCGCGGGACCCGCAGGACTTGACCACACAGTCGTCCGCGCCGGCCTGCAGGGCGAGGACCCGGTCGAGCTCGGTGTCCCGGTCGGTGAAGGTGATGATCGGGGTGCCGCTGACGGCCCTGATCGCCTGACAGACCTGCAGACCGTCGACATCGGGCAGGTCCAGGTCGAGCAGGACCAGCTGGGCGTCCTCGTGCAAGCGCAGCGCTTCCGTACCGGAGTCCACGCTGTGGGCGTCGTACCCCTGTCGCCGCAGGACGCGCGCCGTGGATTCGGCCCGCGCGGCGGACGCTTCGACCACAAGTACCTTCATCATCGCTTCCTCGCGTGGTGGCTGAGCCGTCCCCAGCGGTTCGGCCCGGAGCGGGACGACGGAGGGCTCGGTGCGCCGGGGCCCGCGGTCTTCGGCCTCGGCGCCCGCGGGGCGGTCCGCACGGACCGAGCCGGTGCCGTGTCAGGCACTCAGATCCAGCCAGCCGTCCTCGGTGCCCGCACAGCGGCGCAGCCTGCTGTACGCGTACGCGGCGGAGGCCAGCGTCATGTGGTGGTGCCAGCCGGGGAACGAGCGGCCCTCGAAGTCGAGGAGCCCGAAGTCCCGTTCGAGCGAGTCGATCGCGGCGTTCGTGCCGGAGTACAGCCGGGTCAGGCCGACCAGGTGGTCGATGTTGTGGCCGACGAGGTTGGTGATCCACACCCGGGGCGCCGGGGCACCCGCGGGGCGCCACTCGGTGAAGAGCCGGTAGGTGTGGCCCATACCGGGCAGCCGCACCGGTTGTGACAGGAACTGCACCTGCCGGCGCTGCCGGTCGGCGGTGGCCAGGCGCTGGCGCGCACTGTGCCGGCGGACGAAGTCCTGGGCGGGGCGGCCGTGCTGCCCCGCTTCCGCTGCGGCGGGCGCGGGACGGCTCGCGCTGCCGCCGATCACCTGCAGTGTGGACGGCACGGCGATCACGAACTCGTGCCCGCGCCTGCTCAGTCCGTGAAGGAGCGGGTCGACGTCGGTGCACTCACTCATATCGGCCACGACCGGCACGCGGGGCTGCGAAGTGCGCGAGGCCATGGTGTCGATCAGATTGAGGACCTGTGCCCACATCGGCCGACAGCCGAGGGACTCGGGGATACGGGCCCGGGCCCGCATACCGTCGTCGTCGGTCCACTGCTGCGGCAGCAGCAGTCGCCAGTCGACGGGGATTACCTCCTCGTCGGAGGAGACGAAAAGGCCGATACCGACCTGGCAGTTGATGGTCCGGCCGGCGGCGGGTACGAAGCGGCGGTGCACGCCGCAGGAGTAGTCGCCCCGCTTCGGCAGGATCGCGTTGCCGACCGTCCACGCGCGCGGCTTCGTGTGCCTTTCAGCCAAGCGCGTCAGCTCCCGCCGGGCCGGGGCCCACTCCCAGGGGCTGGCGTTCACGAACTGCTGCAGGGACATGGCGGCCGTCGGCGAGCCGGAGACGGTCGCCGCGAGACGCCGCACCGACTTGCGGCCGGGGGTGGTGAGCAGCCCCTGAAGATAGGCCTGGGCCCAGCGGCGCTGGTCCGCCCTGGCCATGTGACCGAAGATCGCCTGTGCAAAGGAGGACACCTGCGGTCCGGGGACCGGCTCCAGAGTGCTTGGCCTGTTGTGATCTGCCATTCCTGCCTTCCCTCCCTGACGTGGCGTCCGCCATCGCTGGCGCGGCGTCTCCCAAGAGAATAACGAACGATCGCTTTGTTTTCATGGAACGGGTTCGACTTGGCCAAGTCCCGCTCCCGCATGGGGGTTTGCTATTTGCTAACTGGGGTACCCGGTGTTCGGTTTCCGCCATGATCGATAGATGCCGGACGCACTATCGGAGGTTGAGCTTGCGCAACAGAAGCCGCCTTGAACACTCTTCAGTCCAGCGGCGACGGCACCGTAGAGGCGGACTCACCGCGCACGCCCAACCACCGCGCGCGGCTGGATACTTCCGCGCGCCCCTGGCGAGAATTCACTCCAGCAATGGACATGGCGGAGCGCGCGGAGACAATGGTGGCCAGGAACGCGCTGTGCCGGTCGGCAAGTTGTCCGAGGACGTGAGACCTGCCCGGTCGCGCACGCGCCGAGCTGCGCGCCCGGCGCTGTGCCGCAGCAGTCACATGGCCCTCATCGGCCTGGCCCCGCCCCTGAGCGGGTGGACATCCGGAGACAGCACATGGTGAAACAGCAAAGAGCCGCCCGTACGCGGGAGGCACTCGTCCAGGCGGCCGCCACGGCCTTCGACTGCGTCGGCTACGAAGCCGCGTCCCTCGCCCAGGTCAGCAAGTCGGCCGGGATCTCGATGGGCGCCCTGACCTTCCACTTCCCCACGAAGGACCAACTCGCCGAGGCGGTACAGGCCCGCGGGGCCTGCGTCACCCGCAGCGCGGCTGAAAAGATCACTGCCGAACAGGGGCGGCCCCTGCGGTCCGCGATCGATCTGACCCTCGAGGTGGCCCGCCTTCTCGACGAGGATGTCGCCGTCCGCGCCGCCGCCCGGCTCACCCGTGAGTGTCCGCAGGCCGCGACCCCCTGGACCTCGGTCTGGCTGCCGGCCATCGAGGCACTGCTCTGCCGGGCCTCGACGGATGAACTCCGCCCGGGAGCCGACCCGCAGACGGTCCTCACCCTCACCACCCATCTCATCACCGGCACGGAGAGCTATATCCGCCGCTGCGCCACCCTGCCGGAGCAACGGGAAAGCGCCCAGGACCAGTTGGAACGGGTCTGGCGCGTGGTGCTGCCGGGCATCTCGCGGAACAACGCGCAGCTGGACTGAACCCGACCCACCGGACCACGCGGCCGGGCGCCGGAGCGTCGGGCGCGGCGGCGGAGCCGGGTGCGGGTGCCACACGGCCGCGACGCCGCCCGCAGGCGCCGCGGCCGTGCTCCTGGCCGTCCCGGGGTGGGTGAGCGGGACGGCCGGCTTCAGAGGGATGCCGAACCGGGCATCGGGGACAGCGAGTCGACGGCGAGGGTGCGGATCAGGGGCACCCCGTCCTCAAGGGTCACCGTCAGGGTCTGCGCGATGTCGTAGCCGAGGCGACGGCTGGCGGGGGTCGGCGGCCGCCACTCCGTGGCCTGCCAGTTGAGCCGTACGCCGACCTCGGCGCTCGGGCCCCCGGCGAGGCGGACGTCCAGGGCGGACAGCGCGTGCCGCTCGTCGAAGAAGCGGTGCGTGGTGCCCTCGTACCAGCTGCGGAAGCCGTCGAGGCCGAGATACGTGCCCTCGTGCTGATGCAGTGTCAGGCCCTCGGAGACCAGCAGGGACTGCACGTCCTCCACCGGGTCGTGGCGGTCGATGGCCGCGTACCAGGACTCGACCAGCTGGCGTACCGCGGACTCGGTGAGTTCCTGCGGGGGCCTGCCGCTCTCCGTCGAGCGGGCCTGGGCCTCGGCCGCCGCGCGCTCCAGGCGGCGCAGCAGCGGGTGGGCCTCGAAGCCGTCGCAGCGCACTCCCACCTGGCGCAGCGCCCACCAGGCGCTGGCCAGATTGGAAGTGAGCAGCACCCGGTCGGTGTCACGGGCCAGTTCGTCCAGGGCCGCGAGGGTCGCCATTCCGGTGCCGGTGAACAACAGGGCGGTGTCCTCGGGGAATTCACGGCTGCGCACCTGGTCGAGGATGGCGTCGGTCGTCACCCGGTACGGGTCGAAGAGATCGTCGCCGGCCGGCACGATCACGGCCTCGTCGACCTCGATGCCCGCCGCCTCCCAGAAGGCGCGTGAGGTCTCGGTCAGCCAGGGCTCGTAGGGGGAGACGAGCGTCAGACGGCCGAGGCCGAGCGTCTCGCAGGCGGCCAGGATGGCCTGCGTCGAGGAGGTCACCGGGTAGCCCACACGGCCGCTGAGCTCTTCACAGAACTTGCGGTCGCCCTCCGGTTCGAGGAGGTAGTGGGAGGCGCTGCAGGCGACCACCGCGGCTTCGAGACGCATACCGCAGAACCCGGCCAGCGTGTCGGGGAGGGCGTCGTTCCAGGCCTCCAGGGTTTCCCTGAGGCTCTTTCCCCGGGCGCCCGGGAAACGGGATGTGTAGACATTCATCCGGGCGCCGACGAGCCGGTGGAACTCCGGCTCTGCGGTGGGGTTTTCCGGGGGAACTATCACTCCGAGCCGCGGCACCTCAAGCAGATCCATGGCAATGCCCCCTGTCTGTTCAGTTCCATAGCTCATTCTCGATTACTCGCCACCGTAGGCCAGAACTCCCCTGCTCGGGAAGGCTGTTCACTTGAAACAGACCCTTCCTGACCTGCCTTTCACTGCCTTTTATTACTTCACTTCGACTTCACAAAACTTGACACGGAACGAACAGGAACGCCTTGACGCTCCGCATCGAAAAGATGAGCCTAGAAAAGGGAGTTCGCAGCTCCGCCGCACGATCCACCGACTGTCCACCCATTCTTCGGGTCGGAAAGGGAGTCGGCACTGAGGATCCGGCAGAAGGAGATTACGTAATGGCGGTATCAGAGAACGACGGCCGGTCTGCACGGCCGCTGCCCCATATATCCGACGCGACCCTGCGGGACTCCGCGCACATGGCCGGCGTCGAATTCGGCGTGACGGACGCCGCGGTCATTTCCGACCTCCTGGTGAAGTCCGGGGTCGAACTGGTCGAAGTGGGCATGATCTCCGGTCCTTCGAGCCGCGACGCCGCGCTGATCGAGGCGGTGCACGAGACGGTCGGTCCCGAACGGAGCCTGACGCTGGTCGTGGTGAGGCACCGTCAGCAGGTCGAGAAGGCCCTGGACGAGGCCGTACGCCTGGGTGTCAGGTCGGTGATGTTCTCCATCCCGACCTCGCAGGCGCACGCGGAGCTGAAGCTGGGCTCACCGAGCGCCAAGTACCAGACCGCGGTCGCACGGGCCGCGATCGAGCTGGCCAAGGACCGTGGCCTGCATGTCACGTTCAGCGGCGAGGACGGGGCCAGGACGCCCACCGAGCGCCTGGTGCCCTATGTGGAGGCCGGGTTCGCCGCCGGCGCCGACCGGTTCCGGCTCGCCGAGACCGTCGCCTATCTGTCGCCCTGGCAGATGGAGGAGCAGATCGGGCATCTGACCGCGATCGACGGCGCCGAGATCGAGATCCACTCGCACAACATGCTGGGCATGGCCGTGGCCAACTCCCTTGCGGCCTACCGCGCGGGCGCGCAGTGGATCTCGTGCACCGTGGCGGGTATCGGCGAGCGCGGCGGCAACGCGCCCCTGGCCGAGCTGCTCACCTCGCTGCGCATTGTCCACGGCGACGACCGCTTCGACCTGTCGCATCTGACCGAGCTGTCGCGGGCGGCGCTCAAGGGGGCGGGGCTCGGCGAGGCCTTCCAGTCCGGGCCCACCACCGAGCACGCCTTCGCCTACGAGCTGCCGGGCCAGCTCACCCACCCGGAGGCCTACGAGACGCTCCCGCCCGAGGTGGTCGGCAACTCCCGTGAGCTGCGCGTGCGTACGCGTCTCAGCGCGGCGCTCGTGAACTGGGCGCTCGCCGACGATCCGGGCCTCGACATCGACGTGGACGCCTTCACCGGGTGGCTCGCCGCCCGGCAGGAGGAGGAGGGGCGGCCGCTGCTCGACCGGAGCACCATCCGCAAGCTCGCCGTCGACTTCCCGTCCCACTGAGTTCCGCCCGGGAGTTCCGCCCGAGTTCCGCCGAGTCCGAACCACACCAACGGAGACGAAACATGACCACCGCCACCACGCTCACCGGTGTCTGCCCGGAGTGCGAGACCGACCTCACCACCCCGCCGATGGTCAACGGCGAGACCCTGTCCTGCCCGGAGTGCATGCTCACCCTCCGCGTCGAGGGCGTGGCCGACGGGGTCCTCTCGCTGCAGATGGTCGAAGTGCAGCTGCGCGACTGGGGCCAGTGACCACCCACGCGTAGGAGGAGACCATTTCATGGGCGGCAAAGTTGCCATCGTCGCGGACCGGCTCGGCTGGGAGGAAAGCCGGCTGATCAAGTCCGCGCCGGAGCTCGGCCTCGAGGTCGAGTGGGCCAACGACGAATCCCTGTGCCTCGGGCACGAGGAAGCTCCATCGATCAGCGCGTACGACGCGATCCTGATCCGCAGCCGCAGCTACACCCGCGGCGGACTGCTCGCCACCCTGGCCGAGTCGGCGAACATCCCGACGCTGAACTCGGCCCGGGCCATCCACGCCTGCGAGAACAAGCTGGAGCTGCGCACCCTGCTGCGCGACGCGGGCGTCCCGGTCACGGACTTCCGCCTCGTGCTCTCGCGCCGGGACTTCGAGCGGGCCCTTACCGAACTGCCCGTGCCGCTCGTGCTCAAGCCCGTCTTCGGCGGCATGGGCAAACGGGTCACGCTGATCCGCGACACCGACACCGCGCAGTCCGTCTACGACTACGTCGAGGACCTCGGGCACGGCTTCGAGCAGGCCTGCCTGGTGGAGCCGTATCTCGACGGCGGCACCTCGGTGCGCTGCTTCGTCGTCGGCCGTGAGCTGGTGGCCGCCGCCGAGTTCGAGAGCGCGGGCGGCGACTGGCGCAGCAACGCGGCGCTCGGCAACCAGAGCCGGGCGCTGGCTCACGACCCGGAGGTCGTGAAGGTCGTCGACGGCGTGGTGGACCAGCTCGGCGAGGGCGTCTACGGCATCGATCTGTTCCGTACCCCGCGCGGTCCGGTCGTCAACGAGGTCAACCACGCGCCGGCGTTCAAGGCGGTCGCCTCGGCGACCGGCGCGGACATCCCGGCCGCCATCGTCCGCTATGTGCAGGAGACCCTCGCATGATCCGTGTGGGAATAGTCGGCGCGTCGGGGCTCGCCGGCGGTGAGCTGATCCGGCTCATCACCCAGCACCCCGAGCTCGAACTGACCTTTCTCGGCGGGTCGTCGAACATCGGACGGCGCCCGGCCCAGCTGCACCCGGGGCTCCGCCTCGACCTGGGCCTGACCGTCGAGCCCGTCACCGAGGACGTGGCGGAACGCTGCGACGTGGTGTTCCTCGCCACGCCCGCCCCGGTCTCGGCCGAGCTGTCCGAGCTGCTCGCCGACCGGGTCGGCTGTGTCATCGACCTGAGCGGCGCCTTCCGTATCCGTACCCCCGAGTTGCACGAACGCTGGTACCCGAAGGTGACGCGCTCGACCGAGCTCGCCGACCGCTTCGTGTACGGCGTACCCGAGCTGGTCGGGGACCAGCTGGCCGACGCGGCGCTGATCTCGCTGCCCGGCTGCTACGCGACCGCCATCACCCTGGGGCTCGCACCGCTGGTCTCCCTCGGTCTGCATCTCAAGACCGTGCTCGTGGACGGCAAGAGCGGTTCGAGCGGCGGCGGTCTGCAGCTGCGCACCGCCGATCTGCATCCGCTGCGCAACGGCGCCATCGCGCCGTACGCCCCGACCGGGCACCGGCACGCGGCGGAGGTCTCGGACTTCCTGGAGCGCTCCAAGCCCGGGCGCATCGGGTCCCTGACGATGTCGGCGTACGGCGTCTCGCATGTACGCGGACTGCTCGCCAGCACCTATGTGTTCACCGATGACGCGGTGGACGCCCGTGAACTGCAGCGTGCCTACCTGCGGTTCTACAAACCGCATCCGTTCGTGCGGGTACGCCGGAACACCGAGACGCTGATCCCGGTGCCCGATCCGCAGGCGGTGCTCGGCTCCAACTTCTGCGATGTGACGGTGCTTCCCGACACCGAAGGGGACCGCATCGTCGTGCTCGCCGCCCTCGACAACCTCGTGAAGGGCTCGGCGGGCCAGGCCGTCCAGGCGCTCAACCTGCGCTTCGGACTGCCCGAGGAGACGGGTCTCGGCATGCAGCCGGTGATGCCGGCATGACGACCTTCATGGAGAAGCTCACGGACTCACTCGCCTACGCCTACCCGGAGTCACTCATGGAAGCCCCGGACACGCACATGAGGACTGATGTGGAGACGCGCACGCCCACCGTGGTCAAGCTCGGCGGCAGCTGTCTGGACGATATGGCCGATGAGTGGTGGGACGACCTGGTCGCCCACGGCCAGGAGCGCCCCCTCGTCCTGGTGCACGGCTGGTCCAAGCCGCTCAAGCAGCTCAACGCCCGCTACACCGAGCCCTCGGCGATCCTGCGGGACCGGTACGGCAACCAGAGCCGGTGGACGACGCCCGAGGTGATCGCCGACATCAAGACGGTCAGCGCCCAGCTCGGCGAGGACGTCATCCGGCGCCTCGAACGGCGCGGTCTGACGGCTGAGCGCGTCGTGGGCAGCGACGGTCTGGTGCAGGCCGGCGAGGGCGAGCGCTGGTGGTGGCGGGGCAAGGAACTGGTGGAGCTGGACAACCTGGTCGGCCCCATCACCGGTGTGGACGCCGGGCAGCTGGCGAGCCTGCGGCCCGGACACTGCTGCATCGTCACCCCGCTGGCCCGCAACTCCGCGGGCCAGGAGGTCAACACCGATGCCGACCGGGCCGCCGCGGCGGTGGCGGCGGCCACCGCGGCCACGGCCCTGACCCTGGTCACGGATGTGCCGCATCTGCTGATCGACGGGGCTCCGGTACGGCAGATCTGCGCGGCGGAGGCCGCCAAGTTCCGGGACCGCGGCGCCACCGGCGGGATGCGCAAGAAGCTGCGGGCGGCCGGCGAGGCCCTGGACCGCGGGGTGGGCCGGGTGCATATCGGCAGCGCGCCCGTGTCCCACATGCTCGCCGCGCGCACCGGCACCGTCATCACCCGCGAACGCACCGACACCGTCACTGCCCGGACGTGAATCAGGACCAGCGAGAGGAGCGGAACTCGTGGCGACGCCCAGGGTTCTAGTGGTCAACAACGGGACGCTGTCCCTCAAGCAGCTGCGCAAGCGGTTCGAGGACCTGGGCTCGGAGACCGACACGGTCGACGCGGCGTCGGTGCCGGCGAGCATCGGCTCCCGCTACCAGGCGATCGTGCTGAGCGGCACGAAGGTACGCGCGTACGACAGCGAGTTCTACAAGCCGCTCGTCGACCTCGTGACGACGGCGGGCGTACCGGTCTTCGGCATCTGCGGCGGTATGCAGATCATCGCCGTCGCGCACGGCGGCCGCCTCGCGGAGGGGCCGCAGCGGGTCGGCGGCCACGAGGCGCAGGTCGATACCGAGGACCCGCTGTTCTCCTATGTGAAGCCGACCGTGACGCTCTTCCACCGGCACACCCTCTATCTGCAGGAGGCCCCCGATGGCTTCCGCACGATCGGCCGCTCCGAGCTGGCGCCGGTGGAGTTTCTGCGCTCGGACGACGGCCGGATCTACGGCGCGCAGGCCCATCTGGAGTTCCGCAAGGACGGCGCGGAGATCCTGCGCGGTTTCGCGGAGCTCTACCGGTGAGCGCACCCGCGCAGTGGCACGACCGACGGATCAACACCGTATCGACATGGATCATGAGGTCCTCTGGCAATGAGCGTTCTGACTGAAAACCCCGCTGAGGTGCGGACTCCCCGTGCCGATGCGTCCGGCGAGCCTGCGTTCACGGTGTCGTTGAACGGCAGCGGCGGACCGCTCAAGGGCTGGGTGGTGGTCGACACCCTCGTCGACTCCCTCGCCATGGGCGGCACCCGGATGACCGCGGACGTCACCGAGGAAGAGGTACGCGGCCTGGCCCGCGGTATGACGCACAAGCTGACGCTCGTGGGTCTGCCCATCGGCGGCGCCAAGGCCGGCATCGTCTCCGACGGCAGCGACCGTGAGGAGACCCTGCGCACCTTCGGCCGTACCGTCGCGCCGCTCCTTCACGGCGGTCTGCACCTGGGCTGCGACCTGGGGGTGACCCCGGCCGACCGCGCCGTGTTCTTCGGCGAGGCGGACTACGACCCACGGCGCAAGAACCGGGCCGTGGACATGCCCTACGACTGGCGCGCCTACTACGAGCCACTGGTGGACTGCACCGGGCACGGCGTGGGTGTGGCCACGGTCACCGCCCTCGAAGAGCTGCACCGCCAGGGCGGCTCACGCCGGGTCGTCATCCAGGGCTTCGGCACCGTCGGCCGCTCGGTCGCGCAGTTCCTGGAGGACCGCGGCCACACGGTCGTCGGCGTGGCCGATGTGCAGGGCACCATCAGTGCCGAGCGGCTTCCGGTCGCCGAACTGCTCGCCCTGACCGACGGGTTCGGGCGGATCGACCGCTCCCGCCTTCCGGCGCATGTGACGGCGTCGAGTGAGCCGGATGCCTGGCTCGACGTGGACGCCGACGTGCTGATCCTCGCCGCCAACCACAACGCCCTCAACTCCGCGAACGTGCACCGGCTGCGGGCGGGTCTGGTCGTCGAGGGCGGCAACATCACCGTCAGCCCCGAGGCCCGCCTGAAGATGGCCGTGTCCGGCGCCACGCTCGTGCCCGATGTGGTCGCCAACGTCGGCGGGGCGGCGGCCGCCGGCCTCGCCCTGGCCCGGATCGTGCCCTTCGAACTGCCCTCGAAGCAGCGCAAGAACTGGGTCTTCGACTGGGTCGGCACCCGGGTCCGCCAGAACACCAAGGATCTCCTCGAGATCGCCGCGGCCACGGGCCAGGACCCGCTGCCGTCCCTGCTCACCGCCCGCCGGAAGGAACGCCGATGACCGCGACCGCCATCGAGTCAGAGATTGTCGCCAAGTCCCCCGTGGTGACGGAGGCCCGCCCGATCAAGGACGTGCCCGTGGTCGACGGGGTGGTGATGATCCGGCAGAACATGCCGACCGTCCCGATCACCCGGCCGCTGCCCGACGACCGTGCGGCCCGTGAAGCCCTGTACTACCAGCGCGGCTGGTGGCGCACGGAGACCTTCCTCGACGATCTGCGGCGCCAGGCCCGCACCCGCCCGCACAAGCTGGCGGTGGCGGCGCGGCGGCTGCGGGAGGCGCGCACCGACACCCTCGACTACATCGAACTGCGCCGGCTGACCGACCGGTTCGCCGGCGCCCTGGTCGAACTGGGCGTCAGGCCGGGCGACTTCGTGGCCGTGCAGCTGCCCAACCGCTGGGAGATGGTGCCGCTGCTCTACGCCTGCATCCGGGTGGGCGCGGTGATCTGCCCGATCGGTCCGACCACCCCCGAGGACGCCCTGCGGCACCGGCTCTCCCTCACCGAGGCCCGGGTCCTGGTCACGATCTCGGAGTGGGAGGGCACATCGCTCGCCAAGAGCGCCGTCACCCTGCGCGAGGAGCTGGACTCCCTGGAGCACGTGGCGGTCATCGACGGCCACGCTCCTGAGGGTGCCCTGGGCTTTCGGGACCACTTCATAGACCAGACCTGGGAGGACGTGCACAACGACGACCTGGACGGCCTGGAACTGCGGCCCGACGACCCGTTCGTGGTGCTCTTCACCTCCGGCACCACCGGTGAGTCCAAGGGCGTGCTGCACAGCCAGAACACCATCCACTCGGCGATCCGCGGCTACGTCGACACCTTCCTGCTCGACGAGCACCTGGTCGCCGCCGTGACCACACCCCTGGTGCACTACTCGGGCTTCGGGCAGGGCGTCCTCGCCAGCGTCATGCTGGGCGGCACCATCGCCTTCCAGGACCGCCGCAAGAACGAGGCGCTGCTCGACCTGGTGCAGAAGTACGGCGCGACTCTCCTGTACGGGCCGCCGCCGACCCTCACCGACATCGCGCAGTCGCAGCGCACCGAGCCGCGCGACGTGTCCACGCTGCGCCATGTGGTGACCGGTTCGGCGCAGGTCCTGCAGCCGCTGGTGGACGATCTGCGGGCGACTCTCGGCGCGCGCACGTACTCGCTGTGGGGCATGTCGGAGAACGGCCCGGTGACCATCACCAAGCTCGACTACAACCAGGACTGGGCGGCGCACAGCAACGGCCGGCCGATCGACGCGATGGAGATCCGGATCGACAAGTGCATCAACCCCACGGAGCGGGCCGCCGTCGGCCGGCTCCGGGTGCGCGGTGCCTCACAGGCGCTCGGCTACTTCCGGCGGGAGGCCGAGTACCAGGAGAAGCTCCTCGACGACTCCTGGTTCGACACCGGTGACGTGGCCCGCGACGACGGCCGCGGCGGTATCCGCATCCTGTGCCGGGCCGGTGACGCCATCAAGCGCGACGGCCAGGTCGTCCCCCTCGCCGAGATCGAGTCGATCATCAACCGGCATCCGAAGGTGGCGGAGGCCACCCTCGTCGGGCCCACCGGCCGGGTCGAGGACCCGATCCTCGCGGTGGTCGTGCCCAGCGGCGACATCCACCCCACCCTCGACGAGATCCGCGCGCACCTGCGCGAGGCCGACCAGGACGAACGGTTTCTGCCCGAGCGCCTCGAGGTGATCGACGTAATGCCGAAGACCCTGACCGGCAAGGTCCGCAAGGCCACTCTGCGGCAGATGTTCGGCGAGAGGTGAGCGCCGTGTCCCCGTCCGCATCGGTCGGCATGTCCGCGACGCTCGCCGCCGACGAGGCCATCGCCCGGCGGCGCCGCGAGGGCCAGCAGGTGATCTCCATGGCGAGCGGCGAGATCGGCCTGCCCGTCCACCCGGAGCTGCGCGACCGGCTCGCCCATGCGGCGGACCGCGCCTCCTACGGCCCGGTGGCCGGTTCGCTCGCGCTGCGCACGGCCGCCGCCGGATACTGGCGCCGCCGCGGCCTGGACACGGATCCGGACCTGGTGGTGTGCGGTCCCGGCAGCAAGCCGCTGCTGTACGCGCTCGTCCTGGCCGTCGGCGGCGACGTGGTCATCCCCACGCCCAGCTGGGTCAGTTACGCGGCGCACGCCCGCCTCGCCGGTGTGCGGCCGCTCTCGGTGCCGATCGCCGCGGGCCAGGGCGGTGTGCCCGATCCCGATCTGCTGCGTGAGACCGTCACCGCCGCACGGGCCGCGGGACACGATCCGCGGTCCGTGGTGGTCACCCTGCCGGACAACCCCACCGGCACGGTCGCCTCGCCCGAGACGGTGCGGCGTCTCGGCGAGGCGGCCAGGGACCTGGATCTCGTCATCATCTCCGACGAGATCTACTGCGACCTGGTCTTCGATCCGGCGACCCCGGCCGTCTCGCCCGCGGTGTTCGCTCCCGAACGCACCGTCGTGACCACGGGTCTGACCAAGAACCTGGCCGTCGGCGGCTGGCGGCTCGGTGTCGCCCGGCTGCCCGAGGGCGAGGCGGGGCGGGCCCTGCACGACAGGCTCGTCGGGATCGCCAGCCAGATCTGGTCGAGCCCGGTGGCGCCGGTGCAGGAGGCGGCGGCGTACGCCTTCGGTGAGCCGCCGGAGATCGTCGAGCGGGTGGCGCAGAGCCGCCGTCTGCACGGCTCGGTGGCGCGTGCCATGGCCGAGCGGTTCACCGCGGCGGGAGCGATCCTCACGCCGGTGGTGGCGACGTGCTACCTGTACCCCGACTTCGGGCCGCTGCGCACCCATCTGGTGCGGGCCCACGGGGTGTACAACGGCGCCGAGTTGGCCCGGTTCCTGGTCGAGCGGCACGGCGTCGGCGTGATCGCGGCGAGCGCGTTCGGCGAACCGCTGGCCGCGCTGCGGGTGCGGGCGGCCACAAGCCGCCTCTACGGCGACACGGACGAGGAGCGCACCACCGCTCTCACGGCCGCAGACCCGACCGCGCTGCCGTGGATCCGGTCCTCGCTCGACCGCGTCGGGGAGGTGCTCGCCGATCTGGCCGGTCCGGCGTTCGCCGCTCCCCCCGCTGCTTCCGGGCCGGCCGCCGACGCCGCCTGACCGGCCATCAGCCACCGCGTGCCGGGGTCCTTCCCCCGTCCCCGGCGCGCGGTTCCCCCTTCGTCGGTCTCTGCGACGTCAACCGCCGTCTCTGCGACGTCATCGTTCCCACCGACTTCCCGCTGTCCGAACGACCTTTGCGCGCACGGCCGTTGGAGGGCCGTCACACCATGTCAATCCTCTTCGAGTGCGAGTACGAGGGCGAGCGGTACGCGGGCTTCGCCCGGCCGGTCCCCGGCCAACAGCTGACCCTCCACAAGGTGTCCGACGGCCAGGTGCGGGCGGCGGTCATCGCCGCCGGGGACACCGGGGCGGCCACGGCGGCCCTGACCCGGGACACCGAGACGATCACGGTCGACGGCGGTGCCCCGCTGTCCTATCTGCCGCCGCTGCTGCCCGCCGTCACCGGTAACGCGCTGGTGAGCGGCTTCATGCGGACCCACAAGTCCAAGTACGAGGACGAGCCCACCGACGAGACCGAGTTCGTGGCCCCCAACTGGTTCTTCAAGGGCTTCGGCGACTGGCTGCGGATGCCGGGCCAGACCCTGACGGCGCCCGCGAAGGCCGTAGCGCTGATCGAGGAGCCGGAGGTCGCGCTCGTCTACGTCAACGACGACGAGGGCAACCCGCACTACGCCGGTTACACCTTCGGCAACGACCTGTGCGACATCGGCCTGCACCGGCAGAACCCGGGCTGGAACCCGTACTGCAAGCTGTGCGACACCTCGATCTCCCCCTGGCTCTTCCTCGGCGAGCCGCCGCAGACGGTGACCGGCACGACCGTCATCGAGCGCGACGGCGTCACGGCCTGGGAAGGGTCCTTCGGCTGTGGTGCCGACGCCCTGTACTTCAAGGTCCAGGACATGGCGGACAACCTCTTCGAGTACCCCGCGCTGCGCCGCCCCGGCCTCGTCAACTACATCCTGCTCGGCGCCGACGAGGCCAGCTTCCACGACGGCTTCCGGATCGCCGACGGCGACCGGATCACCATCGACGTGAAGAGCCATGACGTCGTCCTGTCGAACCCGGTCCGCTTCGGCGGCGCGCCCGGCACGGAGTAACTCAAGGAGCCCCTCGCCAGGGGGCACGACCCGAGGGGTGACGTTCCATGAGTACCGAGGACTTGGCCAGGCCTGCCGACGAGCTGGCGGTCCGCGCGCCTGCCAGGCCGGCGGCGCCCGCGGCGCTGCCGGAGCTGCCGCCGCTGGGAGGCAGGCTGCCGACGCTGACCGGACTGCGGTTCCCCGCCGCCCTGTTGGTGTTCCTGTTCCACGCGGCGCTGCCGCTTCCCGAGATGCGGATACTCGCCGACGACGGCTTACAGAAGGTGTTCTACGCCGTCGCCGCACAGTCCGGCGGCCTCGGCGTCACCTTCTTCTTCGTCCTCAGCGGCTTCATCCTGACCTGGTCGGCCCGTCCAGGGGACCCCGCGCGGTCCTTCTGGCGGCGGCGCTTCGCCAAGATCGTGCCGGTCTATCTCGTGACGTGGTTCCTGGCGCTGCTGCTCGTCGACCTGTCCGCCACCGAGGTGTGGCAGGCGCTCGCCACCCTGTTCATGGTGCAGTCGTGGATCCCGGACGTCATGACCAACTTCGCGGTCAACAACCCGGGCTGGTCGCTGTCCACCGAGGCGTTCTTCTATCTGAGCTTTCCGCTGATCTATCTGGGCGCCAAGCGCATCCCGGCCCGGCGCCTGAAGTTCTGGATCGCGGGGACCGTCGCCGCCATCGCCCTCGTCCCGCTGCTGACGTACACCCTGATCCCGCTCGGCACCGAGCAGGTGCCCAACGAGCCCGGGAACTCGGCCAATTACTTCTGGTTCGGGTATATCTTCCCGCCCGCGCGACTGCTCGACTTCGTGCTCGGGATCTTTGTGGCGCGCGCCGTGATGACGGGCCGCTGGCGCGATATCGGCATGCGCTGGTCCGCGGCACTGCTCGTCGCCGCCTACGCCGCGGCCTCCTTTGTGCCGCTGCTCTACGGCCTGCGGGTGATGTGTGTCGTACCGGCGGCGATGCTGATCGCGTCCGGGGCGCTGGCCGACGCGCACGGGCGGCCCACCGCGTTCAGCGGGCGCGCGGCCACCTGGCTCGGCGAGGTGTCGTTCGCGTTCTACCTGGCGCACTACACGGTCCTGACCCTCGTACGGGAGCTGCTCGGCGAACGGATGCTGAGCACACCCGTGGGTGTCGCGGTGATCGTCGCGGAGCTCGCGGTGTCGCTGCTGATCTCCTGGGCGCTGTACGCGTGGGTGGAGCGCCCGCTGACCCGCAGATGGTCGAAGTCCCGAAAGTCCTTGCCACGTAAGCAAGTTGTGTGACCCACGTCACCGTCGCGCGGGGACCGGAGCGGTCCCGGCCGCCAGTTGGAGCTGTTCACCACCCCGAAGGAAGGTCGAAGATGTCAGCGGCTATCGACTCCGCACTGGTCTCCACCGACGTCCCGTACCTCGACGTCGTCGATCCCGCGTTCCGTTTCGAGAACCCGGAGGTGGCCGAGGCGCAGGAGCGGCACTGGTACGCGAACACCCCGCTCGGCCGGCTCGTGCTCCGCCACGCGGAGGCCAATGACCTCGTGCGGGACAGCCGCCTCACCCATGACGGCCCCGGCTTCATGAAGCAGAACGGCGTCACCGAAGGCCCGGTCTACGACTGGTTCGTCGGGGCTCTCGTCAACCAGGACGGCTCCCACCACCGCCGTCTGAAGTCCCTGGTGAACAAGGCGTTCACGCCGCGCATGGTGAACAATCTGCGCCCCGTCATCCGCGAGACCGCCGACCGGCTGGCCGATGAACTCGCCGCCGCCGGTGACTGCGACTTCTACGCGGACTTCGCCGACCGGCTCCCGCTGACGGTGATGACGGAGCTGCTCGGCGTACCGGCCAAGGACTTCCCGACGTTCGGCACCTGGAGCTCTGACATCGGCCTCGTCTTCAGCCTGGCGGCCGGCGGCGATATCCCGGCGCGCGTCGAGGCGGCCGTGACCGGGCTCTACGGCTACGTCGACGAGCTGATGGCCGAGAAGGCCGCGAACCCGGGCGACGACCTGATCTCCGCCCTGGTGGCGGTGCGCAACACCGAGGGCGATGTGACCCCCGACGAGTTGCGCAACCTGGTCGTCACCATGGTGTTCGCCGCCCACGACACGACCCGGCTGCAGCTGGCCAACGCGATGGCGACCTTCGTCGAGTACCCGGACCAGTGGCGCGCGCTGGCCGAGCGTCCCGATCTCGCCGTGCAGGCGGTCGAGGAGGTCATGCGCTGGCGTCCCTCGTCCAACGCCGTCTTCCGCAATGCCGTCGAGGAGTTCGAGTTCCGCGGCGAGACCTTCCCCGCGGGCACCATGTTCCTGATCGGCGTGCAGGCCACCCAGCGCGATCCGCGCGCCTACCCGGGCGGCGAGACCTTCGACATCACGGTGCCCCGGCAGGCCGGAGTGCTGCAGTTCGGCGGCGGCCCGCACTACTGCCTGGGCGCTCCGCTGGCCCGGATGGAACTGGCGGAGGCACTGCCCGCCCTGGCCGCCAAGCTGCCGCCGCCCGCACTCGCGGGCGAGGTCACCTGGCGCCCGGCCGTCGGCATCACCGGCCCCAACGAGCTGCCGCTGCGGTTCGGCTGAACCGCCCGAACCCGGGAGGCACCCCATGAAGATCACCGTTGATCACGAGAAGTGCTGCGCCGCGGGCCAGTGCGCCATGCTGGCGCCCGATGTGTTCGACCAGCGCGAGGAGGACGGCCTCGCCGTCGTCCTGGACGCGGAGCCGGATGCGGCGCTGCACGGCGCGGTGCGCGAGGCCGCGGCGTTCTGCCCGGCGGCGGCCATCCAGGTCGAGGAGTGAGCGCCGGCCGCGTCGCCGTCGTCGGCGCGTCGGCCGCGGGGCTCGCGGCGGCCGAGGCGCTGCGCCGGCACGGCTGGCAGGGCGAGCTCAGCCTGATCGGCGCCGAGCCCCATCTCCCGTACGACCGGCCGCCGTTGTCCAAGCAGGTGCTCTCCGGCGCCTGGGCTCCCGAGCGCACCTGGCTGCGCACCCGTGAGCAGCTGGACTCGCTCGGCATGGATGTACGGCTCGGGGTGTCCGTCGCCGAGATGGACTCGGGTGCACGGTCCGTGGCCGACCGGGAGACCGGTGTACGGCATCTGACGCTGTCCGACGGCAGCGGCCTCGACTGTGCCGGCGTGATCGCCGCGACCGGCCTCCTCGCCCGCGCCTTCCCGGGCGCCGAGGGCATCGCGGGGGTGCGGGGCCTGCGCTGTATGGACGACGCGATGGCGCTGCGGGAGCAGCTGAGCACGCCGGGCCGGCGTGTCGCCGTCGTGGGCAATGGCGTCCTGGGCAGTGAAATCGCCGCTGTCGTGCGGGAGTCGGGGCACGAGGTGGCCCTGATCGGGCCCTCGGCGACCCCGATGGAACACACCGTCGGGCCGTTTCTCGGCGGGCTGCTCGCCAGGGCCCATGACGCCAGGGGCGTGGCGCTGTACGGCGGCCGCCTGGTGGAGTCCCTGGGTACGGTGGCCGGCGCCGTGCGTTCCGTACTCCTCGACGACGGCACGGAGCTGGCCGCGGATCTCGTCCTGACGGCCACCGGGTCGACGCCCGCCACGGCATGGCTCGCGGGCACCGAGGGCCTCGACCTCTCCGACGGCCTGGGCTGCGACGCGTACTGCGCGGCCGCGCCGGGGCTGTACGCGGCGGGCGACGTCGCCCGCTGGCACCACCCGGTCTACGGCCGTGCGCTGCGTGTCGAGCACCGGATGAACGCCACCGAGCAGGGCATGGCCGCGGCCCGCAATCTGCTCGCCGTCCTGCGTCCCGGCCTCGGTCTGACAGCCACGCCGTTCGCGCCGGTGCCGTATTTCTGGTCGGACCAGTACGACGTCAAGCTCCAGGCGTACGGGCTGCTCACTCCCGGCGGGCAGACGCATACGCAGATCGTCGACGGCGACCGGCCGAGCGCCGCAGCCCTGTACGGCGAGGACGGTCTGGCGACCGGGGTGGCCGCGGCCGGCCTGCCGCCGCGCACCGTGCGCGCCCTGCGGGCCGTGATCGCGACCCCCGCCCCCTGGGACGAGGCCCTCATCGGCTTCAAGGAGGCGCTCGGCTGAGCCGGGCCATGTGACCCACATCACGCTCGCGAGCGGACCGAAGCTCCGCCGCCGTGAGTTGGGTCTCTTCGCACACCGCCAGCAAGTTGACTGACCGTCAGTCCCAGGAGGTCTCATGACCACGGCTCCAGCAAAGCGGACAGGACTCGTCCTGTTCCTGCTGGCCTTCTCACAGTTCATCATCAGCGTCGACTACAACATCGTGTACGTCGCCCTGCCCGACATCGGTGAGTCCATGGACTTCTCCGCGCAGTCACTGCAGTGGGTCGTCTCCGCGTACGCCGTCTCCTTCGGTGGTCTGCTCCTGTTCGGCGGCCGGGCGGTGGACCGGATCGGTGCGCGCCGGCTCTTCATGGCCGGCCTTGTCTTCTACGCGGTGTCCTCGCTCGTGGGCGGCTTCGCCACCAGCCAGGGCGTCCTGATCGGCGCCCGCCTTGTGCAGGGCGTCGGCGGTGCGCTGCTCTTCCCGGCCGTACTCGCCCTGATCGCCACGTCGTTCGAGGGCAGCCTGCGCACCAAGGCGTTCGCGGTCTGGGGCGCGGCCGGCTCCCTGGGTCTCGCGGCCGGCGCGCTGCTCGGCGGTGTCCTGACCGATCTGGCCTCCTGGCGCTGGGTGTTCTTCATCAACGTCCCGCTCGCCCTGATCGTGCTGATCCCCGCCCCGAAGGCGGTACGGCCCGACGGGCGCGCCAATCTCTCCGTGGGCGGCTTCGACCTGCCCGCCGCGATCCTCGCGACCGTCGGTGTCTCCTCGATCGTGACCGGTCTGGTGACCGGGCCCGAGGAGGGCTGGACGCACACGCTCCCGCTCGGCGCGCTGATCCTGGGTGTGGTGCTCCTCGCCGCGTTCTTCGTCACCGAGGCCAGGACCCGCGAGCCCCTGATGCCGCTGCGGCTGCTCAAGAACCGGCCCCTCGTCGTCTCCGTCGCGGTGCTGCTCGTCTTCCAGACCGCACTCGCGGGCGGCTACTACGTCTTCACGACATATGTGCAGCCCGTGCTCGGCTACAGCGCCATCGAGGCCGGACTCGCCTTCCTGCCGCTGACCCTGGCCTCCATGATCGGATCCGGGAAGCTCGCACCGAAGTTCATGCACCGCTACGGCATGCGCGTCACGCTGTCCACGGGCATGATCGTCAACGGCATCGGTATCGCCCTGACCGCGGTCGTCATGACCACCGGCGGCTCCTTCTACGCCCTGCTCCCGGGATCGGTCATCTGGGGCATCGGCGGCGGGCTCGTCTTCGTGTCGGTCTTCGCCTCCGCGGGCTCCGGCGTCGGCGACGAGGAGCAGGGTGTGGCCAGCGCGATGGCCTCCACCGCTCAGCAGGTCGGCGGCGCCGTCGGCCTCGCGGTCCTGGTCGCGGTCGCCAACTCCACCTTCACCGGCACCTACGCCACCGCCGCCGCCTCCGACATCGTCAGCGGCCTGCGCCTGGCCGGCCTGATCGGCGCGGGCCTGCTCGTCCTCGGCGGCTTCCTCGCCCTCGCCCTGAAGAAGGACGCCCCGGCGAAGGAGGAGGAGCCGGTCAACCTGCTCCCGGCCCCCGCCTGCGGCTCGGCGGACAGCTGCGCGGCCCTGCAGAAGCAGAGCGCGTCGTCGGCCCCGGCCTGCGGCACGGCCGATCGTGAAGAAGAGCCGGTGACGGTGTAGCTCGTATAGCTCAGCCCGACCGGGGGCTCCCCTGAGGGAGTGGCCGGCGGAGTTCGAGGACGAGCCCGCACAGCGGTGTGGCGGCAGAAGGACGACGGGGCGAAACGCAGTCCGCGAACCAGGAGGCGACAGTGACCGTAAGCATCAAGGTCTGGTCCGACTACGTCTGCCCCTTCTGCCTGCTCGCGGAGGAACCCCTGCGGCAGGCGGCCCTGGGCGCGGACGCGGAGATCGAATGGATGCCGTTCGAGCTGCGTCCGCACCCGGCGCCCACACTGCGCCCCGAGGGCGACTACCTGCGGGGCGCCTGGCAGAGCTCGGTGTATCCACTGGCCGAGCGGATGGGCGTGGCCATCCGGCTGCCGGATGTGTCCCCGCAGCCGTACACCCGGCTCGCCTTCGAGGGCTATCAGTTCGCGCGCGGGCACGGCCTCGGCCAGAGCTATGTGCCGCGGATGCTGCGGGCGTTCTTCCACGAGAACCGGGACATCGGCGATGTGGACGTACTGACCCGGATCGCGGCCGAACTCGGCCTGCCCGCAGGTGAGTTCCGCGCGGCACTGGAGCAGGGCACCTACAGCACCGCGCACCGGTACGCGCTCGCGGCCGCGGACCAGCACCGCATCACGAGCGTGCCGACCGTCATCGTCGACGGCACCCACCGGATCGAGGGCGTGCCGTCGGTGGCCGGGCTGCGGGCGGCCATCGACGCCGCCCGGGCGAAGGACACCGCCCCGGTCCGGGCCGGCGCCGCGCGCGGCAGCAGCCCATGGTGACGCCCGAACCCGCCCACTGGCGGCGGCAGATCATCCTGACCTGGCGGGTGGGGACCGCGGTCGACCGGGCGCTTCTGCGCCGCCACGGCATCGGCCTGTCCGACTACCTCACGCTCAGCGCCCTGCAGGACGCGGGCGGCGGTCCGCTGCGCGTCATGGAGCTGGCGGACGCGGTGGGCGTCTCGCCCTCCACGATGAGCCGGATGCTGTCGCGCCTGGAGACCGATGCGCTGGTGGCCCGGCGGATCGGCACGGACGACCGCCGCTCGTCGTACGCGGCGCTCACCGGGACGGGCGCCGAGAAGCTGGCTGCCGCCACGGAGACCTTCGCACGGGAAGTGGACGCGGCGCTGGCCGTGAGGAGCTGACCGCGGGGCAGGGCAGGTCACCGGTCCCTCCCCTCATTCACCCCAACTGTCTCCCCTTCTCGGCAAGTTGCCACAGTTAGCACTGCGCTATCACATAGCCGACTTTCCCGTACATAACCTGCGTAACCTCAGTGGAGATCCAGTCCTCGCAGACGGCTTCGCCGCGGCGGGACATGGCCCAGATGAGGGGGTGCAGCTCCATGGCCGCCGCCCACGGCTTCTGTGTACTTCTCGGCCCCGACTACGCGGGCAAGTCGTCGGCGCTCTTCCGGCTGCGGCAGACGGCTCCGCAGTGGCGGACGGTCTCCGTCGACGACGCGTATCTCGCTCCCGAGCACGCGCTGATCGGCCGGCTGAGGCGCGAGGTTCCCGCCGTGGCCGGCGCCGACGCCACCGCCCAACTGGACGCCTGGTCACCGGAGTTCCTCGCCACCCTGCTGGGAACCGCGGTCGTCCATCTGCGCGACGAGGTCGCCCGGCACACCGCGCACGGCCCGGTCGTCGTGGACTCGTACTACTACAAGATCCTGGCCAAGTGCCGGCTCGCGGGCGTACGGGAGAACCCGATGTTCGCGTGGTGGCGCTCCTTCCCGCAGCCGGTCCGGGTGCTCCGCCTGGAGGTGCCGCCCCGGACCACTTGGCGCCGCTGCGGCGCCGGTGCCGCCCTCAACTCCCTTGAGCACTACGGCGAAAAGCCCGACTGGGAGGGCTTCAGGCGCTATCAGAGCGACCTCGACAAGATCATGCGGGAGGAGACGGACGGCTTGCCCGTGACCGTCGTCCCGGCGCAGGACAACCCCGCGGACACCGCCGCGGCCCTACAGGAGGCCCTCGCCCATGAGTTCCGCTGAGTCCTGGTCCGACCCCGACCGGCTGTGCCGCTACCGCGACCGGGTCCAGTGCGAACGGCAGCGGCTGCGCGACGCCTTCGCCGATCCCGAGCGCCACCAGGGCCGTGTCCTGGCGGATCTGCTGCAGTTCAACTCCGGTACGGAGTACGGCAAGAAGCACGGATTCCGGCGCGTGCGCACCCTGGCCGACTTCCGCAAGGCCGTACCCGTGCAGACGTACGCGGATCTGGAGCCGTGGATCGAGCGGACCGCGGCCGGTGAGCGCGGGGTGCTCACCGCCGACCACCCGGAGGTCTTCTTCACCAGCAGCGGCAGCACCGGTGCGCACAAGAAGATCCCGGTGACGCCGCGGTTCATGCACACCACCTTCTTCCCCTTCTACTACGCGGCGTGGGCCCCGCTCATCGAGCACTTCCCGGATGTACTCGGGCGCCCGGACGCGGTGCTCAACCTCAAGCACGATCCGCTGACCGCCCCGCCCACCACCGCGTCGGGCCACCCTCATGTGGGCGCGAGCCAGGTCGACTTCGGCGCGAAGTTCGGTGAGCCGCTGTCCGCCGAACCGGGCACCGGGGCGCCCTGGGGCTCGCTGCCCGTGCCGGTCGCGCCGGACGCGCACCTGGAGAAGATGTATCTGCGTCTGCGCCTCGCCGTGCAGAGCGATGTGCGCTGTGTCATCGGCATCAACCCGGCGATGGTGGCGGCGCTGCCGTACCAGCTGAACCTGTGGTGGCCGCGGATCGTCAAGGAGATCCGTGACGGCACCCTCGGCGGGCTTCCGCACACCGCGCCCGACCCCGAGCGGGCCCGCCGCCTCGAAGAGCTGGCCGAGCGGTACGGCACCGTGCGCCCGGCCCACATCTGGCCGCGTATGCGGGCCGTGTTCTGCTGGACGACCGGTCTGGCCTCGCTCTATCTGCCGCGCCTGCGCGAGGAGTTCGGCGCCTCCGTGACGGTGCTGCCCGCGCCGGTGGCCGCCTCCGAAGGGCCGGTGGGTGTGGCTCTCGACCGGCATCCGAGCGCGGGCAGCCTGGTGGTGACGGCCTCGGTGTACGAGTTCGCCGACGCGGACGCCGACCTGTGCGCGGGCTCCGAGACGCTCGCACCGCACGAGCTGGAGCCGGACCGCGACTATCACGTGGTGTTCAGCCACGTCGGCGGCCTGTACCGGTACGCGGTCGGGGATGTGGTCCGGGTCGTCGACCACGCCGACGGGGTGCCGCGCCTGGAGTACACCGGCCGCTCCACCCGCTCCGACCACGCCGGGGAGCGGCTGCGCGACGCCCAGGTGATCCGGGCCCTCACCGCGGCCCTGGGCGCGGGCGGCCTCGAGGTGCGCAACGCGGCCTGCCGGGTGGCACCGCCCCCGCCGTACCTCTCCGCCCGCCCGGCCGCCCAACAGGGCGCCCCCGCCTATGAGTTCGCCCTCGCTCCGCACACCCCGTGGAGCCAGGACGAGGCCGGGCGCTTCCCCGAGCGCCTCGACCGGGCCCTGCGCCGCGAGTCGGCCGACTACGACCGGGCCCGCACCGCGGGACGGCTCGCGGAGCCCTCGCTCACGCTGCTCGACGCCGACGCGTTCGTACGCGACTGGCAGGACCGGGTCGGTGACGGCGTACGCCCCACCCAGGTCAAGGACCGCCTCTTCCGCCAGGACCCGGACCAGTGGGCCCGGCTGACCGGCGGGGCCGGCACCGACCGCGTCCTTGGCACCGACGAAGGGACCGACTGACATGACCGTCGCACTGGACGCCGTGGAGCGCACCGCCCTGCTCACGGCGGCCCTGCGGGCAGCCGAGACCCGGCGCCCCGACCGCCTCTACGAAGACCCCTACGCCGCCGCGCTCGCCGGGGACATCGGCCCCGGACTGCTCGCCGAGGTGCGCACCGCCACCTTCCCGCCGGGCCGGGCCCGCACCCTGCCGAGCACTCCCGACTACAACGCGATCCGCACCCGGTTCTTCGACGACTACCTGCAGACGGCCGCCGAGGACCCGGCGACCACGCAGATCGTCCTCGCCCCCTCCGGTATGGACTCCCGCGCCCACCGCCTCGACTGGCCCTCGCGGGTGCGCTGGTTCGAGGTCGACCGGCCCGCCGTCCTCGCGTACAAGGAGGAGCGGCTCGGCGCCGCGGAGCCGCGCGTGGACCACCGCAAGGTCGCCGTGGACCTCACCGCACCCGACTGGGAGTCCGACCTCGAGGCCGCCGGTTACGACCCGGCCGTGCCCTCCACCTGGCTCCTCGAAGGGCTGCTCTACTACATCCCCGAGGCCGACGCCCACCGCATCCTGCAGCGGGTCGCCGCCATCTCGGCGCCCGGCAGCCGGATCGCCGCGGACATCGTGAACTCCGCCGCCCTGACCCTGCCGCACATGCGCGGACTGCTCGATGTGTTCGCCGGCTGGGGCTGCCCCTGGCTGTTCGGCACCGACGAGCCCGAGGCGCTCTTCGACACGTACGGCTTCACGGTGGCGGCGCCGCAACCGGGCGAAGAGGGCGCCGACTTCGGGCGCTGGCCCGATCCCGTACCGCCCCGGTCCGAGCGCGATGTGCGCCGGGTGTTCTTCGTCCACGGACGGAGGCGCTGACATGGCCACCGCTGTGATCGTCGGCGGCAGCGTCGCCGGACTCGCCTCCGCTCTCGCGCTGTCCGGGGCCGGTTACCGCGTCCTGGTCCTGGAGCGTGCGCCCGAACCTCCGACGGGCCCCGCAGCGCAGACCGCACCGCTGTGGGAGCGGCCCACGGTGCCGCAGACACTGCAGTCGCACACGCTCACCTCGCTCGGCGTGCGCGTCCTGCGCGAGCGCGCGCCCCGCGTCCTGGCGCAGGCCCTGGCGGCCGGTGCGCGCGAGCTCGATCTGACCCGGGCACTGCCGGCCGCTGCCACGGGCCGCGAACGTGAGCCGGGCGATGACGACCTGGTGGCGCTCGGCTGCCGGCGTCCGGTCCTGGAACTGGTCCTGCACCGGCATGTGTCCGCACTGCCAGGGGTCACCTTCCGGCACGGTACGACGGTCGACGCCCTGGAGCTCGATCAGGACGGGCGCCGGGTACGCGCCGTCGTCACCCGCACCGGCGGCCGTATCCCCGCCGACGTCGTGGTGGACGCCACCGGCCGCCGGGCCCTGTCACGGTCCTGGCTGCGCGGCTGCGGCATTCCGCTCGCCGAGGACCTGAGCGGACCTTCGGGGCTGAGCGGCTACTCCCGCTGCTACCGCCTGAAGCGCCCGTCGGCGAGCGGCGAGTTCCCCTCGGCGCTCAACCGCGGGCACGGTGTCGGCGACATCTGGGACCACTACGCCGGTGTGCTGCACCCCGGCGACAACGGCACCTTCTCCATTGCCCTGGGCACCCTGCCGGGCGACCGCGCCCTGTCCGGGCTGCGCACCGAAGCCGGGTTCACGGCGGCGGCCACGGCCACCCCGGGCATCGGCCCCTGGCTCGACCCGCAGGTGAGCGAGCCGCTCTCGACGGTGCACACCATGACCAGTCCGCCCAACTCCCTCTGGGGTCCGGCCAGTTCACGCCAGTACCCGGTGGCGGGCCTGTTCCCGGTGGGCGACGCCGCCTGTGTCACCAACCCCCTGTTCGGCCGCGGGCTCTCGCTCGCCCTCGCCCATGCCTTCCGCCTCGCCGATGTGCTCACCGAGCGCCCCCGGATCGACGCGGCCCAGCGCCGGGCCGTCGCACGGATGACGGAGGAGCTGTTCCTGCCCTGGTACACGCAGTCCGTGGCGAGCGACCGTGCCCGGATCGCCCGCTGGCGGTCGGCGGTCAACGGCACTCCCGCGTGGGCCGGTTCGGCCTCCGAGGGCTGTCTGCCCACGATCGAGGAGATCGCGGCGGCGGCGCAGCGGGACGGCACGGTCTGGCGGGGTCTCACGCGGATGCTGATGACCCTGTCCACCCCGGCGGAGCTGTTCTCCGACGCGGAGTTCCTGGCCCGCGTACGGCGGACCCCGCCGTCGGCCGGGGACGGGCGGCCACGGCCGCCGGCCCGTGCCGAGCTCGTGCGCCAGGTCATCGCGGCCGAGGCCGCACCTGCCGCGGGCGCGGCGGTCTCCGTGCCCGGGCCCAGGCGTTCCGGCAGCGCTGCCGCGGCCGCTCTCGCGGGTGCGTCCCGCTCCCTGGCGGCGAAAGGCCTGGCGGGATGACGGCACCGCCGCTGGAGGACACGCCCTTCGCCCGAGGCGCCGTTCGGCAGGAGCCCGCCGGTCCGGCGACCGCTGCCGCCGCGGGGACCCGTGCGCAGGAACAGCACCGGCCGCCCGGTGCCCGGCCCGGCCGCCCCCGGGTCCTGATCGCGCCCGTCACCGTGACCCCGTCCAAGCCGCTGACGCCCAGTCATCTCAAGGGCCTGCTGTGGACGGACGTCATGTACCGGGCCACGAGCGCCCTCGCCGATGTCACCTACCAGTGCAGCCACACCACCTTCCACGCGACCGAACAGACCGCGGGATTCTGGGAGTTCCTCGACCGCAGCTATGGCGACCTCGACTACGAGCAGCTTGACGAGGAGGCCGTCGGACGGCTCTACGTCGCGTTCCGCGGCGCCGAGCGCGCCCCGGCCGCGGCCCTGCGCCCGTATACGGACGCGGCGGAACGCGGCTGGGTGCACCCCGCGTCGGCCCGTGTCCTGCGCCTGTGGTCGCGGCACTACGCCGCGCTCGGCCTGCACGACCCGGGCCTGCAGACGCATCAGCCGCCTGGGCTGAGCCTGGACGCGGCCCTGGAGCGGCTCGGGGAACTGGGTCTGTGCCTGGACCAGCGCGCGGCGGGCGGGCCCGTCTATCTGGACCTGACCCGCCACGGGCTGCCCCTGCGCCCGCTGGTCAGCGCGTCCGGGCGGCCCAACTACCTGGCCTGCGCGCTGCGTGAACTCCTGCCGATGGCCGCGGACTTCGACGAGGTGGTGCTGCTCTACGACAGCGACCTCGACTCCGACTACCAGCTGCTGCAGCGGGTCATCGGCGCGCTCGGGCCCGCCGTGCGCCGGGTGTCGGTCGGCCGGGTGCCCGTCGACGGGCGGATCCTCTCCGCCCGCCACGGCGGCTGGCAGGACCACCACGCCGGCGTGCTCCTCGACACCGCCCTCGCACAGCACGACGCGGCCGCGGTGCGTCTCGGCATGCGGCTGTACTTCATCGGGGCGCTCGGCCCCGGCCGCCGGGAGTCCTTCCGGGCCCGTCTGCTGCACCAGTGGATCGGCCGCTCCGGGCGCCTCCTCGACGCGGCGGCCGCCGCCGGCCCTGCCGCCGACCCGCCCGATCTCACGGACCGGCTCACCAGGCACCGAAAGGACCATCTCTTCGTCGACCCCTACCGGTTGACCGCCGGCCTCCTCGGCAGGCGCTCCGCCGCGCCGGGCGCGGACCTGCTGAACGCGGTGTACCTGTGAACGCGGGCGCGCCCACGGTCCCGGGCGCCCTGGTGGCCGCGGAGCTGCCGGACGGGGTGCCCGGCACGTGCATCAGCCAGGCCCTTCTGCTCGAAGCGGCCGCGCGCCGCATCACCGCGGCCCGGCCCGAGCTCGCCGGCCGGCACGATCTGATGTCGTTCGACGGGCTTCTCGCGGCGCAGCGGGACATCGAGGGCGGCGGCGAGAACGGCGGCGACGGCGAAAGCACGGGCGCCGGTACGGGGGCGGGCAGGGACGGGGACGGGGACGGCGGCACGCTCGCGGCCGTGGTGCTGCGCAGTGTCGACCTGGCCGCGTGGTCGCGGGCCACCTGCGGCTACGCCCTCTCCCTGACACCCGCTCAATCCGCGCTGTGGCGGCGCTCCTTCACTCGTACGGTGTTTCTCGCGGGCAATCCGGAACAGCTGACGAGGCGCTTTCCGTTCGCCCAGGTCGCGGACGACCTGTCGGCGGCCTGGACCTCGCCCGGGCCCGCCGCGGAGACGGCCGCGCTGCGCAGGCTGCTCAAGCTGTTCGTCGGGCGGGCCGCCCTGCCCGACCGTCCGGACACCGTCATCGAGGTACCGGGCACTCCGGCGCCCGGTGCTCGCCCGCCCGTCCACCGGGGCCTGTATCTGGCCACCTCCGGCTGCACGCTCGCCGAGGCGCTCGTGCATCTCAACCACGTCCTGGCCGAGGCCGTCCTCGACGGTCTCATCGCCGGCGGCGACCGGCTGACACTCCATCAGGTACCGCGCCTCGTCGGGGTTCCCGGCCGCCTCGCCGCCGTGCGGGTCGCCGCCGAACACCACCTGCCCGGCCGGCTGAAGGCCGCCGCCGGCCTGACCGAGGAGACGCGCCTTGTCTGATCACACCCCCGGCCCGCTGCTGACGCACCCGGCCCTGTCGGCCTCGCTGCCCGAGGCGGACCTGATCCGCTTCGGCCACCATGGCTCCGTCGACGTGGCCATGCGCATCCTGCGGCTCGCCGGCCGTGACACCTCGGCGGTACGGATGACGGAGTACGACATCGCCGATCCGTTCTGGCTGCTGCGCGCGGGTGAACTCGATGTGATGGTGGCGAAGTTCGGGGTCCGCGAGCCGGATCTGGTGACCAGCAGGGTGCTCGCCCTCGACCCCCGGGCCGCGGTCGTCGGCGTGGGCCATCCGCTCGCCCACTGTGCTTCGGTGTCGGTCGAGGACATCGCCGACTTCGCGGTCTTCGGGCCGCCGGGCATGTTTCCGCCGGACATCTGGGACGAGGTGGTGCCCCGGCACACCCCGTCCGGTCTGCCGCTGCGCCGCGCGCACCGGTTCTCGGCGGTGCCGGAGATGATGCGCCTGGTCACCGAGGGCACGGCGGTACACCTGTCGGTCCTGTCGGTGGCCGATGTCGCCCCGCCGGCGGTCCGCGTGGTGCCGGTCCATGATCTGCCGCCCGCCCCCGTCACGCTGGCCTGGCGGCGCGGTGACGTGCCCGCGCACGTGCTGGAGTTCATCACGGCGGCGGAAGCGCGAGCGTCCCAATGACCACCCCCCGCGACACCACCGGGGCCAACCCGGCCCCCGGTCCCCGGCCCCGCGTCGCGGACCACCACGACCGCCGAGGCAGGAGCCGCCCGATGACCGCCCCCACTCCCCCGGCTCCCCCGGCCGCCGTCGTCCTGCTGCACGCCCTGTCCCTGGACTCGGGGATGTGGGCGGCACAGACATCCGCGCTGCGCGCGAGCGGACACGAGGTGCTCGCGTTCGACCAGCGCGGCTTCGGCACCGCCCCGCTCGGCGACGTACCGCCGTCGCTCGATGTGGTCGCCGACGATCTGGCGCGGGCCCTCGACGACCGCGGTACCGGCCGGGCCGTACTCGTCGGCTGCTCCATGGGCGCGTACGTGGCCATGACGTTTCTGCGCCGCCATCCCGGGCGGTGCGCGGCGCTCGCCCTGCTGTCGGCCCGCGCCACCGCCGACAGCCCCGAAGTCCGGGAACAGCGGCTGCTGTTCGCGGACCTCATGCGGGACGAGACGCGGCGCGCGCCCGTCCTGAAGCTCGCGGGCGAGCAGCTGGTGGGCGCGACGACCCGCGAGGACCGCCCCGGTCTCGCGGCCCGCGTGCGCGCCGATGCCGCGGCGGCCGACCCGACGGCGCTCGCCTGGGCCCAGCGGGCCATAGCGCAGCGGCAGGACGCCTCGGAAACGCTGCGCGCGCTGCGGGTGCCCGCGGTGGTGCTCGCCGGCGCCGAGGACGATCTGGTCACGGCGGAGGAGTCCCGCACCACCGCGGAACTGCTGCCGCACGGACGGCTCGTGACCGTGCCGGGCGCGGGGCATCTGCCACCACTCGAGTCGCCGGAGACGGTCACCGCAGAACTGACCACCCTCCTCGCCCGCACCGGGACCCCCGCATGCTGAGGACTCCGGGCCACGAAGAGAGCGACCGCACCAAGGCGGACCAAGAAGCCCGGGGCCAACGGGCCCCGAACCACCAGCCGGGAGACCACGACGCGCCGGACCTACGGGGCACGGACCACTCGGCGGAGGACCAACAGAACCCGGACCAGCGGGGTAGGAACCATCCGGCGGGGGGCCAGCAGAACCCGGGCGGACAGGATTTGGGGCACCAGGTCGTCGGGCGGCACGACGCATCCCACCAGGCTTCGGGTCGGCAAGCAGTGGGCCCGCAGGGTGGGGGCCGGCAGGGTGCGGATCATCAGGCGTGGGGGCACGCCTCGTCCAACGGGCTTGGGTTCACCCATCACACCATCGTCGACCAGCACTTCCGCGCCTGCGAAGAGGCGTATCTGGGACTGCTCGACGAGGTGGGGATCCGCCCGGGGTGGCGGGTTCTCGACGCCGGCTGCGGGCCGGGGGACTTTCTGCCGCACCTGGCGCACCGCGTGGGTCCGGAGGGCCGGGTCTGCGCCATCGACCTGGCCCAGGAGAACGCCGCCCTCGCCGCCCGGCGGGCGCGCGAATCGGTGTCGCCGGTGCGCGTGGTGCGGGGCAGCCTCTTCGCCCTGCCGTACCCGGACGGCGCCTTCGACGCGGCGTGGTGCGCCAACACCGTGCAGTACTTCGACGACACCCAACTTGCCACAGTGCTCGCTGAGTTGAAGCGTGTCGTACGCCCCGGCGGGATCGTCGCCGTCAAGGATCTGGACGCCCACCTGATCACGGCACGCCCCGGCGACCCGTATCTGTTCGCGGACTTCTTCCGCGCGGCGAGCGCCGACTCAGGCTATGCCCGTCAGCTGCTCCGCTCGCGCGAGCTCTACCGCCATCTGCGCCGCGCGGGCCTCACCGCGGTTCGTCAGCGCACCGTCCTGATCGAGCACCACGCCCCGCTGACTCCGGCCGCCCGTGCCTTCTACGGCGCGTCCAGCGCCCAACTGGCCGCACAGGCCGAGCGGTTGGGTCTTGCCGATCGCTGGCGGCGGCTGCGCGAGCCGGACGGCCCGGGGCATCCCCTCGACGACCCGGACGGCTACATCAGCGAGGGCAATGTGCTGGCGCTCGGCACCGTCCCCCGCCCCGGGACCCGCACTCCCGGAGCGGCCACGCCTCAGGCCTGACCGGCCGCGCCGCCGGCGGCGTCCGCCCACGCCTTCTCCAGGACCTCCGTGAAGGCCTCCGTGGGCTGGGCGCCGGCGACGCCGAGCCGCCGGTCGAGGACGAAGAACGGCACGCCGGTGGCGCCGAGCCGGGCGGCCTCGCGCTCGTCGGCCCGTACATCGTCGGCGTATGCCTGCGGATCGGCGAGCATGGCACGGGCCGCGTCGCCGTCGAGCCCGGCCTCGACGGCGAGCGCCACGAGCCGCTCGTCGTCGTCGAAGACGGACCGCTCCTCACCGAAGTTGGCGCGCATCAGCCGCCGCATCAACTCGCCCTGGCGGCCCTGCTCCTTGCCGAAGTGCAGCAGCCGGTGCAGATCGAACGTGGCGCCGTGGTCACGCCCCATGACGTACGGCAGCCCCTCGGCCGTGGAGAGCCGCAGCAGGGTGTCCTCGTGCTCCTGCGCCTGGGCCTCGCTCATTCCCTGCGTCTCGACGAGCATCGGCACCAGCGGTTCGACGTCGTCCTTGGCCCGGTCCGGTTCGAGCTCGTAGGACCGGTGGACGACCTCGACGTGCTCCCGGTGCGGGAAGGCGGCGAGCGCCTGCTCGAAGCGGGCGTGCCCGACGTAGCACCAGGGGCAGGTGAGGTCCGACCAGATCTCGACGCGCATGGAATTCCTCTCGAGTCGTACGGCGACGGGGCGGCGAAGGCATCGAGCCTCGCCGCCCCTGTGCAACTCGGGAGCCGAGCGTCATCCTTCCCTTTTTCCGGGGCAGTTGGGATCCGCCGCCCGCGGGGTCAGGCCGCTGTCCAGCCTCCGTCGACGGGCATCGCCGCCCCGGTGACGAAGGAGGCCCGGTCGCTGCAGAGCCAGGCCGCGGCCTGGGCCACTTCGTCGGGGTGGGCCATGCGCTTCTGCAGGGAACGGTTGGTGAAGGCGTCCTCCAGTTCCGGTGCCGCTTCGAGGACACCCTCGATCAGCTCCGTGCGCGTGCTGCCCACCACCAACGCGTTGACCCGGATGCCCTGTTGCCCGTACTCGTCCGCGGCGGCCTTCGTCAGGCCGATCACCGCATGCTTGGCGGCGATATACGGTGCGGTCGCACCGGTGGCCAGGACGCCCGCGATGCTGGCGGTGTTGACGATGGAGCCGCCACTGCCGGAGTCGAGCATCGCCGCGATCTGCGCCTTGAGGCAGTTCCAGACGCCGCGCAGATTGACGTCGATCGCCTGGGTGAACACCGCGTCGTCGGTCTGGTGCAGCGGCGTCCCGGCGGTCGCCCAACCGGCGTTGTTGAACGCCCCGTTGATGCTCCCGAAGACATCGACCGTTTCCTTGACGACCCTTGCCACGTCGTCCACGTCGGTGACGTCTCCCGGCGCTGCGTGCGCTCTGCCGCCCGCAGCCGTGATCTCCTGCGCCAGCGCCCGCAACCGGTTCTCGCGCCGGGCCATCAGGACGACCGAGGCTCCTTCGGCGGCGAACAGACGGGCGGCGGCGGCGCCGATTCCGCTCGACGCCCCGGTGATCATGATCGTCGACCCGCTCAGCAGGCCTCTTTCTCCATCCTGACCATTCATGTACAGCAGCCCCTCCCCTTCGGCCAGTTGAAACTGTGACATGCCGAACGGGCAACGCCAAGATCTTTCTCTGCGGCGCCCGCCCTGATCGTCAGCACACACAGTCCGGCCGAAACCCGGGCTGCCGGCAGCGCGGAGGCGGCAGCGGGGAGACGGCCTCTACTCGCCCCTCACCGGGTCCAGTTCGATCCGCTCCGCCACCTTCGGCTTGGCGACACCGGGCAGCAGCAACCGCCACATTCGAATGACGCGCTCGGGCAGAGTGTCGGTACTCCCGGCCAAATGCGCATAGTGCTGAATTCCAGTGAATGCCCCCACGAGGAACTCGGCCACAATCGCGGGGTCCACCCCGGGCGCCAACTCGCCTTTGTCCTCAGCCTCTTTGAGCCATCCCTCGAAGAGGGTCTCGAAGTCCCCGTAGGAGACATCGTTACCGATGCCGTAGGCCTGCTGCTCCACGGCGAGCCGTACGGCGGCCCGCATCAAGGGGTTGACGTTCAGCTGATGCGCCCAGACCAGCGAGAAGTCCACCAGCCGCTGTATCCCTTCGGAGTGCAGCCGCGGCACCAATTCCTGGGGCTGAGCGAGAATGACGGCGCGCGCCAGCGCCTCCTTGTTCTCGAAGTGGAAATACACCGCACCCAGCGTCACACCGGCCCGCCGCATAATCTCCCGCATGCTCGCGCCCTTGTAACCGAGCTCATCAAAGGCGCTGGCCGCGGCGTAAAGAATATCGCCGCGAGTCTTAAGGGCGCGCTCCTGTTTCGGTTCCGCCATTGAGCGCCCTACCTCCCAGAACCAATCAAAACGAACGGCCGTTATTTTACTCGACCACACCCGGGCCCGGCCAGCTGCACCCTGCAAGTATTGGCAAAATCTCGCCCATCCCCGCAAGGGCTCACGAGGTCCTCTATCTACGACGAGAGTCAGCCACCGGGATCCCCGACCCGACGTCACCGTCACACACCGTAACCGATCCGTTCCAGCCAAGTGCGGCGGACAGCAGAACGCTCGGATGCCGTTCCGGCCCTCGGCAGAGCCTGGTTGTGAGCCCCAGGCGCTGCGACATCTCACTTTGAGCCTCTCTGGACGCACCCTCAAGCGGCCGTCGACTTCGCGCCAGCTCTCGACAACAAAAAGAACACTCGTTATGTTGCCAATGCGGCGTGACAGCGCCAACTCGGCACGGCGACAGCGTCCATCCACATCCAGGCAACGGGGGGCATCCATGCCTGTCATCAATCAACTCACTTCAGCCCCAGTGGGCTCGACAATCCCACCGCACTACACACACAAGAAGGATCAATCAGAGGTTCTCCTCACAAGCTGGGACTCATTCCGTCCTGACACATTTGTCGTCTCCGCTCGCTGGCCGACACAGCACCGCTTCTATCTCACGCAGAACGGCCTGCACGACCCGATGCTCTTCGCCGAAAGCGTGCGCCAGTGCTTTCCGCTGCTGTCCCACGCCGGCTACGGACTGCCCTTCGGGTACCACCTGATCTGGCAGTACCTGACCTACGAGGTCGTTCCCTCGGCGATGCGGGCCGGCTCCGATCCCACCGAACTCGACCTGTACATCACCTGCTCCGACATCCGGTACCGCAGCGGAGGCCAACTGGCCGCGCTGACGCTGCACGTCGTCGCGCTGCGCGGCGGTGAGCACCTGGGCACGGCGCAGGCACGCTTTTCGTGCCACTCGCCGTCGATATACCAGCGTCTGCGCGGCTCGTACGCCGATCTGGACCGGTCCATCGCGGCGGCCGGTGCTCCTCCTCCGCCGGTCGTGCCGAGCCGTGTGGCGCGCGACCGGGAGGACAATGTGGTGCTCGCGCCGACTGAGCATCACCGCCTCTGGACCCTGCGCAACGACACGTCCCACCCGGTGCTCTTCGACCACCCGCTCGACCATTCCCCGGGCATGCTGGTGCTCGAAGCCGCCCGCCAGGCCACACACGCCACGTGCGGCCCGGTCTATCCCGTTCGACTCGAGTCGACTTTCCTGCAGTTCACGGAGCTCGACACACCGTGCCGGATCAGCGCCGCCCCTGATCCGGTCGGCGAGCTGGACAACCGGCAGCGGATTCAGATCCTTGCCTCTCAAGGGAGCGACACCACCTTCACCGGCGTGGTCACCGTGCTTCCGATAGCTCCCGAAGCGGACTGAGGAACCCGACTGGGCTGCGTCTCGGATCTCTCCCCAGATCCGAGACGTAACGACGCCCTGTCCCCGCCGCTACCAACGCACCGGCAGCGAGGTCGGGCGGCGCAGCAGTATCCCCTCGTCCCAGGGCAGCGTCCCCGGGTCCGCGTCCAGGGTGAGTGTCGGGAACTCCCTTGCCAGCCTGGTCAGCAGCGTGGTGATCTCCATGCGGGCGAGGGCGGATCCCATGCAGTGGTGGATGCCGTAGCCGAACTGCAGATGCCGCTTTCCGCTGCGGTCGGGGTCGATGATCTCCGGATCCGTGTACACCTCGGGGTCGCGGTTGGCCGCGAAGGTGTCCGCGTACACGATGTCGCCCTCGTGCAGTACCCCGCCGGACGTCTTCAGATCGCGGGTGGCGACCCGGGGGAAGGTGGAGGTCGTTCCCAGCGGGATCAGCCGGATGAGTTCCTCCACCAGACGGGGCGCGATGGCCGGGTCGTCCACGAGGCGCTGCCACAGCGCCGGTGCGCACAGGAGCGTGTACACCGCCTTGGTCAGGACGGACAGGGTGTTCTGGTCCCCCGCGACCAGGGAGGGGAGCAGCAGTCCTGCCAACTCCGCGTCTGTCAGGGGCGGTTCGGCCCGGTCCCGGCCGCTGACGAAACGTGCCACGAGACCGTCCGCTTCGGTGGGCCGCGCTCCGGTCACCAGGTCCATGACGTAGTCGTACAGCTTGTAGAAATGCTCGATGATCGTGGGGAGCTCATCGGCGTTCCCCTTCTGGACCGTGCGGCCGAAGGGCCGGAAGCGGTCGAGGTCCGACGTCGGGACGCCCAGGAAACGGCAGTTGACCGTGGCGGGGACCAGGTCGAGGACGGTACGGAACAGATCCGGGCTCTCCTGTGCGCGCAGCGCGGCGAACCGTTCGTCGATCACCTGGTCCAGGATCGGGCGCAGCCGCTCCACACTGGTCGAGCTGTAGTCGCCGGACACGAAGCCGCGCATCCGTGCGTGGTGCGGAGGGTCGAGGGCGATGAGAAGCTCGGGCGCCAGTGGCGCCGGCAGAAAGCCGGGTCCGCCCTCGACGTTGATCTCGGTGCGGCCGAACGTCGGGTCCGTGAGCACCTGGTGGACGTCGGCGTAGCGCGTCAGATGTACGGCGGCATGACCGCTGGGCAGGGTGATGCGTGCCAGCCCGCCGTCGGAAGGGCCGGTCAGAGGAGTGTAGGCGGGCGGCGGGTCGAGCCGGTCGATGTCCTTCACGCTGATGGAGATCGGCACGGTGGTGGTATCCATGGGCTCCCTAGTTCGTCGTGCGCCGGCGGTGCGGACGGTGATGCGGCGTAGCGACCCGGGTGCGGTGAGGGCCGTCGTGCGGATGAAGGCGTGCGGATGCGGGCGGGCGTGCGGATGCGAACGGGCGGATGCGGGCGGCGGGTTCAGGCACACCGGGCGGATGAGGGCGCCATCGGCATGGTGGTCGCGGGCACGCCGCGAAGTGCGGCCAGGCCCGTGAGCCGGGCCAGGTCGTTCAGGGTCTGTTCGTCGTCGGTGAAGTGCACGGCGCTCCAGCCCTGAGCGCGGGCGGCGTCGCAGTTGACCGCGAGGTCGTCCACGAGCACGCAGCTCGCGGGATCGGCCCCCGCCGTCCTCGCCGCCAGCTCGAAGATCGCGGGGTCGGGTTTGCGCAGGCCGACCTTGCAGGAGTCGATGACGCACTCGATTTCCCCGGCGGGAGCCACGATGTCCTTCCAGTACGGCTCCCACTCAGGGACGTTGTTCGTCAGGATGCCCACCCTGAGACCGTGGTCGCGGGCGCAGCTGAGCGCGCTCATCATCGCGGGGTTCGCGCGCACGCCGGCGAACCACTGCTCCCCGAAGGTCTCCAGGCGGGCCCGGGACAGGTCGACCGCCGGGTGCCGGTCCCTGAGGGCCCGGGCGAGCGAGCGGCCCCATTCGGCCTCGGTGACCAGAGCCAGCTCGACGGGGGCGAGCGTCGGCACGCCCATTCCGTCGGCCACCGTCCGCATCGCCCACTGGAGCTGGGACCGGGTGATCCCGGTCTTGCGCTCGTAGGCGTCGTACAGCTCCGCCAGAGGCGGGGAGAGCACACCACCGAAGTCGAACCAGATCATGAATCGATCATACTGTCGACAACTAAGGAAAGCAGGCGAAACAGAACGATCGTTACGCCGAACAATCCCTGTGCTCCCGTGGTCAGTTGAGACTCACGTGGAGCCGGGCTCTCCCTGGGTGCGCAAGCCGGCCGGATCAGTCGATCCCCCGCACCACCTGCGGCTCCGCGTTCTCGTCCTCGTCGGCGCCCGCCAGGCGCAGGACGGGGGCGGTGGGCGGGACGTCGCGGAACTGGCGGGCGTAGGTCACATATGCCTCGTCGATGTCGTGCACATCGGCCTCCAGCGGTCGGTGGTTTCCGTCGGGCTCCTCGGGGGGGCGGAGGGCGGGGCGCGGCGGCCAAGGGGGGCGGGCGCGCCGATCCGGTCAGGGTGCACCCGGCCGCTTGAGCCGCGCTCGACGGCGCGGGGCCCACTTCAAGTGCAGCTCCAGTGATCCACGAGAGCGTCACAGGCGGCTCTTGCCAGCATTTGGCAAGTTCTTGCCAAGCGCGATCCGCTGTCGAAGGAGCTGGCCCCCCATGTCCCTCTCCGACCTCATCGAGCAGCATGTGCTCGCCCGGCCCGAGGCGACCGCCGTCGTCTACCCCGGCCACCCCGGGGGCGAACCGGCGCTCTCCTACGACGGGTTGAGCCGTGCCGCCAACCGGCTCGCGGCCCATCTGGCGGCCCACGGGGTGGGCCCCGGCGACCGGGTCGTGACGTGTCTGCGGGCCGGGCCCGCGATGGTGACGGCGTTCCTCGCGATCGTGCGGGCCGGCGCGGCGTACGTGCCGGTCGACCCGGCGCACCCGCTGGAGCGGCGCCGCCTCATCGTGCGGGACTGCTCGGCGCGGGCCGTGGTGACCGAGGCGGAGTTCGCCGAAGGATGTGCCGGACTCGGGGCCTTCGTGGTCGCCGTGGACGCGGACGCCGAGGAGATCGCGGCGCGCCCGGACGCCCTGCCCGGGGTCGACGTCAGCCCCGAGAGCGCCGCATACGTCTGCTACACGTCCGGAACGACCGGTACTCCCAAGGGAGTTGTCGTACCCCATCGGGCCGTGCTCGATCTCGTGCGGTCGACGGACTATGTGCGGCTCACCCCGGACGACGTGGTGGCGCAGGCCGCCAACCCCGCGTTCGACGCGGTGACGTTCGAGGTGTGGTCGACGCTCACGGCGGGGGCACGCCTCGTCGGGCTTCCGAAGGACACCGTGGTCGATCCGGGGCGCTTCGAGCGGGCCGTCGTCGAGCACGGCCTTTCGGTCATCTTCCTGACGACCGCGCTGTTCAACCAGATCGCCCGTGACCGGCCGTCCGCGTACGCGCCGCTGCGTGTGGTGATGTTCGGCGGCGAGGCCTGCGATCCGCGCCGGGTGCGCCAGGTCCTCGCGGCCGACCCGCCACGGCAGTTGCTGCATGTCTACGGGCCCACCGAGACCACCACGTTCGCGACCTGGCACGAGATCACCGAGGTCGCCGACGACGCCAGGACCATCCCCATCGGGCGGCCGATCGGCGCGACCGTCGCCGTGGTCGTCGACGAGGACGGGCGGCGCCTGGGCGCCGGCGGCACCGGGGAGCTGCTGCTCGGCGGCCCGGGGCTCGCGACCGGCTATCTGGAGCGGCCCGAGCTGACGGCGCAGCGGTTCGTGCCCGACACCTTCACCGGGACGGATGCGGGTGTCCTGTATCGCACCGGCGACCGGGTGCTGCTGCTCGACGACGGCTCGGTCGAGTTCGTCGGCCGTGTCGACAACCAGATCAAGCTGCGCGGCTTCCGTATCGAACTCGGCGAGATCGAGAGCGTGCTGACCGAGCACCCCGCCGTGTCCGAGGCCGCGGTGTCGGTGTACGAGGCGGGTGACGGCGACCGCCGTCTGGTCGCCCATGTGGTGCCCGCCGCGCCGGAGGCCGTGGCCGCCGAGGCCGACGAGCAGGTCACCGAGTGGAAAGAGATCTACGAGACGCTGTACGACGATGCCGCGGCGGCCGAGTTCGGCGAGAACTTCGCGGGCTGGAACAGCAGTTACGACGGTGAGCCGCTGCCCATCGAGGAGATGCGGGAGTGGCGCGCCGCCACCGTTCAGCGCATCCGTGAGCTCGGCCCGCGCCGCGTCCTGGAGATCGGCGTCGGCACCGGACTGCTGCTCGCGAAGCTGGCCGTGGCCGATGAGTGCGAGGAGTACTGGGCCACGGACTTCTCCGAGTCGGTGATCGAGGCCCTGCGCGCCCAGACCGAGGCGGACCCGCGCCTTCGCGACAAGGTACGGCTCGACTGCCGGGGCGCGGACGACACCGACGGGCTTCCCGCCGGGCACTTCGACACCATCGTCATCAACTCGGTGATCCAGTACTTCCCTTCCCTCGCCTATCTGCGGACGGTGATCGAGCGGGCGCTGCCGCTGCTCGCCCCGGGCGGCTCGCTGCTCCTGGGCGATCTGCGCAACCTCGACCTGTCGCGCTGTATGCAGACCGGTGTCGAGCTGGCGTGGGGCGGCGCACAGAAGTGGGACCCGGCGGAGGTGCGGCGCGCGGTCGGGCAGCGGGTCGCGTTCGAGACCGAACTCCTGCTCTCGCCCGCCCTGTTCACCGCCCTGGCCCGGGAACTGCCCGCGATCCGCGGCGTGGACGTCCGCGTCAAGCGCGGCGTGTACCACAACGAACTGAGCCGCTACCGCTACGAAGCCGTCCTGCACACCGCGGCGCCCGACGTCGACCTGACCGCCGCGCCGCGCGCCGAGTGGGGCGCCGAGGTGACGGACGCCGCCTCCCTGGAGACGTATCTGCAGCGCGAGAACCCCTCCTTGCTACGGCTCGCGGGGGTGCCCAACAGCCGTCTGCACGGCGAGTTCTCGGCCATGCGGGACCTGGACGACCCGGCCCGTACCGTCGCCGACGCCGCCGCCCGGATCGTCGAGGCGCCGGGCGCACCCGACCCCGAGGACCTGTGCGAGCTCGCCGAGCGGCTCGGCTACCGTGCCCTGCCGACCTGGTCGGGCGCCGACGCGGGCGCCCTCGACCTGCTGTTCCTCTCCCCCGGCGCGGCGGCGCGCGGCGCCACGGCCGGCGGGGTGTACGCCGCACCGGCCACCGGCGTCGACGCCTGCGCCAACACGCCCACGGCCTTCGACCGCACCGTCGACCTGGAGGTGCTGCTCCGCGGCCATCTGCAGCAGCAGCTGCCCGACTACATGATCCCGTCGGCGCTCGTGACCCTGGACGCCCTGCCCCTGAACGCCAGCGGCAAGGTGGACCGCAAGGCGCTGCCCGCCCCGGAGTTGACGGCGGCCGCGCCCGGCGCGCAGCCCGGCACACCGCTGCAGGAGATCGTCCGCGATCTGTTCGCCGAGGTCGTCGGAGTGCCACGGCGCCGGGTGGACGCCGACCGTGACTTCTTCAAGCTGGGCGGTCACTCTCTCGGCGCGGCCCGGCTCCTTTCCCGGGCCCGCGAGACCCTCGGCACCGACCCGGGCAGCCGCGCCCTGTACGACGCCCCGACGCCGGTGGAGTTCGCCGCGCTCGGCGGCGACTGCGCCTCGGCCCCGTCCGGCGCCGGTTCCGGCACGGCGGGCCGTCTGGTCCTGCCCATACGGCTGCGGGGCGCTCTCGACCGGCGGGCCCTGGAGGCGGCGCTCGGCGACCTGGAGGCACGCCATGAGGTTCTCGCGGGGCTACGGCTCGTGGCGGCGCGGGACGATGGGCGACAGAACTCCACGGACCAACTGGCATCCCCCACAGCCCAGTTGACCTCGTATGCCGCCGACGACCAGCTGCTCACCTTCTCCCTGCCGCCCGCCACCGTGGACCTGTGGTCGCAGCGGCCGCTCGCCGCCGACCTCGCCACGGCCTACGGCGCCCGCGCCACCGGTGACGTGCCGCGTCCTGGACCGGCCGTGGCGCTGCCCGAGGCGCGGGACAGCGCCGGTGATATGCCGCCGACGCCGCTGCCGGGCAGCGGGCCCACCGGCGCGGACGACGGCTTCGGGTCCCTGCAGTCGCAGCTCGGCTCCGAACTGCACGACAAGCTGGGGCAGTTCGCCACCGAGCGCGGGGCCACGGTGGCCGTGGTCGTGCACACCGCGCTCGCCGCGCTGCTCGCCCGGCTCGGCGCCGGACCGGCCGTGACCGTGGCCGCCACGGTGCCGGCGCGTGGCAGCGACGAGCTGCGCCGCGCGGTCGGTCCGTACGGGCGCAGGCTCGCCCTGACCGTGGACACCGCGGGCGACCCGGCGTTCTCCGAGCTGCTCGGCCGGGTGCGCGCCGCCGCCCTCACCGCGTACCGGACGGCCGACGCACCCTGGGCCGGGCCCGGCGGCGTTTCGCTCACGGTGCTGCAGGAGCAGGACGTCGAGTATCAGGCGGCCGGGCTCTCCCTTCGTCCCGAGCTCCCCCAACCACCCACGCCAAGCGGGGAGTTCGGGCTCACTCTCATCGAGCGGCAGAACGCGGCGGGCGCGCCCGCCGGGATCGCGGTGAGCGCGGCCTACCGGCGCGAGGCGGTCGGCGAGACCGCCGCGGCGTCCCTCACCGGGCAGCTCGTGGCCGTACTCGAAGCCGTGCTCGACGACGACACCTGCCCGCTGAGCAGGCTGCCGCTCGGCGCCGGCGGCGAGCAGGCCGAGGGCGTCTGGTCGGGCCGCGAGGTCGAGACCGCCGCGGCGACACTGCCCGAGCTGTTCGCGGCGCGGGTCGCGGCGGCACCCGGCGCGCTCGCCCTCGCGGGCCTGGACTACGCCGAACTCGATGTGCGCTCCGACCTGTTGGCGCACGCGCTGATCGAGCACGGCGCGGGCCCCGGTACGTCGGTGGCCACGGCCATCGAGTCGCCCGCCGGGTTCGCGGTGGCGGCGCTCGCGGTCGCCAAGGCGGGTGCCGCGTGCCTGCCGCTCGACCCGGAGACGGGCGCCCCCGAGACGCTGTCCCCGGTCGCGCTGCTCCTGGACGCCACGGCGGACCTCGCGCTGCCCCCGGTGCCGGGCGCGGCCCGCCTGGTGCGCGACCCGGACACCACCATCGCACCGTCCGCGGGGAGTTGGCCGGTCAAGGACGAGGAGCGGGTGCGCCCGCTGACCGCGGACCATCCGGTGCTGCTCGCGCCCGGTTCGGCCGGGCCCGTGCTCGTCGGCGCCGCTTCGGCCGCCGTGGCGAGCGCGGTCGCGGACGGCGAAGGGACCACGGGGCCGGCCGCCTGGCTGGTGCGCGGCTACCCGGACGCCGACGCCGCGCTCGGCCTGCTCACCGCCCTGGCCTGCGGCGCCACGGTCGTGGTGCCCGATGGGACGACGTACGACGAAGGGCCGCAGGCGCTCGCGGGCTGGCTGCGCCAGCACGGCGCCCGCACCGTCCTGGGCGGGGTGAGTCCCGAAGTCCTCGCCGCCGCTCGTGCGGAGGGCATCTCGCTGTTGCTGTCCGGGGGCTCGGCCGAGGGCCGGCTGCTCGTGGACCATCCGCCGGGCGCACCCACCAGGCCCGCTCCCGGCCACCGCGCCTATGTCCTGGACGCGGCGCTGCGGCCCGCCGCTCCCGGTGCCGCGGGGGCCCTGTACCTCGCGGGTGCGGGGGTGGCCATCGGGTATGCGGGGCTGCCGGGCGCGACGGGTGAGCGCTTTGTGCCGGACCCGTTCGCGGCGGCGGGCACCGCCCGTATGTGGCGCACCGGGCGGGCCGCGCGCCTGGACCGCGACGGGGTGCTCGAGGTGCTCGACGAACCGTGGGAGCAGGACCCGTTCACGGACGAGTACGGCACGTTCGTCGTCGTCTCGGACGACGCCGGGCGCCGCTCCCTGTGGCCGGCCGCCGTGCCCGTGCCGGACGGCTGGCGGATCACCCACGAAGAGGACCTCTACGACCTCTGCCTCGACCACCTCGACGAGCCCGCCGCGGCCACCACTCCCTGAGCACCCGCCCGTACGACCGAAGCCGCGAGAACCACCCCGAGACCCGTAGGGAATGCCATGACCGTCATCGACCATGCCCCCGCACCGGCCGAAGTGGCCGCGTCGCCGGGCGCCCGCCATCACGTCCTCGATCTGTCCGCGCGCGACGCCCGTGCCGCACACGCGCTCGCCGCCTCCTGCGCCGGGGTCTTCAAGGCGGCCGACGACCCGAGGTTCCTCGACGAGGCACCGGTGATCGCGCACGATCTGCCGCTCGCGGTCCGCCGCCATCTCAACTCCGCACGCCGCGACGAGGCCACCCACGCCACGCTGATCCGCGGCAATGTCATCGACCAGGCGGCGCTCGGCCCGACGCCCGCGCACTGGAGCGTCGCCGACACCGAGGAGAGCCAGGTCTACGGCTGCCTCCTCGTCCTGTACGCGGCGCTGCTCGGCGATGTCACCGGCTGGGCGACCCAGCAGGACGGCCGCCTGGTCACCGACGTACTGCCGAGCAAGGGCTACGAGCACAGCCTGATCTCGGCCTCCAGCGAGCTGGAGCTGTCCTGGCACACCGAGGACGCGTTCTCACCGCACCGGGCGGACTGGGTGGGCCTGTTCGCGCTGCGCAACGGCGACGTGCCGACGACGGTGTCGCACGTCGATGTGCGGCGCATACCGCCGCGGACCGCCGCCGTCCTGGCGCAGCCGCGGTTCATCGGTCTGCCGGACTCCTCGCACGAGTTCGACGGCGGCCGCCCCGGACGCGATCCGGTGGCGATCCTCGACGGCCACCCGGATCTGCCGGTGCTCAGGATCGACCGGGACTTCTTCCGTGCCCAGGACGGCGACGAGGAGGCCGCCGACGCGCTCGCGCAGATCGTGGACCACCTGGACGCCAACCTCAGCGACGTCCTGATCACCACCGGCTCGGTGTGCTTCGTCGACAACCGCAACGTGGTGCACGGACGCCGCCCGTTCCGGCCCGGCTTCGACGGCTCGGACCGCTGGCTCAAGCGCGTCAACCTCGTCCGCGATCTGCGCCGTACCCGCCCCGGCCGGATCGACGGCGCGACCCGTGTCATCGGCTGACCCGTCCGTGTATTCCAGGTATTCCAGGAGGAACGCCCCATGAGCTCTGCGCCGTCCCGCCCCACCGTGCTGCTCGTGGAGAGCCGCCGCACCACCTTCACCGACAGCGTGCTCGGCCGCGACGACGTCGATGTCGTCCTGCTGCGCTTCGACTCGGTGCCGCTGACCGAGGACTACATCCGCCGCACCGCGCACATCCCGACGTTCACGCTGCACACCGCGGCGGATTTGGCCCAGGAGGCGGCCCGCTATCTGCACTGGCTCACGACCTCGCCGGACGTGCCGCGGCCCGCGTACTTCTGCAACCCCAACGAGGCGCTGCAGGCGACGGCGCAGCGCTTCGCCGGACTCGTGGGGTTGCCGCATCTGTCGCAGGAGCAGGTCGCCTGGGTGCGCGACAAGACCACGATGAAGGACCGGTACGCCGAGCTCGGCATTCCCCATCCCGCGTACACCCGGGTCGGCTCCCTGGAGGACGTCGCAAAGTTCGGGGACACGCACGGCTGGCCGGTGATCCTCAAGCCCGTCGACTCGGACTCCTGCATCGGTACGTACAAGATCTCCACGCCGGAAGGCCTGGCCGCCGTGCCGCCGCTCGATCCCCAACTCGACTGGATGGCCGAGCAGTTCATCGGCGGCCGGGAGTTCCAGCTGTGCGCGGTGGTGGCGCGCGGGCGGGTCGTGGACGCGTATCTGTCGAAGAATCCGCGGCCGATCCTGGAGGTCCTGGACGGCGCCATCAACGCCAACATCACCTACGCACCGAGCGAATCGCTGCCCGTCGACGCCAAGGCCCTCGCTCAGCGGCTCACCGACGGCCTCGCGCTGCCGCACGGCTATCTGCACGGCGAGTTCTTCCTCACCGACCGCGGTGACTTCTACATGAGCGAGGTCGCGGCCCGGCTCTCCGGCTGCGAGGTGCCCATGAACCACGGCCTCGCCTACGGCTTCGACTTCCTGCACACCATCCTCGACACCTATATCGACCGGGTGCCGGTCCCGGCGTACACGAAGGACCGCGCGGTCGGCGATCTGCTCCTTCCCACCCGGCCCGGGCGCCTGGTGCACATCAGCTCCGAGGAGGAGATCAGCCGGCTGCCCGGTGTCATCGGCGTCCATCTGACGGCCGCGCCCGGAGATCTCCTCGACCCGCCGCGCGCCTCGCACGCCTCCACCGGATACGTCCATGTGGAGGGCGCCACCGCCGACGAGGTGGAACGGCGGATGCACCACATCCTGGACCGTTTCGAGCTGAAGGTGGACGACAAGTGACCGCCGGCGGCCCGCTGTTCACCGCGTACGAGTCCCTCGACGCCTATGCGCGCGCCTGCGCGGAAGGGACCGGCGGCACGCTCCCGGTCTGGACGGGCGGCCGCACCGATCTGCTCGACGGGATCGCCCTGGCCGAGCAGGTGTACACGGGCCGCCGGACCCCCGAACCGCTCGACACCGGTGTCCTCGTCGGCCCGCTGCCGGAGCCGCTCCTCGCGCAGATCCGGCCGCTGGCCCGCGTCTGGGTCGCGGACGTGGCCGAACTGCCGGACTCCGGTTCGGTGTTGCTGGCCGGTACGTACGCGGAGCTGCGCGCCGAAGCGCTGCAGCACACCATCGAGCGGGCGCACGCCGACGGCCGGCCCCTCGCCCTGCTCACCGGGCGTGACGTGCACAGTCTCAGCTGGGTGGCCGCCAAGCAGTACGCGGCCGCCGCGCCCGAAGGTCCTGTCGGTGTCGTCTCGGAGCTGGACGCGGCGGAGCCGGTGCCGGGCGCCGACGTGTGGTGCGGCGCCCGGGACGTGCACCGGCTCGATGTGCGCTCCCTCGCCCTGGGGCGGGTGTGGCGGCGGGTGCTCTTCCACGGCAACGGCAAGGACGACCAGCTGAACCTGGGCCAGTTCACGCTGTGCGGGGCGAGCCCCGTGGCCGCGCTGCTCCCGGGCGCGCCAGGGCCCAAGTGCGCCTACGGCCTCGGCTGCACCAAGCCGGAGGACAAGCTCATTCCCGCACGGGCGATCCGCACCGCCGAGCTGGTCCTCGCCAACTGCTTCAGCGGCGCCCTGGCGGACCACGCGATGTACGACCCGAAGTATCTGATCCTGCTCAACGCCCTCGACGGTCCCGCGCAGTCCGTGGCCGCCACCCTCACGGCCTGCGACGCCCAGCGCCCCGAGAACCTCGCCTGGCTCGGCGGGTCGGCGCGGCACGGCGGTTCGGTGCTCGCGGTGAATGAGCGGCTGCGTGACATCAACCCGTACCCGGCGTTCATCCAGGTCGGCCTGGAGCAGCCGGCGGCCGCGCCGGACGCCGGGGGTGCGCAGGAGACCGAGGGTGCGCCCGTGGACGACGGCTCGGCCGGTCTGCCGCTGCACACCATCGGCGCCCGCCTGGCCGGCTATCTGGACAGCGGGCTGCTCGGGGACGCCTACCCGCTGCGGCCCCGGCTGCGGAAGCTCGCGGACGCGGCGCTGCGCGACGCGGTCCGCACGGTGGCGCTCTCGCCGCCGGACGGCGCGGCGGCGCTCGCGGCCCTCGCGGGCGAGGTGAAGTCCCTCGACCTGGCCCTCGCGCACCGTTTCGCCAAGCATCACGACGATCCGGCGCTGCAGTTCCCCACGTACTTCGGTGAACGCTCCGTCGCCGGGCCGCAGTTCGACCACGAAGCGCCCTGCGCCTGCGGACGTCCGCTGCGCGGCACCGTGCGCCGGGGCCGCCTTCCGCAGCTCGCCGACACCGTTCAGCTGGTCTGCGCGCGCTGCGGCGATGTCGCGAACTCGCATGTCGACGCCGTGGAGTTGCGGGTAAAGTCGGCGGACCACGCGGCCGCGGGCAGCACCTTGCACGTGGTGGTCGAGGCGGTGGCGCGGCGCTCGGGCACCGTGAATCTGGGGATCGTGCTGCCGCTGTATCTCGACGCCAAGGTGGGCCCTGTGCTGCGCCGCGTCGAGGCGCGGGCGGGTGAGACGGCGCACGCGGAGTTCTCCGTGGCGCTCGACCCCCGCGCGACCCCGCAGGCGTACTACTTCAGCCCGTACGCGGTGCACGACCTGGGCATCTCGATGGCCCGGGTGCACTTCACACTGTCCCCCGCCACGGGGGACGCACAGGTGACGACTTGACCGGCACGGAAACGGGGGCGGGCATGGACGCGACGGAGCCGGGGCACGGGGCCGCCGGCGGACCCGGAGCGGGACCCGGCGGGGGCTCGCTCGCGCCGCTGCGGCACCGGCCGTTCCGCCGGCTCGCGGCGGGCCGCCTCCTGGTGTACTTCGCCAACGCCATGGCGCCCGTGGTGCTCGCCTTCGCCGTCCTGGACGCCACCGGATCCACCACCGACCTGGGCATCGTGGTCGGTGCCCGCTCCCTGGCCAATGTGGCGCTGCTCCTGGTCGGCGGGGTGATCGCGGACCGGGTGCGGCGCACGCTGATCCTGCAGGGCTCGGCGCTCGCCGCGGCGGCGGTGCAGGCGGCCATCGCGGCGAGCGTGCTGCTCGGCTTCACCTCGATCCCGCTGCTCGTGCTGCTGAGCGTGCTGAACGGCGCGCTTGCCGCGCTGTCCCTGCCCGCGTCGGCCGCGCTCACCCCGCAGACGGTGCCCGCGGACATCATCCGTCCCGCCAACGCGCTCATGCGGATGGGCACCAACCTCGGCATGATCGTGGGGGCCTCCCTCGGCGGTGTGGTCGCCGCGGTGCTCGGCCCCGGCTGGGGCCTGGCGTGCAACGCGCTGGCGTTCCTGGGGGCGGCCTGCTGCTTCTTCGGTGTCTCGGTGCCCGCGTCCGACGGCCCGGTCCCCGACGCCGAGCGCGCCCACCCGCTGCGTGAACTGCGCGACGGCTGGCGGGAGTTCACCTCGCGCCGCTGGGTGTGGATCGTGGTCCTGCAGTTCATGGTGGTCAACGCGGTAGTGGCGGGCGGCATCCAGGTGCTCGGCCCGGTCGTCGCCGACGACACCTTCGGGCGCGGGGTGTGGGGCGCGGTCCTAGCGGCGCAGATGGCCGGCGCGGTGGCGGGCGGTTTCCTCGCGGCCCGCTCCCGGGCCCGGCACGCGCTGCTCTTCGGCGTGGCCCTGACGGCGGTGGAGTCGCTGCCGCTCGTCGTGCTCGCCGAGGCCCCGGGCGCGCTGCTGCTCGGCCTCGCCATGTTCGCCAACGGCGTGGCCCTTGAGCAGTTCGGCGTCGCCTGGGACGTATCCCTGCAGGAGAACATCCCGCCCGACCGCCTCGCCCGCGTCTACTCCTACGACGCCCTCGGCTCCTTCATCGCCCTGCCCGTCGGGGAGATGGCCGCGGGCCCGGTCTCCGGACACTTCGGCATCCGCGCCACACTCATCGGCGGCGCGATCCTCATCGTGGGAGCCACAGCACTCGCGCTGTGCAGCGGCCAGGTACGAGGCCTCGTGTCCGCGCCACGCGGAACGCCGGAGCCGGCGAAGGCGTCCGTGGAGTAGTAGCGGGAGCCGGGAGGTACGCGGGAGGGGCGGGTGCCGGTCGGCGCCCGCCCCTGCTGGGTGTCTCCCGGCTCAATTGCGCTCCGCGATCCACTCGTTGAGCTGGTCGAGGGTGGTGGTGGGCTCCGCCACCAGGGTGGCCAGTTCCTCGTCCGTGTGGTGCAGGCTCGACACCGCGGGGCAGCGGCGGCAGGCGGCGAGGCCCGCCTGGGTCCACCACTGGCAGCGGGCCCGCAGATGACAGCGGGGAGCCGCCGCGGTGTCGCGGCCGGGGTCGGCCGCCACCACCCGGTCCACCAGGGAGCACTGGGTGCCCCTGCGGTTGGCGCAGTTCGCGACGCAGTGCGAGGCGAAGCGCAGGACGCGCCGGGGTTCGATGCCCTCGGGGATAGCGCCGAGCACGTCGGCGGCGGGTACGGGGTCCGCCAGATAGATGACCTCGCCCCCGTCCCCCGACCGCACGCCGAGCACCACGGATTCTGGTGCGTCGGCCGCGCCGCTCGGGCACCACGTGACCGGCTCGTCCGTACCGCTCTCCGGAGCCGTCTTCGGTGCTGTGTGTGGGGTCATGACGGCTTTCTCCCTTCAGTGCTCTGCGGGACAGGTCCGGCTCAGGCCTCGCCCGTGCGGACCCCCCTGCTGCACTGGGCCACCTCTGCGTCGCCGTACTCCTGCTCCAGGGCGACCGCCTTCTGGATGCTCGCGCTGAGCTGCGCGGCCGAGGTGATGCGCTCGGGCCCCGCTCCCGTGTCGGCGCTCGCCGTGCCCGCGGAGGCGAGAAATCCGGCTGCGACCAGGGCGGCGGCGGCGCCCGCGACCTTGCGAGAGTGGTTCATCGGCTGTCTCCTTCGCGTGGGGATACCTGCGACGTGAACGTATCCACGGGTGCTACAGAGGCAGTTGAGGGCTCCTTGAACGGACGGCGCCGGGTGGGGCGGGTGCACCAGATGGGGCGGGTGCAGCGGTGCCGGTCTCCGCGAGGATGCGCCAGATCTCCGCCGCCAGGTCGATGTTCGCGACCGCCTGGGCCTGCTCGGCCAGGGCGCGCAGGCCCTCGGCGCCTGCCGGGTCGCCGTCCATGACGCGCAGCTGGTTGCGGAGGATGTCGAGGCGCGCGCGGTCGCGGTACGTCATCCTCGGCTCGTCGTCCGCCAGCTCGCGAAGGAGCACGCGGGCCTCCTCGTACCGTCCGGCGCAGAACGCCAAGTCGGCCTTGATGGCGGCGAGTTCCTGGTGCAGGGCAGGGGTGCCGACGAAGGCGAGGGCGGCTTGTGCGGCGTCGACGAGGGGCTCGGCGGCGTCCGGACGCGGAGGCCGCTTGCACAGCTGGAGGCGGGCCGCGGCGAGGCGCAGGCGCAGCCACAGGACCAGGTCGTCGCCGCTCGTGAAGTGCGCGAGGGCGTCGTCCAGATGGGCCTGGGCGGCCGCGTGGTCCCCTTGGCGTACGCGGACGGCCGCCGCGGTCCACATCGCCTCGGCCCACAGGGCGTCGTGCCGTCCGGCGACGAGGGCGGTCAGCTCGTCGGCGTACCCGCCGGCGTCGGGCAGGCGGCCCGCCTCGGCCGTCACGGAGACCAGGGCGAGCAGCGCGGTGGCCCGGTCCGCCACCGCCAAGTCGTGGGCGCGGGCGAGGCGGTGGGCCTCGACCGCGGCGGTGCCGGCGGGGCCGATCTCGCCGAGTGAGCGCAGACAGCGGGCCAGCGCAGTCAGGCCGCGGGCGCGCAGTTCGGGCAGGCCCACCTCGTCGCCGACCGCGGTCAGTGCGTCGAGGTGGGCCCGCTCCCCCGCGTGGTCGCCCTGCAGCCGGCGGGCACGGGCGAGCAGCCACAGCGCCTGCCAGCGCTGCAGGGCGGAGCTTTCGGTGTCCTCGCGCAGCGCTGTGCGCAGTGCCTCCATGGCGTCGTCGGACCCGGTGGACGTGGCGAGGGTCAGTGCCCTGGCGAGGGAGCCATCGGGCCGGTCGAAGTCGGCGGCTTCCACGCCGAGCCGGGCCGCGAGGTAGGCGACGGCGCGCTCGGTGGGCCGGCGCTCCCCGGACTCCAGGCGCGAGAGGTACCCGGTGGACATGCCGTCACCGACGAGCGCGGCCTGCGACAGACCGCGGGCGGTGCGCAGCCTCTTCAGGCGGCGTCCGAACTCGGGCTGCTGCGGCATGGGATCCATCCCTGGGTGAGCGCACGGACGGGTCGCACTCGGGCACGGCCGAGCGTAAGGCGGTGGCGGGGGGCCGACAAACGCCCGCCCGCGGGCCCCTGCCGGTTGTTGAGCGGTCCTGTGGCGCGCCTCCGGCGGGATCCGAGGATTCCTGTACCGGATCCATGGAGTCTTTCGAGCAGAGGAGCCCGTCAGTGCCGCCGGGCTCCTCGACCACCACTGTCCGGTGCCGGTTCCGGGGCCCGTTCCGGGACCGGTTCCGGGGCCGGTGAGAACGCCGTAGGCCGTAGGGAGTCGTCGATGAAGCTGTGGTTCCGCGTCCTGTGCACCGCCGCATCGGCGGGTTCGGCTCTCGCGCTGTGCGGTACGGGTGCCCCGTCGGGCCTGCTCGCCGCGGCGGCGCTCGCGCCCGGCGACGACGACATCGGCTGGCCGTAGCGGCCGCAACAGCTCCCCCGGCCACCACAGGGCTCGCCCCGCTACCGCCGGGCCGCCGCCGTCAGCGCGTGGGCCAGGTGGCGGGCGTCGGTGTCGGTGCCGCCGCCGCTGGCGAGCACCACCAGGGGCGGGTCGTCGCCGGCCGCCTCGATGTGCCGGGCGATCTCGCAGGCCAGGGCCCCGGCGCCGGAATAGCCGCCGAGGACCAAGTGGCCGCCGGGGCCGACGAGTTCACGCAGGGCCGTGGCGGCGCGCGCCACCGTGTCGCCGGTGGCGAGTACCGACGTCAGCGCCTGCGGCCCGCGGAAGCAGCGAACGAGCAGCCGGTGACAGGTGTCAGGGGCGCCCGGCGGGTCGACCAGGCAGATCGTGCCCGCGTCACGGGCGCGCGCCGGCCGCAGCGGCACCAGCGGTGAACGGCTCCGGTCACCCGCGGGGTGTTCGTGCATCCGGGGCACCTCGATGCCGGAGAGCGACTCCAGGACGTCGGCGACCTTCGTGGACTCGCCCGCGGTGTAGGGCAGTTCGCGCAGCAGGCGGGCGCTGACGGCCAGCATCGCCTCGGCCTTGTCGTCCTCGAGGCGTGCCCGGTCGTGCACCGAGGTGAGGACGAGGCCGCCGCGCTGGTCGTGGTGGGCGACGACACCGATCGGGAAGGCGGAGATCGCGCCGACCGGGTCGGGGGGCTCGACCCGGATGCCCTGTGCGGCGATCTGCGCGCTGAGGCCCTCGACGGGGCGCAGCGTGTGCTCGAACACGAGGAGCGTCTCGGTGTGCCCGGTGTGCCCGGTGTGCCCGGTGTGCCCGGTGTGCCCGGTGTGCCCGCCGTGTTCGGTGTCGGCGGGGTCGCCGAGCCATGCGTGGGCCTGCCCGGCGGAGACCCATTCGTAGGCGGAGATGTCCAGGGCCCGGTCGCGCAGTTCGCGCAGGAGCCGGGGCAGGGTGCCGGCCGGGTCGACCTCGACGGACACCGGCAGCGGGTTGTCGAAGGGACCGGGGATGCGCTCGATGCCGTCGAGGAGGATGCCGCGTCCGGAGAAGGTGAGGGCGAAGCCGACCGGGGCCGGGCCGCCGTCGCCCGCTCCCGTCGCCTGGTACAGGAGCATCGCCCAGACGGCCTGCAGGGCGCTGCTCGCGGTCGCGCCCCAGCGGGCCGCCCACTCGGCGAGGTGCGCGGCCTCTCCGCCGGTGAGGCGGACCCGGCTGCGCCCGGTGCCGTCGTGTCCTGTGGCCGCCCCGGTCCTCGCGCGCCGCAGTTCGCCGGGGGCGTGGCCGCCGTAGCGGGACCAGAAGTCCCGGGCGGGCCCGGTGTCCTGGTGGTCGAGCCAGCGCGTGTAGTCGCGCAGGTCGGGGCGGCGTTCGCCGCCGGGGAGTGCGCCGCCCGCGAGGTAGGCGCGGTAGAACTCGTTGAGCAGCAGGCGCACGCTCCAGCTGTCGAGCAGCGCCTGGTGGTAGGTGAGCAGGACGTCGGTGGCGGGGTCCTGGGTGTGGCCGCTCTGCGGGGCGCTGTCGAGGAGTGCGGCGCGCAGCAGTCCCGGGCGGCGCAGGTCGAAGCCGCGGTGGCGTTCGCCGGCCATGAAGGTGTCGCGGTCGTCGACGCTGCCGTGCGGGTGGCGTACGACTTCGGGGGTGCAGTGGTCGAAGAGCACGACGCGCGGCTGCGGGTCCCAGCTGAAGGCGGCGCGCAGCACGGATTCGCGGTCGAAGACGGACTGCCAGGCGGCGGTGAAGCGGTCGGTGTCGAGGGGGCCGTGCCAGCGCCAGGCGAGCTGGCCTATCTGGCGGTCGGGGGCGGTTCCGGCCTCGGCGAGCAGCTCGCGCTGGAGTGGCGTCGCGGGCAGGGTGACGGGGAAGGGGCCGCGCTCGTGGCGCCTGGCGCGCACCGCGGAGCGGCCGAACCAGGAGTGGCCGCGCGAGCCCTGGCAGACGCCGACGGCGGTGGCGCTGGTGAGCAGATCGGCGAGGCGCCCTGCGGGGTAGGGCGCCGACTCGGCGTCGGGGGCGGGGAGTTCGACGATGTGCCGGGCCGGGCCGTGCCGCAGCAGCTGGGGGCGCGCGGTGCCGGGTCCTGGGTGGTCGGCGGCGATGTGGTCGAGTGCCGCCTCGAAGACGGAGGGTTCGAGCGGGCCCGAAAGCTCCAGTGCCGCCGGGCTGTGCCGGGTGCGGTGGCCGGGGTCGAGCAGCACGGTCACCGACCCGGCGAAGGAGCGGTCGCTCGTCATCGGCTCTCCCCCTCGTCAAGCATGGACATACGAGCATGGGTGGCCGTGCCACGTATCGCTGACACGCTACTGACACGGCCTGGCCCGGCGGCGCCCGGGCTGTCGGAACCGGGGCCGTCGGAGCCGGGGTTGCCGGGGCCATCGGAACCGGGGTTGCCGGGGCCGTCGGAACCGGGGTTGCCGGGGCCGTCGGCGCGGGCGGCCCTGACGGGGCCCGCCGCGCGGCCGGCGCGTGGGCGGCGGTCGGCGTCGGTGGTCAGCAAGGCCGGCGCAGCCCCGTCTCGAAGGCGTAGATGGCCGCGTGGACGCGATTGCGCAGCCGCAGTTTGTGCAGCAGGTTCTGCACATGAGTCTTCACCGTGTGCTCGGAGACCGTGAGCGTTTCGGCGATCTCGCCGTTGGACAGGCCGCGGGCGAGCAGCGCGAGCACTTCGCACTCGCGCTCGGTGAGTTCTTCGGGGCTGACCTTCGACAGCTGTGACACGGGCGCGGTCCTGATGCCGTCGGCGGGCGCGCGCACCAGGGTGTAGCCGGCGGCGGCGAGTACGACGGCGGAGGCGAGCTGGCGGGCGCTCGCGGCGCCCGGCAGATGGCCGTGTACGGCGTCGGGGGCGCCGGGTCCGGGGGCCGTGCCTCCCATGGTGAGCAGCCTGATCTCCTCGCCGGCCTCCTGTGCGATCAGTTCGCGCTGTGCCGCGGGCAGCGGGCCGTGGGCGACCAGGACGTGCGGGCGCAGGGCGCGCAGGGCGGCGATGGCGGCCGGTCCTGGTTCGGTGTCGCCGGTGACCCTGATGCCGGGGTGTCCTTCGAGCAGGGCTTTGATGCCGACTCTGGCGAGCGGGTCGGCGGCCATGATGTGCACCCGCACGGGGGCGCCGTGTTCGGCGGCGCCGGAGAGCGGCTGCGGCGCCGGTCCGGGGTCCGGCGGCCGGACGGTACCGCCCGCTGTGGCGCCCGCCGCGTGTCCCGCCGTGGGGAGTACGTGCAGGGTGGCGTGCCGGTCCTCCATGCCTGCCTCCTCACGCTCGACACAGGGCACGCTAGTGGCGCGCAGCGGGTTTGCCCGATTTCTCCACCGGAACCGGAGCGATCCCCCATCAGTTCTCAGCCCTGGTTCTCAGCACCCGGCTCTCCGTGCTCGGTTCCCGGTTCTGAGCTCGTCGGTCACCGGTTTCTCAGCTCTCGGTTCAGTCGATGAGTTCGGCCACGGCGCCCATGAACCCCTCGTCGAGCATGGTGGCGACGGCGGTGTCGCGTGCGGGGTCGAGTCCCGCGTCGTGGCAGGCCACGCTGACCAGATAGCGGCCGAGCGCGGGGTAGGTGCCGAAGGCCCATTCGCCGCTCTCGGCGGGGGTGCCGTCGGGGGCGAGCAGACCCGCGCTGCCGGTGCCGAAGCCGAATTCGGTGAAGCTGAGCCGCAGTCCCTGGCCGAGCGCTTTGGTGTACGCCTCTTTGAGGGTCCACAGGCGCAGCATGGCCGCGGCCTGTTCGCCCTCGGGGAGGCGGGCGAGCTCCTTCTTCTCGGCGAAGGTGCACACGTGGTCCTGGAGCAGTTCGAAGGACATCACGCGGTCGGCGGGTTCGGTGTCGATGCCGATCCGGCCGAGGCGGGAGATCCCGACGGCGATCAGGTCGTCGGTGTGGGTGAGGCTGACGTCGATCTGGTCGAAACCGCGCAGGTACGGGCGGCCGCCGAGCCGGTAGGCGAGGTCGAGTTCGGCCGGTGTGGCGCCCAGGGCGGCGGCCGCGGTGTATTTGACGGCGAGGCGCGAGGCGGCGAAGCGGTAGCGGATGGTGGGGTCGGTGGTGCGCCGGTAGCGCTGCCAGTCACGGCCGAGCATGGGCCGCAGGGCGGGGTCGCCGACCGCGACGGTGAGCCATTCGCCCCAGGTGGTGTAGACGGAGGCGTTGCCGCGCAGGTCCATGCCCTCGCGGACCTCTTTCCAGGGGCCTTCGGGCCCGGTGATGTGGACCGGCGCCGTGATGCGTTCCGCGTCGGTGTCCGGCATCGGTGTGCCCTCCCAGTCGCCTTCGGGGCTCTCGGTCATTGTGTGGGCCCCGTTCCGTCCAGGTCGCAGCTGCGGCCTGCGCGATAGCGGCGTACGAGTTCTTCGAGTACCGACTCCAGGCAGCCCTCGGGCAGTTCGGGCACCGGGATGCCGAGCCGGCCGCCGATCCGGGACAGGGCCAGTACCGCCCAGGCGGGCGCCGCGAGGAAGGGGTCGGAGCCGTCCTGGCCCTCCCAGATGCCGAGCACCGCGGCGGCGGCGAGTACCAGGGCGTACCGGTCGCTCAGGACGCACACCGCGGGGTCCATCAGGACGCCCGCGCCGAACCGCGGCAGTTCGCGGCAGGCTTCGCGCAGGGCCCGCAGTTCGGTGACGAAGGCTTCGGCGAGGTCGGCGAGCGCGGCCATCTGGCCGCCGACGCCGCGTACTTCGGCGAGCCGCTCGGCCGAGGCGACGAGCGATCCGGCCATGAAGTCGCCGCCGCCCGCGATGGACAGTAAGCGGTAGTCGAGCGCGGGCAGTTGGGCGCCGCGGCGGAACAGCTCGGGCGGCGGCTCGTCCTCGGCGAACCAGGCCTTCTCGGCGAGGGTGCGCAGCTGCGGCACGATCACGGCCTGGCAGGCGGCGGTGCCGGCGTGGCCGAGTCCGGCGACCGGCAGGTCGCGCATGAGTTTGTCGAGGGCGCCGTACTCGGCGCTGCCACGTTCGTAGCCGCGTGAGCCGAGCACGGTGGCGAGCTCTTCGAGGTTCTCCCGCAGCAGGTCGGGCACCACGTATTTGACGGCGGCGGCCAGGATGTTGGTGCGGTCGGGGAGCAGGCTGAGGGCGCGCAGGGCGACGGTGGCCATGCTGTCGCAGGCGAGGATGTCGGCGAAGACGCCGGTGAGCGGCTTGTGCCAGCGGCGTGCGACGGGTTTGCTGCGGCCGGTGGTAACGGCGCGCACGGCGGAGTGCAGCACGGTGTCGGCGGCGGCGACCACGGTGCCGGCGATGAGACAGCGGTTGACCTGGTAGGTACGCAGGGCCATCGCGACCCCTTCGCCGGGCCTGCCGACGAGGGCGTCCTGGGGTAGGGGGCAGCCGCTGAACTCCAGGCCGGAGAACAGGCTTCCGCGCATTCCGGATGTCTGGACGCGCGGCAGCTGCTTGATGCCGTCGCCCACTTCGGCGGGGTCGAGGAACAGCACGGAGTGGCTGCGCGAGGTGCGGGCGGGGTCGGTGCGGGCGTAGACGATATAGGCGCCGGCGCGGGAGGCGTTGATGATGACTTCCTTGCGGCCGCTCAGGAGGTGGCCGCCGCCGGGCGCCGGGTCGGCGATGAACTCATCGCGCAGGATGGCGTTGGCGTGCGCCAGTTCGTGGTGGACGATCGAGGCGCGGCCCTGGGCGATCAGCAGGTCGGCGGTGGTTCTGCGCTGCTTCTCGGTGCCGCCGGCCCAGACCGCCGAGGTGGCGAAGAGCGAGGTGATCCCGAAGCCGAAGCCGAGGGCGACATCCCGTTTGAAGACCGGGCGCAGGACCCGGGCGAGCAGGTCGGCGCGGGTGAGCCGGCCGCCGAACTCGGCGGGCACGAACTCGGCGCCGAGTCCGGTCTCGGCGAGCAACTGCTCGGTCTGTGCGGGTACTTCACGCCGTTCGTCGGCGGCGAAGAGGGCCTTGAGGCCGTGGGGGTTGGCCGGATCGTGCGGGTCTCCGAGGAGCGCTTCGAGCCGGGCCGCGCGGTGCAGGGCGGCGGCTTCTTCGGATCCGCGCCCGGCGGCCTGTTCCCGGAGGGCTTCGGCGGTGATGGCCATGGCGTGGATCAGCTCCTTCTCCGTAGTGCAGACAGCCCATCTCAAACGGCTTGAGAAACGCCGGACACCGCCTCGACCTGGCGACGAGGAGGCGGGGCCCCGGCTCCCTCCTGGGTGGCCGCCCTGGCAGCACGGTCCAGGTCGAGGCGGCCCAGGACGTAGGCCGCCGTCACGGCCCCGACGCCGTCGCCGGCCACGCGGGCGGGGCGCAGGCCCCACGACTGCCACAGGCCGAACAGTGCCGTCTGGTAGGCGAACAGCGCGGCGTTGCCGTACGACGGTACGTCGAGCAGCGCCTCGTCGACGCCGTCGCTGGGTGCGAACACCGCTGCCACGAGCGGCACTTGGAGATGACCGTCGAGTACGTGGCGTACGGTGTCGAACTCGGCGCGGAACACCGGGGACGTCCCGTACAGGGAGCGGACCCGTGGGAGCGATCGGCCGCGCCAGGCCGGGAAGTGCACGGCGACCCCTTCCTTCAACGCCCCCTTCACAGCACCCTGATCGCCGACTCGGCATGCCTTTTGGCGAGGTTGAGGGTGGCCGTGCTGTTGCGGCCGAGTGCCTGGCGCACATAGCGGCGGGCCTGGGAGACGTCGGCGCCCGCGCCGAGGACCGACTCGATGTTCTCCTCGCGCAGCACCACGCTGTGCTGGGAGGTGACGGTGACACCCGACTCGTCGGGCTCGACCGACCACTCGCCGGTGTGCGCGGCCATCAGGGCGGGGGTGGCCGTCTGCTTGTAGACGATGCGCCCGGCGTGCGGGAAGCAGACCCGTACCGACTCGGTGGTGTGCGAGGAGCCGTCGGCGGTGGTGGTGTCCATGGACATCACCTGGACGCCCGGCTGGTCCTCGACGGCGTCGAGCCGGGAGACGTGCGGGACGAGTTCGGGCCAGTCCCGCACCCGGTAGAGGAAGTCGTAGACGAGTTCGGCGGGGCCGTGGACGCGTACCGAGTCCTCGAAGGACAGCACGAGTTCGTCGAGGCGCGCCCAGCGTTCGGCGATCTGCCGCAGATGGCCGAGCTCGGTGCGGCTGTTGGAGTCGACGGCTCGCTCCACCCAGCCGACGCCCTCCGGGTCGTCGCCCTCCACGGTGAAGTCGTGCAGGAGCGTGAGCCGGGACTGCTCGGGGGCGAGGGCCTCGACGATCCAGGTGCCGTCCATGGTCTTCACGGGCGCCGCGGGCAGTTCCTGGCGGAACTCGATCCGGCGCAGCGCGGGCGACAGGACCCGGCGTGAGGTCCAGGACCGCACCTGGCCGTTGGCGGTCGCCCACATGCGCAGGCGTTCCTGTTTGCCGTCGAACTCCAGCTGCTCGACGTGGACGTTGGGCGGGAAGTACCAGGGCCACCTGGTGGCGTCCGCGATCAGTCCGTAGACGACGCCCGCGGGGGCGGCGACGTTCACTTCGTGCGCCGTACTGTGCACTCGCTCGACAGCCATCTGTCTCGACACCCTCTCTGCGGTCTCTCGTACGGAACCGGTGCGTGCGGTGGTGGGGCGGGCTCAGAGGTCGCCGGGCTCAGAAGTTGCCGAGCCCGCCGCACACGTTGAGCGCCTGGGCGGTGATGGACGCCGCCTGCACGCTGGTGAGATAGCCGACCAGGCCGGCCACTTCGTCGGGCGTCGAGTAGCGGCCGAGGGGGATCTTCGCCTCGAACTGCTCCTGGACGTCCTCGGTGGTGATGCCCCAGGCGGCGGCATAGCCCTGCCGGACGCGCTGGGCCATGGGGGTTTCGACATAGCCGGGGCAGACCGCGTTGACGGTGACTCCGGTGGGCGCGAGTTCCTTGCCGAGTGCCTTGGTGAAGCCGACGACGGCGTGCTTGGACGCGGAGTAGGGGGCGGCGAGCACGACGCCCTGTTTGCCGGCGGTGGAGGCGATGTTGATGATGCGGCCGTGGGCGGCGACGGCGAGCCCGCCGGTGGTGAGCGCCTCACGTGTGACCCGGAAGACGCTGTTCACATTGGTGTCGATGATGTCGTCCCACAGCTCGTCGCTGATGTCGGCGGTGGGGCCGCCGCCGCTGCGCCCGGCGTTGTTGACGAGGATGCCGAGCGGCCCGAACGTGTCGTGGGCGGCGCGCACCAGTCCCGCGACGTCTTCGGTGGAGCGCACGTCGGCGGCGGCGCCGTCCGCTTCGATGCCCTTGTCGCGCAGTTCCTCGACGGTCTCCTTGACGCGCTGACCACCCCGGGCGCAGACGAACACCCGGTGGCCGAGCCGCCCGAGCTCATGGGCGACCGAGAGCCCGATTCCGCTGGTGGCGCCGGTGACGAGGGCCACGCGCGGGGGCGTTTCGGGGTGCGGATGCTGCGCATTCATCGGGGAGCCTCCAGTAGGGCGACAGTGGTCTCGAGCGTGCCTTGAGCGGCTCGAAGAGCGGATGAGGCTTCCTTGAGGGCCTGTTCGGCGGGTGCGGGCTCCCGCAGGAACGGCGCGAGTGCCTGCTGCAGACCGTCGGGGGTGAGGCGGGTGCCGCGGGCGGCGACATAGCCGTCGGGCCGGATCAGGACCCAGCCGCCGGGGCCGAGCCCCAGGGCTTCGCGCAGCGCGCCGCCCGGGTCGGGCAGCGGCCCCGGCACCCCGCCGCGCCGGTCGGCGACGGTCCGTACGGACAGCCAGGCCGCGTGGTCACGGTCGGCCGTGGCCGCGGTGTCCACGGGGACGGTGTCGGTGGGGCCCTCGGCCGTTTCGGCGCCGGGTGCGCAGAGCAACGTCCAGCGTGGGTCGCGGAGTTCGGCGTGCAGCGCGGCAGGGCCCGCCGCCTGTGGCTGCCGGGCGGCGGCGAGTGCGGCGCGCTGCCCGGGTGCGGGGGTGGTGGTGTCCCGGCGGCGGGGCGCGGGGGTGGTCAGCGGGGAGTCCTGGTAGCCGAGGCGAAGGCCCGACATGCCGCCGAGCACCTTGCGCTGGATGGCGCGGCGCAGCGGCGCGACATTGCGTACGACGGTGAAGACCACCGGCAGTGCCGCGGCCGCGAGGAGGTTCTTGAACTGGACCAGGAAGGTGGCGGTGCGGGTGGAGCCGAGCAGGGCTTTGCCGATGGGCACGCGCTCGGCGCTGTAGCTGTCGAGGAGCTGGCGCCCGGCGTGGCCGCGGTGGACGTCGGCGATCTTCCAGGCGAGGTTGTACGCCTCCTGGATGCCGGTGTTCATGCCCTGCCCTGAGGCGGGGCTGTGCACATGGGCGGCGTCCCCCGCGACGAAGACGCGCCCTTCGTGCATCCGCGGCACCATGCGCTGCTGGAAGGTGAACACCGAGGTCCATTCGGGCTCGCCGACCCGCACGTCACGGCCGAGGCCCTTGGAGAGTTTCGCGCTGAACCGTGCGGGTGCCGTCTCCGCCGCGGCGCCGCCGGGTGCGGTGTCCAGGAGCCGCCAGTGCCCGGTCCGGGCGTAGGGCACCATCATCAGCGCCTGCCCGCCGGTGTGCACCCAGTAGATGGTGTCCTGGGGCAGGTCGGTGCGTACGGGGGCGTCGGCGAGCATCCAGGTGTCGCGGCTCTCCCCGATCAGCGGCAGGCCGAGCTGTTTGCGTACGGTGCTGTGGCCGCCGTCGCAGCCCACCAGCCAGTCGGCCCGGCAGTCCTCCGCGCCGCCGTCGGCGCGCACCAGGCGGACGTGCACGCCCTGTGCGTCCTGGCTGAAGCCGTCGAGCCGTATGCCCCACTCGATCTCGACGCCGAGGGCGGTGACGGCGGCGCGCAGCGCGGCCTCGGTGCGGGTCTGCTCGATGATGACGGTGTACGGGTAGCGCGTCGGCATCGACGTGTAGTCGGCGTCCAGACGCACCAGGCGCCGGCCGGTGGCGTACATGGTGAAGGCCCGGTTCTCGCGGCCGTCCCGACGGACGGCGCCGACGACGCCCATCTGGTCGAAGGTCTCCAGGGTGCGCGGGTGCACGGCGACGGCGCGGCTGGTGCGGGCGGGTCCTGGGGCGGCGTCGACGAGACGGACCCGCAGTCCTCTGCGGGCCAGTTCGTGTGCGGCGGTCAGGCCGACCGGGCCCGCGCCCGCGACCAGGACGTGCGGCCGGGGGTCAGTGGGCACCGCTGCCCGCCTCGTAGGTCTCGTACAGGCCGGGGTCGGGGGTGGCGAGCGGGCCGAGGCCCTTGACGATGGCCTGGAACTCCTCGCTGCGGACGGCGCGTTGGTGGGCGGCGGCGTCCTCCCAGACGGCGAGTTCGAGGACCACGTTGGGGTCGCCGACGTGGCGCAGGGTCTGGTTGCTGACATGCCCCGGCTGGGCGCTCATGTAGGCGGTGAGGCGGTCCTTGACGGCCAGGAAGGTGTCGAAGTCTCCGTGCACGGTCAGCTTGTTGACGAAGGTCACCATGGTGGGGCTCCTCGGGTCGGGGCTGTGGGACTGCTGTGTTCTGTCGTCGGCCGGGCGCGGCTCAGGCCGCTTCGAGTGCGGCGCGGGCGCGCAGCTGCTGGCGCAGCTCACGGCGGGCGGGTTTGCCGTTGGGGGTGCGGGGGATGGCGTCGAGGGCTTCGACGCGGCGGATCTGCTCGCCGTGGCCGAGCCTGCTGTTGGCGCGCTCGACGACGGAGTCGAGGGCGTCGAGCAGGGCCGGGGGGCCGGGTGGCGGCTCACGCAGCACGATCCCGGCCCAGGCGAGGGCGCCGTGCACCGGGTCGGGCCAGTCGACGACGAGGCATTCGGCGATGCGCGGGTCCTCGGTGAGGATGCGTTCGACGGCGCTGGGCGAGACGAGTTCGTTGTCGTACTTGAAGACGTCGCCGAGCCGGTCGACCAGGTGCAGGCCGCCGTCCTCGTCGAGATAGCCGACGTCGCCGGTGGTGAACCAGCCGTCCGCGTCGATCGGTGCGGGCCCGTGGTCGTCGAGGTATCCGGCCATCAACTGCGGTCCGCGGATCTGTACTTCGCCGGTGGACCAGATGTCGACGGGGCGCCGGCTGCCGAGGGAGACGATCCGGCATTCGGTGCCCGGCACCGGCGGGCCGACGGCGCCGGGTTCGGGCCTGGCGTCGAGACGCTGGTTGTGGGCGAGCGGGGAGAGTTCGGCGAGCCCGTAGCCCTGCACGACCGGGACGCGCAGGGCGGCGCTGATCCGGCGGGCGGCGGCGGGGGCGAGGGCGGTGCCGCCGGACAGGACGGCGGTCAGGCGCGGGCCCGCCGGTATGCCCTCCTGCTCCTGGTCGAGCCGGTCGAGCCGGTCGTCGCCGGCGAGGCGGTGCAGCCGGGCGGGCAGGCCGTAGTAGTGGGTGGCTCCGGTGCGGGCGGCGAGTGCGAGGGACGCCACGGGGTCGGGGTCCTGGCACAGCACCTGCGAAGCACCCGCGTACACCGCCGAGTTGAGGTGCATCACGTGGTAGAGCGGCAGGTGGTTGAGGGTCACCGAGTCATCGCGCAGGCGGTGGGCGAGCGCGATCTGGACGGCGTTGGCCACCAGGTTGCGATGGGTGAGCCGAACTCCCTTGGGCCGCCCGGTGGTTCCGGTGGTGAACTGGATACAAGCGATGTCGTCGAGCCCGGCGTCCGGCGCGGGGGCGGGGCCTTCGGGCGCCCGGCCGATGAAGTGCTCCAGGGGCTCCGTGCTGCCGGGTACCACGCCGTCGGCGGCATCGGTGACGACGACGGTGCGCAGCAGCGGAAGCCGGTCACCGATCTTGGTGAGGAGTTCCGCGATCCGGGTGGGCACGAACGCGATCTCGATCCCGGCCTTCGTGAACACATGGCGCAGAGCGGCCTCACCGACCAGCGGGTTGACCAGGACGAGGGTGCGGCCGCTGCGGGCGGTGCCGTAGTAGACGGCGGGGAAGACGGAGTCGAGGGTGTGGGCGACGCCGACCGCGCCACTGCCACTGCTGCCGCTGCCGACGGTGGCCGTGGCGGTGGGGGCGGCGGTGGCGGTTGCCCTGATGCGGTGGGCGATCCGGTCGGCCTGGCGGTCGAGTTCGGCGAAGGTCAGCGTGGTGGCACCGGCCGTGTTCGTGGCTGCGGTGGCTGCGGGTCCGGTGGTGACGGCGGCACGGTGCGGGTCGCGTTCGGCGGCGCGGCGCAGCAGTGCGTCCAGGGTGATCTCCGGGTACGTGAGTTTCGGCACGGGTGACCTCCTGGCGCCGTTCGGACGGTCGATCGCTCAACACCGTCTCCGCAGTGGCTTGAGGGGTCTTCGAAGGTCGCTCGACGACCACCGCACAAGCTGCCCTGAACCACTGGACCCAGCGGAATCGGAGCGACCCATGCCAAAGGCCAGCGCGCTTGTGCACGCCGAAGTGCAGCAGTTCTACGCCCACCAGATGCAGCAGCTGGATCTGGCCAAGTCGGGGCCTTGGGCGGCCACGTTCACCGAGGACGCGACGTTCGACGTGCCGACGCTGCCGGAGCCCGTGCGAGGCCGTCCCGGTCTGGTCGCGGCCGCCGAGCGGGCGGCGGCGGCCCTTGCCGACGCCGGTGAGCGGCACCGGCACTTCATGGGGATGCTCGATGTGACGGAGCGTCAGGACGGCAGCCTGGATGTGCGCTCGTACACCGTCGTGTACGCCTCGAAGATCGGCGGCGAGTCGCGGGTGCACCGGGTGTGCGTGTGCGAGGACATCCTGGTCAGGGTCGAGGGGGAGCTGCAGGTGACGGCCCGGAAGGTGACGCGGGACGATCTGCCGTAGCCCGGCTGCCGGGCGGGTGCGGGCCGCCGGGGTGGGCTCAGGCCCGGCACACCGGGAGCGCCCCGTGGTACTCCGTCATCTCCCGGAACAGCGCGCCGACGTCCAGCGGGGCGCCCGGCGCCGCACCCCGCAGTTCGGCGTAGGCACGGTGCAGATTGGGCACCAGGCGCTCGGAGTCGAGGAGCTGCGCGTACGGCCCCGCTCCCTCGGCGCGGGCCAGTTGGAGCGGGGTGAGACCTGCGGCGGTGCCCTGCAGGGCACGGTCGGCCAGCCAGCGGAAATACGCCTCGTTGGCGTCGATCAACTCCGGTCCGCCGACGGGGCCGTGGCCCGGCACGATCACCGCGGGCTCCAGGGCGCGCAGGCGGCGCATGGCGTCGAGGGAGCCGGCCACCGAGCCCATCAGGCAGAAGGGCGTGACGCCCGACATCAGCACATCTCCGGCGAAGAGCACCCGCGGTCCTGGCAGCCATACGGCGGTGTCGTTGGTGGTGTGCGCGGCGGGGCCGAGATGGATCAGCTCGACACGGACGTCCCCCAGGCGCAGGGTGAGCCCGTCGCGGTACGTCCACTCCGGGAGTCTCAGCTCCAGTTCGCCCCAGGTCACCTCGGGCCACAGCGTGGTCAGGCCGAGGCCCGCGGCCGCCATCTCGCTGCGGGTGCGTTCGTGCGCGATCACCAGGGCCTCGGGGAACAGCTGGTTGCCGAAGGTGTGGTCGCCGTGGAAGTGGGTGCACACGAGGGTGCGCGGCGGTTCGGGGGCCAGGGCGAGCACCGCTGTGCGCAGCTCCTGTGCCCGGCGTACGGTCGCGGCCGTGTCGATCAGCAGGCTCTGGCCGTCGTCCCCCACGACCAGGCCCGCGTTGTTCAGGCACCAGCCGCCGTCGCCCTGCAGATAGGCGTGGACGCCGTCCGCGACCTCGACGAGCCGACCGGTGACCGCATCGGACACGACCGGGCCGCTGACCGGCTGCTCGCACGCCACCGGGCCGGTGACCGGCTCGCTCACCACCGGGCCGGTGACCGGCTCTGACACGACCGTGGTTCCCGGGCCTCTCGGCATTCCGCTCGCCCCTCCCGCTCCAGAACTCGCGCTCCCTGGTCCCCCGGCGCCCCATCGTGGTGGCCCCTGCTTGAGAGGCGTTGGAGGCGGCCGGAAAACCGGTCGGGGTTCCGGATATCGTTTCCCCGTAAGGCATTTCAGCCATGGGGCGCGCCAATACCGAGCCCGCTCTGGCCGGAAATCGATAAACGGATGGGACCCCCCTATTTCTGCGTCGCCGCCCTGCTCGCGTAGGGGGCGCGCGGGGGCCCGACGAGTGCTGCCACCCCAGAGTCCGCCACGGCCCATGGCTTGGCCGTGAGCCGGGCATTACCGTGTGTCGACCAGCATGAAATCGCGGTAAGGCCATTTCATTTCTGGCCTGAGCGGCCATGGGCTGGAGGTTTCAGTGCGCGTTCGACCGGTGCCCGGCGTAAGCGTCAACGTCGATATGCAGGGCCACCTGGAGCTGCTGTGGGAAGCGGAATCCGTCCACAGCCCCGGGCGGTACCGGTGCAGTCCCGTGGGCACCGCCATGTGGATCGCCCTGCGCCAGCACGACGGCAATGTCTCCGCGGCCGCCAGCACGCTCGCGGGCCTGTGGGACATGGCTCCCGCCAACGCCCGCGCGGACCTGGACATCTGGGTCGGCGAGATGCGGGACGCCGGACTCGTGTACGACGCCCCCTGCGCGTGATCGATTTCTGCTCCGCCCTCGCTCAAGGACCCCTGTAGGCGCCGCGCGCACGCTGGCCGCAGTTAGGGGTAGGTCATCTGCGACGGGGCGACTATGACGTTGGTTGGCAGGACATCCATCCTCAACACTCTGGAGACGGCGCTCGCGGACTGTGTGGCGGGCGAATCCCGCACCGTGCTCGTCGAAGGCGCCGCGGGCTGCGGCAAGAGCGCATTACTGGACGTGATCGCCGAACGCGCGGCCGCCGCCGGCGGCCTGGTACTGAGCGCCGACGCCGTGCCCGACGAGCGGGACGTACCCCTCGGGGTGCTGCGCCAGCTGGTCAACAGCGGCCCGGAGCTGACCCAGCCGAGGACGACGGCCGACGGGGGCCGGGCGGCCTCCCGCACCGAGGGAATGCAGGCCTTCTGCGCACAGCTGCGTGAACTGGCCGAGGACACCCCGGTGCTGGTCTGCGTGGACGATGTGCAGCACGCCGACCGTGAGTCCCTGCGCTATCTGCGCTACGTCGCGCGGCATGCGCGTACCGCCCGCGTCCTGATGGTCCTCTCGGTCTCGCCGTACGACGGTGTCCTCGACCCCGCGTTCGCCACGGAGCTGATGCGCACGGCCGCTTTCCGGCGGCTGCGCGTCGGTCTGCTGCCGCAGGACGAGGTGGCCGAGGTGGTGCGGGCGCACGGCAGGCCCGAACTCCTGGACTCCGCGCACGCGTTGAGCGGCGGAAACCCGCTGCTGCTGCGGGCGCTGCTCGCCGAGTACGAGTACGAGTCGGGCTATGAGACCGGATACGAGAGCGCGCACGGATACGAGTCCGGGCACGGATACGGGTCCGGCGGTGCGCCGCTGCCCGGTGGACCGCTGCCCGGCGGGCCGTTCGCGCAGGCGGTGGCGACCTGCCTGGACCGCAGCGGCCCTGGCGCCACCGCACTGGCCAGGGCCGCTGCGGTGCTCGGTGAGGAGGCGGCGCGGGCCGGTCTGGCCGAGCTGCTCGGCACCGGGGTGCCGGCGGCGGCGCGGACGCTTGCCGCACTCGGCGCGGCGGGCATCGTCGACGGCGCCCGCTTCCGGCACGAGGCGACCCGCGCCGCGGTCCTTGACGCGATCGAGCCCGAGCCGCGCCGCGAACTGCACCGCCGGGCCGCTCTGCTGCTGCGCAGGGCGGGCCGGCCCGCGACGGCCGTGGCCGGGCATCTGCTCGCCTCCGCCCGCGACGGGCGCCTCGATGCTCCCGGCGCCCTTGAGGTGGAGATCCTGTGCGACGCGGCCGAGGATCTGCTGGCCGGTGACGACGCGCAGGGCGCCGTGCGGCTCTTCGAGCTCGCGCATGAGGCGTGCGCCGACGAACAGCAGCGCCACGCCCTGCAGATCCGGCTCGCCGGGATCACCTGGCGGTTCAACCCTGCTGCCGCGGAACGGCAGTTGAGCGGGCCGCTGGAGGCGCTGCGTGCGGGGCGCCTTGCGGCCGAGCAGCGGAAACCGCTCGCGCATCTGCTGCAGTTCCAGGGGCGCTGGCCCGAGGCGGCGGATCTACTCGACCCCGGTACGGACGGCTCCGACACCGGCGCCACACCCGTCGACGCCGCGATCGACGCCGGCGGTGCGGCCGGTGAGCGGCTGCTGCAGTCCGCCCGGCTCTCCGATATCACCCTGGCGCCGATCGCGCAGGCCCTGCGTTCCCTTGTCTACTCCGATCACCCGGAGCGGGCGGTGCCCTGGAGCCGCAAGCTGCTCGACGAGGCCGACCGCGCCAAGGCTCCGGGCTGGAGCGCGGTCCTCGCCACCCTGCACGCGGAGGCTCTGCTCCGCCTCGGTGATCTGCGCGGCGCGCACGGCTACGCGACCCGGGCCGTGCAGATCCTGCCGGAGAAGAACGGCAGCATCCTGCGGTACGCGCCCACCGCGATCCTGGTCCGCGCGAGCAGCGCCATGGGCCGCTACACGGACGCGTCGCGGCACACCGACCAGCCGGTGCCGCAGCGGCTGCTGACGACCCTGCACGGGCTCGGCTATCTGCGCGCCCGCGGCCTGCACCAGCTGGCCGGCAACCATCCGCAGGCGGCCCTCGCCGACTTCATGGAGGTCGGCCGGCTGATGGAGAGCTGGGGCGTGGACCGTCCCGCCTATCTGCCGTGGCGCACCGACGCCGCCGACGCGCTGCTGCGTCTCGGCCGCACGCAGGAGGCGGAGCGCCTGGTGCTGCAGCAGCTCGCCCTGCCCGATGCGCGGCGCCCCTGGGTACGCGGTATCTCGCTGCGCGGACGCGCCTTGTGCACCACCACGGCCAAGCAGCGGATCGCGCTGCTCACCCAGGCGACCGACGAACTGCACCGCTCGGGCGACCGGTTGGAGACGGCTCGGGCGATGGCCGATCTGGGTCAGGCCCTGCAGGCGGACGGCGGTTCGCTCTCCAAGGGCAACTCCATGGTGCGTACGGCCTGGAATCTGGCCCAGGAGTGCGGTGCCGCGTCCCTGTGCCGGGAGATCCTGCCGGACGCGCCGCTGTCAGGACCCGGCCGGGGCCGTGAGCCGCTGGCGCCCGACGAGGAGCCGAAGAAGTCCGAGACCAGGCTGAGCAGTTCGGAGCAGCGGGTGGCGACGCTCGCGGCCCAGGGCCTCACCAACCGGGAGATCTCCGCGAAGCTCTATCTGACGGTGAGCACCGTCGAGCAGCATCTGACCCGGGTCTACCGCAAGCTGCAGATCAGCTGCCGCGGTGATCTGCCGATGGACCTGGCCCTCGGCACACTGCAGTCCGTCAAGCAGTGATGTCGGGCAGGCCGTCGGGCGCGACCGGGGTCTTCGGGAGTTCCGGCAGGATCTGGCGCGGCCCGATCTTCGGGTGGCCCGGCCGTTTCCACTCGCGCGGGTAGCCCACCGACACTTCCTCGAAGCGCACCCCGTCGTACCAGGTGGTGCGGGGGATGTGCAGATGGCCGTAGATCATCACGCGGACCGGGAAGCGGATGTGCCAGTCGGCGGTGAGGTCGGTGCCGCACCACTGCGCGAACTCCTGGTAGTGCAGGATCCGGGTCGGCTGGCGCACCAGCGGATAGTGGTTGACGAGGATCAGCGGCGGCTGCGCGAGGGAGCGTCCCTGGAGCCGGGCCTCGGTGGCCTCGACGCGGGCCCGGCACCAGTCGTCACGGCCGGGGTAGGGGTCGGGGTGGAGCAGGAACTCGTCGCTGCACACCACACCGGACTCGAAGGCCCGCTTGAGGGACTCCTCTTTGGAGGTGATGCCGTCGGCCCGGAAGCTGTAGTCGTAGAGCAGGAACAGCGGGGCCACGGCGACCGGGCCGCCCGCGCCGGTCCACACCGGGTAGGGGTCCTCGGGCGTGGAGACACCGGCTTTGCGGCAGATGTCCACGAGGTGCTGGTAGCGCGCTTCGCCACGCAGCTGGCAGGTGTCGTCGCGCGGGGTCCACAGCTCGTGGTTGCCCGGCGCCCACACCACTTTGGCGTAGCGCTCGCTGAGCAGGTTGAGCGCCCACTCGACATCCGCGGCCGACTCGGCCACGTCCCCGGCGATCACCAGCCAGTCGTCTTCCGACTCGGGCTTGAGAGCCTCGGCGATCATCCGGTTCTCGGGGAACGCGACATGGAGATCACTGATGGCCCAGAGCTTCCCGTCCGGCATGCACCGAATCTAGGGCGCGAGGCGCTCGCGGAGTACCCCTAATTTCCTGCTACTAGGGGTACGTACCGTCGTCTTGGTTGCCGCTACGTCGCCCTGCGGGCTCGTCCTCAATCGCCGGACGGGCTTCAAATCATCGCTTCAGCAGCTCCCCCGCCCGCCGGGCGAGGACCGGCCGGTCCACCTTGCGGTTGGAGTTCAGCGGGAACTGCGGTACGTGCTCGAAGTGCCGGGGAAGGATCGCCGCGGGCAGCAACTCCCGCAGACCCCGGTTGAGTTCGGCGGGCCTGCGGCGCGTGCCGGTGTAGAAGACGACCAGTTCGACGCTGCCCTCGACCGCACGGGCCACGGTCACCGCGTCCTCCACACCTGCGGTGGCCCGGAGCGCGTGGTCGATCTCGGCGAGCTCCACCCGTATCCCCTGGACCTGCACCTGGGAGTCGAGCCGCCCCAGATACACGAGCTCGCCGCCGTCGAGGCGCCGTACCCGGTCGCCGGTGCGGTACCAGCGGCGCCCTTCGCGCTTCACGAACCGGCCCTCGTCGTCCCGCGGGTCGAGGTAGCCGGTGGTCATCTGCGGTCCGGTGATGAGGAGTTCACCCTCGACGGGTGTCGCGGCGTCGTCGGCGTCGACGAGGACGTGGTCGTGTCCTTCGTGGACGGTGCCGATCGGCACGAGGCCGTTGACGGCGAGCGCGGGTGATGTCTCGGGATGCCAGCGGTGACCGGTGATGGTGACGGTGAGCTCGGTCGGCCCGTAGATGTTCTCCAGGGTGGCCGCGGGCGCGGCCCGCTGCCAGTCGGCGGCGTCCTGGTCGCGCAGCGCCTCGCCGGCGAAGAAGCTCCAGCGCAGGCCTGGCAGGGCGCCGTCGGCGAGGCCGCCCATGCGGCGTACGAGGGAGATGGCGCTGGGCGTGGAGAACCACACGGTGGTGCCGCGCCCGGCGAGATACGCCGGCAGGTCCAGATAGGCGGACTGCGGTACGACGTCGGCGCACGCCCCGGAGCCCCAGGCGCAGAACAGGTCGAACATCGCGCAGTCGAAGTTGAGGTCGAAGGTCTGCGAGAAGACGTCGTCGGGGGTGAAGTCGTAGCGGGCGTCGAGGAGTTCGAAGTAGTGGTGGGTGCTGCTGTGGCTGATGGGCACGCCCTTGGGGCGGCCGGTGGAGCCGGAGGTGAACAGCATGTACGCCACGTCGCGGGGCCCCACGGCGCGGGGCGCGGCGAGGGCGCGGGCGGGGTCGGGTTCGACGACGGTGACGGAACGCGGCAGGGGGTCGCCGTCACCGAGCACCTGGGGCAGCACCGACCGGCCCTTCTCGTCGGTGATCAGCGCTTCGGCGCCGGAGAGTTCGAGCATGTGCCGGGTGCGGGCGGCGGGGAAGTCCGGGTGCAGGGGCACGACGGTGGCGCCCGCGTAGAGCCCGGCGAGCAGTCCCGCGTACGCGGTCGGGGTCTTGGCGCAGAGGACCCCGACGGACTTCGCGTCGCCCACGGAGCCGGCCCAGGTCAGGGCCTGCTCGTGCAGTTCCCGGTAGGTGACGGTGTCGGCGCCGATCCGCAGGGCGGGCCGGTCGGGGCCGAGTGCGAGTCCGCGGAGGAAACGCTGGTACAGGGCGTGCTGCCGGTCGTCGGTCATGGTTCCTCCGGGAAATGCGGGTGGGCGGCGCTCGAAGAGTTAGGGGTACGGAACGGGTTCCCCGGCTCTGCGGACGCTCTTAGCGTCGAATTCCTGGGAACCGTCGACCAGTTACTGCGGAAGGGTGTGCACACCATGGCCTGGGACCAGCAATTCGAGGACGTACTGCGGGAGTATCTGCCGTTCCTGCCCGAGGACGAGTCGCTCACGGCCGACACCGATATGCGGGACAGCGGCCTCGACTCGATGGGCACTGTGGAATTGCTGGGGGCCCTTGAGGCCCTGTACGACATTCGTTTCGTGGACGAGGCGCTGAGCCTCGACACCTTCGCCACGCCCGCCGTGCTGTGGGCGACCATCGAGAAGCTGACTTCGCCGGCGAGTGCCTGACCGCGTACGACGACTGCGTGTTTCCGCACGGCGGCCGCCCGGGGCACCGGCCTCAGGCGGCCGCTGTGCGGCGCCGCGGACGGGTGGCGAGCCGGGGGTTGGCGGGCACCACCTTGAAGTGCTTCGTGGCCGCGCCGACCCGCCCGAACAGTGCGTCCTGTCCGGCCACATAGAGCGTGCCCACGCCCTTCTCGCGCAGCGAGCCGAGCACTCCCGGCCAGTCGACGCGGCGTACACAGCCGTCCAGGAACAGCTCGCGCACGGCCTCGCCGGTCGTCAGGAGCGCCCCGTCGTGGTCGGAGATCACGGGCAGCTGCGGGTCGTGGAACTCCAGGCCCGCCATCACCTCGTCCTCGGCTCTGCGGCGCAGGCCCGCGAAGGCCGGTGAGTGCATGGGCGGCTCCATGACGTACAGCGGCAGTCCGCCGACGGCGCGCAGCCGCTGCTGCAGCCATTCGATACGGGACTTGCGCAGCGTCACCATGTAGAAGTCGGCGTCCACGACGCAGGTGATGTCGTGCCACTCACCGTCGTCGTCGAGTTCGGCCAGGAGCGCGTCGACGGTCTCGCGCGGGGTGCGGGCGAAGGACTGGGTGGCGACCTGCTCGGGGTGGTCGTCGGCGAAGTAGGCGTCCAGGCAGCGGGCGAAGCGCTCGGTCAGGCGCACCCCGTCGGCGAAGGACAGGGCGCCGGAGCGGACCGCGGTGGCCTTGTTGCCGAAGCTGGGACCCGTGCAGTAACCGGGCTCGGCGCCGAGTTCGGTCTCGGCCCAGCGGGCCAGGGCGAGGCAGTTCACCATGAAGGTGATCTGCGCGTAGCTCGAGTAGTCGCCGGGGGTTTCCCGGAAACGGTCGAACAGGCTGTATCCCAGCGTGTCGTCGGCTTCCGCGAACAGTTCCCTGGCAAAGGGGTTGACCAGCATGAACTTTGCCACTTCGGCAAAGGGTGCGGGTCCCATACCCGGAAATACCAGGGCGCTGCCCGTCCGCTTGTCAGTGTCCATGGCTCCAGTCTTTCTCCGGGGGCCGTACCGAATAACCCCTAGCGGACCCTTACAGGCGCTTGAGATAGGCCGTCATGACGTCCTGGAAAAGCTCGGGCTCTTCCAGGTGCGGGAGATGGCTCGACTCCTCGAATATCTCCCAGCGGGCGTCGGGAATGAGGTCCTGGTACGGCTGTACGGTCTTGGGGGTGGCCTCGTCGTACCGCCCCGAGATGATCAGGGTGGGGACGTCGATATCGGCGATGCAGTCCTCGACGCCCCAGTCCTTCAGGCTGCCGATGACATGGAACTCGGTGGGCCCGTTCATGGCGTAGTACACCGTCGGGTCGTTGTAGACCTCGTAGAACGAGGCCTGGTAGTCGCGCGGCCAGGGCTTGAGGCGGCAGACGTGCTTCTCGTAGAAGGGCGTCATCGCCTGGTAGTACTCCTCGCTGTCCGTCGTGCCCGCGGCCTCGTGACGGAGCAGCGTCTCGTTGACGCCGGGCGGCAGCTGCGCGCGCAGGACGGCCATCTCCTCCAGCCACAGGGGGTACGAGGCGGGGGCGTTGGCGATGACGAGTCCGCGCAGGCCTGCCGGGCGGGCCGCGGCGTGCTTGGCGACGAGCAGTCCGCCCCACGACTGGCCGTACAGGATGTAGCTGTCGGCGATGTTCAACGCCTTGAGCAGCTGGTCGAGTTGGTCGAGGAAGAGGTCCACGGTCCAGAACTCGGGGCCGCGCCCCGGCAGATGGGTGGAGCCGCCGTTGCCGAGCTGGTCGTAGTGGACGACGGCGTGTCCGGCCTCGGTGAGCCGGGTGAGGCTGAGCAGGTAGTCGTGGGTGGAGCCGGGGCCGCCGTGCACGACGACCACGGGCGGCAGGCCCGAGCCGAGGTCCCCGGTGACCCGGTACCAGGTCCTGTACTCGCCGAACGGCACGGTTCCCTTGGCGCTGGGGGCCGGCGTCATCTCTCTCACCTCTCGTTCGATAGGTACGCGTCGGGCACGTCGGGGGTGCTGGGCGCGGCGGGCGTGAGTCCGCGGATCCACTCCTGCACGGTCCTCGCGGTGTGCTCCGCGTGTTCCTCCACGATGGAGAAGTGCGTCGCGGGCACGGTCACGTACTGGTGCTCCGGGTCCCAGGGCTGGGCCCGCCAGGCGCCGTCGTCGGGGTCGGCGCCGGTGCCTGCGTCGGTGCCTGCGGTTGTCTCTGCGCCGGTGTCCGCGTCCGTGCCGGTGCCGGCATCGGTGAGGAAGGACTGTCCCGCGCCGACGAACAGGACGGGTGCGGCGACTCCGGTGAGGTCGAAGCGGGGCAGCAGGTCGAAGTAGGCCCGCATCGCGGACAGCCCGGTGGAGTCGAAGAGCCCGAACTCGGAGTCACGGTCGACGAGGGCGCCCGACATCTGCTCGAAGACCCGGGCCTGCATACCGCCGCCCGCCTCCTCGGTGACCCGGTAGGTGTCCACCAGGACGACGCCTGCGGCCTGTGTGCCGAAGTCCCGCTCCAGGCGGGCGGCCGTCCCGTAGGTGAGGACCCCGCCGGACGAGTAGCCGAGCAGGACGAACGGTTCGCCTTCGGCGGCCTGCAGCACGGACTCGGCGAGCACCGCTGTCAGCGCGTCCACATCGGCGGGCAGCCGCTCGCCGCTCCTGAACCCGGGCGTCGGCAGCGTCGACAGCTGCCTCACGTCCCTGAAGTGCGCGGCGAGCCGGGCGTGTTGGTGCACTCCGCCGGTCGCCATCGGCGTACTCAGACAGATGAGCCGTGGCCGCTCGGGGCCGTCGGCCAGCTTCACCGGCGCGAGGGGCGCGCCGAGGTCGGCGTACGAGTCGAAGGTCGGCCGCAGATCGGCGACCGCGCGCAGCAGGTTGAACGCCTTGGTGGTCTGGCCGGCGATCACGCCACTGCGGAACAGTCCGCTGACGGTGTCCTGTTCGGCCCCGCCGGCACCGTCAGGCCCTGTCTGCGGTGTCTGCTCCCGGCCTTCGGCGGCCGACCGGCAGGCCTCCCGCAGGAAGCGGGCAAGTCCGGTGGGCGTCTTGTTGTCGAAGACCACCATGGGCGGAAGCCCGAGCCCGGTGACGGTGTTCAGGGTGGCCCGCAGCTCCATGGCGGACAGCGAGTCGAAGCCCGTCTCCAGGAAGTCCTTCTCGGCGTCGACGGCGTCCGCCGAGCTGTGCCCCAGTACGGCCGCGGCGTGCTCCAGGATGAGACCGAGCAGCAGCTTTTCCTGTGCGGACTCGTCGAGGCCTTCGAGACGCCGCAGCAGCGCTCCGGAGTCGGCCTTGGCACCCGCAGAGGTGGCCCGGCGAGTGGTGGTGCGGATCAGTCCGCGGAACAGGGACGGCAGTTCCTCGCCGGATGTGGTGAGGGAGGTGCGTAGGGCCTTGAGGTCGAGGTCGATGGGTACGAGGGCGGGATCGCGAAGGGCACCGGCGGTGTCGAAGAGGGCCAGGCCCTGCGCCTCCGTGATCGGACGCACCCCGGTACGGTTCATCCGCTCCAGGTCCGCCTCGCTCAACTCCCCCGCCATACCCGCCGCTTCA
>NZ_JBHTCF010000030.1:0-83518 GCF_042665355.1 Streptomyces monticola | reverse complement strand
CGAGTTCCGGACCGTGGCCGCATCCCTCACCTACCACGAGCCCTCGATCCCGGTCCTCAAGGACATCACCGACCCCGAGTACTGGGTACGCCACGTCCGCGACGCCGTCCGCTTCGCCGACGACATCCAAAGCCTCCGCCAGGCAGGCGTCACCACCTACCTGGAACTCGGACCGGACGCCGTCCTGACCGCCATGGGTCGGCAGAGCGACGAGAACGGCGTCTTCGCGCCGCTGCTGCGCCGCGACCGTGCCGAGGCCCGTGAGCTGGTGCTCGGTCTCGGGCGTGCGTACGCGCACGGGGTCGAGGTGGACTGGGCCGCGTTCGCGGGCGAGCGGGCGACCGCCCATCTCGATCTGCCCACCTACGCGTTCCAGCACAGCCGTTACTGGCTCAACCCCGTGGGCACGGCGAGCGATGTCGGCTCGGCCGGGCTCACGCCGGTGGACCACCCGGTGCTCAGCGCCGTCGTGGCGTCGCCCGACTCGGACGGGGTCGTCCTGACCGGGCGGCTTTCGACGGGTACGCAGCCGTGGGTGGCCGATCACGATGTGCTCGGCACGGTGCTGCTGCCCGGTACCGGCTTCGTGGAGCTCGCGGTCCGCGCCGGTGACGAGGTCGGCTGCGGCCGTGTGGAGGAGCTGACGCTGCAGGCGCCGCTGACCCTGCCGGGGCGTGGCGCGGTCGCCGTACAGGTGGTGGTCGGTGAGGCGGACGCCTCCGGCAGCCGCCCGGTGAGCATCCACTCGCGGCCGGAGGGCGGCGAAGGCGACTGGACCCGGCACGCGGCCGGTTCCCTCACCGCGGCCCCGGACGAGCCGGGCTTCGAGCTGACGCAGTGGCCGCCGCCCGGTGCGACGCCGGTCCCGGTGGAGGGCGTGTACGAGCGCCTGACCGGCCGCGGCTACGGCTACGGGCCCGTCTTCCAGGGCCTCAAGGCCGCCTGGCGCGACGGCGACGACGTCTACGCCGAGGTCGAGCTGCCCGAGCAGGCGCACGCGGACGCGGCCCGGTTCGGCCTGCACCCGGCGCTCCTCGACGCCGCCATGCATGCCGATCTCCTGGACGAGAACGGCGAGGCGGGCGGCGACACCCTGCTGCCGTTCTCGTGGAACGGCGTGACGCTGCACGCGGCCGGCGCCACCCGGCTGCGGGTGCTGCTTCGCCGGGTGCGCGGTGACGAGCTGTCCGCGATGTGGGTCGCGGACGCCGCCGGTCAGCCGGTGGCGACGGTGACGGAGCTGGTCTCACGGCCGGTCGCCGCCGAGCAGCTCGACGCGGCGGCCCGCGGCGGCCTGTCGGACGCCCTGTTCAAGGTCGGCTGGAGCTCGGCGCCGCTGCCCGAGGCCGTCACCGGGCACACGGTCCGCCTCGCCGGACTGCCGGAACTGGGCGGCGGCATCACGGAGTTCGCGGATCTGGCGGCGCTCGGCGCGGCTCTCGACGCGGGGCAGCAGGTGCCGAACACCGTGCTGTTCCCGGTCGCGCCCGCGGCCTCGGGGGCGGTGCCGGACGCGGCTCGCGCGGTGTCCCTAGCGGTCCTGGAGACGGTGCGCGCCTGGCTCGCGGACGCCAGGTTCGCGGAGTCGAAGCTGGTCGTGGTGACGCAGTACGCGGTCGCCGCGCGCCTGGCGGACACCCTGGATCTGGCGCAGGCCCCGGTGTGGGGCCTGGTGCGTGCGGCCGAGGCGGAGAACCCCGGCCGGTTCGCGCTGCTCGACACGGACGGCGTCGCGCCGTCCCTGGCGGTCCTTGCCGCCGCCGCGACTTCCGGTGAGCCCGAATGCGCCGTCCACGGCGGCACGTTCGCGGTGCCCCGGTTCACGAAGGTGGCGCCGCCGACCGAGGAGCGGCCTGCGCCGTGGGACGGTGACGGCACGGTCCTCGTCACGGGCGGCACCGGCGGCCTGGGCGCCCTGGTGGCCCGGCATCTGGTCGCCGAGCACGGCATACGCCGTCTCGTCCTCACCAGCCGCCGCGGCCCTGACGCCCCGGGCGCCGCCGAACTACGGTCCGAGCTGGCCGAGTCGGGCGCCGACGTCACCCTCGCTGCCTGCGACGTATCCGACAAGCAGGCCCTCAAGGCACTCATCGAGACCATCCCCGCCGAGCACCCGCTGACCGGCGTCGTCCACGCAGCGGCGGCCGTGGACAGCGGTCTGGCCGGCACGCTCACACCCGAGCAGTTCGACAAGGTGCTGCGGCCCAAGGCGGACGCGGCCTGGCATCTGCACGAGCTGGAGGCCGAACTCGGCCTGGACTACCGGGCGTTTGTGCTCTTCTCGTCGGCGGGCGGCCTGGTCCTCGCGGCCGGGCAGGCCAACTACGCGGCCGCCAACGTCTTCCTCGACGCCCTCGCCCACCACCGCAAGGCGGCCGGGCGGGCGGCGACGGCCCTGGCGTTCGGCATGTGGGCGGTGGACACGGGCCTCGGCGGCCCGCTCGCCGACTCCGACCTGGACCGGATGACCCGGCTCGGCATGCCCGCGCTCGAAGTCGCCGACGGTCTCGCCCTCTTCGACGCGGCCCTGACCTGCGGCGCCCACCAGGTCGCACCGGTCCGTATCGACAAGGCGGCGCTGCGCTCCCGTACCGACGAGCCACCGGCGCTCCTGCGCGATCTGGCCCGCGGCCCCGCGCGGCGTACCGCCAAGGCGGCCGCCACGGCGGGCGGTCAGGGCACGTTCGAGCAGCGCCTTGCCGGTCTGAGCGACGGCGAGAGGGACCGGGCCCTGCTCGATCTGGTCCGCCAGGAAGTGGCGTCCGTCCTCGGGCACAGCGGCATCGAGGCGGTCGGCCCCGACCGGGCGTTCAAGGAGCTGGGCTTCGACTCGCTCGCCGCGGTGGAGCTGCGCAACAACCTGAACGCGGTCACCGGGCAGAAGCTGCCCGCCACCCTGGTCTTCGACCACCCCAGCGCACGGGCCGTCGCGGCCCTGATCAAGGAGAAGCTGTCCGGCACCGTCGCCGCCCGCGCTCCGCAGCAGCCGGTGCCCGCCGCGGCCCCCGGCACCGCGGACGACCCGATCGCGATCGTCGGTATCGCCTGCCGCTTCCCCGGCGGGGTGCGCTCCGCCGAGGAGCTGTGGCAGCTGGTCGCCGAGGGCCGTGACGCGGTCACCGGCTTCCCCGCCGGCCGCGGCTGGGACGCGGACGCGATCTTCGACCCGGAGCCGGGTACGCCCGGCAAGACGTACACGGTGCGGGGCGGGTTCCTGCACGACGCCGCCGAGTTCGATCCGGAGTTCTTCGGCATCATGCCGCGCGAGGCCCTCGCGATGGACCCGCAGCAGCGGCTGCTGCTCGAAACGTCCTGGGAGGCCATCGAGCGGTCCGGGATCGACCCGGCGTCGCTGCGCGGCAGCCAGACCGGTGTGTACGTGGGCGTGATGTACCACGACTACGGCACCCGCCCCGGCGCCGTGCCCGACGAGCTCTCCCCCTACCTCGGCAACGGCAGCGCGGGCTCGATCGCCTCGGGCCGCGTCGCCTACACCCTGGGTCTTGAGGGCCCGGCGGTCACGGTGGACACGGCCTGTTCGTCCTCGCTCGTCTCGCTGCACATGGCCTGCCAGGCGCTGCGCCAGGGCGAGGTCACGATGGCCCTGGCGGGCGGTGTCACGGTGATGCCGACGCCGGAGATCTTCGTCGACTTCAGCCAGCAGCGCGGCCTGGCCGCCGACGGCCGCTGCAAGGCGTTCGCGGCGGCCGCGGACGGCACCGGCTGGTCGGAGGGCGTGGGCCTGCTCCTGGTGGAGCGGCTCTCGGACGCGGAGCGTGCCGGGCACCCGGTGCTCGCGGTGATCCGCTCCAGCGCCACCAACCAGGACGGTGCGAGCAACGGCCTGACCGCTCCCAACGGTCCCTCGCAGCAGCGGGTCATCCAGCGGGCCCTGGCCGTCGCCGGGCTCACCGGTGACGACGTGGACCTCGTCGAGGGCCACGGCACGGGCACCACGCTCGGCGACCCGATCGAGGCACAGGCGCTGCTCGCCACGTACGGGCAGGGCCGCCCGGAGGACCGGCCCCTGTGGCTCGGCTCCATCAAGTCCAACATCGGGCACGCGCAGGCCGCTTCGGGCATCAGCGGTGTCATCAAGACGGTGATGGCGCTGCGCGAGGGCGTCATGCCCAAGACGCTGCACGTGGACGAGCCGTCACCGCAGGTCGACTGGAGCGCCGGGAACGTACGGCTGCTCACGGAGGCCCGTGACTGGCCCGTCTCGGAGCGGCCACGGCGCGCCGCGGTGTCCTCGTTCGGTCTGAGCGGCACCAACGCGCACATCATCCTGGAGCAGGCACCGGACGCCGGGGCGGGAGCCGGTCTGCCGGAGCTGCCCGCGGCGCCCGCCGGCGAGCCGGAGCGGGCCGTGGCACAGAGCGGCCCGGTGGCCCTGGTCCTGTCGGCGAAGAACCCGCAGAGCCTGCCCGCGCAGGCGGAGCGCCTGAAGGCCCTGATCGAGGCGGACCCGCAGCCGGATCTGCTCGACACGGCGTACTCCCTGGCCACCTCGCGTGCCGTCCTCGACCACCGGGTCGCCGTCACGGCCGCGGACCGGGACGAGGCGCTGCGCGGCCTGACCGCGCTTGCCGAGGGCCGCACGGCCCCGGAGACGGTGACGGGCCAGGACCGCGCGAACACGCCGACGGCGTTCCTGTTCACCGGCCAGGGCGCCCAACAGCCCGGCATGGGACGGGAGTTGTACGAGGCGTACCCGGTGTTCGCGGAGGCCTTCGACGCGGTGCTCGCGCACTTCGACGACGGTCTGCGCGAGGTGATCTGGGGTGCGGACGCGGAGCGCCTGAACCGCACCGAGTTCACCCAGCCCGCCCTCTTCGCCATCGAGGTGGCCCTCTACCGCCTGGTCGAGTCGTGGGGTGTGCAGCCGGACTATCTGGCCGGGCACTCCATCGGCGAGCTGGCGGCCGCGCATGTGGCCGGGGTGCTCTCCCTCGCCGACGCGGCCCAACTGGTCGCGGCACGCGGCCAGTTGATGCAGGCGCTGCCCGAGGGCGGGGCGATGGTGGCCCTGCAGGCCACCGAGGCCGAGGTCACGCCGCTCCTGACCGGCCAGGTCACCATCGCCGCGGTCAACGGGCCGCACGCGGTCGTCGTATCCGGCGACGAGACGGAAGCCCTGGCCATCAAGGCCCACTTCGAGGCCGAGGGCCGCAAGACGACCCGCCTGAAGGTCTCGCACGCCTTCCACTCGCCCCTGATGGACCCGATGCTCGACGGCTTCAGGTCCGTGGCGCGGGCGTTGACGTACCACGAGCCGCAGATCCCGGTGATCTCCGATGTCACGGGCCGGCCGGCCACCGAGCTGACCGACCCCGAGTACTGGGTGCGCCATGTGCGTGCCGCCGTCCGGTTCGCCGACGCCGTCGCGTATCTGGACGGGCAGCACGTGGGGACGTATCTCGAACTCGGCCCGGACGCGGTCCTCACCGCCATGGGCCAGCAGACCGCCGAGGACGCCACCTTCGTGGCCGTGCAGCGGCGCGGCCGTGACGCGCGGCGCGAGCTGACGGGCGCGGTGGCCCGGCTGCATGTCGCCGGTGTGGCCGTGGACTGGCAGGCGTACTACGCGCACAGCGGCGCCCGGCGGATCGACGTGCCGACGTATGCCTTCGAGAAGCGGGAGTTCTGGCTCGACACCGCCCCGGCCGTCGCGGCCGACGCCACCGGGCACGGCCAGCTCGACGCCGGCCACCCGCTCCTGAGCGCCGCCATCGCCCTGCCCGACGGCACCGGCGCGGTCCTCACCGGACGCCTCTCCCCCGGCACCCAGACCTGGGTGACCGACCACAAGGTGCACGGCACGGTCCTGCTGCCCGGCACCGCCCTGGTGGATCTGGCGATCCGCGCCGGCGACGAGGTCGGCTGCGGCCACGTGGAGGAACTGACCCTCGGCGCACCGCTGGTGGTGCCCGGACACGGGGCGCTCGCCCTGCACGTGGTGGTCGGCGCGGCGGACGCGTCCGGCAGCCGCCCGGTGAGCATCCACTCGCGGCCCGAGGGCGAGGACGGCGACTGGACCCGGCACGCCTCGGGGGTGCTCACGGCGACCGCCGGGGCACCGGGCTTCGAGCTGGCGCAGTGGCCGCCGCTGGGGGCCACGGAGATCCCCGTCGAGGGCGCGTACGAACGCCTCACCGGCCGGGGCTACGGCTACGGGCCCGTCTTCCAGGGCCTCAAGGCCGCCTGGCGCAAGGGAGAGGACGTCTATGCGGAGGTGGCACTGCCCGAGCAGGCACACGCCGACGCGGCGCGCTTCGGACTGCATCCGGCGCTCCTCGACGCGGCGAGCCATGTGGATCTGCTCGACGAGTCCGATGCGACGCAACTGCCCTTCGTCTGGAGCGGGGTGACGCTGCACGCGGCAGGCGCCACCGCCCTGCGGGTGCACCTGCGCAGGGTGCGCGGCGCGGAGGTCACGGAGCTGCGGGTCGCCGACGCGGCCGGACGGCCGGTGGCGACGGTGACGGAGCTGGTCTCGCGTCCGGTGGCCGCCGCACAGCTGACGGCGGCGGGCGCCGCCGCGGCGGACGGCCTGCACCGCTTCGGCTGGCTGCCGGGCCCGGACCTGACCGCCGACGGAACCGAACTACCTGACCTGGACGCCGTGTTGGGCGCCAAGGGTGCGGCACCGTCGCAGGTACGGCTCACGGTGGCCCCGGCTGCGGCGGATGCCGCGCAGGGCGCGCACGAGGCGACGCACACCGTGCTCGCCGCGGTGCAGCGCTTCCTGGGCGACGCCCGTCTGGCCGAGTCGACGCTGGTGGTGACGACCCGCGGGGCCGTCACCGTCGACGCCGACGACCGGGTGGACGTGGCACAGGCCCCGGTGTGGGGCCTGGTCAGGGCGGCGCAGGCGGAGCATCCGGGGCGGCTCGTCCTGGTGGATCTGGACGGTACGGAGGAGTCTGCGCGGATGCTGTCCGCGGCGGCCGCTTCCGGGGCGCGGGAACTGGCGCTGCGGGCGGGCACGTCGCATGTGCAGCGTCTGGTCAAGGCCACCTCCGGCGCCGAGCGGGCCCCGTGGGACGGCGACGGCACGGTCCTCGTCACGGGCGGCACCGGCGGCCTGGGCGCCCTGGTGGCCAGGCACCTGGTCACCGAGCACGGCGTACGCCGTCTCGTCCTCACCAGCCGCCGCGGCCCGGACGCCCCCGGAGCCGCCGAACTGCACGCGGAACTGACCGAGTTGGGCGCGGAAGCCACCCTCGCCGCCTGCGACGTATCCGACAAGCAGGCCCTCAAGGCACTCATCGGGAACATCCCCGCCGAGCACCCGCTGACCGGCGTCGTCCACGCCGCAGGCATCGTCGACGACGGACTCATCGACTCGCTGACGCCCGGCCGGTTCGACGGGGTCCTCGGGCCCAAGGCGGACGCGGCCTGGCATCTGCACCAGCTGGAGAGTGAACTGGGCCTGGAGTACGGGGCGTTCGTCCTCTTCTCCTCCACGACCGGGTTCCTCGACAACGCGGGTCAGGCCAACTACGCCGCCGCCAACACGTTCCTGGACGCCCTGGCCGTCCACCGGCGCACCGCAGGCCGGGCCGCGACATCGCTCGCCTGGCACCTGTGGGCGGGCGACGGCATGGGCGCCGCCCTCGACGAGGCGGTCTTCGAGCGGCAGCGGCGGCTCGGCACTCCGGCGCTGACCGCCGAGGACGGGCTCGCCCTGTTCGACGCGGCGCTCGCCACCGGCGAGACGGTCCTCGTGCCGCTGCATCTGGACCCGGCGGCCGTCGTGGCCTCCGGTGAAGTGCCGGATAAGCTGCGGGAGTTGGCGGGACCGGCCCGGCCGGCGCGGGCGGTCGCTGAGCGCGCGGCGGTGTCCGCCGAGCCCGAGGCGGCGGCCGAGCAGTCCCTGGAGGAGCGTCTCGGCGGACTGCCCGAGGAGGAGCAGCTGCGCATCCTCCTGGATGTCGTACGCGTCCAGGTCGCGGCGGTACGCCATGACGAGCCGGGCGCCATCGACGTGCGGCGGGGCTTCACCGAACTGGGCCTGGACTCGCTGGCGGCGATCGAGCTGCGCAACCTGCTCGGCGCCGAGACCGGTCTGCGGCTTCCGGCCACGATGATGTTCGACTACCCGAGCCCTCAGGACCTTGCGCACTACCTGCTGGAGGAGCTGGCGCCCCCGAGCGCCCCCGCCGCGAACGGCACCAACGGCGCGCACGCCACCAACGGCACGAACGGCTCCGGCGGCACGAACGGCGCGCAGAACGGCAACGGGGACTCCCCCCACAGCGCCATCGCCGACATGGAGATCGGCGACCTGGTGCGCACGGCCCTCGCGGCCAGGAAGTCCGACTGAGGCGAAGGCGGAGAGCGGTCATGGAAACCCAGGAGATCGTCGAGGCGCTACGGGCCTCGTTGATGGACAACGAGCGGCTGCGGCAGGAGAACGAACGGCTCACCCGGACCACGGCGGAGCCCGTCGCGGTGGTGGGCATGGCCTGCCGGTTCGCCGGCGGCGTCGACTCGCCGCAGGACCTGTGGCGGCTGCTCATGGACGAGCGGGACGCGGTGACACCGTTCCCCACCGACCGCGGCTGGGACATCGACGGCCTCTACGACCCGGAGCACGGTGCGCCGGGCAAGAGCATCACCCGGCACGGCGCGTTCCTGCACGACGCCCCGGACTTCGACGCCGAGCTGTTCGGTATCTCGCCGCGCGAAGCCCTGGAGATGGACCCGCAGCAGCGCCTGCTCCTCGAGACCGCCTGGGAGGCGATCGAGAACGCCCGGGTCGACCCGCTGTCCCTGAAGGGCAGCAGGACCGGGGTGTTCACGGGCCTGATGTACCACGAGTACGAGGGCGCCAGCACCGGCGGCAGCCTGATCAGCGGGCGGATCTCCTTCACCCTGGGCCTCGAGGGCCCGTCGGTGACGGTGGACACGGCCTGTTCGTCCTCGCTCGTGGCGCTGCATCTGGCCTGTCAGGCGCTGCGCCAGGGCGAGTGCTCGCTCGCCCTGGCCGGGGGCGTGACGGTGATGGCGTCGCCGGAGACCTTCCAGTACTTCACCAAGCAGAAGGGCCTGGCCCCGGACGGCAAGTGCAAGTCGTTCGCGGCCGCCGCGGACGGCACCGGCTGGGGCGAGGGCACCGGCATGATCATGCTGGAGAAGCTCTCCGACGCCGAGCGCAACGGCCGCCGCATCCTGGCCGTCGTCAGGGCGTCGGCGCTCAACCAGGACGGCGCCTCCAGCGGTCTCACGGTGCCCAACGGACCCGCCCAGCAACGGGTGATCCGGCAGGCACTCGCCAACGGGGGCCTGACCACCGACGACGTGGACGCGGTGGACGCGCATGGCACGGCCACCCGGCTCGGCGACCCGATCGAGGCGCAGGCGCTGCTCGCCACCTACGGCAGGAACCGTCCCGAGGACCGGCCCCTGTGGCTGGGCTCGGTCAAGTCGAATCTGGGGCACACACAGGCCGCGGCCGGGGTGGCCTCCGTCATCAAGATGATCCTGTCGATCCGCCACGGGGCGCTGCCCAGGACCCTCGGCGTCGACGAGCCCACCCCGCAGGTCGACTGGGAGGCGGGCCAGGTGCGGCTGCTCACCGAGACCCAGCCGTGGCCCGAGACCGGCAGGCCGCGCCGGGGCGGGGTCTCCTCGTTCGGCATCAGCGGCACCAACGCCCACGTGATCCTCGAGGAAGCGCCGAACTGACGGCAGACGGGAGCCGAAATGCATTCCCCCGCGCACACCGCGACGCTCGCACCCCGCACAGTCCCCCGTGCCACCCCTCGCGTCGCACCGACCGAACTGCGGCGCGTCCTGAGCCACTTCTGCAGCGGCGTGACCATCGTGACCGGGCGGACCGCGGCCACGGACCCGGCGGGCGGCGAGACGCCGGTCGGGTTCACCTGCCAGTCGTTCACCTCACTGTCCCTCGACCCGCCGCTCGTGGCGCTCGCGGTCGCCCGTACCTCCTCGACGTGGCCGCGGATCGAGCCGTCGGGGGCGTTCTGCGTCAACATCCTGGCGTCCGGCCAGGAGGCGCTGTGCCGCACCTTCGCGGTCAGCGGCGCCGACAAGTTCGCCGGGGTCGACTGGGCCCCGGGCCCCGCCACCGGTTCGCCGGTGCTCGCGGGCTCCCTCGCCTGGGCCGACTGCACCGTCGACGCGGTGCTGCCGGGCGGGGACCACTGGATCGTCATCGGCCGGGTGGGCGCGCTCGAAGCCGCCGAGCCCGCCACCGACCCGCTGCTGTTCTTCCGCTCCGGCTTTCACCGTCCCGCGGCCTGAACGACCGCCTGCGGGCGGTGCGTTGAGGGTGCTGAAACAACCAAGGAGTACATCTCATGCGATTCGGTCTCATCTACCACCACCAGCTGCCCAGGCCGTGGGAGGAGGACAGCGAGGAGCGGCTCTTCAACGAGTCCCTGGAGCAGATCGAGCTGGCCGACCGGCTCGGCTTCGACTACGCCTGGGCCACCGAGCACCACTTCCTCGAGGAGTACTCGCACTCGTCGGCGCCCGAGGTCTTCCTCGCCGTGGCGGCCGCCCGCACCAAGCGGATCCGCCTCGCCCACGGCATCGTGTCGCTGCCGGCCGCCGTGAACCACCCGGCGCGCGTCGCCGAGCGGCTCGCGACCCTCGACCTGCTGTCCGGCGGCCGGGTCGACTTCGGTACGGGCGCGGGCAGTTCACAGCTGGAGCTGGGCGCCTTCGAGGTCGACCGGGACAGCAAGAAGGACCAGTGGAAGGAGTCCCTCGACGTCGTCACGCGGCTGCTCACCGAGGAGCCATTCACCGGTCACGAGGGCCAGTGGGTGAACGTGCCGCCGCGCAACCTGCTGCCCAAGCCGAAGCAGAAGCCGCACCCGCCGCTGTGGATGGCGTGCAGCGCCCGCACCACCATCGAGACGGCCGCCCGCAACGGCCTGGGCGCCCTGTCGTTCTCCTTCGTCTCCCCCGAGGAGGCCAAGGAGTGGGTGGACGCCTACTACGGCATCATCAACTCCGAGGAGTGCCTGCCGGCGGGCAAGGCCGTCAACCCGAACTTCTCGGTGGTCTTCCCGTTCATGTGCCACCCGGACGAGGAGACCGCGCTCGACCGCGGCCTGGACGGCGCCCACTTCTTCTCGTACTCGCTGATGCACTACTACATCACCGGTCAGCACCGGCCGGCGACGACCGATGTGTGGCAGGACTTCCTCGACAACCGCGAGGCCGTCGGCCTGACCCGCAACCCGGCGCCGCCCGCCGAGGGCGAGGAGATCAGCGCCGAGGCCAAGGGGATGATGGAGCAGATCACCTCGCTGCGGCGCGGTATCGGCACCCCCGAGCAGATAGCCGACGTGATCCGTCGCTACGAAGACGCCGGCGTCGACCAGGTGATCTTCTCGGTGCAGATCGGCAAGAACCAGCACGAGCACATCAAGGAGTCCCTCGAGCTGTTCGCCGCCGAGGTGATGCCGGAGTTCGTGGAGCGCCGCGAGGCCCGCGAGCGCGCCAAGGACGAGCGGCTCGCCGTCGCCGTGAAGGAGGCGCTCGGCCGGATCGAGCCGAACACCACCGACGTGTCGGACTATGTCATCTCACCGGAGTTGGGGGCGTAGATGACCATGGGGACAGCTGTCGAGACCGGCGCGTGGATACGGCGCTTCCATCCCGCCCCGCAGGCCGCGCACCGGCTTGTCTGCTTCCCGCACGCGGGCGGTTCGGCGTCGTTCTACTTCCCGGTCTCCCGCGCACTCGCCCCGGACGTGGACGTTCTCGCGATCCAGTACCCGGGGCGGCAGGACCGCCGCCATGAGCCGTGTATCGACTCCATCGGTGAGCTCGCTGACCTCCTCGCCGCCGAGCTGCGGCCGTGGTGCGACAAGCCGGTCACGTTCTTCGGGCACAGCATGGGCGCGTCACTCGGCTACGAGGTGGCGCTCCGCCTGGAGGCCGAACAGCTCGCCCTGCACGGCCTGTTCGTGTCCGGGCGGCGCGCCCCGTCGACGCCGCGCGACGAGCGGGTGCACCTCAAGGACGACGACGGTCTGATCGCCGACATCATGCGGCTCAGCGGTACGGACACCCAGGTGCTCGGCGACCCGGAGATCATGCGGATGATCCTGCCGGCGATCCGGGCCGACTACCGGGCGGCGGAGACCTACCGGGAAGAGCCGGGGCGTACGCCCCTCACCTGCCCGGTGTTCGCCCTGACCGGCGACGACGATCCGCAGGTGACACTCGACGAGGCCCGCGCCTGGGCGTCCCACACCACGGGCGCGTTCCACCTGGAGGTCCTCCCCGGAGGGCACTTCTACCTCAACTCGCAGGCCTCCCAGGTGATGTCGCTGATCACGTCACATCTCGACTGACCGGCACCACTCCCCCGAGCGCGAAACCCAGGTCACCGCCCCCCGTCGGCGACCTGGGTTTTGCATGTCCGCGGGGCCCACGGGGACGCTTCCGGCCCCGGTCATCGTCGACGCCCTCTCTAGCGCGATTTGCGACGGTGGCTGCGCCAAGTCGTCCGCCGGCCGACCCGTCCGGCTGCGCCAAGTCGTCCGTACGGCCGCTCCGTACGGCCGCTCCCAGGAGGCCGCACATGTCCTCGTCCGTTTCCGCGAACCCGGCAGCGGGTGACGCGGCCCCCTCGGCGCAGGCGGCCGGCCTCGCGCAGGTGGCCAAGGCGCCCGGCGAGCGGCAGGCCCGGCGGCCGCGCCCCGGCCTTGCCCTCGCGGTGATCGCCGGCTGCAACGCGATGATCCAGCTCGACGACCCGATCGTGAACATCGCGCTGCCCGGGATGCGTGCGGACCTCGGCCTGTCCACGGTCGCCGCGTCCTGGGTGCTGAGCGCCTATCTCCTCGTCTTCGGCGGACTGCTGCTGCTCGGCGGCCGCGCGGGCGACCTGGTGGGACGGCGCAGGGTGTTCCTGGTGGGCGTCGCCCTGTTCACGGCCGCGGCCGGACTGCGCGCCCTCGCCCCCACCACCGAGATCCTGGTGGCGCTGCGGGCCGTGCAGGGCGTCGGCGCCGCGCTCGCCGCGCCCAGCGGCCTCGCCCTGCTGCTCAGCATGTTCGCCGAGGGCACCGCACGGAAGAAGGCGATCGCCGTGTGCACGGCGGTGGGCGCGTGTTCCACGGCCGGCGGTCTGCTGCTCGCGGGCGCGCTGACCTCGATCAGCTCCTGGCGCTGGGTGCTGCTCCTCAACGTCCCCCTGGGCCTTGCGATTCTGCTGCTCGGGCCGCGGGTCCTCGACGAGACGGCCCGCAACCGTGGCCGCTTCGACGTGGCGGGCGCGCTCCTGTCGGCGGCGGGCGCGGCGGGCCTGGTGTACGGCCTGTCGCGGGCCGCGGACCACGCGTGGAGCGATCCGACGGTGGCGGGCCCGCTGGCCGGCGGCGTAGCCCTGATGGCCGTGTTCGTGGCGGTGGAGTCCCGGGCGTCCCAGCCGATCGTGATGCTGCGCCTGTTCGCGGACCGCGGCCGGGTGCTCGCCTATCTGGCGACGCTGGCGATCCCTGGTTCGCTGATCGGCGCGTACTTCTTCCTCAGCCAGTTCTTCCAGCAGCAGAGCGGCTGGTCCGCGCTCGCCGCGGCGGGGGCGCTGCTCCCGGTGCCGGTGACGATGGCGGTGACGGCCACGTTCGCGGTCCGTTTCGAACGGCGTCTGGGCCCGAAGCGGATGATGGCCCTGGGCGCCACGGCCCTGGCCGCGGGCAATGTGTGGCTGTCACAGCTGGACGCCGGCGACGCCTACGCGCCGCACGTCCTGCCCGCGCTGCTTCTGCTCGGCACCGGCATGGCGCTGTCGGTGATCCCGCCGACGGTCCTGGCCACCTCGGGCCTGCGCAGCGACGAGGCGGGCGCGGCCGCCAGCGTCCTCAACGCCGTTCAGACGATGGGCGGTTCCCTGGGCATCGCGCTCCTGGTGACCGCTTCGGCGGACCGCGGCTCGTTCACGGACTCGATGTCGGTGGGCTTCACCACGGGGGCGGCGTTCGCGGCGGCGGCCTTGGTGGCGGCGGTGTCCATCCGGTCCAAGTCGGCCTAGCCCACGGGCCCTGTCACGGGAAGGGGCGGGCCCGGGGACTTTCCTCCCCGGGCCCGCCCCACCCGCACTGTGCCCGCACACCCACAGGCACCCGCACGCACACGCCCCGTCAGGCGGCTCCCCGTTCCACGGCGGCACCCCGCCCGAACAGCTCATCGCGCACATCCACGGCCGAAGGCCCGTACGCGACCCGGGAAGTGATCCGAGCCCCGATGGGCGTCCGTGTCACCACCCCCGCGGCCCGCGCCCGCAGGAACTCGCCCACCGCCCCGCCCGCCCCGAAGAAGGCCTTCGCCTGCAGCCGCTGCATCCGCGTCACGGCCTCGGCCGCGGGCCGGCGCGCGGCCTCGAAGGGGGCGAGCCGCCGACGGCTGAAGTCCCCCGCGTCCAGGGCGTCCACCAGCACAGGATGGAGCGCGGCCGCGTCCTGCAGGGCGAGGTTGATGCCCTGGGCGCCGAGCGGACCATGGGTGTGCGCGGCGTCGCCGATGAGGACGAGCCCGTCACGTACCCAGGTCTCCGCGGTGGCCGCGAACACATCGAGCAGCGCGAGCCCGGCCAGGCTGGTCAGATGCTCGTGCAGCAGATCCGCGAACTCCGGCAGCGCGGCGGCCAGTTCGTCCCTGATGGCGTCGATACCGCGCTCGGCGGCCCGCTGCCAGCCACGGTGCGGCAGGGTCCAGCCGATCCGCAGCCGGTCGGGGTGCGTGTCATGGACGAGCACCGCGCTCGCTCCGGCCCTGTGCACCCGTACCCGCCCGGTGGAGCGGCCGTGCGCGGGCACCGTGAACCACACCACGTCCTGGTCGAAGAGGTCGCTGCGCCCGGCGCCGATCCCGGCCAGGGAACGGGTCTTGGAGAACCGTCCGTCGGCGGCGACGACGGTGTGGGCGCGCACCCAGAGGCGGCGGGCGCCGAGGCTGCTGTTGACGACGGCGCCGGTGCAGCGCCCGTCGTGTTCGCTCAGGGAGCCGATGCGGTGCCCGGGCAGATACTCGAAGCCGGGGTATCGCCCGCAGGCGTCGAGGAGTTCCTCCAGGAGGTGGGCCTGCGGCAGCGCGAGGAGCTTGTCGTACGGTCCCGGCAGGCGCCGGTAGTCGATGTCGAGGAGGACTCTGTCGCCGCTGCGCACCTGGAACCCGGCGAGTTCGCGGGCACCGCGCCGCACGGCGCCGTCGAGTACGCCGACCCGGTCGAGGATGCGCTGTCCGCCCGGCTGCAGGATCTCGCCGTGGAAGTCACGGCGGAAGGAGGTGGAGCGCTCCGCCAGGGCGACGCGCACCCCCGAGCGCAGCAGCATCAGGGTCAGGGCGAGGCCCGCAGGACCGGCGCCGACCACCAGGACGTCGGTGTGCAGGGTGGCGGTGTGCCGCAGCGGCCGGCCCATGGCTCAGGCCGCCGCGCGGGCGGCCAGGAGTTCGTTGGCGAGTTCGAGGTACTGGCGCGGGGTCTCGGCCAGATCGATGGCCTCCTCGTCGAAGGTGATGTGGTAGTCACGTTCGATCCAGCCGGTGGCCTGCAGGATGGCCAGGGAGTCGTAGCCGAGGTCGAGGAAGAGCGTGTCCATGATGTCGCCGTCGAGGTCGGCCCACTCAGCGGTTCCGGCGCACTTGCTCAACATCTCGACCAGGTCGGTCAGTTCCAGACGCATGGCGTACTCCTCAAGTCCTCTGCGGTGATGGGTGATTCGGGGTCCGCGGGCCGTTTCGGGCGGCCGCGGCGGGGACCGCGCGCGGTTCAGTCGGTGGCGCGGACCACGACGGCGGAGTTGAACCCGCCGCGGCCGCGGGCCAGGACCAGGGCGCCGCGCAGCCGCACGCCGCGCCGCGGGGCGCCGGTCACCAGGTCGACCGGGCAGTCCTCGGCGACGCGCCGGGTCCCGGTGGTGGGCGGTATGACCTGGTCGCGCAGGGAGAGCAGGGCGGCCGCCAGGTCGAGTGCGGAGCCGCCGGCGAGCAGCCGCCCGGACATCGACTTGGGCACGGTGACCGGCACGCCGCGCGGGCCGAACAGCTCGGTGATGGTCTGGGCCTCGGCCCGGTCGGCGGCGCGTTCACCGGCGCCGTCGGCGAAGACCACGTCGATGTCGTCCGGTTCGGCGCCGGCGTCGGCGAGGGCGAGCCGGGCCGCCTCGGTCAGGCGCGGGGCGCCGCCGCCGTCGAAGGTCGCGGCGTGCCCGGCGAGTACGCCGTACACCTGGGCGCCACGGCGCCGCGCGTGTTCGGCGTCCTCCAGGACGAGCAGCGCGCCGCCTTCGCCGACCACATGGCCGTCGGCGTCGGCGTCGAAGGGCCGGTAGGCGCGGTCGGCCTCGGGGTTGGCGGACAGTCCGCCGCCCGCGAGGTGCGCGGCCCAGCCCCAGGGGCACAGGGCGGAGTCGATGCCGCCGGTGATGACGAGACGGGCGCCCTTGCGGATCTGGCGCCGTGCCTGTGCGGCGGCGTCAAGGCCGCCTGCCTGTTCGGAGACGATGACGCCGCTGGCGCCGCGCATGCCGTGCTGGATGGAGATCTGGCCGGTGTTGACGGCGTTGAACCACGCGAACGACTGGTACGCGCTGACGTGCTGGCTGCCCTTGCTCCACAGTGCCTGCAGTTCGCGCTGCCCGAACTCGAAGCCTCCGGCCGAGCTCGCGGTGACCACGCCTGCGCCGTACTGGGGCAGTTGGGCGAGGTCGGCGCCGGTGTCGGAGACGGCTTCACGGGCGGCGGCGAGGGCGAGCCTGGTGACCCGGTCGGTCTGCGGGAGCAGCCGGTCGGACACATGCTCGGCGTCGACGAATCCGGGGACCTCGCCCGCGATGCGCACGGGGTAGCCGGAGGCGTCGAAGCGGCTGATCTCGCGGATGCCGCTGACCGAGTTGAGGACCGCTTCCCACCAGGCCTCGGTGCCGAGCCCGCCGGGGGCGGCGACTCCGATGCCGGTGACGACGGCGGTGGTGGTACGGGTGGCGGAGGCAGCGGCCCGCGCGGCGGGCGCGGGCGCGGGCACCAGGGCCAGGCCGGGTGCCCGGTCGAGGTCGGAGGTGAGGGCGACGGCCGTGCTCATGCGGACCTGCCTTGACGTTGGGGTACGGACGGCATGGGACAAGCGGGCGATATCCGCCGCGCGGGCGGCATCGGGCGCGGGACACGCACAGGACGTACGACCGGCACCAGACGCGCCAACGGCACCACGCGCGCGGACGACACCGGACGTGCGAGCGGCGCCACGCGAGGGATACCTGCGTCCGGCACCGGACGTGCGGATGGCATCAGGCCTGCGGACGGCATCACGCAAGGGCGTCGCAGCCCGCGAAGGCCCCGCAGCCCGCGAGGGCGCCACAGCCCGCGAAGGCCCCGCATCACGCGATCTCCTTCAGCCGCGGACGGGTCAGGACGATCGCGCTCTGGAAGCCGCCGAACCCACTGCCCACACTGAGCACCGTGTCGGTCTGCTGCTCGCGCGCGTGCAGGGGCGTGTAGTCGAGATCGCAGGCCGGGTCGGGATCGTGCAGATTCGCCGTGGGCGGCACCGTGTTGTGCGTGATGGCGAGAGCGCTCGCGGCCACTTCGAGGGAGCCGATGGCGCCGAGTGAGTGCCCGATCATCGACTTGATGGAGCTGACCGGCACTTCGCGGGCGCGCTCGCCGAGGCTCTCCTTGAACGCGGCCGTCTCGTGCCGGTCGTTCTGCTTGGTACCGGAGCCGTGGGCGTTGATGTAGTCGACGGCCGACGGGTCGAGACGGGCCTCGTCGAGGGCGAGGGTGATGGCGCGGGCCATCTCCTTGCCGTCGGGCCGCAGACCGGTCATGTGGTACGCGTTGCTGAGGCTGGCGAACCCGCCGATCTCGGCGTACACGAAGGCCCCGCGGCGCCGGGCCCGGCCGAGCTCCTCCAGGACGAGGACGGCCGAACCCTCCCCCAGGACGAAGCCGTTGCGGGTGCGGTCGAAGGGCCGCGACGCGGTGGCCGGATCGTCGTTGCGGGGGCTGGTGGCCCGGATCGCGTCGAAGGACGCCACGGAGATCGGGGAGATCGGCGCCTCGGTGGCGCCGGCCACCATCACGTCGGCGCTGCCTTCGCGGATCAGCTCGACGGCGTGCCCGATGGAGTCGAGCCCGGAGGTGCAGCCGGTGGAGACCAGGGAGACCGGCCCCTGGGCGCCGACGTCGCGGGCGACTTCGGCGGCGAGTGAACTGGGCACGAAGTAGTCGAAGAGCTGCTCGACGGCGAGGGTGTGGTCGACGTTCCACCTGCTGCCGCCGCCGCTGACCACGGCGTACTCACGGTCGAGTCCTGTGGTGCAGCCGACGGCGTTGCCGAGGGTCACTCCGGTGCGCACCGGATCGCCCGCCTCCTGCAGGGCGCCGCTGTCGGCGAGTGCCTCGCGGGCGGCGGTGAGGGCGAACTGGGCGGCGCGGTCGAGGCGTTCGCTCTGCTCGGGGGTGAGTCCGTGGGCGGCCGGGTCGAAGTCGGCCTCGGCGGCGATCCGGGAGCGGTAGCCGCTCGCGTCGAACAGGGAGATGGCGCGGGTGGCGGTGCGCCCCTCGGTGAGCAGCTTCCAGAATTCCCCGGTGTCGGTACCGCCCGGGGCGACGACTCCGATCCCGGTGATGACGACACGCCTCATGGGCTGTTCCTCACAGTTGTCAACGCAGTTGTCGGCTCAGGTAGCGGCGCAGGCCCGGCCATCGGCTCAGGTAGCGGCGCAGGCCCGGCCATCGGCTCAGGTAACGGCGCAGGCCCAGCCGTCGGCGCAGGCCCGGCCGTCGGCTCAGGTAGCGGCGCAGGCCCGGCCGTCGGCCCAGGTCCGGCCATCGGCCCTGCGCCGGCCGGACCCGGCGTCGTGGGCGTGGGCAGGAGGCGCCGTGCGACACGGCAGGCCCGCCCCATCAGGCGGGGCGTCTCCTGTCCTCGTACGAAGAAGTGGTCACCGGCGACGGTCCGGCTGCGGAACGGGCCGGTGGTCCAGCGGTGCCAGCCGTCGAGTTCGCCGGGCCGCACCACGGGGTCGTCGGCGCCGCCGAGCGCGATGAGCAGCGTCGGCAGCGGGCCTCCGGTGGAGGGGTCGGCGGCGGCGGCGCGCAGGTTCGCGGCGAGCCGCAGATCATCCCGGAGCACGGGCAGCACGAGGCGCCGCCAGATGCCGTCGGGTTCGGCGGCGGTGCCCGTGGGGGCCAGGCCCAACTCGGCCAGGTGGTCGACCAGTTCACCTTCCGGGGCGTCGGCGGCCCCCATGAGGGCGGGCGGGGCCTCGGGCGGCGGGCAGGCGCCGAGCGCGACGAAGGCCGGCCCTGGCAGGCCCTTGTCGGCCAGGACACGGGTGAGGGTGTAGGCGACGAGTGCGCCCAGGCTGTGCCCGTACAGGGCGAAGGGCCCCGCGTCGGGGCCACGCCGGGTGAACGCGCCGAGCAGCTCGGTTACCAGCTCGTCGCGGGTGGTGACACGGGGTTCGCGGCGGCGCCCTTCTCGGCCGGGCAGCAGCAACGGCACGATCTCGGCCCCGGGGCCCGCCTGTTCACGCCAGCGGTGGAATCCGCTCACTCCGGCGCCGGCGTGCGCGAAGCAGTACAGCGTTATGGGCCGGCCGTCGGGCATGGCGCGACCTCCTTCACGGCGCGGTCCGGCACGCCCCTTTCTCCGGGGCGTCGATGGATTCGAGCCTCACCGAGCGCCCTGGAGGGGCGCTTGAGAAGGTGTCGAACCCGGTCGGATGCGGCCGGGTCCGGTTCAGGCGGCGAACAGGTCGAAGGTGGAGCTGCGCCGGGGCCCGGCGAGCACGTCGAGCTGCGGGTCGACCGTCAGCATGGCCTGGTGCATCCGCTGCAGCTGCGGCGAGGGCTCCACACCGAGGTCGTCTATCAGGCGGACCCGCAGCCTGCGGTAGACCTCCAGGGCGGAGGCCTGCCGGCCGGAGCGGTAGAGCGCCACCATGGCCTGGGAGTGCAGCCCTTCGTGCTGCGGGTAGCGGGCCGTCAACTCGGCCAGTTCGGCGATCAGTTCGGCATGCCGGCCGAGCCGCAGATCGGCGTCGATACGCCGCTCCACGGTGACGAGACGGCTCTCCTCCAGACGCATGACCTCAATCTCGAGGATGGGTCCCACGCGTACGTCGACGAGTGCGGGCCCGTGCCACAGGTCGAGGGCGGAGCGGAACCGCTCGGCCGAGACCTCGTTGTCGCCCGCCTCGAAGGCGGTCTGCCCCTCCGTCACCATCCGGTCGTACTGGTGCACGTCCACGCTGTCCTCGGAGATCTGCAGCAGATATCCGCCGTGCCGGGTGGCGAGTACGTCCTTGGCGGTGCCGGGGGCGCTGGGGCCCATGGCGGTGCCCAGCCTGCGGCGCAGTTGCAGGATGTACGTCTGCAGGGTGGTGAGCGCGCTCTGCGGCAGCTTCGTCCCCCAGATCTCCTCCATGAGCGTCGGGACGGGCATGACCCGCCCCGGGTACAGCGCGAGCAGCGACAGAATCTGCCGTGGCTTGCCCGCGGTCGGAACGATCGACCCCCCATTGACCTCGGCACTCAACGGACCCAGAACCTGAATCTTCACGGTCTCCTCCGTACCTCGTCGTCGAGTTCCTTTATCGCGTCCCTTTCGGTGGCCAGAAACCTGCCCCGGGGACGCACGCTAGCGAGGGCCGTTCCCTGCGAGCGATTTTCCCTAGCCATCCTTGAGCGACCCTCCAAATGCGGTCTTGCGTCGCAGAGTTGAGCCACTGGAGAACGTTTGCACTATCACTAGAATTGAACTCTTGATTCCTGTGTCTGCGCACTTCGAAAGGTATCTTCAAGGCAGCTGGAAGTCCTTACCCGAAATCGTTTGGATGCCGCCACCTGTACGGAGGCCCGATGGAATTCTCCGGCCCGGCACGGCCCGGCACGGGGCGCCCCGCGGCGGACGGGGAGCTGCGTCTGTTCGTGTTTCCGCACGCGGGCGGCTCGAGCCTGATGTGCCACGCCTGGCCGGCCCTTTTCCCGGCGAGCTGGCAGGTCAGAGCCGTGGATGCACCCGGTCACGGACTGCTGCTCGGCTCGGCGCCGCTGACCGACGGGCCGTCGCTGATCGGCCACTTCCTGGACACGCTCGGGCCCGAACTCGACGCTTCCGGTGTGCCGTTCGCGTTCTTCGGCCACAGCATGGGCGCCCTGGTGGCGTATGAACTCACGCGCCGGCTGCAGGCACGGGGCGCGGCGCTGCCGGTGTGGCTCGGTGTCTCGGCGTGCGGCCCGCACCGTCACGACGACACCGGGGCGGGCCGAGGGGCGCGCCCCGAGCTGTCCCTGCTCAGCCTGTCGGACGATGAACTGCGCCGGCGTCTGGCCGCGCTGGGCGCGACCCCGCCGCAGGTACTCGCCGATCCGGCGCTGTGGGAGGTCTTCGGGCCCACGGTCCGTGCGGACATGCACCTGGTGGCGACCTGGCGTCCGGCGCCGCCCGCCGCACCGCTTCCGGTGCCGCTGTCGGCCTTCGCCGGGGCACAGGACCATGCGGCGCCGCCTCAGCGCCTTGCCGCCTGGGCCGAGCGCACCGAGCACTTCGTGGGCCTGCGCACCTTCCCGGGCGGCCACTTCTATTTCCAGGACGACCTGCAGGCGCTGGCGGCGGCCGTGACGGCGGACGCCGGAGCGGCCCTGCGGGGGCCGGGCCCTGTGGGCGCGGCGGGCGAGGCGGGCGCGGCATGACCGTCGCGGACCGGGAGTTCAGGGTCCTCGGCCCGGTGGAGGTGTACGACGTCCGCACGGGTCTGCGGATCGTGCCGCCCGGCTCCAAGCAGCGCACCCTGCTCGCGGCTCTCGTCGTGGAGGCGGACCGGCCGCTGTCCGTGGACCGCCTCGCGGAGGAGCTGTGGGGCGAGCGCCAGCCCGCGAACGCGGCCAACGCGGTTCAGGCCCATGTGGCCCGGCTGCGCCGCCTTCTGCAGGCCCACGGGCCTGCCGGGCACGAGTGGATCAGGACGGAACCGGCCGGCTATCTGCTGCGGCTCGGACCCGCCACGACCGATGCCCGGCGCTTCGAGCTGCTCTCCGCCGAGGCCCGTGGGAGCACCGCCACCGACCCGGCCCGTGCGGCCGAACTGCTGCGCCGGGCCTTGTCGTTGTGGCGTGGCCGGGCCCTGCAGGACATCCGTCACGGCCCGGTCTGCGCGACCGAGGCGGACCGCCTTGAGGAGCACCGCCTCATGGCGCTGGAGGCGATGTACGAGGCGTATCTGCGCTCGGGCCGGTGCGAGGGCGTCCTGGGTGAGCTGGAGCGGCTGACCGACGCGTATCCGCTGCGCGAGCGGTTCTACGACCTGCTGATGGCCGCCCTGCACCGCTCGGGCCGCGGCACGGAGGCGCTCGGTGTCTACGAACGCGCCCGGGTGCGGCTCGCGGACCAGCTGGGAGTGGCTCCGGGCCCTGCCCTGCGCGGCCGGATGGAGGCGATGATGCGGGACTCGGCTCCCTCCGCGCCGGACGCGGCGGTACCGCCCGCCGATTTCGGCGCGGAAATCGCCCGGATAGGCCGCCGTCTGGAGGAACTCTCCCGGGAGTACGAAGTGTTGCGGCACCGCTTCGAGAAATTGACGACGGGCCACGGTCTGTCCGCGCACGGCGTTTCCATCGCACCCTGACCATGACGGCGTGCGAGGCCGCCGCGAATTCCGTCGCACAGCCATTCCGTACGACGCGTCATTCCGTACGGCGTGGAAACGTCATACGCCCGCCCCCGAATGAACACGGCGCACGACGCGGACACGAAGCGAACACGACACGGAAACGCCATACGGCGCCTGCGAAACGTCGGGGGAATTCCCTCAGCCGGCCAGTGCACGCTCCGGTGTCCGCACCCCGTAACCGCCCACGGACGGCCCGGCGCCCGCCGTCCCGATACGTCCCCCCACCGCCTGCGGCAGCACGATGCGGCGTGGCACCGCACGGCCCCAGGGGAAACCGTGGTGCAGCTGGAGGACCGGGTCCTGGGCGTCATCGGCCTGGACGGCGACGGCGACGAGGACGTCGGGCACCGGCTCCAGTTCGATGAAGCGCCACTTGCCGGCCAGATCGTCCTCGGGTGCCTGGAAGCCGAGTACACCGCGGTCCTCGGCCAGGGTGAAGGAGAACTCGTCGAAGGGCAGCCCGAGTCCGAGGCCGCGCGCCTTGGAGTAGGCCTCCTTCAGGGTCCACAGGCGCAGCACCCGGCGGTCCCGCGGCCGCCCTTGCGCGGCCCGCCCCACCCAGTCCTGCTCCTGCGGCGTGAAGGTCTGCACGATGGTGTTGACCGCGTGTTCGTCGCGGTCGAGGCGTTCCACGTCCACGCCGATGCGGTGTCTGCGCACGACGCCGAGCAGGTTGTAGCCGTTGGCGTGCGACAGGTTGAAGTCGAGTTCGGGCCCGCCGCGCGGCAGTCCGCCGTCGGGCGGCTGGATGAAGGGCCGCCCGCGCGAGGAGCGCCAGATGACCAGTTCGGCCTCGGCGAGCCCGGCTTCCAGAGCGAGGGCCCGGCGTACCAGCGTGTGGGCGACCAGGTACTGGCGCCGGTCGCGTTCGAAGAGGAAACGGCCCGCGATCTCCTGCTCGTGCTCGTCGAGCCAGTGCGAGGCGAGGATGCCCGCGATACCGGGCGCGAGCTCCTCGTTCGGGCAGATCCACAGCTTGATCGGCGATGCCGCGCCTTCGTCACCGTCCGAGCCCTGAGTCTGCGTCTGTGGCATGGCCGCCTTCATCCGGTCCGCTCCACCCCGGGCGTCGTCTCCCAACCGATCCACAACGACCGGCGCACCAGCGCAAGGAACGGGCCCGCATCACCGCGCACCGCCCCCTCGTCCCGGCAACCCCACACCCTTGCCGGCGACACCGCGCCTTCGTCACCGTCCGAGCCCTGAGTCTGCGTCTGTGGCATGGCCGCCTTCATCCGGTCCGCTCCACCCCGGGCGTCGTCTCCCAACCGATCCACAACGACCGGCGCACCAGCGCGGTCCGGGGCAGCTCCACCACGGGCCCGGCGGGCTCTCCGGCCGGGGTCACATCGATTCCGGCGAGCCAGAGGCGGGTCAGCTGCTCGAGGCGCCGTCCCTGCCACAGTGCCGTCACATAGGTGCGGGTCTCGGGCAGTTCACCGAGCAGCAGCGGATCGGCTCGCCCGTCCCGCAGGTCGGCGCTGCGTACCGCGCTGCTCCCGTCGCCCTGGTCGCGGGCGAACCCGTCGAGGGCGGCGGCGAGTTGGGCGGTGTCGCGGGCCGTGACGGCGAGCCTGCAGGCCATCGCCGCCCGTCCGGTCCTGAGTTCACGGGCGACGGCGGCGAGATCGCGTACGCCGTCGGGGGCGCTGTCCTGTTCGGCCAGCCAGTCGGCGAGGCGGCGGGCGGTGGCCACAAGGTGGGCGGTACTCGGTGCGGAGAGCAGCACGAGCTCCGGGCGGGCCCCGCCGTCCGGGTCGTCCACGTCGGGTGCCGTGACGGCCGCAGACGCGGCCCCCGCCCCGGCCGCCCTGCGGTACTCCTCGACGAGGACCCGGGCCTCCGTACCGCCCGCGCCGCGCACGGAAACCGTGGCCCTGAGCGGCAGTTCACCGCCGTCGGCCGTACGGGTGCGCACCAGCGGGGCGGAGGGTATGCCGCCGCGCACCGGGGCCCGGGTGGCTTCGCGCAGCTGCAGCACGGCCCGGGTGAGCGCGGCCACGCCGGTGGCCGCTCCGGCGTCGCCGATGCCGTCGGCCGTGGTCCGGCTCGTCTCGTGGAGGCTGACGCTGCCGGCCTCCACGCCCGCGGCCTCCAGGGTCCGGCGGGCGAGCCGGTCACTGTCGTCCGTGCGGTCGCTGCTGCCCGAGCGGTCGCCGCCGCCGAGCCGGCCGGTGTGGCCGACGGCGCTCGAACGTACGACGGCGTGGATGGTGTCACCGTCGGCCTCGGCCGCGGCGAGCGGTTTGAGCAGGACGGCGCCCACTCCTTCACCGGCGCCAGGCCGGTGCCGTGAGGGGTGAAGCCGCAGATCGACCCCGCCGACGAGGGCCGCCGCGCACTCCCCCGCGGCCAGCGCGGTGAGCGCCAGATGCAGGGCCACCAGGAACGAGGACTGGGCGGTGTCCACGGGCTGGCTCGGCCCGCGCAGATCGAGCAGCGCGGAGAGCCGGCCCGGCAGGCTCCAGTGGCCGCTGCGCGGCATGTCGCGGCCGCCTTCGGCCCAGCGTTCGGCGGCGAGCAGCGCGTAGTCCGCAGAGCTCACCGCGGCGTAGACGCCGACGCTGCGCGGCTCACCGTCGGCGGCGGTCAGCGTCTCCAGGCGGGCGCCGGTGTATCCGGCGCCCTCCAGGGTCTGCCAGGCGGTCTCGAGGAACAGCCGTTCCTGAGGGTCCATCACGATGCCGTCGCGTTCGGTGAGTTGGAAGAACTCGGGGTCGAACTCGTCGACGCCGTCCAGGAGATGGACCTGGTCGAGCAGGCCGGCCTGGTCGTCGGCCACATACCGGGCCCGGCCGGGCGGCACGGTGGCCGCGGTGTCGCGCCCCCCGAGCGTGTTCTGCCAGAAGGCCTCGAGGCCGGGGGCCCCGGGGTAGCGGCCGGCGATGCCGATGACGGCGCAGCGCGGATCGGGCGCCTGGGCCTTCGGCCGCCCCGGGCCCACCAGCTCCGCACCGGCCGGCTCGGGGCCCGTTCGCTCGGTGTCCGTGCGCTCCGTGCCCGCCGCGGGGACGGTCGCACCGTCACGTCCCGGCGGCGGCGCCACGGGCGGTGCCACGGCCGGGGTCGGCTGCGCGGGAACCGGTGGGGGTTCGGCGGCCGCACCGGTGAGCAGGGCGGCCGCGCGCTGGCGATCGAGGGTGCCGTTCTTGAAGCGGTTCAGGATTTCCCTGTTGTCCATGGGGAGCGCGCGCCTCGTCTCAAGCCGCGCGGGCCGCGAGCAGGGCGGCCGCTTCGTCGACGCTGAGCCGGTCGTCACGCACGGCGTCGAGCAGGGCCTCCAGGTCCATCGCGCCGAGCGCGGGGAGGTCCCGGCGCGGTCCGGCGGACATCGCCGCCGCTCCCGGGGCCGATGCGGCCGCCGATCCTGTCGCGCTCCGGGCGGGCGAACCCATCGCGGCGTTCTGCGCCTTGGCGGTGGCGGCGGGCGCCACGGCTCCCGCCGGGAGCCCGGTCCTGGCGGCGATATGACTCGCGATCGCACCGAGGCTCGGGTGGTCGTACAGCGATACGGCCCGCTCGTTCAGGCCGTACGTGCGGTTGATCACGGCGACGAACTCGGCTCCGAGTATGGAGTCGAGGCCGAGCAGGTTGAACGCGGCGTCGGCGTCGATGTCCCACGGGTCGCAGCACAGGATTTCCGCGAGCTGTTCCCGCAGTACGTCGATGACGGGGGCCGAGGCGGCGGGCGGCGGCGCGGGCTCGGGGGCGGGCGGGGGCCCCAGGATGCCGAGGTCGGCGGCGACGTGGCGGGCGAACGCGGAAGGCGTCGGGTAGTCGTACAGCGCGGTCACCTTGACGTGGGTGCCGTAGGCGGCGTTGACGGAGGCGACGAACTCGACGGTGGTCATGGAGTCGAGGCCGAGCAGCTGGAAGGGCTGTTCGGGGTCGATCGTCTCGGGCTTGAGCCGCAGGATTCCGGCGAGCACGGTCGTGAGCTCGGTGAGCACATCGGCCCCGCACGACAGAGGGGCCGCAGCCGGCGAGGCGAGGTGCGGTTCGCTGGTCATGTGGCATCTCCAAGGGTCGGTCCCGGTCTGCCGTACCGGAATTGTGGGCGATGCCGTTCCCCGTACACATCGCCGTCCGCGATGAACCGGCAGGCGGCCGGCCCGCTCCGGGGAGGGAGCACCGGCCGGCCGCCTACGTAAAAAGAGTGAGAGGTGGGGCCCGGCAGGAAGGAGCGCGGAGGTGGGTTTGGTGTCACCCACTGGCCGGCGCCCCGTTCCCCTCAGCCGGCCAGTGGGTGAGGTCGGTGTCGTCAGCCCACGCGCGCGAGGCGCTCGCCACCGGCGGCATCGGGCCGCGGCTGCGCCGCCTGGGGGGCGGACGGCGACAGCGGGGCCTCCGTGGTGGCCATCAGGATGGAGTGCTGCAGCCGCCGAAGGCGTACCGAGGGCTCCAGGCCGAGGTCCCGGACGAGCGTGGTGCGCAGCCGCTGGTACACGTCGAGTGCTTCGCCGCGCCGCCCGGAGCGGTAGAGGGCGAGCATGAACTGCGCGTGCAGGCTCTCGTGGGTGCGGTAGCGGCTGGTGAGCACGGTCAGCTCGGCGAGCAGTTCGCGGTGCCGGCCGAGCCGCAGGTCGGCTTCGATGCGCTGGTCGAGGGCGCAGAGCCGGCTCTCGTCGAGCCGCCTTGCCTCCATCTCCAGCTGCGCGCCGGTCAGTACGTCCGCGAAGGGGGCACCGGTCCACAGCGAGAGGCCCTCGCGCAGCTTGCGTGCCGCGCCCGGGTAGTCCTCCGCGTCCATCGCCCGGTATCCGAGCCCTGCGAGCCGCTCGAACTCGCGGACGTCGCTGGTGCCGCCGCCGCTGTTGAGCAGATAGCCGCCCGGTGAGGTGACCAGGACGTCCTTGGCGCAGCGCCGCGGTCCGTCGTCCTCGCCCGTGGGTTCGTCCTTCTCCAGGGCGGTGGCGATGAGTTCGCGCAGCTGCAGCACGTAGGTCTGCAGGGTGGTTCGTGCGCTGCGGGGCGGACTCGCGGCCCACAGCTCCTCGATGAGTGCGGCGACGGGCACCACTTGGTCGGCGTGGAGCGCCAGCAGGGCCAGAACCTGCCGGGGCTTCGGCGCGGTCGGGGTGATGGACACCCCGTTCTCCCTCACGGCTAGCGCACCCAGAACGTCGATGTCCACGCCGTCTCCCCTAATCCTTGTGCGGTACTCGGCACACCACGAGTACAAAACAAGGCGGACGGTTTGTCAATACCAAACCAGTCGCGCTGTTTTCAATGGAGACCTGCCTAAGTGAGATCGACTCTCGACGCTCTTGCCTGACCTGCGAGAACCCTCAATGACCTTGCTGTGCACAGGATTTGAACTCGTCGACCGCTCAGCAGGGACTCAAGGAGCTGACGGGCGCGCCGCCCCAGAAACCGCGCGGCTCTGCTGTTACGCGACGAAGACTCAAGCACAAAGAGACTGCGCAGTCTGTTTATGATCATCATGTGCCCCAACTTCCCTCTGAGCAGCGGCGATTACCGACTCAACGGCACTGATGGCCCGCTGGAGAGCACCGATCGCCCCGGAGGGGCTCAGGGGCTCAGGCCCGCGTTCCGCCGGACTGGAGCCGGCGCAGGGTGTCCGGCGACGCGAGGCGCGGCAGCAGCAGATCCCAGAACTGGACGAGCGTCGCCTGTGAGATCCAGCTCCGGTCGCTGGCCCCGAGGTGCTCGAGCCCCACGGTCGCCGCCACGACGGCCACCGTGGCATCGGTCGCGGTCACACCCTCGGCGAGATTCTCCTGCCGCTCGGCCTCGATGAGCACCTTCTCGACCCAACTGCGCCACTGCGCACGTAAGTCGACGCCCTGGTCGCGCAGCGGCGCCTCGCCGCTCAGCTCGAACCCGGCCCGGACCACCACGTCCTTGGACAGCCTGCTCATCAGGTCGTGGGTCGCGTCCACCAGGCGCTGCAGCGCGTCGAAGCCCACATCGTCGGCGCCTTCCGTGATCGCCCGGACGACCTTCGCCGCCTCGTCCTCCACGGCCCGGGCCAGCGTCTGCTTGCTCTCGAAGTGGAAGTGCAGCGCGCCGTTGCTCACTCCGGCCCGCTTGCTGATGGTGGTGAGCGAAGCGGGTACGAATCCCTCTTGGGCGAATACTTCGGCGGCGGCCCGCACCAACGACTGCCGCGTGCGTGCCGCACGTTCCTGCTTCACCATGTGAGGGTTCTCCTGACTGCGGGCCGACCGACGAGACGTCGGCCGGCCCTTCGGTTCGCGCGGTTTACTGCGGTGGATTTCCGTGCTTGCGAGCGGGCAGGTCGGCGTGCTTGTTGCGCAGCATCGCCAGGGAGTTGATCAGCACTTCACGGGTCTCGGCGGGGTCGATGACGTCATCCACGAGTCCCCGCTCCGCGGCGTAGTAGGGGTGCATCAGCTCGGCCTTGTACTGATCGACCATCCGCACCCGCATCGCCTCCGGGTTGTCCGCCTCGGCGATCTGGCGGCGGAAGATGACATTCGCGGCTCCCTCTGCACCCATCACGGCAATCTCGTTCGTCGGCCAGGCGTAGGTGAGGTCCGCACCGATGGACTGGCTGTCCATGACGATGTACGCGCCTCCGTACGCCTTGCGCAGGATCAGCGAAATCCGCGGCACGGTGGCATTGCAGTACGCATACAGCAACTTGGCGCCGTGCCGGATGATCCCGCCGTGCTCCTGGTCGACCCCGGGAAGGAAGCCGGGCACATCGAGGAGCGTGACGATCGGGATGTTGAAGGCATCGCACATCTGCACAAAGCGCGCGGCCTTCTCCGACGCCTCGATGTCCAGGACCCCCGCCAGGGTCTGCGGTTGGTTGGCCACGATCCCGACCACCTTGCCGTCGAGCCGGGCCAGTGCGCACACCAAGTTGCGCGCCCACCGCTCATGGATCTCGAGGAAGTCTCCGTCGTCGACGATCTCCTCGATCACCTTGTGCATGTCGTACGGCCGGTTTCCATCGGCCGGAACCAGGTCCAGGAGCACGTCGGAGCGCCGTTGGGCCGAATCGTGGGAGGCCACAATCGGCGGATTCTCGCGGTTGTTGGACGGCAGCATCGACAGCAGATACCGCACCTCCGCGATGCAGCTCTCCTCGTCGTCGTACGCGAAGTGCGCGACGCCGCTCGTCTGCGAGTGCACATCGGCGCCGCCCAGACCGTTCTGTGAGATCTCCTCACCGGTGACGGCCTTCACGACATCGGGCCCGGTGATGAACATCTGCGAGGTGTCACGCACCATGAACACGAAGTCCGTCAGGGCGGGGCTGTACGCCGCACCGCCCGCACACGGCCCCAGCATCACGCTGATCTGCGGGATGACACCCGAGGCCTGGGTATTGCGCTGGAAGATCCCGCCGTACCCGGCAAGGGCGCTGACACCCTCCTGGATCCGCGCCCCCGCACCGTCGTTGAGCGACACCAGCGGCGCCCCGGCCGCGATCGCCATATCCATGATCTTGTGGATCTTCGTGGCATGCGCCTCACCGAGCGCGCCGCCGAAGATCCGGAAGTCATGCGCGTACACGAACACGGTCCGGCCCTCGACCGTGCCCCAGCCGGTGATCACGCCGTCCGTGAACGGCTTCTTGTTCTCAAGCCCGAAGCCGGTCGCCCGGTGCCGGCGCAGCTGCTCGACTTCCCGGAACGACCCCGGATCCAGGAGCAGTTCGATGCGCTCGCGCGCGGTCAGCTTGCCCTTGGCGTGCTGCGCCTGAGTCGCCTTCTCACTCGGCCCGGCGGCCGCCTGCGCGCGGATCGCATGCAGCTCGGCCACACGCCCACGGGCATTGGCCTGCTCCACACGGACCGGAGAAACGTCATTGAGCAGCGTCACAGCGGGTCCCTCCTCAGTGGGTGCGGCCGATTCGGATGCACCACGGTAACAAACCGCGCGTGCGGTTTATATATAGCTGATCTGGTCGGCCGGGGAAAACAGGTACTTGAGTCGTTCTCTGAAAATGGCTCATTGCCAACTGTGCGGAGCGCGATAAGCCGCCGTCCGCTCAAGCCGCCGCCAGCGCGCATCCCCTTGGCCGTCGTCGTCCGACGCCTCGTCACGCAGGGCGAGCACCCTGAACAACACGACGGTCAGAGCGGCCAGTTCGACTTCGTCGGCGCTCCCGTGCTCGACGCGCAGCAGCGCGCGATGTCCTTGTGTGTCCTCCACGGCGCCTCCTTCTTCGAGCCACGGTCGGCCGGGGCGCTCAAGGGGGGCTCGGGGGCAGCTTGAGGATCAGCCCTTGTCGGCCGGCCGTAGTACGAGCCGGCCGGCACGAGTCCCGCAACGACAAGAGCTCCGCTGCCCTGGCGGCAGCGGAGCTCTTGCGGGGCTGTTGACGAACGGTCACACCGTGGGGTTCTCAAGCCAGACAGGGAGTGCCCCATAGCCGTTGATGATGAAGGTCTGCATCGGCTCGAGTTCCTTCGGCGAGCAGGCCAGCCTCATCCGGGGGAACCGCTCGAAGAGCGCCGCCAGGGCCGTCGTGGCCTCGATACGGGCCAGCGGCGCTCCCAGGCAGCGGTGCACTCCGCGGCCGAAGGCCAGGACCTCGCCCCGGTCCTTGCGCAGAACGTCGAACTCCCCGGCGGAGCGCTCCTGTTCGCCGGGTTCGATCCCGGCGAACGAGACGATGATGGGGTCGCCCTTCTTGATCGGAACACCATCCAGGGAGATGTCCTCCACCGCGAAGCGCATCGGCGAATAGGCCACCGGGGCGTGTGTCCTCAGGGTCTCGGCGAGCACGTCCTCCCAGCCGGCCCGGCCTGCGCGGACATGCTCCAGCTGCTCGGGGCGCGACAGCAGGGCGCCGGCCGCGTTGGTGATGACGGTGCAGGTCGTCTCCTGCCCGCCCGCGATCATGAGGTTGAGCGTTCCCAGGAGTTCCTGCTCGGTGAGACGGTCCCCGTGGTCGCGGATCTTGATCAGCGCAGAGGTCAGATCGTCCCCCGGCCGGCTCGCCTTGCGGCTGACGAGTTCGCCCAGCATCTCGAAGACCCGGCCCTGGGCGGCGGCCATCTCCTCCGCCGTGACGGACGTACTGAACACCGTGTCCATCGCCCGGCACAGCGAGCTCCGGTCCTCCTCGGCTATCCCGAACAGTTCGCAGATCACCTGCATCGGAAGCTGTTTGGCGAACGACTCACGCAGATCCACCGGCTGTCCGGGCGGAAGCGCGGCCAGGTCGTCCAGGAGCCGGTGGGTGAACTGCTCGACCCGGCCTCGGAGCGCCTCAGCGCGCCGCACGGTGAACGCTCCGGCGACCAGCCGGCGCAGCCGGTCGTGCTGTTCCCCGTAGGAGAAGAGCATGTTCTCGTTGGCCACCCACGGGTAGAGCGGCCAGTCCTCGGTTATGTCGCCCTCGATGAACGCGGGCCAGTGCTGTCTCGCGTCCTTGGACACCCGTGGGTCTCCAAGCAGTTGCTTGATGTACCGCTGGCCGGTGACGGCCCAGGCCACCACACCCCCCGGCAGTTCGACCTCGACAGCCGGACTCTCCCTCAGCAGCGCGATCTCACCGGCGATATCCCGTCCGGCTACATCGAGCACATACGGGCAAGAGGACGTCCGTTCCATCATGCGTACCCCCTATTTGTTGGTGTTGCGTCACACCACATACGCTCAGGAAGGAACCGCGCCCGGCCCCCCTTCGCTGAACTCGGAAGTCAGCCCACTGCTGCGGCAGCCTGCTCCTCTGCCTCCCGGCGCAGCTTCATCGCCTCGTCGTACACCCGCTCCGCGCGCTCGGCGGTGAAGTCGATCTGTACCAGGATGCCGGGAACAGCGATGGACGGCAGCAGATGCCGGTAATAGTCGGACACACGGTCCGTCATGTCCCGGTGCTCGGTCATGATTTTCGAAAGTACCTGGACTCCGGTGAAGGCCCCGACGATCAGCTTCGATACCGCGACCACGTCCAGGTGCGGCAGGACTTCACCGGCCGCTTTCGCCTTTCCCAAGGTCTCCTGGTTGTAGTCCATCCAGGCCTGCATCGGCACACGCCGGTCCAGGGAGTCCTTCGGGGACCCCTGGTCCACCGTGAGCCGGACACTGCCCCGCACCATGGGATCGCTCTTCAGCATGTGCCCGAGCAAAAGCCCCTCATCCACCCATTCCTGCAGCTTGATGTCCTGCGGAGGAACCGGAGGGACTGCCTCGAATTGCCCGGCGAGCACGGCTTGGGCGAGCGCCTCTTTCGACGGGAAATGAAAGTAGAGGGCCCCCTTGGTCACACCGGATCGCTTCAGGATCTCGGAAATGGTCGCTGCTTCGTAACCGACCTCGTCGAACACACTCGCCGCTGCCACAACTACCGACTGACGGGTCCGGATGGCTCGTTCTTGCCGCACTTCACCCAACCTCCGTACCCCCGTCTGTCCCGGAACTTCCACGGGCGCCCTGCGTTCGGCACACGGACACAGGACGGCGCCGGCAGCCAACAGGCCCTGCCGACAAGCGCAGTCCTCCCGGTTTGGGCTACGTGGCGCGAGGCAGTCACCAGAGACCGAACAGGGTGCGTTGCCCACAATAAAACCACGCGGCCGGTTTTTCAACCGCTACGTGACTGGTTGCCGACCGGCCCCGGGCGGACGCGGCGGACGGCTCTTCCCATGAACACCGGCACGCACCCTTCGCCCCGGTCACTCAGTGCGACCACCCAACCCCGCGCGAGGTGCGTCGAGTTGACCTGCTCGACGCTTGGTATTCCTTGCAAAAAACCGGTGGGTCCGTATCTTTGTGGCCCAGAACTTCCTTCATTCGCTCTCGTCCATGGGAGAGGTCTACCCACACCATGTTGACCTTTGAGAAGAATGCGCGGGAAGTTGCCGGGGGACTACTTCAGCACAACGATCTCCCAGGTGATCTTCCCCTGCTGGGTGATCCGGATTCCACCACCGATCCGGATTCCACCACTGCCGAACTCAAGCAATTGCTGTTCGACCAGGAGCAGAAGGCACGCATCCATGACACCTGGCGCAACCTCATCGCCAGCGAGGACTTCAACAATCTGCCAGGGCGTACCTCAACTGACCGTATCGCGCGCTCTTATGAGCGTCTTCGGCTCGTCAACTCCGTCTGCGGCGATGCCGAAGAACTCAGCCGGGATCCGTATCGCCTCGCCAGCCTGCATGAATGGAGTGGTGCCGTAGACGGTGGCCTCTGCACCCTGGCCAGCGTCCACTACAACCTCTTTCTGGGCAGCCTGACCGACCACGACGAAGCCGGCCGCGATCTTTCGGAGTTCCGGGACTTCCGACGCACAGGAACGTTTCTCTGCACCGAACTCGAGCACGGCAACGACGCCTCGTCCCTGCAGACCACTGCCGTCTTCGACCGCACCAGCGGTGGCTTCGTCCTGCATACGCCCACACCCGGCGCACAGAAGTTCATGCCCAACACCAGCACCCTGGGCGGCCAGAAGAGCGCCGTGGTCGCCGCACGCCTCCTCGTGGACGGCGAGGACCAGGGCGTTTTCCTGTTCCTGACGCCACTGAGCGACGAGCAGGGCATCCTGCCCCGCGTACGAGTACGCCCGCTGCCCCGCCGGATCGGCCCCACCGTCGATCACTGCCTCACCTCCTTCGACCATCTGTGGCTGCCGCGCGAGGCCATGCTCGAAGCCGAACACGGACGGCTGAGCGACGACGGCACGCTCGTCAGCACGCTGGGTAATCGCCGCAAGCGTTTCCTGCAGTCCATCGGCCGCGTCACCGTGGGCAAGCTCTGCATGAGCGCCAGCGGTCTCGGCATGGCACGAGCGGCCCTCACCATCGCGGTGCGGTACGCGCACCATCGGTACATCAGCGGCCCGAAGGCCGGTGAGCGAATCCCGCTCGCCGCCCACCGCAGCCACCACGGCCGACTGCTCTACGGCCTCGCCAACGCCTACGCCATGACGCTGCTGCACCGCACGGTGGTATCGCGCTGGTCCCGGCACACCGAGGACGACCGGGCCGAAATCGAGCGCCTGGCGGCCATGGCCAAGAGCTGGATCACCTGGCAGGCCCGTGACATCGCGATCGAATGCCGCGAACGGTGCGGCGCCCAGGGCCTGTCCCCGGTCAATGGGCTCGTGGACCTCCAGCTGAATATCGAGGGCGCCATCACCGCCGAAGGCGACAACCTCGTCATCTACTTGAAGGCCGCTTCAGAGATGCTGTTCAACCACCGGACGTCGGGACTCACCAACGACATCCCCTGCGCCGAGCAGTCACTGGCGGACGTGCACTACCTGCGCAGCCTGCTCGCGGACATCGAGGCCATGTGGCAGTCCAAGGCCAGGGCCGCGCTGCGGCAGGGGCCGGCGGGCAATCCGGTCGGCCGCTGGAACACCGCCTCGTCGGCCGCGGTGAAGATGGTCGACGCCCACGTCCGGCTCCAGGCAGCGGACGCCCTGCTCGCGGCCGCGGCCGAGGCCGTCGGGCCGATGCCGCGCTTCCTGCTCCACAAGCTGGCACAGCTGTTCCTGCTCAAGGAACTCGGCGAGCACACCGGTGATCTGCTCGCCGAAGGCCGGCTGCACATCGACCACGTACGGCAGTTGTCGGACACCATCGAAGAGGCCGTCGCCGACCTGGCCCCGCACATGATGGCCCTGGTCGACGCCTTCGACCTGCCGGAGGAAGTCCTGTCCGCGATCCCCATCGCCAACAGCGGCTACTCCCTGCGCTTCAACGATCTGGTCGGTTCCGTCGCCGACGACGCCGTCGGAGCCTGACCCCACAGGCTTTCGGAGCCTGACCCCACAGGCTCCACGACATGAGAGCCGGTGGCCGGGGGCATCTGTGCCGCTCCCCCCAGCCACCGGTCACCCGCACACCGCCGCCCCCGGAAAGTCCGGCAGCCGCACCGCCTCGGTCCGCGGCAGCCGCGCGGCCCCCGCCGCCAGCGCGTCGATGGCCTCCTGGGTCGGCGAGCCCATGAAGAAGACCTCGGCCCCCTCGCGGCCGGCCCGCTGGTGCTCCCTGACATAGCCGCGCATCCGCCGCTCGTACGCCGCGAACGCCGCACTGTGGTCCCCCGGGGCCAGGGCCAGTTCCCGCGCCAGCACATACGCACCGATCAGCGCCTGTGACGTGCCACGGCCAGACGTCGGTGCCGCGCAGTAGCCCGCGTCCCCCAGAAGCACGACCCGCCCCTCCGCCCAACTGCCCATCTCCACCTGGGCGTTGGCGTCGAAGTGGAACTCGTCCGCCTGCTCCATTTCCCGCAGCAGCCGCGGCACCTCCCACCCCTGTCCGGCGAACCGCCCGGCCACGATGCGCCGTTGCTCCGCGGTGTCACGCCGGTCGTACTCCAGCGGGCCCGACGCGAAATGCAGCGCAGCCCGCGCCTCGGTGCCGCCACGGGCGGCGAACACATTGGCCGCGAGCCCCGGCACGCTGTAGAGCTGCCCCGTATTGCGCAGCCCGAGGTAGTTGTCCAGGCTGAAGACCGCCGTGTAGATGCCGAGGTGGCGCAGATACCGCTGCGCCGGCCCGAAGGCGAGCTCCCGGGTACGCGAGTGCAGCCCGTCCGCGCCGACGACCAGGTCGAAGGTGCGCGGCCGCCCCCGTTCGAAGGTCACCCGCACACCGCTGTCATATTGCTCGAGGCTCGCTATGGAGTCCCCGAAGACGTACTCGACGTCGTGCCGTGTGGCCTCGTACAGAATGCGGGTCAGATCTCCCTTGAGGATCTCCAGATCCCCCGCGAAGATCACTGCGGGCAGTGTCGCGTACGCCCTGCCGTCCTCGTCCAGCAGGCTCGCGTCGCCCATCGCGGTGTCATGGGCGCGGACTTCGTCGAGGAGGCCCATCCGGTCGAGTACGTCGAGCGCTTCGCCGCGGAAGTCCACCGCGTAGCCGCCGTCGCGCAGCCGGCCGGCGCGCTCCACGAGCGTGACGTCGTGACCACAGCGGCGCAGCCAGTGGGCGAGAGCGGGACCGGCGACGCTGGCGCCGGAGATGAGGACGTTCATGACAGCCTCCTGTACGGACGAGAGATGCGTACGTCGTATGCCCTCAACTTGGCTTTCTGCACTGCCGATTGACAATCTCCGTACTAGTACTCTGCACGAGGTGTACTAGTACGGAAGGGAACATCCGCCATGCCTGGGCCCCACCCCTACGCCCGGATCGCCGAAGATCTGCGCCGCCGCATCGACACCGGCCTGCTCCGCCCCGGCGACCGCGTCCCCTCCGCCCGCAAGCTCGCCCAGGAGCGGGGCGTCGCCCTCGCCACCGCCACCAGGGCCCTGGCCACCCTGCGCGATCAGGGCATCGTGCGGGCGGTCCCCGGGGTGGGCACGGTGGTGGCGGGCCGGTCCGCACCTGCGCGTGGCCCGCGGACGCCGGGTACACCACGGAGGCCGGGTACACCGGATACGACCACCGCGGACGATCCGGACCGCAGACGCATCGTGCGAGCCGCGGTACGCATCGCCGACACCGAGGGCCTGACCGCGCTGACGATGCGCCGGATCGCCACAGATCTCGATGTCGCGACGATGTCCCTGTACCGGCACGTGCAGGGCAAGGAGCAACTCATCACCCTCATGGCCGACTTGGCGTTCGCCGAGGAGCCGTTGCCCGGCGCCGCCCGGGACTGGCGCCCCGGCCTCGAACTCGCCGCGGCCACCCAGTGGCGGCTCTACGGCAGACACCCCTGGCTGGCCGGCACGATGAGCCTCAGCCGCCCCCTCCTCGCACCCCACGGCATGCGGCACATCGAGTGGATGCTGCACGCGCTCGACGGCCTGGGCCTCGACGACGACACCCGGCTGCACACAGCGGTCACACTCTTCGGATACGTACGCGGCGCGGCCGCCGATCTCGAGGCCGAACGGCAGGCCACCCAGGACACCGGCGTACGCGGGCAGGAGTGGCTGGACGCCCAGGAGAACGTCCTCGCGGAGCTGGCCTCGCCCGCGGAGATGCCCGCCTTCGCCGCCGCCCGCCGCGGACCCGGCGTCGGCATCAGCGTGCACTCGCTCTTCGAGTTCGGCCTGGCCCGGCTGCTCGACGGTGTGGCGGCACTCATCGGCGCAATTGACGCACCGCGCACCTGAGTCAGGCCGCGAACCCCACATTCGTCACGTACTCGTACTGCCCCCACTGGGAGCCGAGGTCGACGATCTGGTCCACCCACGCGTCGTCGAGGGCGGCCGCGTCGCCCTGTGCCCAGGCCCGCACGATCCGGTCCCAGATACGGATGTTGAGGCTGCGGAACTCCAGGACGCGCTGCTGCGGGCGCGGCACCTGCGACTGGTTCAGCGGATGCAGCTCGACCCGGGTGCCGCCGCGGGAGTTCAGACGGCGCAGCAGATAGCGGGCGACGTTCTGGCGGCGGACCGAGACGTACGCCCGCTCGATCCGCTCCAGGTTCCTGGCGTTGGGGCGCCGCTTGCCGTCCAGCCAGGCCTTGACGGTGCGGTCGGTGGCGGTCAGGCCGGCGTCCCGGGCGGCCTGCCGGGCGTGCGGGGAACGGGTGAGGTAGCGAAGGCGGGCGAGCATGCCGCGCTTGGTGTCGACCGGCGAGGCGACCCCGCCCGCCAGGGCGTCCAGCTGCCGGCCCACGGCTTCGCTGCCCTTGATGCCGCGTGCGCCGTACTTGCCGAACTCGATCGTGTACTCAGGCATCGTCGGTCACCTCATGTGCGGGTACGTCATGTGCGAGGAGGTCGTCCGTCTCTTCCGCCGTGTCATCCGTCTCTTCGGGGTCGCGGCCGACACCGTAGACGTCCTTCACCTTCACCTCGAACACCCCGCGGCCCTCGTCGAAGACCCGCCGCCAGTCGCCGGTGACATGGAGTTCGTCGGTGCCCATGACACGGACGACGGACAGGCCCTGCTCGTGGGCGCGGTGCGCCTTCATCCAGAGGTTGGCGAAGGCCTGCGAGCGGATCAGATGCATCCAGTCGGGGCGGTACAGCTCCCGGTTGTAGTTCGACTCGCCCATCGTGGAGACGAACTTGGCGTACATCGCCTTCACGTACTCGACGGTGACCTCGTCGCCCTCCGCGATCGCCGTCTCACGGGCGTCGCGCAGCGCGCTGCGGAACTTCTCCAGGAGGTTCTCGGTGGCCCCCGAGGTGAACGACTCGTGGATCTCGGGCGCTTCGCACAGCCCGTACTTCGGCCCCGACAGCCTGAGCAGCAGCCGCAGCGTGGGCTCGGTGACCCACAGCGGCCCTGGCTCGTCGCGGTTGCCGAGCGGGTTGGGCAGATACTCCTCGTGCTCCCAGTCGGGCGGCGTGATCAGGTGGACGCCGGCGCGACGGCGGTCGTGCCCGAAGCCCGTGGAGTGCTCCAGCTGCCCGATCGGCAGATGGGTCTTGAGGGCGGACAGATAGGCGCCGTTGATGTCGAGTGCGGTCACCTCGTGGCGGCCCGGCGGCAGCTGCGGGCGCGCCCACTTGGGGCGGGCCTCCCAGATCTGGTCGCTGCCCTTGGCACTCGCCTTGCGCAGGATGTCGGGGATCCAGGGGTGGGCGATGATGTCGTAACGCCCGCCCCTGCGGCACTCGTCGAGCAGTTCCATGGCGTCCGGGATGGCCCGGCGCACCAGCGCGGCGGTGGCGGCCTCGATGTCCCCGCCGTGCTTGGCGAGCGCCTCCTTGACCGAGCGGGCGATCAACTCCGTCCCCGGGGCGTCCTCTTGGGGCTTGACGGACTTGGCGGACTTGACGGGCCTGGCGGACTTGGCGGGCCTGGCGGACTTGGTGGGATTGGCGGGCTTGGCCGGGGCCTCGGGCTCCGGTGACGGCTGCTGCTTCGATGACGACCGCGACTGCGGCTGCGGCACCGGCGCCCCGACACACTCGTCCGGGTCGAGATGCTGCGGAAAGCCCTCGATCTCATCGGTGGCGGGCCCTCCGCAGAGCACACAGGGCCGCGGCGCGACGGCGGACTCGGGCTCCGGCGCGGGCGCGGCTCCTGGCTCCCCCGCAGGCTCCGCCGGAGACGGCGGCGGCTCCAGCTTCGTACGCGCCGACTCAAGGAAGTACGCGTACTTGGTCCGGGTCTCCCCCGCCGGGTCGCGCCCGCTCTCCCAGCCGCCCACCGTCGAGGGATTGACGCCGAGCGCACGGGCGACCTGGGCACGGGAAAGGCCCAGGGACTCGCGCAGGGTACGGCGCTCCTCGGCCGACGGCAGCGGCTCCTTCTCACCGGCCTCGGCGAGCAGGGCGTCGATCGCGTCGAACCCGCTCATGCCGTGGCCGCCTTCCCCGGTGCGGGGCGCCGGGCACCGGCAAGGCGGCGGCAGGCACGCTCGGGCCCGGACAGCAGATCGAGGACGCCGATGCCGTAGTGCGCGGCGAGCCGGTCGCAGTCGTCGAGGCTCCAGGCGGCGCGGCCCGACTGGCGGCGCGAGACCTGGGTCTGGTCGACGCCGAGGGCGGCGGCGACATCGGACTGGGTCTCTCCGGTGACGCGCATCAGCGCGGTGACCGTAGAGCGCAGCTTTTCGGCGAGCGGAATGTCCATGGCGCTGGCATCGTACCCGGGCACCATGCAGTTTCCGCATGGGACCCGCAGACGGACAGGCATGGACAAGCGCGGACGGACCGCCGCATGGACCGCCGCATGGACCGCCGGACGGACCGCCGCATGGACCGCCGCATGGACCGCCGCATGGACCGCCGCATGGACCGCCGGACGGACCAGGCTATGCCAGGGCGAAGTCGCCGTCCTCAAGACCCTGGTCGACCGGCTCGGCGGAAACGCCGCTCCCGTAGAGCCCTTGGCGCTCCATGGCACGGATGGTGCGGTAGTCCGCCTCGATGGCGCGCCGGCTGTCGGCGGCCAGGACCAGTTCGCCCGGCGAGCTGGCCGGGCCGGTGGTGCGCTGCACGCGCCGGCCGGGCCGCAGCTGCCCGATGACTCCGGCCACGGTGGGCAGCGTGGTCACGACGCGCAGCCGCTCGGGGTCGAGGACACCGGCTCCGGGAGAGATGAGGGACACCCGCGAAAGGTGCCGGATGCGGGGGGCTCCGGCCGGCGTCCCGTCGGAGCCGGTGAGGGTGCGCACGGCCGGGCCGGCGGTGGGGTGTTGGGCCACGGCCAGGGCCGAGACCACCACCGGTCCGCGGTCGGCGGACATCACGATGCGGCACCGCATGGGTCCCGTACGGACATCGAGGACGTCGAGGACGCGCTGCACCACGCGGGACAAGGAGTGGCGCACCAGGCCGTTGCCCGCGCAGAGATCAAGGCGGTCGAGTACCCCGCCGGAGGTACGGGTCTCTGTCCAGGTGCTGCTGATGCGGTGGTCGGCCGCGCGTCCGGCGTCGGTCAGGGACGTGGTGTTCACGAGGTAGTTGCGGCCGGGGATGTGCTCCTGGAGTACGAGCGCGGGCTCCTCCCCCATGCCGTCCGGGGCCTCCCCCGTTCCGCCGCGGGCCTCGCGCTGGACCGCGTTCCAGGCCAGGGCGATGTCCTTGGCGCTGCGGCAGACCGGCCCGGGCAGGTCGATGGAGTTGTCCGCGGGCAGGACGAGATACCCCGCGGCCTGATGCGCGGCCGCCCACCGCAACGCGACGGGGAGGCTGTTGGTACGCACGCCACGGGCGGTGGCGAGACCGGCGTCGCCGAGGGCGGCCGCCTGGACGCCTCGATCGCACCGCAGCGGTGTGGTGCCGGGGTCGTTGCCCGGCAGCCGGAGGACTTCCGCGAGGCGCTCGGCGACCGCGACGCCGCGTGCGCTGCCCGCGACCACGGCACTCACTCCCAGGTTCCGCAGCTCCTTCGCGGTGGCGTGGACCTCGGTGTGGCTGACGGTGTGGGCGTAGCCCGGTGTCCGTCCCGCGTCTCCGTCGTACGACAGATGGGCGGCGGGCGGCAGTTGGACGGCGACGCCCTGCCAGCCGCGGCGGACCAGGGCCCTCGGGTAACCGTCCTGCGGGAAGGGCGCGACAACGGCGGCGCGGGAGGTGAGCGCCAGCGCGCCGAGGGGGGAGGACGAAGGCGCGGGTGCGGGTGCGGGTGCGGGTGCGGGTGCGGGTGCGGGTGCGGCGAGACCGTAGACCACGGCGGGCTCCAGGGCGATCAGCGGACAGAGGGGGGACCGGACGCGGAGGGGGATCGGGCGCGGACGGGGATCGGGTGCGGCGGCCTCAGGGAGGTGCGGCGCCGGCCAGGGCTCGGCGGCGGCCCACCTGTATGTGCACGTGCTCGCCCACCTGGAGGAGCCGGTGCCGGCATTCCTGTGCGGTCGGCGCGAGGACGACGCCGTACCCCACCGGGTCTCCGTAACGATGTACCGGGCGGGCGGAGTCGATCTCGTCGCCGATGTTGTGCATCCACTCGAAGCGCTCCAGCCAGCGGCGTGAGGTCAGCGGATGACGTACGGCAGCGGACCGGAGCATGCCGCTCCCGGCGGAGTACAGGAAACGGATTCCGGCGGCGTGGGACCGCCGCGGAGTGAGCTCGGGCAGGCCTCCGGTCGCGAGCGCCGCGGCCGCCGACGGCAGCGTCACGCCCGTGGCCAGCTGTACGAGATGAGGGAGCAGGCTGTTGCCCACGCCGGTCTCGGCGCCGGTGACCCGTGGGCCCGCACCGGTCAGCGTCAGATGGACCCGCACGAGGCCCAGGCCGACGCCGAGCGCTGTGACGGTACGCCGCACGATGTCGTGGAGCGGCGGATGGCCGAGGAGTTGGTCGTCGGCCTGCAGGGTGTAGTCGACCGCGTCCGGCCACGGGCCGGGAGCGGTGTGCCTGCGGACCACGGCGACCAGGCGTACCTGCCCCGGGCCGAGGACGGCACATTCAGCGGTGACCCTCGCCCCCGGGTTCTCCTCGTGTGCCAGCGGAATTCCCTGGAGTACGAGCGCCCTGCGCACGAACTTCCCGTCGGGCGGCACCATCGCCATGGACGTACCCGGCAGGTGGGAGCGGTGGGCCAGCAGGGCCGCGGCACCGGTGTGCTCGGCGAGGTAGGACATCACCCCGGCCACGGGTGTCTCCTGGGCCAGCTCGTCGAGCGCCCGTGCGAGCAAGGCGCGGTCGTCGGTGTTGACCGGCACGAAACGCGTCGCATACGGGCGGGCCCAGCCACGCAGCACTTCGTCGAAGATGACCACCGGCCGAGCACTGGCGATCTGCTTCAGCGCGTAGCCGTGCAGTGCGCGATGCCCCGCGCCCAGAAGGACCAGGGCGCCGTCCGGATGCGGCCTCTCCATACGACGTGCCTTTCAGCGGTGGGAATGGCCCCACTCCGCCCGGAAGGCTCGCGTCAGACAGCTTCGCGTCAGGCAGGCTCGGCCGATTACGGCAGGAACAGCTTCAACTGCCGGTCCGGCCCCGGCAGATGTGATCCGCTGAACACAATCATCGCCATTCCTGGGCTCAGCGCCACCAACCGGAAGTCCCGTTGCCGGATGCCTTCCTCCGCCGCGCCTTTGGTCTCGAATGAGCGTTATGGCGTACCACCTGCACGTCACGGCACTCAGCTCTGCGGGTCACGCCGTCCCGTCACCGACGTCGTGCGCCGGCACGAAGGTCACATGCGTCCACCCCGCGTCGCCCTCGTATCCGGGGTGGGTCTCGGTGACGAGATGCACGTACGTCAACTGACCGCTGCGGGGGTCGAGCAGTACGCGCGGCCCTTCGTTGACATGGATGTCGCCCTGCTCCTCCAGCCACCGCGGCGCCACCTTGTAGACGTCCCGCAGATGCGGCCGCGACAGGATCTCCTGTTCCAGGTTGAGCAGTTCCGGCTCCTCCGGCGAAGCAAGCAGCACCCCGCGGAAGTTCGCCAGGGCCGGCAGCAGCCAGGAGTCGTGGAAGGCGTCCAGGTCTCCCCCGCCCAGCATCTGAGGGGCCTGGGAGTGGAACAGGATGAAGCGCAGTCCGTTGCGCAGCGGCGAGTCGGGGCCGCGGTCGGCGACGGCACCGAACAGGCTCCGGTACGCCGCGTTCGACGTGATCACGTCCCAGCTGGCGTCGTACACGTGCGAGGGGTATGTGATGTCGTCCAGAATCCGCTGGTAGAGCTGCATGGCCGGGGTCTCCCGCAGCTCGCGCGCGGTCCTCGCGGCCGGCACATGTCCTGCGTAGCGGTACAGGCGTGAACGGTCGCTCTCGGACATGCCGAGGACGTTCGCGAGGCGGCTGACCAGCTTGCGGCTCAGCTGGGTGGGGCGCTGCATCCGGTAGCGGTAGGCCTGGACGCTCCGCATCCCCGCGGCCTCGGCGACGTCGAGCTGCCTGAGGCCGCGCATCCGTCGCCATGCCTCAAGAAGCTCCCACAGCTCGTCCTTCTGCTCGTCGCCGGGCACCTCCCCCAGCACCGGGCTGACCGGCAGGACCGGGCTGACCGGCGGAGGTGCCTGCGGCGCTTTCTCAGCCGCGGCCTGTGGGTCGCTCGTCGGGACGGGCGGTTGCGCCTGGACCAGCGCGTCCATGGGAAAGAGCGCGCGCTGACCGGTGGCGGAGCGGCTCGACGACGGACTGAGGACGAAGCTCGCCAGCTGCAGTTCCTGACCCTGCCAGCCCGGATCGGTGAGCGTCATGACCCGGACCTGCGTGGCCTCCCCCGACCGGGGGTCGACGATCGCCCGCAGGCTGGGGCGTACATGCATATCGCCGGTTCTCGCCAGCCAGTTGGGGGCTTTCCGGTACGCCTTGTGGATGGCGGGGCGGCGCTTGATCTCGTTCTCGATGCTCAGCAGACGAGCGTCATCGGGGCGCTTCCACAGCATCGCGGCGAAGTTCGCGACGCTCGGCATGACCCAGTCCTCGACGAAGGTGTCGTTGTCGTGCCCGAGAAGCTTGGGTGCGTCGGGGTGGAAGAGCACGAAGCGGAGGGTGTTGAGAAGCGGGGAATCGGTGGGGTGGTGCCGGGCGTACCCGAACAGATCCCGGTAGGCGTCGTTCGTCACCACGACGTCCCAGGCGATGCTGAACATCACGGTGGGATGCTCGAAGCCGTCGACGAGCTGCTGATAGGCGACCAGTTGCGTCGCGGACACGTCGCCGGCGGGCAGCGTACGCGGAAGGAGGCCGGCCAGCTGGTAGAGGTTGGTGCGGTTGTCCTGGCTCAACTGGTAGACGTCCGCGAGCTCTTTCACCCGGGTGACGCTGAGCGTGGAGACGCTGTTGATCCAGCTGCGCAGACTCCGCTCGGACGTACCGAGAATCTTCGCGACCTGCTCCTGGTTGAGTCCGAGCGCCCGCTGCGCCTCGTCCAGGATCTCCTTGCCCAGGGCATTGCGGCTGCCTGTGCGCAACACCGTCCCCCTCACCAGCTCAAGACCGTGCTCATACCCGTCGAGTTCTTGTCGAGTACCCGTCGAGGGCCGACCGTGACGAGTCATGATCGATGTCTGTTCGGCTGCGCGTCCACGTGGCGGCGGCGAGCTGGCTCGATAGTGCCGTTGGTGGGCCGGCCGCAGAGGAGCTGAGGGAAAGGTGACGCAGTGCCTGCGCGAACGGTGTTGATACGAGCACGGCCCTCAAGGGGCGGCGTTGCCTTCCCGTACGGCGATGATCTCGGGCCCTGGTCACGGCCGGCCGGGAAGTGGCCAGATCCTTTTGCCGGTACCGGTACGGGTACGGGTACGGGTGAGATACGGGTACGGGTCAGGCCTTGCCGAAACCGATCAGCAGGCCGCCGTCGGCCGGGGTGAACAGGCGTCCGCGAGCCGTGGCGATACCCGGAACGGTCCAGCCGCTCCAGTCCTCTTCGGCGATGATGTTCGAGTCCGGGGGCGGCGCGGGCCACAGCCGGTGGGACCACATTTTGCGGCCGCTGCGCTTGTCGAGGACGACCAACTCACCGCCGGCGTCCTGAATGTAGACGTACCCCTTGGCGATGAGGCGTACGGTCGCGGCCCCGACCGGGCTGCGATAGCTCCACACCGGCTGGTACGTGGCGGTGTTCAGGGCTTTGACGACGCCGCGGAAGGCGACGTAGGCGCGGCCCGGACCGAAGGCGGGTGTCGCGTCGGCCGGGAGCGAGCGCAGTCTGGCGCCGGTCTTCTGGTCGTAGGCGATCACCGTCTCGTCGGCACCGCCGTTGCGCAGCCACAGCGCGCCGTCACCGAGGACGGCCGGGTTGTCCCCGGACCCCCACCGGTCGGGATCCTCATAGTGGCGCAGCACGCGGCCCGTCGTACGGTCGAGGAGATAGGAGGCGAGGTTGTCGAAGCCGATCCATACGTCGATGTCATCGACGGCGACGGGCGCCCACGCGTCGTTCTCGAGCGGCGTGCTCCACAGGCGCTGTCCGTCGGCGGCGCTCAGAGCGACGGCTTCGCCTCTGCCGGTGTGCGTGTAGAGGATTCCGCCGTACCAGGTCGGCGGGTACTGGGTCCGGGCCGGGCCGAGCGGGACGGACCACTTCTGCGCGCCGGTCGCCGGGTCCCAGGCGCTCACCTGACCGCCGTGGGTCTGCGTGTAGAGCAGCCCACCGCCGTAGGCGAGTGTCGCGTTCGGTTACTGGGTGAGGAACTTCTGCGGCCACAGCCTTGTGCCGGTGGCGGCGTTCAGTCCCACCAGTTCCATGCGGGGGCCGCCTTCCTCCCCCTGGTCGGCGTTGACGACGGCGAACACACGGTCGCCGACAGCCACCGGTGCGGACACCGCGGACCCCAGGTCCCGGGACCAGAGCTTCTTGAACGGCGGCACGGCGGTCGCCGACGAAACCGCGCTGTCCAGGCGGGAGTTGGCCCGATAGCCGAGCGTCACGTCGGCCACCTCGCTCGCGGTCGCCAGCCGCCCCTGGCTGGGCGCCGCCTGCGGGCCGGTGCCCGCGGTCATCAGACCCAAGGCCGCACCTGCCGCGACAGCGGCCGTCCATCGCGCGCGGTTACTCGACCTCTTCATCGGCCCCTCCCCCACCACCAAGCCAGGCCGCGCACAGACGGAACCAACTCCCCTGCTGCGAGCGCGAGTTGGACGCCTTGTCCTACCACTTCCGGCACCGGAGGTACACACCGAAACCTCATATCCCCGCACGGTTCATTCACATCAGCGGCCCCTGCCATGCCGCCTGGTCCGGGCGGGACGAGGCGGCCTACACCGTGACCGGGAGGCTGACGAAGCCGCTGATGAGGTGGCTGGATCGGGGGGTGGGCGGACCGGCCAGTTGGATGTCGGGGAACTTTCGGAGTACGGCGGGGAGGGCGACCTGGGCTTCGAGGCGGGCGAGGGCCGCGCCGATGCAGTAATGGATGCCGCCGCCGTAGGACAACGGGGCCGCCTCCTGGCGGTCGAGGATCAGTTCGTCGGGGCGGGTGAAGACCTTGGGGTCGCGGTTGCCGGCGCCTATGAGGGCCCAGGCCGGTTGTCCCGGGGCGAGTTTGATCCCCGCCACCTCCAGGTCCTCCTCGGCGGTCCGGTTCGCGACGAACTGGACGGGTGCGTCGTAGCGCACCAGTTCTTCGATCGCCGGGCCGGCGAGTTCCGGCTCGGTGCGCAGGCGGTCTGCCTGTTCGGGGTGCTTGAGCAGGGCCGCGAGCCCTTTGGAGAGCAGGCCGCTGGTGGTCTCGAAGCCGGCCACGAGCAGCAGGGCCGCCATGGTGACCAGTTCCCGGCGAGTGAGCTTGTCGTCGCCCTGAGCGGCCACCATCGCCGAAATCAGGTCGTCCTGCGGCTTTTTGGCGCGGTCATGGGCGAGACGGGCGATGCACTCCTCCATCTCGACCGCCGACGGGTCGGCCCGTTCGACGGTCTCCGGACTGACGTCGTCGAGGACCAGCGTCCAGTTCGCGGCCAGGGACTGGAACAGGGGCCAGTCGGCGGGGGGCACGCCGAGCAGTGCTCCGACGACGGCGATCGGCATCGGGAGGGCGAAACCCTCGACCCAGTTCACCGTGCCTCTGGGGAGGGCGTCCAGCATGTCCGCGGTGATCTGCTCGACCACTGATCGCATGCCCTTCACTCGGCCGGGGGTGAAGGTTGCCTGGACCAGCCTCCGCAGGCGGGTGTGCTCCGGCGGGTTGAGGAACATCATGCTGTCGAACATCAGCCTCAGCGACGGGCGGTCCTTCCAGTCCGGCCAGCCCGTGGCGGCGAGCCTGCGCCCGGGGTGCTTCTTGAGCCGGTGGTCCTTCATGAATGCCAACTGCTCGGCGTAACCGCTGATGAGGACCGTGCCGTTCGGCGCCGTGACGACCGGGCCAAGGGCGCGCAACTTGTCGTAGAGCGGATAGGGGTTGGCGCGGCCGGATTCGGTGTAGATCCCATCGAGCACCTCGGTGATGATCGACTCCCGGTCGGCGGTGGTCACCGACTGGCCGGTGGCAATGTCCATGGCAGCAATTCCATTTCAGGTCGGGGGGCTTGGGCTCTCCCTGGTCCGCGCAGTTGAGGCGCGCCCATGCTCGCAAGGGGGCCTGACGCGGCTCTGAAACCCGAAGTCGCCGAATGACAGGGAGCGCGAGGGCGCGCGGCGGCGGGGCGAAGGGGGGTTCGCGGCAGCAACTTCCCATTGTCGCAAGGGGCACTTGAGACACCGTACGGTCGACCGTACGCTCACATGGCGGGCGGCAAGTCCCGTCTTCGCCGGGGTGGTGGGGACGCGGCTGGAGGGCGCGGCAAGGCGGAACAGGCCGGCCCGGCTTCCTGGACGCAAGCAGTACCGGACCCTACGAGTGAAGAGGTCTCCCGACGTGGCAAGTAGTCAGCAGACAGAGATCCGGACGGTGGTGACCGAGAAGGCCGGCGCCATTCCCAAGGCGACGATGGCGGTCGTCATGGCTGCGATGTTCATGGCCGTCCTCGACTCCTTCATCGTCGTGGTCGCCAACCCCGCGATCGTGACGGACCTGAACGCCTCCCCCAGCAACACGCAGTGGATCCTGGCGGGTTACCAGCTGAGTTACGCGGTCTTCATCATCACAGCCAGCCGCCTGGCCGACCTGTACGGCCGCAAACAGATCTTCCTCATCGGGATCGCGCTCTTCACCCTCGCGTCCGTCGCCTGCGCGCTCTCGCCGAACGTGGGCATTCTCATCGCCTCGCGCGTCATCCAGGGCTTCGGCGCCGCGCTGATGGTGCCTCAGGTGTTCGCGTACGTCACGATCCTGGTCCCGGCAGCCAAGCGGCACAGCGTGTTCGGCGCGATCGGCATCGTCCTGGGCATGGCCACCATCGGAGGACAGCTCATCGGCGGCCTGCTGATCGGCGCCGACCTGTTCGGCTCCGGCTGGCGCATGGTGTTCTGGGTGAACGCGCCGATCGGGATCGCCCTGTTCCTGCTCGCCATGCGACACGTGCCGAAGACGGACACGCCCGCCCTCCGCAAGCTGGACATGTCCGGAGTCCTGGTACTCAGCGCGGCCCTCTTCCTCCTGGTGCTCCCGCTGATCCAGGGGCAGGAAGCGGGATGGCCGTGGTGGGTGTGGCCCAGCTTCGCGGGGAGCGCGATCATGTTCGGCGTCTTCGCCAAGGTCGAGCGCGGCCTGGAACGGCGCGACGGCGACCCGCTGGTGCCGCTGACACTGTTCGGCCAGCGCTCCTTCTCGCTCGGGCTCGTCCTCGTCATCGCCGCGTACGCGCTGGTCTACTCCTACAACCTGGCCCTGTCGGTCACGATGCAGGAGTCCCTGCACCTCTCGGCGCTCGGCGCAGGCCTGGTCCAGTCACCGCAGGCCACGGCGTTCTTCGTATTCAGCCTGGCGGCAGGCCGTCTCATCCCCAAGTACGGACGGCGCGTCCTCGAAGCCGGCGTGATCCTGATGGCGGTCGGCTACCTGTCGAGCGGCCTCCTGCTGGTAACCGGACCGCGGATCACCCCGCTGCTCCTCATCCCCTCCCTCATCCTCCAGGGCATCGGCGGCGGCCTCGTCATCCCGCAGGCGCTCAACACGGTGCTGAGCCGCGTCCGGCCCGAGTCGGCCGGTGTCGCCTCAGGGGTCCTGTCCACGGCCCAGCAGGTCGGCGGAGCGATCGGCGTCGCCATCATCGGAGCGCTCTACTTCTCCGCCTACCACCCCGAGCAGGTCGGCCGTGTCACCGCCGGCGGCGACGCCTTCGCCGTCGCGTCCTTCGGTGTGCTGGTCTTCGCCGTCATCGCGGGCATCGCCGTCTACCTCCTGCCGAAGCGGCCGAAGGCCCAAGGCTGAACGCGAGGGACACGGCAGCCGCGACGTGCGGTCCGTGAAGCCCAGGGACGCAGCGCCGAGCCATTCCCCCGGCGGCGCTGCGTCCCTCGCTGTCGCCCTGGTTGGCGCCCTCACTGTCGCCTCGGCTGTGCGAGGGGATCGCCGCCCGGTCAAGCACCCCGACGCGTCCGTTTTATTGGGCAAAATGGTTACGGAGGCCACCGTTTCAGCCTCCAGGACGCTTGCGGTCATTTGTGGCATACCACTTGACCGACGGGGGCTTGGCCAGTGAGCGGGCCACTCCCCAAAGTAACAAGCAAATCACCGGCGAGGATGGCCTGTGAACTCGCAGAGATTTAGCATTGCCAGGCTCTGGATGGGCTACCTGGTCTCTGGGGGAGTAAATGAACGGGGTAAGGGTCGGCAATTACGGGATGAGCTCGAAGTCGCCTTATGTTGTCGGGACAAGTGATCCGTCAACGGGCGAGCGCAACACCGCCCTCGACTCTCCCGATCCCGCTTCCATGGGTGAGGTTCTTTATCTCATTGGCGCGCATTGCCCGGACGCCATGCACGAGCCTGCCCGGACCAGGCTCGACCGAGCGAGGATCTGCTTCATCAGGGGCAACATTCATGACGCGCTCAACTTTGTGAATGACGCACTGCAAGAACTGGACGACTCGACGCCGGCCCACCGTGATGTCCTCGCTTTCCGCATGTTTGTCGGCGCCATGCTCGGCGAGAGCATCGAGCAATGGGTGCGGGCCCGCGGCGAAGGCGACGACATCGACTCACTCGAGGTGGTCGCCCTGTGTCTGGAGGCGAATGAGGCCTGGCATGTCGGTGATCTCACCCGAGGGCTTTGGCTGAGCCAAACCGCGGCCAAGAAGTCCGATGGCGTCATACCCATGTGGCGGCTCTACGCACATCTGCTGCTCGCGAAGAAGCTCTTGGATATCGGAGTATCGCAACCGGCCCTCCGTGTCATCAGCGATGTGCGCACCATCATCACCGGCTCCGGGCTTTTCGGGTTCAGCTCCATACCGCCCGCGCTGCTGGCCGTGCTCGACCTTCAGGAAGGGAGGTTCGGCGCGGCGATCGAGAAGTCCGAAGAGGCACTCGGCATCAGCGTGCAGCAGTCCTCGGCCGTGAGCGTGAAGCTCGCTCTTTCAGTCTCCGCCATGGCGTACCTCGGCCAAGGGGATCAGGAGAGCGCGGCCAAGGCCCTGGGCGAATACCACAGCCACATCCGGCGCTACGCCTATCCGGACTCCACGGCACGGGCCGCCGTGGCCGAGATCGCGATCATCGCGGCGCAGGAGGGTCCCGGCCCGGCCGTCGAACAGATCCACGCGACCTGGCGGCTCCTCGCCAGCGAATCGGGGTGCTTCGTCGAGGACCCGGCCCGGGCTGCCTGGCTGGTCGCCCTCGCCCGCCGTGCCGGAGACATGGCACTCGCCCGGCGGCTTCTGCAGGCCCTGGAACGTCTGGCCCGGAACAACCCGGGTGTCCCGGTGCTCGAGTCCGCGGCCGACCACGCCCGTGTGGCGCTGTCGGGTGGCAGTCCCGGGGTGCTCACCCCGCTGGACGGTGCCGTCCCCCTGCTGCGCGAGACATCGGCATCCGACCCCGTTCCGCCCGGGGCGCACGCGCGGACACCTTTCGCGCCTCCCACCGCCGCGCCGTCGGCCGACGTCACGCGGAGCCGGGTGGCGTCCCTGACCCCGCGCGAGATCCAGATCGCGCGCCACGCGGGACGGGGCCTGACCAATCAGCAGATCGCCAACACCCTTGAACTGTCGCCCCACACGGTCAGCTTTCACCTGCGCAACGTCTTTCGAAAGCTCTCCATCACGACACGCGTCATGCTCAGTCCGCACCTGGCTCAGTTCGACTCCGTCGAATCCGCTTGAGCGCCCGGCCGCCGCCGGTGCCGCGCGATCGGCTGCCTTCGGCCGGGCAGGCCCGGTGGGTCGCGGTCAGGCCTCAACCGCCTTTCGCAGCACCCTCGCTGTTTCCTCGGAATCGAGGCGGTCGAGCAGTTCGAGCCCGGACAGCGCCTCTTCTCCACCGCCCGTCGCGAGGAACTTCCGCCGCACGAGGGAACGGTGACTGCGGCGCGTCCGCGCTCCCGCCGAGCCGGTGAAGGCCTCGCATTCCTCAGTGACGGCCGAACCGTCCGACATCTCAAGGCGGACCCGCGCGCCAATGGCCATGGTCGCCTTCTCGAACGTCTCTTCCGAAGCGCCGAGTGAGGCGAGAAGGGCGGGCGCGTCCGCACCGGTCCAGCGCTTCAACTCCGGCCATTCCAGGGCGCGTTCGCCCGCCTCGCGCAGGGCTTCCCCCAGGGGGGATGTCGCCTGTGCCATCCGGACCGTGAGTGCCATGTCGTGTTCGACGGTGACCTTGTCGGCCAAGGTCCAGCGGGCTTTGTCGCCCAGGGCTTCGGGCAGCAGATCCGCCGCCCCGAAGGAACCGGTCATCAGCAGGGCCGCGATGCCGTAGCCGACCGACAGGGTCGCGGCGGACACCGATGTTCCGGTGCCCTTGAGGGCCGGGGCGACTTTCCGCTGCATCTGCCACGTCAGCAGCGAGCCGTCGACGACGATGCGGCGGACCCTGTCGGGGTCGACCGCGCCGAGCCGGCGGTGGAGCGATTCGGCGCAGTCGAAGGCCGCGTGCAGATAGGCGCTGCCGGGGAAGCGCTTGTACGTCAGTGTGTCCGTGTGCCAGCGCTGCCCGAGCCGGCTGAGCACCGTCTCCGGGACCGGGACGGCCGAAAGCTGGGCCAGCAGCCCCTCCTCGTGCTCCAGCACCATGGGCGGTCCTGCCAGGCCGTGTTCCGCCGCGTCGCAGGAGTCCAGGGCGAGGCGGACCGGGGCGGCAGCACTGAACGCCTTCACATCGCTTGTCACCACGCCGTGGTGGAGCGGGACGGCGAGGATGCCGAGGGCCAGGCCGAGCGCGGCCGTCCATTCCTCCGGCGGGGCGCCGCGGGCGTGCAGCCGGGCCACCGCGGCACTGGCCAGATGGCAGTGGGTGTTGGTCTGGCCGCGGAAGAACGGGCTGAGGATGGTCGCCGCGGTGATCCGTGCCGCGCATTCATTGGCGGTGACCACGGCGGCGAGCAGGGCCTTGCCGTCCAGACGGCCGCTCAGGGCCTCCGCGACCGCGACGTTGACGGATCCCGCCGAGACATGGCCCGAGTAGGCGACCTCGTCGAAGTCGAGGACGGTCGCGAGCGCCGCCAGGACGTAGGCGGACCGGCTCGGATCGTCCTGGAGCGGCGGCCCGAAAGCGGCGATGACCGAGCGCCCCACAGGGTGGCTCATCGACGCGCGCACCGCCGCGAGGTTGGAGATGATCTGGCTGCGCGCCGCTTCCAGGGTGTGTTCCGGTATGCCCGCGTAGGTCACTTGGCGTGCCCAGTCGGCGAGGCGCGCGGTCAGTGACGCCTGGTACGCGGCCGGGGGCGCCGGGTCCGTGGATGTCGCGTCGGTGGAGCTGGTCGGCATCAAGGTCCCTTCAGGAGAGATCGGGGCGGGGCGTTCAGGCCCACGCGGCGAGTGCGGCGAGTGCGGCGGATCGTTCCCCGACGATCTGACAGCTGCTCACGTGCCGGAGCAGGGGCACTCCCCCGGCCGATCCGGGTGGCCGAGCCATGGCTCACCGCTCCCGGAACCAGGCGGGCGCTTCGGACGGAGTGAGAACGTTCAGCGCGCCGGGCAGGACATGGAGGTCGCAGACGGGAGTCGTCCGCGGCATGACTTCACCGTCGTGCTCGAAGAGCAGCGGCTGCCCGTCGAGCCGTTCGACGGTCAGGTGCCGTCCTCGGCCCTGGCGGATCCCGGGCACGTCGTAGACGTTGCCGCCGAGCGCCGCCTCGGCGAAGGCGTTCATGTCCGCGAGCGAGGTCACGACCGTGATGTCGAGCAGCCCGTCGTCGAGGACCGACAGGGGCACGAGGTTGAGCAGGCCGCCGCGGTAGCGGAACCCGCCCATGATGGTCTCGACGATCCCGCCCTCGTGGATCACCCTGCCGTCCACGCTTACGCGTCCGAGGTACGGCTCGTGTTCCGCCATCGCCGCGAGCGCCGCGTCCATCAGCAACTCCCGGCCCCGGCCCGGTAGTTCGGCGGCCTTGAGCAGTGTCTGTGCGAACAGCCCGCTGCCGGATCCCAGGACCACGAGCTGGTCGTTCTGTTCGATCCTGGCCAGGTCAAGGGCTCTTGTCCTGGCTCGCCCGCCGGTGACCTCGCGCACCACGTCCTCCCACGGCGCGTCGTTCCACAGCCCGCGGTAGACGGAGTTGCCGGTGCCGCCCGGTGCGACCAGCAGAGGTGGCACCGGGCCCGCCCCCGATTCATGCGCCCGTCGCAGGCCGGAGGCGACTTCGAAAGCCGTGCCGTCGCCGCCCACCGAGACGACGACGTCCGGCGGTGTGGCCTCGGCGGCCAGCTTGTACCCGAGGTCGGCGGCGTCTCCCGGGCCCGTGGTGCGAAGGACGCTCACGTCGGCCGTGGCGTGCGAGGCGAGCGCGTCGACCAGGCTGTCGCCGTCACTGCCCGCCGCCGGGTTGACGATCGCTGCGAGGCGCAGGCGTTGCTCCATGACATACCTCTCGTTGGATTCCGTCGGATCAGGTCCCGTCGGATCAGGTCCCGTCGGATCAGGTCCGTTCGGATCAGGGACGGTGTCGGCGTACGACGCCGGCGCGGGCACCGCGTTTCGGGATCATGGTGATGTGGTTCATGGCGCTGCCCTCGTCCCCGTCTCCGACGGCCTTGAGATCCACGGCGCTCAGCACGCCCGCCAGGACGGTCTCCACCTCGGTCTGCGCGAACGTCGCCCCCAGGCACCTGCGCGCACCGCCGCCGAAGGGGATCCACGCGTTCTGCGGCGGGGTGCCCTCCAGCCATCGCTCGGGGCGGAATTCCCGGGCGTCGGCGCCCCACAGCCGCGGGTCGGACTGGACCGCTCCGATCGACGGGAGCACCGACACCCCGGCGGGCAGCAGATATCCGCCGAGCTCGATCGGCTCGGTGAGCCGCCGCGCCACGTTGTGGATGACCGGCCGGACCCGCAGCGCCTCCTTGAACACCGCGGCCCTGTAGGGGTCCTTGGGATCGTCGAGGCCCTCGCGCACCCGGGCGAGGGCCTGCGGGTGGCGAAGCAGCCGCTCGAAGAGCCAGGCCAGGGCGACGGCGGTGGTCTCGTGGCCGGCGACGAGCAGCGTCATGACCTCGTCGCGCACCACCTCGTCGTCGGGCTCGCCCTCGAGGAGCATGGTCAGGACGTCGCAGCGCTCGAAGCGGCGGGGGCAGACCCGGCGCCGCGCGATCTCCGCGTAGATCAGTTCGTCGGCGTGCTCGAGGTTGCGGACGACGTTGCGCCAGGGCCAGTACCTGCCGAGACCGGGGCGCATCCAGACCAGGATGTCGGTGAGGCCGAAGTCGGCCACCTTCCGCAGGGCGGAGCTGAGTTCGGCGGCGCGCTCCTGTTCGTCGACGCCGAAGACCACCTGCACCATGATGTCGAGGGTGAGCGCGTAGGTCCGCTCAAGGAGCCGGATGGGCTTGCCGACCGGCCAGCTGCGCGCTTCTTCCTGTGCCATCCGCAGCATCGACTCGGTCAGCTTGGCGATGCGCTCGTGGTGGAACGGGGGCATCATCCGCTTGCGGGCCGGGCGGTGCTCGGGCGCGTCGAGCGTGAGGACCGAGTGCCGGCCGACGATCGGCACGAGCAGCGAGTTGCCCGCGCCCGCGTGGAAGACATCCGGTGCGCCGCGGAAGACCTCACGGATGTGCTCGGGGTCGCGAAGGAGCACGAACGGGCCGTTGGGTACGACCCGCAGGGTGACCATGTCTCCGTGCCGTTCGTGCATCTCTGTCAGATAGTGCTGCCTGCTGCGCCGGAAGCGGAGCGTCTGCAAGGCCACCGGGTCCGAGGGGCCCGGCGGCATGCGGTCCAGGGCTCCTTCGACCTTGGGGTTGCTGATCGAAGCCGTTGTCAGCAGCCGGCCGCAGGCGGTCGCGGTGCTCTTCAGGGCGCTCTTCATGGGGTGTCTCCGTCCGTCATGCGCTGCCGGTCCGCCCGGCCGTCGTCTGGCCGGGGTGCCGGTGCGGCCGGTACGGCTGCCTGGCCGAAGCGGCTGTGAGATGGGCCAGGTAGCGGTCGAGCGCGTGGTTCGTGAGCGCTCCCCGCGGCAGCCAGGGGGCGTTCTTCCGCAGCCACGGCAGTGCGGGCGGGCGGGCGTCGGGGTCGGCGATCCGGCGTGCGAGCAGGGCGCCGCTGTACACGGTGACCGCGAGCCCGTGGCCGTTGCAGCCGCCGGCGTGGTGCACCCAGGGCGCGGCGGGGTGGTGGCCGACGGTGGGCAGGCCGTCCCTGGTCACGCCGATGGGGCCCGCCCATGCCGAGTCGAGCTCGATGTCGGCGAGGGCGGGTGACAGGGCGCGCGCTGCGGCGCGGAGCCTGCCGGGGGCGGGTGCGGCGGCGCCGTACGAGCCGCGTTCGATGGCTCCGCCGCCGATGACCAGGCGGTCGTCGGGGGTGAGCCGGAAGTACGGTGTCAACTCGCCGTGTCCGATGAGGGGTTCGGTCCGCAGGCCGTGGAGGGCGTCCAGTTGCGGCTGCCGCAGTTTTTCCGTGACGGCCGCCTGGACCCGGACGCCGAGCACGCCTCGCGGCGCCGCCGCCAGCGACGTACCGAAGGCGTTGACGGCGATGACCACGTGATCGGCGGTCAGTTCGCCGTCGTCGGTGACCACGGTGGGGAGCAGTCCTGGTGTGATGCGGCGTACCGGGCTGCGTTCGTGGATGGTCAGGCCGAGCCGCTCGCCGGCCCCGGCCAGCTGTTCGGTCAGAGCTGCCGGGTCCAGGGTCGCGGCGGGGCCGTGGCGCAGGCCGCTGTGGTAGTGATCCGCGTGCTGCGGCAGCTCCTGTCGTGGGACGAACTCCACGGGCAGGCCGAGGCTTTGGGCAGCTTCGTGTTCCTGGTGATGTGCGGTGGCGGCCTGCTCGTCGGGGGCGACGATCAGCTGGCTGCCGGGGGTCAGATCGCAGGCGATGCGGTGTTCTTCGACCAGGTCGAGGACGTGCCGCACGGCGGCGTGCGACCACAGGTGGGCCGCGCGTGCGACGGTGTCGCCGTACCGCTTGCGCGCGACGGTCAGGGCGGGCCCGATGCGGGGGCCGAGCAGTCCTGTGCCGCGGCCGCTCGCACCGGCCGCCACGTGATCTGCTTCGAGTACGACGACATCGCGTCCCGGGTCGAGGGTGAGGAGTTCGACCGCCGTGGACAGACCCGTCAGACCGGCGCCGATCACCGCGACGTCGCAGCGGCGTCGTCCGCGAAGGCGGGGGCGGCTTGATTCGTGGCCGGTGGCGGCCCAGGGGGTTCCGTGTCCGGTCATCGTCTGCCTCGCAGGGCTCCGGAGAAGCCGGGCAGCCGACAGCCCTGGACGTACAGGTTGATGAGGGGCCGTTCACTGGTCACGGACGTGCCCTCCTTCCTCAGACTCGCTCGGGCAGTGGGCTCTTGGGCCGGTCCGGTTCGGCGAGTTTCCGCTCGAAGTCCTGGAACGCGGCGAGCGGCGCGGGTTCGAAGCGGACCCGGAAGGACTTCAGGAAGTTCCCGAACAGGGCGCGGTCGCCGCACAGATGGATCGGCACCGCGAGCATGGCCCATTCGAATCCGGCGACCGCTGCCCAGATGCCCAGGACGGCGGCGTTGGTGACGAAGCTGTGCATCGTGTTGTAGACGACGTAGTAGGCCTTGGAGATGTCGCCGCCCTTGGCCCGTCGGTAGGCGATCGCGCCGGGCAGATAGCCGATCACGTCGATGTAGAGGAAGAGCACGATGGCGGCCCACCAGCGCACTTCGGACAGGTGCAGGAGGAAGAGGACGGAGCACACGACGAGCGCGGCACCGTATTCGAGGCGCAGCAGCCCGAACGTGGCTTTGCTTTCGAAGCGGTTCACGTGGTCCATGACGGTTCCCCGGTGTCAGGCGGCCGAGGCCGGCTGCGGCTGGCTGTCGCCCGCGAGCCGCGCGGCGACGGCCGCGGCGGTCGCCGGGTCTCCGACGACGCTCACGTCTCCGAGGAGGCGGTGCACGATCGTGGCGATGGCCTCTTTCAGCACCTTGGCCGCGATCGGCTCGAGCACACCGGCCAGGCTGGGGATCCCGAAGTCGAACGTCGCCTCGAAGGTCACCTCGCAGCCCTCCGCGACGGGGACGACGTGCCACGAGCCGCGGAGCACCTCGAAGTCGCCGGCCGTCTGCTCGAAGACGATCCGCAGGGTGTCGCGCTGGAAGTAGTCGACTTCCGACCAGCGCAGCGGGCCGTTGCGGAAGAAGATGTCCCAGTCGCTCGCCAGCGGCCCCTGGCTCTCCTGGCCGTGCACGGTGACGGAACGGACTTCGTCCACGAACTCCGGGTAGCGCTCGAACTCCGCGATGCGCTGATAGGCCGCTTCCGCGGTGACGTCGTCGGCACGCAACTTCAATTCCAGGCTACGCATCTGCCAGTACCTCGTATTCAGGGTTTCGGTCGGCGACTTGCCGGGCTGCTCGCTCGAACCGCTCGACGAAGAATTCGACGTCGCTGTCGGTCAGGGTGGCCGGCGGTGTGAAGCGCACCACGTGGTCGGAGTTGAGCGAGAGATTGGCGACCACGTTGTGGGAGACGAGGGCGATGAACAGGTCCGCCGCCATCGCGGGATCCATGAACTCGACGCCGATGAGCAGGCCCGCGCCGCGCACTACGTGCGGGTGGTGCGGCAGGCGCTCCCCCATGATCCGGGTCAGCGTGGGCGTGAGGAGGTTCCCCAGCGCCTCGGCCCGCTGCACCAGGCCGTCCTCCTCGATGGCCCGGATCGCGCCGCAGACCGCGGCCATCGCGATCGGCGCCGCGGAGAACGTCGAGGTGTGCAGGACCGGGTCGCGGTCGAGTGCGGCGAAGGCCTCGGCTGTGGCGATCGTCGCGGCGACCGGTACGACCGCACCGCCCAGGGCCTTGCCGGAGAGCAGGATGTCGGGGCGCACCTCTTCGGCGTCGACGCCCCACCAGGCGCCGAGCCTGCCGAGGCCCGTCTGGATCTCGTCCACGACGAGCAGCGCCCCGAACTCGGTGCATGCGGCGCGTACTTCGGAGAGATAGCCGCGCCGCGGGATCACCACGCCGCCTTCTCCCTGTACGGGTTCGACGATGACGCAGACTTCGCCCGGGTACCGCGCCAGGATGTCCGTCAGGGCGGCGACATCGCCGAACGGCACGTGGCTGACGTTCGGCAGCAGCGGCCGGAAGGGGTCCTGGAAGGCGCTCTTGGCCGTCACCGACAGGGCGCCGAGTGTCTTGCCGTGGTAGCCGCCGACCATCGAGACGAGCCGGTGCCGGCCGCTGAGGCGTGCCATCTTCAGGGCCGCCTCGACCGCTTCCGTTCCCGAGCCGGAGAAGTGCACGCGTTCGAGGCCCGGCGGGGTGACGGAGGTCAGTGCCTGCGCCGCGCGGGCGGCGGCGGGTTCGAGGAAGATGCGGGTGCCGATCGGATGGCTGTGCAGCTGCCGCTCGACCGCACGCACCACGGCGGGGTGGCGGGCGCCGGTGATGAACACCCCGTAGCCACCGGCGTTGAGGATCTTCTCGCCGTCGCTCGTGGTGATCCAGGCGCCCGACGACTCCACTTCCACCTGGCCGCCGAGCACTTCGGCGAGGCGGGCCCGGCCCGAGCTGAGGTTCTGCCGGTACACCTGTGAGACGCGGGCGTTGTCCATCGCTGCGTACTGCTCCATGGTCCACCTCACTCGAAACGGAGCACGTCGCCGCGGAAGCTGGCCGCGAGGGCGTTGCTGGTCGCGGAGCGCGACGGCGGATGGAAGGTGACGCAGTGGCAGGCGGCGGCGAGGTAGGACACGTCCGACGACCCGATGTAGGCCATGCCGCCGAGTGCCTCCACCGCTCCGCGCGCGGCGTCGACGATTGCCTCCTGGGCGCCGTAGCGGGCGACCATGGCCTTGGCGAGGGCCTGGTTGTCGCCTGCGCGGCCGGTCAGCTGGTGGGCGATGCCTTCGAGGAGCTGGGCGGCCGTCTCGATCCGGATGCCCAGGTCCGCCGCGGTGCCGGCACTGACCCGCTTGTCGGCGAGGGCCCGTTCCACCAGGGCGCTGGCCATCCCCAAGTAGCAGGAGGTGATGAGCATTTCGAACCACATGAATCCGACGGTCTGCAGCTCGTCGACCTCGCCCCGCTCGCCGGTCTCGGTCGGTACGAGCAGCCGGTCGTCGACGAAGACGTCGGTGAGACGGACCTCGTCGCTCTCGGCCCCGGCCAGGACGTCGCTCTGCCAGAACGGGTGCACGGAGACGCCGGGCGTGTTCGCGGGGATGAGCATGAGGACGGTCTCGGCCTCGCCGTCGGCGCCCGGGACCGAGACGCTGGCCGACAGCAGGTCCATCGAACGGGACATGCTGCAGGGGCGCTTGGATCCGTTGACGACGATTCCGCCCTCCGTGCGGACACCGCCCACGGCCGGCGAGAGGATGCCCTGCCCCGGGTTTCCCTCGGCGAAGCCGGAGGACACCAGCAGGTTCTGGGTGGCGATGCCTTCGAGCAGCGCCCACTCGACGCCGCTGGAACGCAGGCTCTCGGCGAGGGTGAAGATCGTCGCCACCGAGAAGTGGTGCATGGTCGAGGCCACGGAGAGCGACGGGGCGGCGGCTCCGACCGCCCGGGTCACCTGCATCGCCTCCAGCGGGGTGGCCCCCTTGCCCTCGTAGGCCTGGGGGATGACCAGGCCGGGGCCGCCCGCGGCACGGAACAGTTCGAGGCCGCGGTTGCCGGGCTTCTCCAGGTCGGCCAGGGGCGACTCGGAGAGCTTGGAGAGCAGGCCCGGCAGGTGGTTCTCACAGACGGCCCGTGCCTCATCGAGCGAGCGCATCGCTTACCTCCCCCTCGTTCTGCGCGCCCTTCGTGCCCTTCGCACCCCTTGCGCCCTCTGTGTCCTCCGTTTCCTTCGTGTCCTTCGTGTCCTTCGCGGACAGGCCGGCGGATCGGGCCGGATCGCTCCTGATGACGGAGACTCCCTGCAGATGGGTGGTCCGCAGCACGGGGTAGTTGGCCTCGCCGAAGGCGCCGCCGGTGAATCCGGTGCCGCCGTGCGAGGGCAGGGGCGCGGTGAAGGCGATGTGGGAGTCGTTCACCTTGAGCAGTCCGCCCGTGACCGTCTCGGCGACGAACCGGTCGGTCACCTCGTCGTCGGCTGTCCACAGCGAATTGCGCAGCCCGTACACGTTCGAGTTGGTGAAGTCGATGAAGGCGTCGAGGAGTGTCTCGTCGTCGGTGCTCTTCGGCACCACGATGGGCAGCAGCGGGAAGAACGTCTCGTGCTTGACCGCCTTCAACTCGCGTGCCTCGCCAAGACCGTCGACCCGCAGGACGGTGGGTTCGAGGAAGAACCCGGAGCTGGAGCGGGTGCCGTCGATCTCCATGCCATGGCCGCCGGTGACGACGGTCGCGCCCTTGTCCACGGCGTCCTTGAGGAAGTCGTTGAACTTGTCGTGGCGCAGCACCGGGGAGAGCAGCACGCCCTCCTGGTCCGGGTAGCCGGGGTGCAGCCGCCGGGCGCGCTGGGCGACACGGTCGATCAGGTCGTCCGCGACATCGGGGTGCACGACCGCCTGGTTCGGGATCATGCACAGCTGTCCTGAGCCGTAGAAGCTCTCCGCGAGGGCGTCGGCGGCCCGGTCGAGGTCGGCGTCCTTCCACACCAGGACCACGTCGTTGCCCGCCAGTTCGAGGATGGGCTTCTTGCCCGCGTCGACGCAGCGGCGCTCCACCTTGAGGCCGGTGGGGACGTCCCCGAAGTACATGATGTCGTCGACGTGCGGGCTGTCGAGCCAGATGTCGAGCATCGGCCCCGGGTTGCCGCAGACCACGTTGAGCAGTCCCGGCGGGGCGCCGAGCTCCTCGAGGATCGGTACGACGAGCCGGCGCAGCACATAGGTGACGCCGTACGGGGCGCTGCGCGGCGCCCGTATGACCGCCGCGTTGCCGCCGGGTATGCACATGGTGCCGAGCAGCGCGCTGACCAGGGGGGCGTTGGCGGGCGGCGTGACGCAGACGACGCCGTCGGCCTGTCGCCGCACGATGTTGCGCCGGCCGTCGATGGCGAAGTCCTGCCGCATCTGGCCGCGCAGGTACTCCGCGGTCTCGATCCTCGTCAGCTCGCGCATCCCGGAGAGCTCCCACTTCGCCAGCTCGAGCGGGTGCCCCTCCAGGGTCAGCAGGTTGATCAGTTCGTCCTCGTGCTCGTCGATGGTGGCGCGCAGCAGCTGCATCCAGCCGTCGAAGCGGGTCGCGAGCGGCGCCGCCCGCCAGATCTTCGCGGCCTCGGCCGCGGCGGCCAGCGCCTCCTGGATCGTTTCCGTGTCGGCGAGGGCGACCCGGCCGGCGATCACGCCGTCCGGTACCTCGGCCGGAGAAGCTCTGCCGGACTCCAGGCGGCGTTTGAGGGTGAGGCTCGCGAACGAGTCGTCGAGGACCGCGCGAGCGGAGAGAACATAGACCCACTGGCCACTTTCGACGTCTTTTCCACGTACGTAGCTGCTCAGTGAGGGGATTCCACAGGCTTCAACGTTCTCTGTCAAAGTGACCCCGCAATCTAGGATTCTGGGACGCGGCGGCACCTCACGACGGTGGCTGACGCGACGCTGTCCGTGATACCGCAAGAAGTGTTCAACGTGGCTCTGAAATGCATCTGACATCCGTCATCGGGCGACGTGGGCCCGCCGTCAGAAGCGGTCGCTAACGTCGGTTCCCAAGGATTTCCGTACGTGAGGACAGAGCATGCAGATGCCCGACTCGCTCCGACCGGAAGAACATGCTCCGATCGTCTCGGTATTGGAGCATTACGCGGACAACCCCAGCGCCTTTCTCGCGCTCAATCGAGGCAATACATACTTCACCCACGCCGGCCTTGACGGCTTTGTTTGCTATCGAGTTCAGGGGCGTCGCTGGATTCAGTTCGGCGGCCCGTTCGCAGACACCGCGGACCGTCGGGAACTGGAATCGCGGTTCCTCGAAGCGGCCCATCGAAGCGGCTGCAAGGTGATCGCCGCCCAACTGCAGCGGGACGACGCGGAGTTGTTCGCCGACCTCGGTCTCACGGTGAATCAGGTGGGAGCGTCGTACGCCGTCGAACTCACCGACTTCACCCTGCGCGGCAAACGCTTCGTACGGCTGCGCAACAAGATCTCAAGGGCCTTGCGGGCCGGCCTCGAGATCGAGGAAGTGGATCCCGGCGACCATGCCGAGGAGATCGGCGCGATCAATGACCGCTGGCTCCTCGAAAAGGGCAAGCACACCAAGGAACTCGCCTTCCTGGTGGGCGAGATCGGCGGCCAGTGGCAGCCGATGCGCAAGCTGTACGCAGGCAAGATCGACGGCCGGGTGATCGCGTACGTCTCCTACGTCCCGGTCTACGGCACCCGTCCGGGCTGGCTGCACGACCTCAGCCGGCGTCTGCCCGACTGTCCGCCCGGTGTCATGGAGGCCATCAACTCCAAGGTGATCGAAGAGCTGCGGGCGGCCGGCACGTCCTGGCTGCACTTCGGGTTCACGCCGTTCACCGGCCTGGATGACGCCCACCAGCTGCCGACCGCCAGTCGGATCGCCGCACGAATCGTCCGACTGATCGCCGACCACGGTGATCGGGTGTATCCCGCCAAGAGCCAGCTGGAATACAAGTCGAAGTGGTATCCGACCGCCGTACTGCCCGAGTACTTCGCATTCGACGGCGGGATGTCGCCCCGCTCCCTGTGGAGCGTGGCCAGGGCAACCAACATCATCTGAGCTCGGGCCCGGGCGCGCGGCAGGGGCAGGTGCGCCCTCAGGTCCGCGTCCCCGGGCGTGGCGCGATCCTGAAGAGGCGGGACAGCAGGGCGCCCAAGCGCTGCGAGCCCGTGGGGCTGACCCGCCCGAGCAGATCGAGCGCCTTGGCCTCCGCGCCGATGAGGACGCGGGCGCGGCGGGCCCGCACTCCCCGCACGATGGTCTCGGCCGCCATCTCGGGGCTGTGCAGCGCGAGCCGCTTGTCGAAGGCACGCGCGATGGCGGCCGCGTCCAGGCCCTGCGCGGCCCCGGCGTTGCGGGCGACAGCGGTCTTGATACCGCCGGGGTGGACACAGGTCACGCGCACGGGGTGGCGGGCGAGGAGCATCTCCTGGCGCAGGCACTCGGTGAATCCCCGCACCGCGAACTTCGAAGCGTTGTAAGCGCTTTGTCCCGGATAGGTGACCAGGCCGAATAGGCTGGAGACATTGATGACGTGCCCGTCCCCGGAGGCTATGACATCAGGCAGAAAAGCCTTGGTCATGTTCACCGTGCCCCAGAAATTGACGTCCAGGACGCGCTCCATGTCCTTGAAGGACTCCCGCTCCACCTCGCCGTAGTAGGCGATACCGGCGTTGTTGTAGATCTGGTGGACGGCGCCGAAATACGTGCGTACATCCTCCGCGTAGGAGACGACGGACCCTCTTTCGGTGACATCGAGCCGGGCCACGGTGATGTCCCCCGCACCGCGCGCCCGGCACCGCGCCGCGGTCTCCTCGACTCCTTTCAGGTCCACGTCGGACAGGGCGAGACGGGCGCCGAGTTCGGCGAGCCGTACGGCGAGTGCGCGCCCGATTCCGGACCCCGCACCGGTGATGACAGCGACCTTGTCCCTGAAGACGTCCCCCGACTTCCCGGCCTTGTTCGTCGTCGTATTCGTCGTCGTATTCGTCGTCATATTCGTCCTCAGCTGGAGATGTGAAAGGCCTCGATGTCGAATGTCCGCGTGATGCCGCGGAACGCGAACGAGAATCCGGGCCACATCGTGGTGTTGGCACCGTGCTTGTCCAGGTACCAGCTGGAGCAGCCCCCGGTGTTCCAGACGCTCCGCGACAGCTTTCGCTGCAGCTCCCGGTAGTACTCGCGCTGCGCCGATGCCCGTACCTCCAGGGTGCGCAGCCGCTGCCGCTTCATGGCGGTCAGCGCTCCGACGAGATAGTTCACCTGGGACTCGATCATGAAGATCATCGAGTTGTGGCCGAGACCAGTGTTGGGGCCGACCAGCAGGAACATATTGGGGAATCCCGCGATGGCGGTGCCCTTGTAGACCTGCAGTCCGCCTTCGTCGAAGACATCGGCGAGGCTGCGCCCGTCTCTGCCGAAGATCCGCTGGTAGGTGGGCGAGTCCGTGACGTGGAACCCGGTGGCGCAGACGATGACGTCGGTGTCGTGCTCGACGCCGTCCGCGGTGACGATCGACTTCTCCCGCACCTCCGCGATGCCGTCCGTGATGAGCCGTACATGCTCCTGGTTGAACGTCGGGTAGTACGTGTTGGAGAGCAGGATGCGTTTGCAGCCGAGCCGGTAGCGGGGCCGAAGGCGCCGGCGCAGTTTGGCGTCCGCCACTTCCTTGCGCAGTTTCGTCCGGGCCAGGAGCTCGACCGGTTTCAGCAGCGCGGGCACCTTGGCCAGGGCGACGGCCTGGACGTCGTGGGCCCAGTAGATGCCCGCGCGCAGGGCGCGTTGATAACCCGGCAGATACCTGCAGGCGAGCCGTTCCAGCTTTGAGTAGCGGCGGTCGAGGCGCGGCAGTACCCAGGGGGCGGTGCGCTGGTAGACCTGGAGTTCGGCGACCTGTGAGGCGATGGCGGGCACGATCTGGACGGCGGACGCGCCGGTGCCGATGACCGCGACCCGCTTGCCCGACAGGTCGTAGTCGTGCTCCCAGCGCGAGGAGTGGTGGATGCGCCCGGCGAAGTCCTCGATGCCCGGGATCTCGGGCAGCGACGGTTCGCACAGCGCGCCGAACGCGCCCACCAGGACGTCCGCGGTGAAGGCGCCCCGGGTGGTCTCGACGTCCCATCGGGCGGACGCCTCGCGCCAGCGGGCGCTGAGCACCTCACACCCGAAGACGTGCCGGTCGCGTACCCCGTAGTGGCGCGCCACCTTGGTGACGTAGGCCTGGATTTCGCCCTGTGGGGAGAAGGACCTGCTCCAGTCCGGATTGAGCGCGAACGAGTACGAGTAGAGATGTGACGGTACGTCACATGCGGCGCCGGGGTAGGTGTTGTCCCGCCAGGTGCCGCCGACGTCCTGGCCGCGTTCGAGGACGAGGAAGTCGCTCCAGCCCTGTGTGCGGAACCGGATGGCCGCGGCGAGACCCGAGAGTCCGCCGCCGATCACGAGCGTGTGCACATGCCTGGGCGGTTCGTCCACGGCGGCGGATGGCTGCCGCGAAGTCCGTGGGGCTGCCTGTGTCGTGTCCGTGTGTGATGCGCTCAAGAGGGATCAGTGCTCCCATCGCGACTGCCGTGCGTACCCGACAGCGATGTTCGCGAAGGGCGCTGACATCTGTCTGAACTGCCGCCTCCGACAGGGACAGAGCCGTTTCAGGAGCGGTCCCCATGCTGGGGCTCCGACGACGACAAGGAGGCAGCCGATGGATTCCCTACCGGCGGCGGGCGGCATGGCCGAGACCCCGGACGTACTGATCGTGGGCACCGGGTTCGCCGGCCTCGGTATGGCGCTGAAACTGCTCGACGCGGGCCATTCCGACTTCGTCATCCTGGAGAAGGCCGACGACGTGGGAGGCACGTGGCGCGAGAACACCTATCCCGGCTGCGCCTGTGACGTGGCCAGTGTCATGTACTCCTATTCCTTTGCTCCGAACCGGAGTTGGAGCAGGATGTACGCGACGCAGCCGGAGATCCTGGATTACATCAGGACAGTCGTCAAGGACCGCGGCCTCGACTCGCACATCCGCTTCAACACGGAAGCGGTGTCGTACGAGTTCGACGACGCCGCCGACCGCTGGACCGTCCGCACCGGCTCGGGCCAGGAGTACCGCCCGCGCATGGTTGTGCTCGCGCACGGCGCGCTGCACCAGCCGCAGATCCCCGATATCGCGGGGATGGACCGGTTCAAGGGAGCGATGTTCCACTCCGCCCAGTGGGACCACTCGGTCGACCTGAAGGGCAAGCGCGTCGCGGTGATCGGGACCGGTTCGAGCGCCGTGCAGTTCATCCCGGAGATCGCGGGCACAGCGGCCCACGTCGATGTCTTCCAGCGCAATGCGCACTGGGTGCTGCCGAAGGCCGACCGCCCGCTCAAGGCCCTGGAGCACCGCCTTTTCCGCACGCTCCCGTTCGTGCAGCGCCTGTACCGGTTGGCCGCCTACTGGACGCATGAACTCCCGGTGCTCGCCTTCTTGAACCCCAAGCTGCTCGGCGCCCTCGAACTGGCCGCCAAACGCACCCTCAGCAAGCAGGTCCCCGATCCGGAGTTGCGGGCGAAGCTCACCCCCGACTACCAGATCGGCTGCAAGCGCATCCTGCTCACGAACGACTACTTCCCCGCGCTGCAGCGCCCCGACGTCTCGCTGACGACGTCCGGCATCGAGGAGTTCACGGAGTCCGGGATCAGGACGAAGGACGGCGAGCTCCACGAGGCGGACGTGGTCATCCTGGCCACCGGGTTCTCCACCGACAACCGCTGCGCGGACGAGCACATCGTCGGACGGGACGGCCTGACCATCCAGGAGGCCTGGAGCGAGGGCATGACGGCCCATCTGGGCACCACCGTCGCGGGTTTCCCGAATCTCTTCATGCTGATGGGCCCCAACTCCGGCGGCGGCGCCCAGTCGATCCTCTTCGTCATCGAGGCCCAGCTCCACTACATCGTCGAGTGCCTGCGCATGATGCGGACCCGGCAGGCCACCCGGATCGAGGTCCGCGCCGACGCGCAGCGGGAGTTCAACACCTGGCTGCACGGCAAGCTCGCCGGGTCCGTGTGGAACTCCGGCGGCTGCCACAGCTGGTTCCTCGACCATCGGGGTCTCAACCGCCAGTCATGGCCGGGAACCGGGACCTCCTATTGGCGCGCGACACGGCGGCCCGACCCACAGGTATTCCAGCTGTCCCGCGCGGCCCGGACATTGAGGTGAGCAGACGGTCGCGCGTGAACTCTTCGGACTCCTGACGCGTCACGGGGACTTGAGGAGGTTCTCCACAGTACGGCGCACCTTGTCGAGGGCGTCCGTGTCCCCGCCCCGCAGCGCGGTGTTGGCGGCGCACAGGACGGAGTCGATCTGGAACACGGCGAGTTCGATATCGAGCGGCTCGATCTCCTCGGCCTCGACAGCCTTTCGCAGTTCGGCGGCCAGGATGTCGAACCACTTGCGCTGGTCACTGAACAGCGCGTCGCGGATCGGTCCGGGACGGCTGTCGAAATCCGCGAGATTGGCCACCCGGAAACAGCCGCCCGGGAGCAGCGGCTTGTGGATGTAGGTGATGAAGTTCTCCACCAGGGCGCGCAGCCGCGCGGCTCCTCGGGGCACCGGCCTTGCGGGCCGGATGACCGCGTCGATGAACAGCTCGCGAGCGAATTCGACGGTCGCGAGCTGAAGCGCTTCCTTGGTTTTGAAGAGCGCCTGAATACCCGCCTTGCTCAGGCCGGTGTCCGCGGCGAGCCCGCCGAAGCTGATGTTGTCCAGGCCTTCGAGCGAGGCGACATCCACGGCGCGCTCGAGCACGACTTTGCGGGATCGCGCGCCACGCATGAGCCGCTTGTCCGTGATGGTCCCCTTTGGGGGTGCCGTCGTCTCAGTACCCATACGGTCGATCGTACCTCTTCTTGGCGTCGGTGTGAGCAGGCGAACCCGTTCGATTACGCGGGTCCCTACGCGAACATGCGGGCTGTCCTGCCCCTCCTCCGCAGTTAGGCTCGCGGTGATGCGGTGATGCAGGGGAACGGCAAGAACTGAACTGCTCGGACACCTCGTAGAACTGATGAGGGGGAATGAACCGTGCTCACCATGAGCATCGCCGTGCTCGGGCCTTTGCGGGCTCAGATCAACGGCGCCGATGCAGAGTTGAGCGGGGTCAAGCTCCGAGGTGTTCTCGCGGTGCTGGCTCTGCGGGCCGGCCAGGACGTACGCCGTGACGAATTGATAGAGGAATTGGATCTGACGCGGACGACCGGAGATGCGGTCAATGCCGTGCATGCGCATGTGCGCAGACTGCGTCGCTGGCTCAAGGAGCACGGCATGCAGGCGGATGTCCTGGAGACGGTGAATTCCGGGTACCGCCTCAATGTCGATCGCCATGCGGTGGACGCACACCGTTTTCGGCATCTCGTGGAGCAGGGCCTGAATTTGGCACCCACCACCCCCTCCGTGGTCGCGGCCATTCTGGAGGAAGCGCTCTCGCTGTGGCGTTCCGAAGCCCTGACGGACACCTTGCACGGAGCGATGACGGTCGCCGCCGCCGAGGAGCTCCGTCAATGGCGCACTTCAGCGCGTGACGCGCTGCTCGACGCGTGGCTGGCCCTCGACCAGAACCACAAGGTGATCCTCCATGCCCCGAAGTTCATCGCCGACGATCCGCTCAACGAGTCCCTGTGCGCACGGCACATCGCGGCGCTCCACCGCGTGGGACGGTGCGCGGAGGCGGTGCAGTCCTACCGCGACACGGAGCGGACCCTGCGGCAGGAACTGGGGGTCGAACCCGGCGTGGAGCTGCGTACGGCCTATGGGCTCGCCACCCACAGCATGCCTCCGGACGCGCTGCGGGAAAGAATCGAGCTGTCCCAGCTGTCGTAGGGCGGACCGGGAAACGAGCCGGCTCGACGCGGGCGACGCAGCGGCCCCAACTCCTCAGCGGCGCCGCCTCGTTGGGGCCGTGCGTTCACAGATCCCGATGTCCCAGACGGCCGGCCAGCGCCTTGGCCATCTCGCTCGCCATGACGGCCTGACCCGACGTCGAGAAGTGGATCCGGTCCGCGCTCACGAGGTCCTCGCGGTCGTTGATCGGGTGGTCCCACATGTCGACCACCACGGCGTCGTACTCCTTCGCCAACGTGCGGGTGATCTCGTTGAGGGCGCGGACCCGCTCGGACCAGTCGGGGAAGACGGGCATCTCCCAGGCGCGCCCCAAGGTGAACGTCGTCAGCTGGGCGCCGGTGGCGCTCGACAGGTCGTACATCTTGCGCATGGTCTGCTGGATCTCGGTGAAGTCCGGACTGCGGCGCACTATGTCGTTCGCCCCGCACGGAACGAAGAGCAGGTCGGGCCCGAACTCCGCCAGGCGGCCGATCTGGTGGGTGAGGGTGTCTGCTGTGGTGGCCCCGACCTTCGCGGTGTTCAGGTAGGCCAGGTCCGGACGCACCTGCCGCAGGATGCCCGCGAAACGGTCCGACCAGCCCTCCTTCCCGTATCCGGGACTCGGGTCGCCGGTCCCCGCGGAGAGGCTGTCCCCGATCACGGCGAAGCGCCGCCAGGGCGCGTCGAAGAGCATGGCCGCCGCGACGACAGCAGGCAGGCAGAAGGGATCGGTCTCTTCAGTGAGCTGTGTCGACTCCATGAACAAAAAATACGGTCGGCCGTATGTCTCTGTCAATGCCGCAGCCGTCAGATGAGTGCCGTAGTCGTCGTGTTCCTGAAGTCGCCGTCGGCCGGGACTGATCCCGGTGGTCGCCGAAGAGCTCGGCGGCCACTCGGGCACGCTGCAGACGTCCACCGCAGCAGCTGCGCCACCCGCACAGAGGCCCGAAGGAAGAGCGCGACGTGGATCACGGGCTTCTACGACACCCGCCGACTACACAGCGCATGCGGACACCGGAGCCCGATCCGCTACGAAAGCGACCACCAGACAGACCCCACAACGGAGTTGGCCGCTTGAAGGATCCCCACGGCGCGAGGGGATTGACACACTTGGAACTGGATTGCCGTCAATTCGGCAGGGTTATCCCGCGCTCCTCGATCGCCGGCGACGGCGGCCCGCCCTCGGAACGTTCGGTCTTACGGCCCTTGCTGCCCGGCGCGAGCGTGCGCGGGTCGACGGCCTCGGCAGGCGCCCCGGTCGCGTACAGGCCGTCGGGCTCACTGTCGCGGTCGTGCGGAAGCAGCCAGAAGACCCGACGGCGGAAGGTCCCGGAGAAGCGCGAGGGCTTGGCGCCGGGGCCGAGCAGCGCGTAGCCGACCATGCGGCCGTCGCGGTGGTAGGCCGGTTTGCCGCGCCGCGTGGGGAGCCGGTCGAGGCTCTGGCGGACATAGTCCAGGTCGGCGAGGTCCTCGAGCCAGACGATGTCTGCTTCGTGGGCGATCTCGTCCTCTGCGATGAGGGCGCTCATGCTGTCTCCTCGTCGGCGAGCAGTCCGATGCCCGGGTAGTACTTCCGCTGGTTGGACAGGATCATCTCCTTGGGCGAGGCGAGTCCCACCAACTCACGTACCCGGGCGGCGAAGGCGCGGGACGAGACGGCCGGTGCGCCTTCATTCTGGCACCAGGCCTTGTACGCCGCGTAGAGGGCGGCTTGTTCTGCTCGAAGTTCCGGGTCCATGGTGCAGGACTCGCTGATGAACCGGCCGGTGTGGTCCTCGGTCTCGGCGTACGCGGTGGTGGCGATACGGACCCGCTCGGGACCGGTGAGGTCCTTGGCGCCACCGAGGTAGCGGCGGGCGCCCTCGATCAGCCAGTTGAGGATGCCGGGGCCCTCTTCGGTGACAAGGATGTCGGCGAGGTTGTCGACCTTGCGTTCGTCGGGCACGACCTTCTCGAAGGGGATCAGGCGCATACGCCGCCAGAACGCGAAGCCACCTGTGCCGACCTCGGGGCGGTGGTTGCCGAGGAGCCAGAGCTTGTGGGTGGGCTCGAAGCTGAAGAAGTCCTGGCGCATCCGGCGGGCCTTGATCCGGTCGCCGCCGGTGAGCAGCTTCACCCGGGCCTCGTCGAATCGGTCGCCCGGCTTGACCTCGCTGCACACGATGACGCGCCGGCCGTGCAGTTCGGCCAGATCGGTGGGGTGTCCTTCGTACGGCCTGGCCATCAGGAAGCCCGGCGGCGCGGCGTCCGCGTAGTCGCCGAGGAGCTTCATCAGTACGTCGAGCAGAACCGACTTGCCGTTCTTGCCGGATCCGAACAGGAACGGCATGACCTGGCCGCCGACGTCCCCGGTGACGGAGTAGCCGAGCAGCAGATGCAGAAAGTCGATCATCTCCTCGCCCTCGGGCCCGTCGCCGAACGTGTCGGTGAGGAACCGGTTCCACCGCGGGGTCGGCATCGGCTCGGGGGCGGCGGTGGTGGAGCGGGAGTGGAAGTCCTTGTTCGGATCGGGGGTCCGGATCAGTCCGGTACGCAGGCCCACGATGCCGGCGGGGGTGCACAGGGCGTACGGGTCGGCGTCCAGGAGCGCGGCGTTGAGGACCATGCCGGGCGCGGACTTGGCCTGGGTGAGCATCGCGTTCATGCCGCTGGTGCTCAGGGCGCGGCGGCGGTGCTGCTGCAGGGCGCTGGCGGTGAAGACGCCGCGCGGGTCGGTGGCGGCGATGGACTCGGCCAGGTCACCGGCCGCCCACATCACGGTGTCGTCCTCGTCGATCTGCCAGCGGGTGCTGTCCCAGCGGTACCAGCCGAGGCCCGGGACGTGCCGGTAGTCGTTGGAGTAGAGCTTCACGAACAGCTTGGCGTTGCCGCGGTCGGTGAGGGTGTCGGGCAGCAGACCGTCGGCGGTGGCTTCGCTGCTGGCACCGCCGTTGCCCTGCGCGCCGCCGTTCCCGTTGCTCTGCGCCGCGCTGCCCGCGCCTACCGCGCCTGCGCCGTTGGCGGCATGGGCGCCGTTGTCACGCCGGGCGGCCTGGGTCGGCACCGGCGGCTGGGCGAGGATCTGGGCCGCCACCGCTTGGGCGTCGAAGCCGTCGAAGGCCTCGACGTCGAAGAGGGTGTTCTCCTCGTCGGCGGTCATCCGCGGCTCCCGGGCAGCAGCGGACGGAGTCGGCCGGCGCTGAGGCCGCCGCGAATCATGGGCCGGTAGCGGCGCTCCTGTCCGGGGCGGGCCTGCTCGGCGGCTTCTTCGAGTGCCTGCTCGGCCTTGTCCTCGCTGAGCGCACCGGCAGCGACGAGACCGCCCGCCGTATAGGCGGCGCGATTCAACTTCTCGGAGAACGCGGCCCCTTCGGGCACCGCCGCGCAGGCGGCCACCTCGGCGAGCAGCGGCGCGAGGAGCCGGCTCGCGGCGTCGCGGCCGCCACCGGCGGCGAGCACGGCCTGCCGGGCCCTGGGCGGCACCGGCCGGGGCGCGGGCACATGGGCGGGCGGCAGATGGCCGGTGCGCTCCAGCTCCCGGGCCAGCCAGTCGGGCAGCGGTGCGGGTTCCCGCACCGGACCCAGGGGCGTGTAGGTGCCCGCCGTGGTCGTGGTGCCGGGCGCGACGATGTACCCGCCGTGCGCGCGGACGTCCACCTGCCAGGCCAGGGCGCGCCCCGACCCGGACCCCGTGGAGCACTGCCAGCGCTGTCCGCTGTGCGCCCGGTACCAGACGTGCAGGCCCCCGGACGGGGTGCGTACGCGCAGGGTCGTGTCGTCCTCGGCGGGGCTGACGGCCCCTCTGAGTCCGGCCAGAACACCCAGCGTATGGAAGCCGTTGGCGAGGCCCGTCAGATCGACCCCGGAGGAGATGACGATGCCCGGCAGCAGGCGGTCACGGTCGGGGAGCTGCTGCTCGTGCGCGTCCACGTCGATGACGACCAGGCCGGCCGGGCCGCAGGCGACCCCGACTCCGAAGCCCGGGTTGGCGCCCCACCACTGCTCGATACGGGCGAAGTCCAGGGTGGCGGCCCTGAACCCGTGGCACCAGCGGCCCGAGTGGAGGCAGGCGCAGCCCTGGTGGGTGTGGCCGGGTTCGCGGCACTCCGAGCAGTTGCCGGCCGGGGTCTTGCGGCCGCGGGCCAGCGGGTGCACCGGCCAGCCACGGCTCGCGCACCAGCGGGCAGTGGCGATGGCCTGCGCAGCGACTGAGGAGCCCGGACGGGAACGGGCTGAGTCGCTGCAGGAAGACTGCAGCTCAGAAGCCATTCACATCCCCCATGGGCAACTCGCCAGCGACTGAAGCGACTCAACAAGGGACACAGGCTATCGAAGCTGGGGTGGGATGGGAGGCCTCCTGGGGAGGAAATGACCCCACGTGTCGGTCCCAGCGTGAATCAGCGACTGAAATGGCAAGTCGCCAGCGACCCGGGCCCGTTCGGTAGCTACTCTCACGGATCAAGGAACCTGCAGGTCAGAGGTGGCGCCCAACCCAAAACAGCGACTGAAGCGACTCAAGGTCTCTATATATGACACACACGCACGCGCATGAATGTCTTGATATACCCCGAACTTGAGTCGCTTCAGTCGCTCCCCCACTCCCCCACCCCCTCTGAACTGCACTTTTACCCACCCCTCCCGAGCGACCCAAGAACATCTCAGTAGCTTCCCTTCAGTCGCTCCCCCCGCCAGACCCGACCGCCTCGCCTTCTGGCCCGGCTTGAGCGAACCTCGACTGCTGGGTCGCTTGAGTCGCTTCGGTAGCTGCCGAACTCCCGCCCCGGACAGGCCTCATGGCGCCCAATCTCTTCTAACGCCCAAATCACCTCAAGCCTGCCGAAGGCTGAATGTTCGAGTTTTCGGGATAGGGCGCGCCCGATCATGGGGCGCTTCTAGGCTCCTCACCCGAGGCTCAACACCCCGACCGCCGTCTCTGGGGGAACACCGTGGCGAAGAAGGTTCTGATCTCGGGTGCAGGAGTGGCGGGCTCCGCGCTGGCCTACTGGCTGCACCACCACGGCTTCGACGTCACCCTGGTGGAACGCGCCCCGTCCCCGCGCTCCACCGGATACGCGGTGGACTTCCGCGGCCGGGCGCTGGACGTCCTCGAGCAGATGGGCATCCTGGACGAAGTCCGCGGCCACGAAACGAAGATGACGGGCACCACCCTCGTCGGCGCCGAAGGCCAGCAGGTAGGCGAACTGCCCGCCGAGGCCTTCGCCGGCGACCTCGAAGTCCGCAAGGACGACCTGACAGGCATCCTGTACCGCCTGACACAAGGCATCGCGGAGTACGTCTTCGACGACTCCATCAGCAGCGCCACCCAGGACGACTCCGGCGTCCACGTCACCTTCCAGCGTGGCCCGCAGCGCACCTTCGACTTCCTCGTCGGCGCGGACGGCGTGTACTCCGACGTCCGCAAGCTCGTCTTCGCACCCCACGCGAAGTGCGTCCAGCACCTGGGCATGTCGGGCGTCGGCTTCACCACGGCCAACGACCTGGACCTCGACCACCGTGGGCTGCTGTGCAGCGCCCCGGGCAAGGCCGTGTACGTATTCAGCGCCGCCGACGCCGACCGCATGACGGTCAGCCTGTCCTTCGCCACCGAGAGCGCCGCATTCGACCGCTGGGACCGCCCCGAACAGGAAAAGCTCACCAACGAACGCTTCGCCAACGACGGTTGGATCGTCCCCCGCCTGCTGGCCGACATGTCCGCGGCCACGGACTTCTACGCCGCCTCGGCCTGCCAGGTCGTCCTGACCCCCTGGGCCGAGGGCCGCGTCGTCCTGGCCGGCGACGCCGCACACTGCGCCGCACCGACCTCCGGCATGGGCACCTCACAAGCCCTGATCGGCGCCCGGCTGCTCGCCGAGCGCCTCGCCACAACACCGGACGACCACCGCCGTGCCTTCGAGGAGTACGAGAGCGAACTACGGCCCTACGTCGAGCAGAACCAGGCCCTCGGCAGGGAAGCCGTCAAAATGCTCGGCGGCTGACCCGGGCCCCGCCTGTCTGCCTCCCGGCCCCCTCCCCCCTGGGGCCGGGAGCGCACCACCACCGCCGGTCACCGCCGGTCATGGCCTCGCACTCCATCCCCCCTCCACTGCGCCTGCAGCAGAGCTGGTCACGGTCAGGACACTGCTCCTCAGGAGGTGTCCTTCCGTATGACCGCACCCGCACCCGCCCCCGCATCCACCGGCTTCGCCACGGTCGAGGACGTGGAGGACCTCCTCGCGGACCTGCAGCTGCAGCGCGCGGGCCTGACCGGCCGCAGCAGCGACCCGGCCGCGGACCGCGCCGCCGAACTCGCCGACGAGACCGCCTTCCTGGGCCTGTCCCCGCTGGTCGCCGACCTTCTCGGTACGAGCTCACCGGCGCCCCGCACCACATCGGCCCTCAGCCACCGCGCCGACGAGGACGACCGCCGCGCCTCCTACGAGACCTGGCGCGCCGAGGCCCGCACCCTGCTCCCCGAGCTCTGGCAGTGGCTCAACGCCCGCCGCCGCAGCGACCAGGGCCGCATGTGGTGGTGCCGGTCCGGCGCCCGCCCCGTGCCCGAGACCTCCGCGCGCCTCCTGGCCGAAACGAGCGCCCCCGTACGCGACTTGGCGCCCCTCGCCGAATCCTGGGCCCGCCCCTGCGGAGTGCGCGAACCCACCGCCGAGCACAACTGGCGCTGGCTGCTCCTCGGCACCGGCCTGCAGGCCCCGCTCCCCCGCCCGTACGAGCTGATCACCAAACTCGTCGACGAGGCCCGCGGCCACGGCCTGCTGCCGCCCGCGCACAAGGTCAAGGTGATCCGCCGCGCCCACGCCGAGCCGTCTGCGGTACCGGTACGCCTGCCCGGCTTCTCCCTGCTCACCGTGCCCACCGCGGTCGCCCCCGCCACCATTCCGCGACTGCAGCACGAGATCGCCCGGATCGCCGAGCACGCGGTACGCCCGCCACGCGCCCGCCTGGCCGACCGGTGGTCCTTCGACCCGGTGCGCTCCGAGGGCTGGGGCCTGCTCCTCGCCGGCCTCGTCACCGCCCCCGGGCCCCTCGTACGCCTCGGCCTGCCCGAGCAGACCGCCGCCGCCGTCACCGCGTTTCTCGCCGAGGAGGAACACGCCACCCGCAGCCTGCTCGCCGCCGACCTGGCCCTGGCCGCGGACCTCGGCGCCTGCAACAGCACCGCCGACGCCCTGGTCGCCGCGGCCTCCACCACGGCCCGCACCGGCCTGCAAGCGGCCCCGGAACTGATGCTCCTGCGCCAGACCCGCATCCTCGACTCCCGTGCCCGCCTTGCCGGTTACGCCTGGCGCGACGAGGTCACCACCGAACTCACCGCCCGCTTCGGCACCTCCTGGTCCCATCGCACCGAGGCCTGGCAACTGCTCGTCGAGGCCCTGTCCGGCACCGGAACGGCAGCGGACTTCCTGCACACCGTGCGCTCCGCCCCGAAGGCCCCCCACCCGGTCGTGAACCGCATGCTCCCCGTCCTGTGACGGCACGCGCGCGACCAGCCGCTCAGCACAGCGCCGCGGTGACTCTGACCTCGCCGCGGCCCCGGGCCAGCAGCACCACCCGCCGCACAAGCCCCGCGCCGTACAACTCCTCGGCCGCCGCCTGCCCGGACACCTCGAGCGCCGACCGGACCAACTCCGTCTCCCCCGCCAGGAACTGCTGCCAGGCCGTCCAGCGCAGCTCCTGAAGCTCCCCCACCGACGGAGTCTCCAGCGAGTACGCAGAGTCCGCTCCCCCGCCGTCCTGCGCCTGCTCCTGCGCCTGCTCCTGCGCCCGGGGCGCCGGACACCGCACCTGCTCCACAGCAGCCCGTACAAGGCCCTGTACGGCCCCACTGCGCGGCGGCTCCCAGTCCCCGGCGATCTCGACGTGCCGGGCCTGCTCGGCGGCCCGCGTGGACCGCACCTCCTCGGCCGCGCGCGCCCGGCCCTCCGCCGTGTTCCACACCTCGTGCGCACCCTTGAGCCGGAACGCCAGGAACCCCGACGGCCGCGCCACCCGCTGCGGCGAGGCCTGCAGATCCAGCCAGGCGATCACTTCCCCGGCCGTCCACCCCGCATCGGCAACATGCCGCGCCACCCAGGCGATCCGCGGCACATCGGCCCGCCCGAGCCACGGCACCTGCTGAATCAGCTCCCGCGCCAACTGCAGCCGCCGCCCGAAGGCGTTGAGCTTCCTCGGGATCCTGCCCTGCTTCGAAGACGAACCCGACCCCGCCTTCCCGCCGGCGAGTTTGCTCTCAGGGGGATCAGGAGTTGTTGCTGCAGAGAAAGACCTGGAAGTACCAACACGATTTGGAGTGCAACAAGCCTCCGCCGAAGAGCCCCCGTCCGGCCCTCCCGAACTCCCCGACCCCGACGTCCCGTTGCCCGCATCTTTGCCCTTGCGCACCTTGGCCATGAGCTTCGACGCGGCCCCCGACTTGGCCCCCGACTTGGCCCCCGACTTGGCCTTCGGCTTGGCCTTCGGCTCGGTCTTCGGCTTGGCCTTCGACCGGGCGTCGGGCCTGGCCTTGCCCCGCGCCTTCTTGCCGAGATGGGCAAGGACTTCACGCCCGTCGTCGGAGACCCCGACCGGGCGTCGATCGACGCCTTCGCCCACACAGCGGATGCCGAGTTCCTCGTCGAAAACGGCCGGGATGGTCCGCACGAACTCCGAGGCCCGGTTGCCCTCTTGAGCCACCCGTGTGCCCTTCTCGACGTACACGAGCAGCCCGGCGGACCGCAGCAGCTGCAGGTGGTACTGCAGGCTGCGCTCCGAGAGCTTCGTGATCCGCATGAGGTACGCGATCCCCGGCCTGCAGGGATTAAGGCCGGTCAGCAGCCGCGCGACACGCACCGTCGTCGGCCCGAACTTCGGCTGCCGCGACGTCTGTCCGGGGCGCCGGGGAAGGCTGAAGCCGACCATCCAGTGCACGGCCTGCATCCAGGAGAACGGGTCCCGCACGCTGCGCCCGGTGGTGGTGTCCATCCACTGCTGGGCCTCGCCCAACGGAAACCGCGACAGGGCGACGCTTTGAGGCAGAGACCTCGAAATTGGGTTGGTTTGACGACGTTTGGCCGGTGATGCGACGCCAGTTTTCGGCAACACGCCACCGGCTCTTGTGGGGGCGGCTATGATGCGCTCCAGAAGAGTTGAAGTGGAAGATGCGATATGCGTTGGTTGGTGCCTAAGTAGTTCGGTCCTCCCTCCCTCTCTTCCAAGGCGGCGCTTTGGCGAGCGCTCAGCCGACTGGTGAACGGCCCGGGCTGCTATCCCGGGCCGTCTCCGTTTCCCCGCCCGCCGGTGGCGGACGGACGGTCTCAGGCCGTCCCGGGCTTCACTAGGCCGCGGACGACTTCGATGTCTTGGTTGCGGGACGCTTACGACGGTTCGGCACACCCTCGAGGGCATCGGGAAGCTCGGACACCCACTTCCCCACCGGGATACGGAACGCGACGCGGCCGTTGAGGTGCTCGAGGTCGAACGCGGCACGCTCCGCCGGCGTCGTGATCAGGTGCACGGAGTCCTCAAGGACCCACAGCGCGGTCTCAGGAGTCGTACTGGGATCGTTGACGGCCTGCCGGGCCGCCTCCACCGCAGTTGACTGCCACAACTCCAGATCATTGCGAGTACTGCGCGCGCGACGGTTCCCAGGCCATACGATCTGAGCGACGAACGCATAGACACGCAGGGCGACCACCGAATCCTCGAAGTGAGGCTCGTACAGGATGCCTTGGTCCCGGGCGCGCCAAGCCCATGACTCGCTGAGGCCTGCGGCCACAGCAACGGCGCTGGTGCTGAGCTGATGGCTCATCCCCGTCATTGCTCACTCCCGGGCAGATACGTGTTCTGTTGATCGTCTCACTCACGCTAGCGCATCCCACCCAGAACGCGCGCGCAACACTAGAGGAACTGAGCGACGGCCAAATGGTTACGGCCCCTGGGATGCCAGCTTCTGACGGCTATTGACCGAAAAAGTCGAAGAAACGTTCCCCCACATCTAAAGGTTTCTTTCTAGTGACAGCGAGATAGGTAGCTCGCGAGGGGGCTAGTAACAGCCGTCGCTAGTCCGATCGTTGGTCAGACAGCTAGATCGAGAGCAACATCGATCGGCATATTGATCGGAACATCCATCGGTATATCTGCAGATGACGATAGGGGCCTGGCCAACGCGTGATGCGTTGGCCAGGCCCCTATCGCCTAGCTGTACGGCCGCCCGAAGCGGCAGTGTCAGTCGATCTCTACTGCGGTGTCACGGAGGAGCCGGTACGCCCACGACGCCCCGGACGCTGCAATTTCCCCTCGGCATCGAGGGCTTGGATGAACCGTTCCAGCGCCGCAGACACCACGTACAAGCCCCTGCGCCCGTAATCGGCTTCCTGCAGCGCCTGGTTGAGAGTGGACACCAGTCCGTAGGCCTGCTCACCCACCCGGTAGGTTGACTGCTTGCCCTGCTCGACGAAGCCCATCCGCTCGTCGAGAAACTCCTGGGCCATCGCGATCTGCTCATCCACGTCGTCCGGCACGAAGCGCAGCGCCGCATCGAGGTAATGCCCCTGCCCGAGCGCGGGGTTGCCCGAGGACCGGCGATCCGCCTTGATCCGGTCCTTCAGCTGCGCCAGCACCTCACGGTCAAGCCGGAAACCGTGGCTGCGCCACTTCTCCGAGTGAATCTTCGCCTCGGCGAAACTCTCGTGAAGCGCGGCATGCGCCCACGTCTTCCCGGCCCCCCGCGGCCGCCGCCGAGGAGCAGCCGCAGCAGGCGCCACCTCGGTCTTGGACTCAGTCTTGGGCTCGGCCTTGGTCTCCGCCTTCACTTCGGCGGGCGGTTCGGGACGAGTAACTGGAGCGGGAGCGGGGGCGGCCGCCTTGGGCGCGGCAGCGCGCGGCTTCGGCGCGGCCACGGGCGCAGAGGACACCGGCTCCTCGACGGTTTCCTCTACGGGCGCCGAAACCTCGGTGACAGGTTCGGCCTCAGCCGGCGCCGAGGCGCGCTGCTCCTGAACTACCCCTGGGGCAGCGGCTGTTGACACCACTGGCGCCGCATTCGGTGATACGGAGGGCGCGGGCCCGGGCGCGGTGGCAGCTGCGGCAGACCCCTGCGCCGCCGTCGCGTCGGCTGCTGCTTGGGCGGACGCATCAGCGGTCTCGGCGGCGACGAACGCTGCCTCCGGCTGAGCGTCACGCGCAGACTGCGCCTGCTGCGGAACCCCGGCATCGCCGGCAGGCCCTGTCGGCGATGCCGGGGCGGCCGGGGCGGCCGGGCCAGTGGGCCCGGCGGGCCCGAGCGGAGACGCCGGACCGGAAGGCCGCAGTTCGTCACCGGAGTCCGAGGCGTCCGAAGCCCCCGTCCCGCCACCTCCCCCGAGGAACGACCGCCCCGCCACCGAATCGGCACCCTCGATCAGGCCCTGGACGAGAGCGGCGCCCCCGGCCTTGAAGTGATTGGGAGCCTTCTTCTTGGGCTTGCCGCGAGGCGAGGGCTTGGCGCTACTCAACGGAAGCCTCCAGCGCGATGTGCTCCGGCGTCTCCCACTTCTCCGGCGGCTGCTGCATGCGCTCGATGATCTGCATCATCAGCTGTCCATAGAGCTTGCCGGGCGCGTGGCTTGCGTAACGGATGGCCGCAGGCGTCCCGTAGGCGAAGGAGTCGGAGATGCGGTTGTCGATCCGGATGTCCGTCATGAAGGGGTGCAGTTCCGCGTCGAGCATGCCGTTGCGGATATTGACTTCCTGCGACTTCCACTTCGACGGCGGGTTCGACCGGTTGAGCACCGCGCCCAGGTACTGCGGGTCGCACTCCCCGTTCGTACGGTCCTTCACATAGCGGACCGTGCCGCGCGTGGCGGCCGCACCCTTGAGCGCCGGGTACTCCGGAATGCACACCGTCACCACATAGTCCGCGGCGGCCAGCGCCGTGGCGGACAGGGAGGAGACGGCCGGCGGCGTATCGATGACGACGAAGTCGAACTGATCGGCAATCTCAACCAGCATGCGCCGCAGTATCGGCGTCGACTGGAACCCCTTCTTGTGGATGAGGTCCTGAGCCGCCGTCATGGTGGACTCCTCACACGCCAGCAGATGCAGCGTGCCCGCGTCCTCCCACTCGGCAAGCAGCTCGCTGCGGTCGAACCACACAGTGGAGAGGTCCATCCGCATCCCCTGCAGCCGGGCCTGCAGGACCCACCCCAGAGAACGCGCCAGCTGATCCTCACCCGCGAGGTTCACACCCACGGCCGTGCCGGCCTGTGCCTGCGGGTCGAGGTCCACCACAAGTACCCGCGCACCCGACAGGGCAAGTCCCGCGCCGAGATTGACAGTGGTGCTGGTCTTGCCGACCCCTCCCTTCTGGGTCGCGACCGCGATGACCTTCATCGCTTCCTCCGCCTCTCTTCGTGCTCGGCTACATCTGATGGCTGGTACGTCGCGTGACACCAGGCTCCCGACCGGCCGTCGGGCGCCAACCCGCAGTAAACAAAGCCGATTCAACGGCCAAGTCCCGATAGGCGACGTGATCGCCTCGGCCCTGCGGATCTACTGACACGGGATCTATCGCGCATGACGATAACAGGAATGCCCTGGACGCAAGGGGAGACGCGCCACGCCGCACCGGCCCCACAGGCACATTTGTCTCGTCACACATCACCCAGACCCGGACAGGCCGTACGCAACCACCCTGTCACGACAACCTCCAACGGCGCGTCCGTACGTTTGCGGATGCGTCAGCTCGTACGCACGCCAGGAATCGAGCCTGTCCGCGAGTACGCCAGATCGACCGCCCGCTGGATCGGCAGACGGCACGTCAGATCGTAGGTCACGCAGCAGGCCAGCGGGCGAGTACGTCAGCACGCCAGCGCGTCAGCGGGCAAGCAAGTCCGCTCGTACGCAACGTAGTGCCCTGGCAAGCAAGGGCGTCGGCCAGTCAGTAGGCGAGCAGGACAGCAAGTCAGGAAGCAAGCCAGCGCGCGCCCTAGTAGGCGCGTCCGCTCGTACGTCACCTCGGAAGCGCGGCAGTCAGGAAGTGGGTCAGCAAGCAAGCTGGCAAGTGAGCAAGCTGGTCGGCAAGGCGGCAACGTAGTCGGTCAGCAAGGAACATGAATAGCTAGATGACTAGTCAGCTAGCTAGTTATAGAGCAACAACTGATCCAACACCATAAGGAACTTTAGTAGAGCTAGAGATCAGTGCATATCTGAGATTATTCATCAGCACATGGCTCACACTGTCCAAGCCTGCATGACTGCCACTAGCTAACCCGCGATGCATCACAACAGTTATCGTTATATTCGCAGGTCAGAGCCATATTGTGACGCCAGGTCTGGCCATCAAAGTCGGCTGATCGAAGCGCGCAAGACGCTCTGATTCTGCTACTCGGAGCGCGAACGGGAGGCTCTGTTCCACCACTCCGGATCACCTCTGATCCCGCAATGAGCACGCGAAAGTGTGCCGTCCGACGAAGCGCTCAAGAGGGCCACCGACACGTTCCATGGACTCAGAAGAGACCGGAAGGCGGCAGCGAGCGATGGTGAAAGTCTTCCCTGTGCCGTCTTGGAACGGCGCGTCGGCGGCTCGTACGAGACGAAGTTCTGATCCAGAGAGCGCGAAAACTGGACGCCTCGATGACGCTTGAAGGTTGCTGAACCGACCTCGCCCGATGCTCGATGAAGCCGGCGAACGATCGACCGGCGCTCGACACGAAGCTCTGGAGGTCGCGAACAGAGCTCGTGAGGGCACCGCCTGACGCAGTGACGCGCATGGAGAGCGGGCCATCCTGATGCGCAAGCGAGGCACAGAGAAGACGAAAAACGTGTCCTCGATCTCCTCGCCAGGTGCGTTGAGCGCCAACGATCGTGCAGATGTCGAGCACCCTTCTAGTGCCCTGTCAGGACACCTCAAGGCGCCCTGGACCCGATGCCGTTCGCGACGGCCGGCCACGAGCAGGGCACCCTTCTGGTGGCTTGCCAAGCCCAGCCGGGAAGAGCCTGCTGACAGGGCTCCTGCGTTTGCGAATGCGTTCGAGACCAACAGATCGGCAGTGAGAGACTTAGGCCTTCGCAGCCCCAGTGACAGCAGGAATGAGGAGTCGTCTCGTGGAGCCTCTGCGTCTGACGCGTACGCACCGGATCTTGGTCGGGGTGGTGGTCGCGGGGGCGGTCGTCATCGCGGGGATCGGTTTCGCGGGTTCGTATGCCGCGGTGCGTGATCTGGCGGAGAAGAAGGGCTTCG
>NZ_JBHTCF010000029.1:0-84114 GCF_042665355.1 Streptomyces monticola | reverse complement strand
GCGCTTCCCTTCGGTCTTGCGTTTCCGACTCTATCAGACTCTTTCGTGTCCGATTCCCGGTCGAAGCGGGTTTCGCTTTCCGGCCTTTCGGCCTTCCGGCGGTGTTGACTCTATCAGATCCTTTCGGTCCTGATTCCCAGTCAACTGGGTTTGTCTTTGCGGCTGTTGGGCCGTTCCGACGTCTCAAACTCTAGTGGATTTCCCGGGCCGTTCAAAATCGAGCGGTTGAAATCAATTCCGGGCATGCCGAAATTGACCCCGTTGGGAGATCGTGCTGAGTTTGTTTGCCGCTCTCGCGGCGAGAGGTGCTGCTGCAGAACCGTTCCGGCTCCGTGGCAACCCGAAGAACCTTACGGATGGACGAGGGCGCTGTCAACCCCCCTCTCGATCCGGCCTTCAGTCCAGGTCGGTGAGGCGGCCGCCCGCGTCCGGTTGGGCGTCCTCGACCCTGCGCAACAGGCGGGTCAGGACTTCACCGAGGGCGCCACGCTCCTTGTCGGAGAGGTCTTGGAGGAGGTCCTCCTCGAAGACCGTGGCCAAGCGCATCGCCTCCAGCCACTTCTCCCGGCCTCCGTCCGTGAGCTCGATGATCACGCGTACCCGATTCGTCTCGTCACGGTCTCGGGTAACCAGTCCCTCGCCGACCATGCGGTCGATCCGGTGGGTCATCGCGGCCGGCGTCAGGCCGAGGCGCTTGGCGAGCTCCCCCGGACCCAGTCGGTAGGGAGTGCCGGAGAGGACGAGTGCCTTGAGCACCTCCCACTCGGCGTTGGTGATCCCGAGGGTCGCGGTCTGGCGCCCGTAAGCGACGTTCATCCTGCGGTTGAGGCGGCCAAGGGCCGAGACGATCTGCTCGACCTGGGGGTCGAGGTCGCTGAACTCCCGCTGATACGCGGCGATCTGCTCATCGAGGCTCGGCTCGTTCGGCGCTGCGGCGTCGGAGGTGTCACCCATGCGGCGAAGTATGGCACGGGCCACTTTGCGTTAAAGACCTTCGATGCTTACTCTTTAGATCTGAACTTTAGCTTCGAAGTCTTCACTCCTAAGGCAGGTGAAAGTGACCAGGGCGATGGGCGCTGCGATGCGCCGGATCCATGTGGGCAACGCGCTGAGTGCGTTCGGTCTCGGCTTTACCGTCCCGTTCCTGTACGTCTACGTGGCGCAGGTGCGGGATCTCGGTCCTACGACGGCGGGTCTCGTGCTCGCCGTCTTCGCCGTGGCCGCGCTCATCGTGCTGCCCTTCACCGGGCGGGCCGTCGACCGGCGCGGTCCGCTTCCGGTGCTGCTCGCCGCCCTGGTGACCGCCGCCGTCGGTGCGATGAGCCTCGGGCTCTCCAGCAGCCCGGAGCTGGTCATCGCCTCGGCTGCCGCGCTGGGCGCGGGACAGGCCGTGATGCAGCCGGCGCTCGCCACGATGATCGTGGAGTGCTCGACCGCGGAGACGCGCACCCGCGCCTTCGCCATGCAGTTCTTCCTGCAGAACCTGGGGCTCGGCATCGGCGGGCTCATCGGCGGACAGATCGTGAAGCGGGAGCGTCCCGGGGACTTCACGCTGCTCTTCGGTATCGAAGCGGCGATGTTCCTCGTCCTGGTCGCCGTCATGATCACTGTGCGGCTGCCCAAGCAGCCCCGGATCGGCGATGCGACGCCGCAGGCCAAGGGCGGCTGGAAGCGGCTGCTCGGCAACCGGGCCATGGTGCAGCTGTGCGTGCTCGGCTTCGTGCTGTTCTTCGCCTGCTACGGGCAGTTCGAGTCCGGGCTCTCGGCGTACGGCGTCGAGGCCGCCGGGATCTCCCCGTCGACGCTCGGCATCGCGCTTGCCGCCAACACGGGCGCCATCGTGGTGGCGCAGTTCCTGGTCCTGAAGTTCGTCGAGCGCCGCAAGCGGTCGCGGGTGATCGCCACCGTCGGCCTGATCTGGGCGGTGGCCTGGGTGGCCGCCGGATACGCGGGGCTCGGCAACGGCAGCCAGGCCATGGCGACCGCCGCGTTCATCTCGACGTACGCGCTCTTCGGTCTCGGTGAGGCGATGCTGTCGCCGACCGTCGCTCCGCTGGTGGCCGATCTGGCGCCGGACGGGATGGTCGGGCAGTACAACTCGGCCTTCGCCCTGGTGAAGCAGCTCGCGCTCGCGGTCGGGCCCGCGGTGGGCGGTCCGATGGGTGCCTCGCTGCACGCGCCGTACATCGTGGTGTTCGTTCTCTTCTCGCTCGGCATCACGGTGCTGGGGCTGCGCCTCGGGCGGCAGCTCACGCCGGTGCAGAACCATCCGTGGGCGGCGAAGAAGAGCATGGTCGTACGAGAGGGTGCCCCGGGCACCCCGGTTGTGGCGCCCGTGCCCGCCGACGTCTGAGGCGTGCCCGTACGCCCCTGCTGAGACGTACCGGCACTGCGAAAACCGCTACCCGCGCGGGAGCGCGAATTCGCACCAGACCGCCTTGCCTCCTCCTGGGGTCCGCCGTGAACCCCAGGACGAGGCGATCGTCGCGACGATCGCGATGCCGCGCCCTGCCTCGTCGACCGCCTCCGCGCGGCGGCGGCGCGGCAGGTGGTCGTCGCCATCGGTGACTTCCACGATGAGGCGGCGATCGGTGCGGCGCAGTTTCAGGCGCATCGGCGGGGTGCCGTGCTGCAAGGAGTTGGCGACGAGTTCGCTGGCGGCCAGGACGCCCAGGTCGTGCAGCTCCGTCGGGAAGCGCCAGCTGGCGAGGACTCCGGAAGCAAAGGCACGCGCGCGTGGTGCGGCTTCCACTCCGCCGAGCAGTTCCAGAGCGGCACCACGGAAGAGCTCGGCGTCGGTGCCGGTGCGCTTGGGGTGCTGCAGGACCAGGACCGCGACGTCGTCGTCGTGTTCCGCTGTGACGCCGAGGCTGCGGATCAGGCGGTCGCACACCACTTGCGGTGTGCCGGTGGCGCCTTCCAGTGCCTGTTCCAGGGCTGCGACGCCGTGGTCGATGTCCTCGTCGCGCCGCTCCACCAGGCCGTCGGTGTAGAGCACGGCGGTGGCGCCGGGCGGGAAGGGCAGGGAGCCCGAGGCGTGCATCCAGCCGCCGGTGCCGAGCGGCGGGCCCGTGGGCTCCTCCGCGCGGTGCATGGCGCCGTTCTCGTCGCGTACGAGGATCGGCAGGTGGCCCGCCGACGCGTAGGTGAGGCGGCCGTCATTGGGGTCGTGGACGGCGTACACACAGGTGGCGATCTGGTTGGCGTCGATCTCGGCGGCGAGGCCGTCGAGCAGCTGCAGCACTTCATGCGGCGGCAGGTCGAGGCGGGCGTACGCGCGCACGGCGGTGCGCAGCTGGCCCATGACGGCGGCCGCGCGCACCCCGCGCCCCATGACGTCTCCGATGACCAGGGCCGTGCGGCCGCCGCCGAGGGTGATCACGTCGTACCAGTCGCCGCCGACCGCGGCGTCCGTGCCGCCCGGCTGGTAGGTGGCGGCGATACGCAGGTCGTCCGGCGCCTCCAACTCCTGCGGGAGCAGGGACCTCTGGAGGGTGACGGCGGTCTCGCGGTGGCGGCGCTCGCTGGCGCGCAGTCGCTCGGCGGCCTCCGCCTGGTCGGTGACGTCGGCGGCGAAGACCAGCACGCCGCCGCCCTCGGGGCCCTTGGCCGAGCCGCTGTCGGAGCCTCTGAGCGGTGTGCACGTGAAGGTGTACGAGCGGCCGCCGGGGACCTTGCGGGACTTGACGGTGCGCGGCTTGGAGCTGCGCAGGACCTGGTCGAGGAGCGGGAGCAGGCCGAGCTCGCGCAGTTCGGGCAGGGCCTCCTGGGCGGGGGCGCCCACGGTGCGGGGGCCGAAGGCTGCGGCGTACGCGTCGTTGACGTACGCGAGGCGGTGTTCGGGGCCGTGGAGCAGGGCTACGAGGGCGGGGACGCGGTCGAGGATCTCGTGCACGGGGATGTCCTCGACGGCGGGTGCGGGGGCGGCTTCCTCCGCTTCGTCGGCCGGCTGCTCGGCACGGGCAGCGGGCACGGAACCGCGGTCGGACCGTGCTGCGGCGCGGCGCTGCGTTCCGGGGAGCCGGGCGCTCCAGCGCGTGAAGTTCACTGCGTTAGGCCTCGTGTGATCGCTTCTGGGTCGAGACACGGCACTGGGGGGATGCCTCGTGCGTACGGCGAGGGGCGGGGCGCCCCTGGTCGTGGGTCCAGTCTGTCCGACCGGACTGACATCCGTCAGACGCCGGTGCTGTACGGGGAGTTCCTGACTCCGCTCAGGACGACTCCTTCGGGCGCCGTCCTCCGGCCGCGAGTTCGAACTCCGCACGGGGATGCTCGAGCGACCCGAGGGAGACGATCTCGCGTTTGAAAAGTCCGGACAGCGTCCATTCGGCCAGGACCCGGGCCTTCCGGTTGAACGTGGGCACCCTGCTGAGGTGGTACACGCGGTGCATGAACCACGCAGGGTAGCCCTTCAGCTTGCGGCCGTAGACGTGCGCGACACCCTTGTGCAGTCCCAGGGAGGCGACGGACCCGGCGTACTTGTGGGCGTAGTCCTCAAGTGGCCGGTCGCGCAGGGAGGCGACGATGTTGTCGCCGAGGACCCTGGCCTGGCGCACCGCGTGCTGGGCGTTGGGCGCGCACTCCTTGCCCTCTTCGCCGGCGGTGACATCGGGGACGGCGGCCGCGTCACCCGCCGCCCACGCGTGCGTGGCGCCGTCGATGCCGAGTTTGGCGGTGCACTTGAGGCGGCCGCGTTCGTTCAGCGGGAGGTCGGTCGCGGCGAGGAGGGGGTGGGGCTTGACGCCCGCGGTCCACACCAGGGTGCGGGCGGGAAAGCGGGAGCCGTCGTCGAGCACCGCCACGCGGTCCTGGCAGGAGTCGAGACGGGTCTCCAGGCGTACGTCGATGTTGCGGCGGCGCAGTTCGCTGACGGTGTACCGGCCCATCTCCTCGCCCACTTCGGGCAGGATCCGGTCCGACGCCTCGACGAGGATCCACTTCATGTCCTCGGCCTTGACGTTGTGGTAGTACCGCGTGGCGTAGCGGGCCATGTCCTCCAGCTCGCCGAGCGCCTCCACGCCCGCGTAGCCGCCGCCCACGAACACGAAGGTGAGGGCGGCGTCGCGGATCGCGGGGTCGCGGGTCGACGAGGCGATGTCCATCTGCTCGATGACGTGGTTGCGCAGGCCGATGGCCTCTTCGACGGTCTTGAAGCCGATGCCGTAGTCGGCCAGGCCCGGGACCGGCAGGGTGCGTGAGATCGAGCCGGGGGCCAGGACGAGTTCGTCGTAGGTGAGCTGGACGGCGCCGGTGCCCTCTTCCTCGGTGGCGAGGGTGGTGAGGGTGGCGGTCCGCTTGGCGTGGTCGATGGACTTGGCCTCGCCGACGACGACCTTGCACCGGTCGAGGACGGTGCGCAGCGGCACGACGACATGGCGCGGGGAGATGGAGCCGGCGGCCGCCTCGGGCAGGAACGGCTGATACGTCATATACGGATCAGGCGTGACCACGATGATCTCCGCGGTGCCCTGCTTGAGCTCCGGTTTGAGCTTCTTCTGCAGACGCAGAGCTGTGTACAGACCGACGTAGCCGCCGCCGACGACAAGAATGCGAACCGGTTCCTTCACCCGTCCATGACGCACCGGGGCCGCGTGTTTGTCCACAGCCCCGGCAATTTGTGTGACCGGAAGTCGCCCGCGCCGCAGGTCGCGCGGGGTTCCGGAGCTTTGGAGAAATACGCAGGTCAGACGGGAGCCAAGGGGGGTCCCATGGGGGTGCAATCGGGGTGGAAGGGGTGCGTACTCCGATCGGGGGTCGGTCCGTGCGGAACTGGCCCCTTCTGAATTGACTCCAGCTCAACTATGTTCGTGTGTCGTCGGGGTGTGGGGGTTGTGCGTCTCAAGACAGCGCACGAGCTCCTCACGCAACGGCAGTCAAGGCGGGGAAGTCTCCGGGGGGAGACGTCATTACCGGGGGAACGCTTATGCACATTCAGGATTCTCATTGGGGTTCCGCGTCCGTCGTCGCAGCAGCCGACGGCCATCATCGACGCGGGCTTGGAGAGAGTGCGCGGACAACACCGCTGCGTGTGGACGCGCAGCGCAATCTCGAGCATGTACTGCGGGCCGCCCGCGAAGTCTTCGGCGAGCTGGGATACGGCGCACCGATGGAGGACGTGGCACGCAGGGCCCGGGTCGGGGTCGGCACGGTCTACCGGCGGTTCCCGAGCAAGGACGTCCTTGTGCGGCGGATCGCGGAGGAGGAGACCTCCCGGCTGACCGAGCAGGCGCAGGCCGCTCTCGGCCAGGAGGACGAGCCGTGGTCGGCGCTGTCGCGCTTCCTGCGGACCTCCGTGGCCTCGGGCGCGGGGCGGCTGCTGCCGCCGCAGGTGCTGCGGGTCGGTGTGGCCGACGAGGGCCCGGAAGGGCTTGAGGCGGACGAGGCCCGGGTGCCGCACCAGCGGCACGCTCCGCAGCGCGATCTGCGGCTCGTGGAGCAGCGGCAGGCGCCGGCGCAGGAGTCGCTCGGCGGCTCGGCCGTGGAGATCGACGCCGGGGCCGCGGCTCTGCTCGATGTCGTCGGCCGGCTCGTGGAGCGGGCGCGGGCGGCCGGTGAGCTGCGTACGGACGTCACGGTGGCGGACGTACTGCTCGTGATAGCCACGGCGGCGCCCTCGCTGCCGGATGCGGCGCAGCAGGCGGCGGCTTCGTCGCGACTGCTCGACATCCTTCTCGAGGGGCTGCGGTCGCGGCCTGCGTAAACCCTCGGGGCGGGTTGACGCGGATGATCGAGGCGGTCAACTCGCCCTCGGGGCATACCTGTTGAGCCTGCCCCGAATGGGTGAACGGTAGTGCTCCGTTCCGGGAACTCTCCCCGGATGAGTGGTTGTGCGCATTCAGGGCTCGACGCGGTTGCCCCATGTGACACTCTGTCCCGGTGTTCGGGTCTGAGTGTGTGTGCGGGGGCTTCGCGCTATGAGCGTTGACGGGCGGGACGAGCCACTCGCCGGGGGTGGCATGGAGTCCGGTGGACTGCCTTCTCGGCAGGTACCGAATCAGGGTGGCCCTTCCGGCACTTCGAGCACTTCGTCCGGTTCGGGCGGTTCAGGTAGCTCAGGCAGCAGCTCAGGCGCCTCTGATACTTCTGATGCCTCTGTGCCGTCGCAGCGCGAGCGTGCCGACGGTTCGCTCGCGGACGATCTGCTCGCCTCCGGCGAAGAACCCGTCGCCGACGCCGAGTTGATCGGCCGTATGCGCCGCGGCGACGACTCTGCGTACGAAGAGCTCTACCGACGCCACGCGGACGCGGTGCGGCGCTACTCCCGCACGTGCTGCCGTGACGCGCACACCGCGGACGACCTCACCTCCGAGGTCTTCGCGCGCATGCTGCAGGCGGTGCGCCGCGGTTCGGGGCCCGAGCACGCGGTGCGCGCCTATCTGCTGACCACGGTGCGGCGCGTGGCCGCGGGCTGGGCCAAGGCGGGCAAGCGGGAGCAACTGGTCGAGGACTTCGCGCTGTTCGCGGCGCAGGCGGCGCGTACGGCGGAGGTCTCCGACGACGACACCCTGGACCTGGGCGCGGATGTGCTCGCCATGCACGAGGCCGAGCGCTCCATGGTCATGCAGGCCTTCCGCAGCCTCTCCGAGGAGTGGCAGGCGGTGCTCTGGCACACCGAGGTGGAGGACGACCCGCTGAGCGAGGTCGCCCCGCTCTTCGGGCACGCCTCGCCCAATGCCACGGCGCAGCTGGCGAGCCGGGCCCGCGAGGGCCTCAAGCAGGCCTATCTGCAGGCCCATGTGAGCGTCACACTCGCCGACGACGACGAGTGCGCACGCTATGCGGACCGGCTCGGCGCGTATGCCCGCGGCCGGCTTCGCACCCGGGCCGAGCGGGGTCTCCGCAAGCACATGGAGGACTGCGCCAAGTGCCGCCTGGCCGCGGGCCAGATCAAGGAACTGGCGAGCGGTATCCCCGGTGTCGTGCCGATCGCGGTCATCGGCTGGTTCGGTGCGGCCGGGTACACGGTCAAGGCGGGGCTGCTGGTCGGCGGTGGCGCCGCGGGTGCCGCCGGTGCGGGCGCGGCCGCCGCGGCGGGCGGAGCCTCCGGCGGGGCCTCGGGCGGAGCGGCCGGTGGCGCCGCGTCCGAAGGGCTCGGTGCGCCGGCGAAGGCCGGTATCGCGGCGGGTGTCGCCGTGGCGGCGGGGGTCGCCGTGGCGATCGCGCTCGCGGGTGACCCGCAGCCGAAGCCGGAGGCGAAGCCGAAACCTTCACCCACGCAGTCCGTCGAGCCACAGAAGCCGACGCCGTCGCCGGAGCCGGAATCGCCGAAGCCCCAGCCTCCGGCGCCCGAGCCCTCCCCCAAGCCGACGCCCAAGCCGAAACCCACCCCCACACCGACGCCCAAGCCGACCCCGACTCCGACGCCCACACCGACTCCCACGCCCACACCCACACCCACACCCACACCGTCCAAGCCGAAGCCTCCGCCGCCCGCGCCCGAGGTCTTCCAGATCAATCAGCTGGAGTACGGCGTGCTCGGCGACGGCACCAAGCCCGAGGTGCGGCTCGGTGAGTCCAGCTGGTTCTGGCAGCGCTGGGGCATGGAGATCGGCGACAAGGAGTACGGCCATGGCGTGACCGTCCATGCGTACTCCTCGATCACCATCGATCTGAACCGCACCTGCACGTCGTACAACGCTCTGGTGGGCGTGGACGATATGACGTTCGGGCTCGGCGCGGTGCGGTTCTCGGTCTACGGCGACGGCACCCGGCTGTGGCGCTCCCCCGTGATCCACGGCGGGGACCCGGCGGTGCCCGTGCAGGTGAATCTGTCCGGGCGCAAGACGATCCGCCTGGTCGTCGAGCCGCAGTCGCCGCACGACTCGGTGGCGCTCGCGGACTGGGCGCAGTCGCGGATCAACTGCCGGTAGGGGCGCCGGTCTCCTGAGGGCTGCTCTCCTGAGGGCTGCACGGGGCTGTGCGGCGGCTGCTCAACGGAGGGCGGTGTCGGCCTGTGCGGCGGCTGCTCGCCCGAGGGCGGTCGGCCTGTGCGACTGCTCAACGGAGGGCAGCAGCGGCCCACACGGCCGCTTAGGAACCGGGCTCCAAGTCGGCTCGCGCCTGGGCGAGTTCGGACAGGGCGCCTTCCGGGCCGATATCCGTTCCTGCCGCGTACTCCCGCTCGTAGCCCTCGCCGCCGAGGGCCGTGCGCAGGCGGTGCTCCAGGCGCTCCGCCTCGCTGTGCTCGGGCTCGGGGCGGGGAGCGTTCGCGCGCCAGTGGGTGGCGGCGGCCAGGACGCGTGCGGCGCGCGCGTGGTCGCCGAGGGCGTCGAGGGTGCTCGCGGCGCTCTCCGCGAGTGCGGCCAGGACCAGTTCGGCGCAGCCGGCACGCACCGCGAGGTCCAGACCGTGGGCCAGCTTGGGCAGCGCGCGCCCCGGGCCCGACTCGGCGGCGGTGATCCGGCCGTCGAGGTTGGCGACGGCCGCATCGAACTGGGGCGGCGGAGTGCCGCGCCGCGCCTGGTCCCTGGCGGACTCCCACTCCTGCCGGGCCCGGGCGATATCGCCCCGGTCGAGCGCCATGGAGGCGGACAGGAAGCGTACGAAGGCGCGGACGTCCATGACGCCGTACCGGTCGGCCTCGGCGTCGGCCTCCGCCAGGGCCCGCCCGGCCAGCTCCATGTCGCCCGCGCGGTAGGCGATTTCCGCGAGCCGGGCGATCAGGAACGGCGCCTCCGCGTACGCGCCCACTTCATAGGCGAGCTGCAGCGCTTCCTCGTACTCCTCCTGCGCCTTGTCGAACTGGCTGCGCGACATGGCCGCCTCACCCGCCGCGCTGCACACCTGGGCGCGCATCCAGCGGTCGCCGACCTCCTTGGAGAGCTCCCGCAGCTCGGCCAGGTCACTGTCGACGCCCGTGAGCCCGCCGTGCAGATCGACGGCGATATGGGTGCGGAACATCAGGGCCACACCGATCTCCCAGGGTCCGCCGTACTTGCGGCAGGTCTCGACCGCGAGATCCATGGCCTTCAGCCGACTGGCCGGGTCACCGGTGCCGCCGGGGTCACCTGAGTCGCTGATCACGGCTTGCGTGAACGGCCACAGGAGCCCGGGGAAGACCGCCGCCTGCGGCACCGGCCTGGCGAAGGTGTCCCGCAGCAGGGTCACTTCCGCGCGGGCCTCGGGCGTGTTCAGCTCGTCCAGCGGGCCGGCCTCCGCCACCAGGAACAGATGGGCCAGGCGCAGCCGCATCCGCGGCCAGAAGCGCGGGTCCTGCTCGGCGTCCGGCCCTTCGGGGTCGTCGCCGAGGGGCAGGATCCGTGCGATCCACTCGGCGCCTTCCCTCCGGTAGTTGCGCAGCCACCAGAACCAGCTCATGGCCAGGGCGAGTTCGCCGGCACGCTCCTCGTCACCCGTCTCGATGGCGCGCTGCAGGGCCGCCCTGATGTTGTCGAGTTCGCCCTCAAGGCGGTGGATCCACGGCATCTGGGCGGCGGTCCGCAGCAGCGGCTCGGCCTCCTGGACGAGGGCCAGGAAGTACGCGATGTGGCGCACGCGCGCGTGGGCGAGGTCCTGCGGGGCTTCCGCGGCGCGCTCGGTGGCGTACTCGTGGATGGTCTCCAGCATGCGGTAGCGCATGCTGCCGTGGTGGGTCCCGGGGGCGTCCCCCGCGGGCGCCGCCACGACGAGTGACTTGTCGACGAGCGCACCGATCAGCTCGGCGGCGTCCGGGCCGCAGACGGCTTCCGCGGCGGGCAGGTCCCAGCCGCCCGCGAAGACGGAGACCTCGCGCAGGACGGTGCGCTCCCGCTCGTCGAGGAGGTCCCAGGACCAGTCGACCACCGCGCGCAGGGTCTGCTGGCGCGGCAGGACCGTGCGGCTGCCGGAGGTGAGCAGCCGGAAGCGGTCGTCGAGCCGGTCGGCGATCTGGCGCGGGGTGAGCAATCTGAGCCTGGCGGCGGCCAGTTCGATCGCCAGCGGCAGGCCGTCGAGACGGGTGCAGATCTCCGCGACCGCCCCGGGGTCGTCGGCGGGGTCGAATCCCGGGCGCACGGCGGCGGCGCGCTCGGCGAAGAGACGATGGGCGGTCGCCTCGGGCAGCGGGTCGACGGGGCGGACCGCCTCGCCGGGCACGCCGAGTGGCTCCCGGCTGGTGGCGAGGATCCTCAGCTCGGGGCAGCGGGTGAGCAGGGTCTCCGCGAGGCGGGCGGCGGCCTCGATGACGTGTTCGCAGTTGTCAAGGATCAGGAGCAGGCTGCGCGGGGCGCAGTACTCGACGAGCAGGGCGGCCGGGTCGTCCTGCGCCAGGGTGAGCTCGCTCGTCATCAGCGCCGTCTCGCGCAGGCCGAGTGCGCTGACCACGGCTCCGGGGACCGCCTCGGGGTGATCGAGCGGGGCGAGCTCGACGAGCCAGGCCGCGGCGGTCCGGCCGGCCGCGGTCTCCTCCGCGAGGCGGGTCTTTCCGGAGCCGCCCGGTCCGGTGAGGGTGACGAGGCGTGCTCTCTGCAAATCCGAACGGATGGCGGCGAGTTCAGGTTCCCGGCCGACGAAGGATGTCAGGCGGGGGCGGAGATTTCCGGTGCGGTCGTGGCGGTCCGGCCTGTCCTGTAGGTCCTGTCGGTCTTGGTGGTCCGGCCTGTCCTGGCGGTCCTGCCCGCCATCCCGGTCCTGCCCGTCCCATTGGTCCTGACCGCTCTGCCTGCCCTGCGGGTCCTGCCGGTCCTGCCGGTCCTGCCTGTTCTGGGGCCGGTGCTGCGGAGCCGTTGCTTCCGGTTCAGCTGTCCGCCGCTCCTCGGCCGGCGCTTCCAGCAACTCCGCGTGCAGCGCCCGCAGTTCCGGGCCCGGGTCGGCGCCGAGGCCTTCGGCGAGGATCCTGCGCGCCTGCTCGTACGCCGCCAGAGCGTCCGCGCCACGGCCCGTGGCCCGGAGGGCGCGGATCAGCTGGGCGTGCAGCGGTTCGTCGTACGGGTGCGCCTCGGCGAGTTCCTGCAGTTCCGGTACGACGTCGTGGGCACGGCCCAGGCGCAGTTCCGCCTCGATCAGGGAGCGGGTGGCGTCCAGGCGGCGGGCCTCGGGCCGGGCGGCGGCGGTGCGGTCGGGAAGGTCGGCCAGGGCGGGGCCCTGCCACAGGGACAGCGCTTCACGCAGGGTGCGGGACGCGGTGGCGGGGTCGCCTCGGTCCAGCGCCTCGGTGCCGTCCTTGGCGAGGCGTTCGAAGCGGTGCAGGTCGATGTCCTCGGGGGCGGCGGCGAGGCGGTACCCGCCGGGTACCGATGCGACGGTCTCCCTGCCGAGGGCCCGGCGCAGACGTCCGACCAGCGCTTGGAGCGCGGCGGGCGCATCGTGGGGCGGGTCCTCGGCCCAGACCTCGTCGATGAGGGTCTCGATGGTGGCCGTCCGGCCCGCGCGCAGGGCGAGGGCGGCGAGCAGGGCGCGCAGGCGCGGGCCGCCGATGGTGACGGGGGCGCCGTGGTCGTCGTGCGCCGCGGTGGCGCCCAGGATTTGGTACCGCACGGAGCCATTGTTCCTGTTGGGCGGTGTGGGGGCGCGGAGTTTTCGGGGCGGTGAGTCGGCGGGGACGGGGCGCGGGCACACGCCGGACCCCACCTCGGCCCCTCGACGTCACCCCCCGGACCCCACCTCGGCCCCTCGACGTCACCCCCCGGACCCCACCTCGGCCCCTCGACGTCACCCCCCGGACCTCACCTCGGCCCCTCGACGTCACCCCCCGGACCTCACCTCGGCCCCTCGACGTCACACCGCCCCGCACACTCCGCGCCCCTCGACGTCACACCCCGGACGGGCTGGACCTGCTGCCCAGCGCACCCCTCTGTGGCGTGATTCCCGAAGGCACCGCACGCGCGCGTGCCGGGGTTCCGGTCCAGCAGGTGCCGCGGCGGGAGAGGAGGCGGCGGAGCCAGAGTTCGGTGGAGACGAGTTCGGCGAGGCCGTCCAGCGGGAGCGACTCGCCGTCGGCGGCGGCGCGCAGGGCCTTCTGTACGACGCGGCCCTCCACGATGCCGGCCTGCGCGAGCAGCGGTGCGGCGAACAGGTCGACCAACTCCTCGACGGCGACCCGCAGTCCGGTGCCGACGGCGGCGGCCGACGAGGCGTGTGAGGTGGCGCCCCAGCCCGGCGGCAGCTCGGTGACTCCGGCGCCCTCCAGGACCGTACGCAGTATGTCGGCGCGGGCGCCGGGCTGGACCCGGAGGGCCGCGGGCAGCGCACGGCAGGCGCGGACGACTTGGTTGTCGAGGAAGGGCGCGTGCAGGCGCTGGAAGCGGACCTCGGCGGCTTGTTCGAGGACGCGCAGGTCGGCCGCGTGCCGGGCCAGGGCGGCACGCGCGCGTAGTTCACCGGGATGCTGTCCGGGGCCGGGACCCGGGCGGGTCGCCGACTGCTCCAGACGAACCGATACTTCAGCCAGGGCCTCACCCGTCAGCCAGCGCGCGGCCGGTCCGGGTCTGGCCCAGGTCAGCGCGGCGAGCGAGGCGCCGACCGCGCCGATGGGTTCCTCGAACCGGCCGTCGCGCAGGCGGACCGCGGCGCTCTCGATGCCCGCCCTATAGGAGGTGCGGGCCAGCCGGCGGGCCGCGCCATACACCCTTGTGGGGACCAGAACCGAACCTTCCGCTTTCGCCAACGCGGCTACGGGGCGCACCAGATGGCGGCGCCGCCGGTCCATCAGGAGGTCGGCGAGGCGGGCCGGGTGGGCGTCGAGCACCTGCCGGGCGCCGTAACCGGTGAGGTGGTCGGCGCTGCCGGAGGCGAGGCGCGCGCGGTGGCGGGCGGCCGTCACCAGGGACGGCCCCGGCTCGTCGGTCAGCGGGCCGTCCAAGTCGGCGTAGGGCAGGGCCTCTTCGCCCGCCGCGACGACGACATGGTGCAGGCGCGGGTTGGCGGCGATGGCGCCGGCCCGTTCAAGTTCGGCCTCGCGGCCGCTGGTCGCCAGGTCGTTGAAGGTGACGGCGAGCAGCCGCTCCCCCGCGCCCGTGCCGTGTCCGAGCACCGTGCCCGGCAGTCCCGGCAGGCCCGCGGCGAGCAGGGCGAGGGTGCCGGAGGCCGGACCGCCGGAGAGGTCGGCGCCGATGCCGGGCACGGGCATGCGCGCGCTGCGGCGTTCGGCCGGGCCCATGCCGGGCACCGGGCCCGGGTCGATGTCCGGTACGTGGCGCGGGGCGGCCAGGCGGGTGCGCACCGCCTCCACGAGAGCGTCCCGAACACCGTCCACCGCGCGCGTGGCGTCCATTTGCGGTGCCGCCACGGCGAGCGAGGCCACCGCTTCGTACCCGGCGATCTCCCGGGCGCCGTCCCGCAGGATCAGGGCGTGGCCGGGCGGAATACGGCTGACGCCGAGGTAAGGCGTGGAGTCCTGCAGGGCCTCGGGGACATCGGGGCAGGCGAGCAGCGCCGCGAGGTGGCCGATGTCGAGGTGGGCCTCGATGAGGTCGGCCAGGGGCAGCGCCGCGGTCGCGAACGCCGTACCGCCCGCCCAGGGGGTGTAGAAGACGGGGCGTGCGCCCGCCAGGTCGCCGGCGACGGTGACGCGGCGGCCCACCTGGACGACCGCGGTGTAGCTGCCGGGCCAGGCGGTGAGATGGCGCAGGGCGCCGCCGCGCGCCGCGAACAGACCGACGCGCAGCTGCTCGTCGCTCGCGCCGCAGGTACCGAGCACGGCGATACGGGTCTGGGCGTCGGCCTTGACGACGCGCACCTCGTCGGGGCGCCAGTCGCCGACGGCCCACAGCGGGTCGGGATCGCCCCACAGAAGCTGGGAGCCCACGGGGTGCACGGTCTCCGATCCGTCACCGCCGTCGACGGCGCCCGCACCAGGGGTCGCCGAGATCTTCGCGGTGGTACTGCTCCACCCCACCAACCACCGCATCGCCGCCTCCACAGGCTGTGGACAACCGAGACCGAAGGAACTCGGGTCCATGCTGCCACGAAGCAGGCGCGCGAGAGGGGTTGCGTAAGGTCGGGCGCACACCTCAATGCGCCCCCGAAAACGGACAGTTGCGACACCTCGGGGGTGTAGGGGGACCGTCGATATTTGGCCAATGTGGCGGGCCGCCGCAACGGCCCCGCGCGGAGATGATGTTGGCGAATTACGGCGCACGGGCCGCCCGGGGGCTCACAGTCCGGGAGGCGCCCATCGCCTCCCGGACCGCTCCGCCGCCCGCGGGGATGGAGGCGGCGGTGTCCCCCAGCCCACTGGATCCAGTGTGCAGTGGGCCGACCCACGCATCCCCATGGAAACGCCCCCGCATATGTCCGAGAAGAGCGCACGGGCGGGCGCACGGCCACACGCCCGGAGCACAACGAGTGCCGTCCGCACTCCTGTACAGACAACAATCTCGCCATCCGGAACCTTGCCTCTTAACGCTTGGAATGCGGGGAACTACGCTGGGTTTACGAATGCCGCGCGGTTATGCCACTGCGGCAGCCGTCTGTGTCGAGGGGTGGCGCATGTCCAGGGAGCAACGCGGGCCGAACGAAAAACTCGGCGCCGTTCTCGCCCTCGCGGGAATCAGCAACGCAGGGCTCGCGCGAAGGGTCAACGACCTTGGCGCACAGCGCGGGTTGACCCTTCGCTACGACAAAACCTCGGTGGCCCGCTGGGTCTCCAAGGGCATGGTGCCCCAGGGCGCCGCGCCTCATCTCATCGCCGCCGCGATCGGCCAGAAACTCGGCCGTCCGGTTCCGCTGCACGAGATCGGTCTCGCGGATGCCGACCCAGCGCCCGAAGTGGGCCTCGCCTTCCCCCGTGACGTGGGCGCGGCGGTGAAGTCCGCGACCGAGCTGTACCGCCTCGACCTCGCCGGACGCCGGGCGGGAAGTGGCGGAATCTGGCAGTCCCTTGCCGGCTCGTTCGCCGTGAGCGCCTACGCGACCCCCGCGTCCCGCTGGCTGATAACCCCCGCCGACAGCTCGGTGGAGCGACCTCTCGACAGCGTGGATCCGGCCGTCGTGGCCGCGGACGAGCTTCCGCAGCGCGTCGGCCACAGCGATGTCCACAAGCTCCGCGAGGCCGCCGAGGACGCCCGCCGCTGGGACTCCAAGTACGGGGGTGGCGACTGGCGTTCATCGATGGTGCCCGAGTGCCTGCGGGTCGAGGCGGCCCCGCTGCTGCTCGGCTCGTACTCCGACGAAGTGGGCCGCGCACTGTTCGGGGCGACGGCCGAACTCACCCGGCTCGCCGGGTGGATGGCCTTCGACACGGGCCAGCAGGAGGCCGCGCAGCGCTACTACATCCAGGCCCTGCGCCTGGCCCGCGCGGCGGCCGACGTCCCGCTCGGCGGGTACGTCCTGGCGTCGATGTCCCTGCAGGCCACCTACCGCGGCTTCGGCGACGAGGGCGTGGACCTCGCGCAGGCCGCCCTGGAGCGCAACCGCGGCCTCGCCACCGCCCGCACCATGAGCTTCTTCCGGCTCGTCGAGGCGCGGGCACACGCGCGTGCCGGTGACGCACAGGCCGCCGGCGCCGCGCTCAAGGCCGCCGAGGGCTGGCTCGAGCGTGCCCGGGACGGCGACAACGACCCGCAGTGGCTCGGCTTCTACTCCTACGACCGCTTCGCCGCGGACGCCGCCGAGTGCTACCGCGACCTGAAGGCACCGCGCCAGGTGCGCCGCTTCACCGAGCAGGCGCTGTCGAAGCCGACGGAGGAATTCGTCCGCTCGCACGGCTTACGCCTGGTGGTCAGCGCGGTCGCCGAACTGGAGTCGGGCAATCTGGACGCGGCGTGCGCCCAGGGCCTGCGCGCGGTCGAAGTGGCCGGACGGATCTCTTCCGCCCGCACCACCGAGTACGTACGCGACCTGCTGCACCGGCTCGAACCGCACGGTGACGAGCCCCGGGTCGCGGAGCTGCGCGAGCGGGCGAGGCCGCTGCTTGTGGCCCCGGCGTAATTCCATGATCCTTTCCGCCATGATCCTTTGGGACCTGCAGGCATTGTCAGTGGCGCAGTGCACTATCGGACCTGGGAGGTGTGGCGCGTGACGTACGACTGCGACGTGCTGGTGATCGGCGGCGGAATCGTCGGCCTGTCGACGGCGTATGCCCTCACCCGCGCCAGGCCCGGCACGCGCGTGACCGTCCTGGAGAAGGAGAGCGGCCCGGCCCGCCACCAGACGGGGCGCAACAGCGGCGTGATCCACAGCGGGATCTACTACAAGCCGGGCTCCCTGAAGGCGCGGTATGCCGTGCGCGGCGCCGCCGAGATGGTCAAGTTCTGCGCGGAGTACGGCATCGCGCACTCCGTCACCGGCAAGCTGATCGTCGCCACCGACCGCGCGGAGCTGCCCCGTCTGCACGCGCTCGTGCAGCGCGGCAGGGAGAACGGCATTCCGGTGCGCGAGCTCGGCCCCGCGCAGATCTCCGAGTTCGAGCCGGAGATCAGCGGCCTCGCCGGTATCCATGTCGGCACCACCGGAGTGTGCGACTTCAAGGCGGTGGCCGCTCAGCTGGCACTCGGCTCGGGGGCGGACGTGCGCTACGGCGCGGAGGTCGTGCGCATCGACCGCCGCCCCGAGCGCGGGGTCGCGGTGCGCACGGCGGCCGGCGAGATCATCCGCGGCCGCGTCCTCGTCAACTGCGCCGGGCTGCAGTGCGACCGGGTGGCCCGGCTCAGCGGCGACGACCCAGGCATGCGGATCGTGCCGTTCCGCGGTGAGTACTACGACCTCGTCCGCCCCGGCCTCGTGCGCGGCCTGGTCTACCCGGTGCCGGACCCGGCCTTCCCGTTCCTCGGCGTGCACCTCACGCGCGGTGTCGACGGCAGCGTCCACGTCGGGCCCAACGCGGTGCCCGCGCCCGCGCGCGAGGGGTACGACTGGTCGGTCGTGCGCCCCCGCGATCTGGCCGACACCCTCGCCTGGCCCGGCACCTGGCGCATAGCGCGCCGCCACTGGAAGTACGGAGCGGGCGAGGTGCACCGCTCCCTCTCCAAGAGCGCCTTCACGGAAGCGGTGCGGCGCCTGCTGCCCCGCGTGACCGAGGACGATCTGCACCCGGCCGCCTCCGGAGTGCGGGCCCAGGCGGTGCTGCGCGACGGCACGCTGGTCGACGACTTCCTGATCCGCGAGGCGCCCCGCACGGTCCATGTCCTGAACGCCCCGTCGCCCGCGGCCACCGCCTCCCTGCCGATCGGGCGCGAGGTTGCCCGGCGGGCGCTTGCCTCACTGGAGGGGTGAGCGGCGCCCACCGCGCGCGTGCGGCGGGCAGCCGCCCCGCCCCCGCGCCGGGCGCCGTAAAATCACCCGTACTGTGTCTGATTTCTCCGCGCCCGAATCCGCGCCCATCCCCGACGACCGCGCCGCGGACACCGCTCCCGAGGCATCCCGCCGCAGCCGCCCCAAGGGCGAGCCCCGCTTCCCCGACGGCCCCGCGCCCGATCCGGCGGGCTCGCACCACGAGCGCCGGATCCGCAGCTTCCAGCCGCGCCGCAGCCGGGTCACCACCAGCCAGGCCGAGTATCTGCAGCGGCTCTGGCCCAAGTGGGGCCTGGACATCGACGGCCTCCGGCGGCTCGATCTGGACGAGATGTTCGACGGTCTGCCCGTCGTCCTGGAGATCGGCTTCGGCATGGGCGAGGCCACCGCGCAGATGGCGGGCGACGACCCGGCCACCGGGATCCTCGCGGTCGATGTGCACACCCCCGGCATGGGCAATCTGCTCGGCCTCGCCGACCGCAACGGCCTGACCAACATCCGGGTGGCCAACGGCGACGCGATCATCCTGCTCCGCGAGATGCTGCGTCCCCAGTCCCTCGACGGCCTGCGCGTCTACTTCCCCGACCCCTGGCCGAAGAAGCGCCACCACAAGCGCCGGCTGATCCAGCCCGAGTTCCTCACGCTCGCCGCGCCCTCCCTCAAGCCGGGTGCGCTCGTCCACTGCGCGACCGACTGGGAGCCGTACGCGGAGCAGATGCTCGAAGTGCTGACCGCGCACCCCGGCTACGAGAACACCCAGGAGGACGGCGGCTACGCCCCGCGCCCCGCCCACCGCCCCCTGACCCGCTTCGAGGGCCAGGGCCTCGACAAGGGTCACGTGGTCCACGACCTGCTGTTCCGCCGCACAGGCTGAGAGACCGAGCGAACGGGCCCGGCCGGACCCGGGCCCCAGCCACGGGCCGGCCCCGCACCCCCGTACCGCACGGGTCCGCCCCGCACCCCGTACCGCACGAAATCCGCCTCATCCCCAAGGCACCGTCGCGCCGACTGCGAGGCGCTCGTTAGGGTCGGGGCCGTGACCGTCTCGCCGCTGCCTCCGACTCCGCCCGGCGCCCCCGCCGGTCCGCGGACGGGCAGGCCCGCGCACTGGTGGCAGCGGCGCTCGGTCAAGGCAGGGGCGCTGATCACGCTGCTCGCGCTCTCCGGTCTGGTGATCCTGGCCCTGGTCAGGGAGCAGACCGGAACCGAGGGCTTCCTGGTCGGGCTCGGTCTCGCCGTACTGCCCGTGCCCCTGCTCATAGCCGCGTTCCGCTGGCTGGACCGTGTGGAGCCGGGCCCCTGGCGGAACTTGATCTTCGCTTTCTCCTGGGGCGCCTGCGCGGCCGCGCTGATAGCGATCGTCGCGAACTCCTTCGCGACCCGGTGGATAGCGACCGCCACCGCCGACCCGACGAGCGCGGACACCCTCGGCGCGACCGTGATCGCACCGGTCGTCGAGGAGCTGGCCAAGGCGGCCGCCGTCCTGCTGGTCTTTCTGTTCCGCAGACGGGACTTCACCGGCATCGTCGACGGCGTGGTGATAGCCGGGGTCACCGCCACCGGCTTCGCGTTCACCGAGAACATCCTCTATCTGGGCAACGCCTACGGCACGGACGAGGCCAGCGGCATCAAGGGCCTCGCCCTGGACTCGGTCACCGCCGCGACCTTCTTCGTCCGGATCGTCATGTCCCCCTTCGCGCACCCGCTGTTCACGGTCCTGACCGGGATCGGCTTCGGCATCGCGGCGCTCTCCGCGCACCGCCAGCGCGCCCGCCGGCTGCTGCTCCCGGCCGGCGGGCTGCTGCTCGCGATGGGGATGCACTCCATCTGGAACAGCTCGTCCAGCTTCGGCGACTACGGCTTCTTCGCGGTGTACGCGGCCTTCATGCTGCCCGCGTTCGCGCTGCTCACCTGGCTGACGATCTGGACCAGACAGCGTGAGCTGCGCACCATTCGCGCCGAGTTGCCCGCTTACGCCGCGGCCGGCTGGATCGGCCTGCAGGAGCCCTACGCCCTGTCCTCCATGCGGGCCCGCCGGATGGCCCGTGAGTACGCCGCGTACAACGGTGGTCCGGCCGCGGCCCGGGTCGTCGCCGAGTACGAGGCCTTCGTGACCTCGCTCGCGTTCCTCCGGCACCGGGGGCGCCGCGGCCGCGCGGGCGCGGAATTCATCGCCCGGGAGCGCGAGTTGCTGACCGAGATCTGGGCCCGCCGTGACGTGGCCCGCCCGGCCCTCGGCTACGCGGCCAGGGCGACGGCCCCACTCCCCATACCGCCGCCACAGCCGCACACGTACACCTACACGAACACGCTGCCGTATCCGCAGACGTACGCCTACAACCCCTACCGCTCAGGCTGAGGCCGCGGTGAGCTCCGCGATGTCCGCCTCGGTCAGTTCGAGAGCGGCGACTTCGAGGAGTGCGGGGAGCTGCCCGACCGTGCGGGCCGACGCGATCGGCGCCACCACGGTGGGCTGGGCCGCGAGCCAGGCGAGGGCCACCGTCGCGAGCTCCGCGTCGTGCGCGGCCGCCACCTTGTCCAGGGCGGCCAGGACCTTCCGGCCCCGCTCGGTGGCGAGGTGCTTGCCCGCGCCCTCGGCCCGCGCGCTGTCCACATCGGCGCCCGGCCGGTACTTGCCGGTGAGGAAGCCGGAGGCCAGGGCGTAGTAGGGCACGGCGGCGAGACCGCCCTTGGAGGCGACTTCCTGGAGCTCGCCCTCGTAGGTGTCGCGCGAGACGAGGTTGTAGTGCGGCTGCAGCGCCGCATAGCGGGCCAGGCCCTCGCGCTCGGCGAACTCCAGGGACTCGCGCAGCCGCTCGGGCGAGATGTTGGAGGCGGCGACGGCCCGGACGGTGCCCGCGCGGACCAGTTCGTCGAGCGTGGACACGATCTCCTCGACCGGCACCGACGGGTCGTCGTAGTGCGTGTAGTAAAGGTCGATGTAGTCGGTGCCGAGCCGGCGCAGGGACGCCTCGACTCCGGCCTTGATGGTGGCGGGAGCGAGACCGCGGAGCTCGGGGTGGGCGCCGACCTTGGTGGCGATGACGACATCGGAGCGGTTGCCGCGGGCGGCAAGCCACTTGCCGATCAGGGTCTCGGACTCGCCGCCCTGATTGCCGGGCACCCACGCGGAGTAGGCGTCGGCGGTGTCGATGAAGTTGCCGCCGGCCTCGGTGTAGGCGTCGAGCACGGCGAAGGAATGCTCCTGGTCGGCGGTCCAGCCGAAGACATTGCCGCCGAGTGCCAGCGGGAAGACCTCGAGGTCGGAGGAGCCAAGGGTGCGCAGAGAAGTCATACGGTGATCAACAACCGCCGCCTGCGGGGATATTCCGGACAGGAACCCGCAGGGGCCCGGACAGGACCCCGCAGGACGGCGCCGTTGAAGACATGCCTCACCTCACCGATGGCATGCCTTGGACCGACAGCCCTGACGTCGGGGGGTAGGCCGCCAGGACTGCCGGAATCCAGGTGATGTCAGGGGTTGAGGCCCTTGCTCTGCAGCCATGCCGCCGGGTCGACCAGCTCGCCGCCGGACTTGACCTCCAGGTGGAGGTGCGGCCCTGTGGAGTTGCCGGTGGAGCCGACACGGCCGATGACATCGCCGGTGGTGACCTTCTGGCCCACGCTGACGTTCATCGATGACTGGTGGTTGTACGCGATCTCCGTGCCGTCCTCGAGTTCGAGGACGGTGCGGTAGCCGTAACTGCCGGACCAGCCCGCTTCCTTGATGGTGCCGGTGTGCGTCGCCTTGATCGGCGTACCGGTCGGAGCGGCGAAGTCCAGGCCCGTGTGGTAGCCGGAGGCCCACATGGAGCCGGCCTGGCCGTAGGTGGTGGAGATCGTGTACGAGGAGAGCGGGAGCACAAAGCTCCTGGCCAGCTTGGCGAGGCGCTCGGCCTCCGCCTTGCGGCGGGCCTCTTCCTCCGCCTTGCGCTTGGCCTCGGCGGCCTTGCGCTCGGCCTCGCTCTGCTGCGCCGCGGCCTTCTCGGCGGCGGCCTTGGCGGCGGCGTCGGCCGCGGCGGCCTGCTCGGCGGCGGCCGCTTCGTCCTGCTTGGACTCGGCCTGCTGCATGATGCGGGTGCGCAGGGCCTCGCCGGCGTCGGCCGACTGGGCCTGCGGCTCGCCCCCGATCTCGGCGACCGGAGTGGCGGCGGATGCGGCGGTGGCCTGGGTGACCCCCGAGAACCCGGAGTCGTCACCGGAGTCCGAAGACCCGGAGTCGTCGGATATCAGCGAACCGACGCCCGGCAGCGACTCGGCCTCGGGCAGCGAGTCGGTGACACCCGAGAGGTCGGGCAGGGATATCGGTACCGGAGGACGGTCCTTGGCGGTCGCGATGCCGCCCGCTCCGACGGCGGCGATGACGCCGACGCCGAGGACCGTGGAGCTACGCGCGAAACCGCCGCGCTGCTTGCCGACGCGGTGCCTGCCACGTACGGGGCGAATGGACTCCTCGGTGGGGTTCCACTCTTCCCAGGGCTCCTCGTCGTAGCCGAACTCATGGTCGGCGTCCGGAACATACGAGGATTCGGCGGTCCTGCTTCGGCCAGACGGGGTCGCCACGGGGGCGCACTCCTTTCCTTCCTTCTCGCCTACCGGGTTAGCTGACGGGTTCGGAACAGGAAGGTTTCCTACGGGCGCCTCGGTGCCGTGACCATCTCTGCGGACTCCGCAGTGGACAGTCCCGGCGAAGGTGTCCGATTCACCCCAAGTTGGTGGTTCCCCGGCTCCCTTGCGGGATTAAGCGTGTGCGCACGGAGCCGACTCTTGTGACGGCTGGGACGACCGCGCTGCGTTATCGAACGTTAATAGACAGCGGTACCGGATTCCAAGCTGTTCCGGCTGATCGTTCATGGCTATGGCCAGGGCTTAATAGGACACGAGGGGGCGGAACCGGGCGAGTTGACCCGCGCTTACCGCGATTCTTTGGCCTCCCTTTTGCTGACGGTTCGTCAGTTGTTATGCGGAGGGCTGCTCTTCCCTCACTGAGGGTGAGGGTGCGGGCCGCCGTACCGCGAGCAGCGCCATGTCATCGGTCGTCCCACTGCCCCCGGTGTGCGCTCGTACCTCATCGGCCACAGTGGTGAGCAGAGCGTCGGGCTCGGCGAACATCCGGCCCCTGAGGCGCGCTGCCGGGTTGTAGAACGCGCCCTGCTCGTCACGCGCCTCGGACAGGCCGTCCGTGTAGAAGAGCAGCGTGGCCCCGCACGGAAAACCCGCCTCCTCCGCGTGGTCCGGCCAGGTCCCCAGGTCGCCCATGCCGAGCGGCAGCGCCGCCTGGGCGGGGCGCAGCACCCGCAGCACCCCGTCCGCGTAGAGCATCAGCGGCTCCGGGTGGCCGCGGTTGATGAGGCGTACGGCCTCCTGCTCGTGCGGCAGCTCCGCGAGCACCGCGGTCGTGAAGCCCTCGAAGGCGTCGAGGCCGTCGCGCCGGGTGCCCTCACGCGCGAGGGCCCGTTCCAGGCGCTGTGCCACCGCCTCCAGGGTGGCCTCCTGCTCGGCGGCCTCGCGGAAGGCACCGATCACGACCGCGACCGCCTCGACCGCGCCGAGCCCCTTGCCGCGTACGTCGCCGACGATCAGCCGGACGCCGTGCGGGGTGTCCTGCACCGCGTACAGGTCACCGCCGATGAACGCGTCCGCCTGCGCGGCCTCGTACCGCGCGGCCACCTCGAAGCCCCCGATCCGGCCATCGGGCTCGGGCAGCACGGCCCGCTGGGCGGCCTCGGAGATCTCCCGCGCGGAGGCCAGCTTCTCGCCCCGGTGGCGTACGACGACATTGATGAGGACGGCCAGGGCGGCCACGGTGATCACATTGACCAGTTCCGTGGCCTCCTGAGGGCGGCCGAGGGTGCCGTAGTGCAGCTGGAGGCCGAGGACGGAGAGCGAGGCGGCGATTCCGGTCAGCAGGGTGGCGGCGAGCCCGAAGAACGGAGCGGCGATCAGCGGCGCCGCCGAGAACAGCGGCGCGGCGGTGAAGCGGGGCGGCGTGAGCAGCGCGGAGATCAGGCCGACCACGACGAGCAGCACCGGCAGGGCGCGTACGAAGGAGTGCGCGTGCGTGAGGTGGGGTGCCTTCCGCTTTCCGTGCTCGTCCGGGTCCTCGCCCGCACTGCCTCCTGGCTGCCCCACCGGTATCTCCTGCCACATCCGCACCGCGGTGGCGGACCTGTGCCGCTCCCCACCCAGGGTTGACGCACCCGGGGCGGGGAGCGAGTCCTCAGCGGCCGTATGAGTTACCCGGCGGGTGCGTGCGAGCGCCCGGACCAGGCTCGCGGATCACATCCCGCACCGTCGCCCCCGGCACCGCAGATCGCCCTGCGGGCTCGTCCTCAAGCGCCGGACGGGCTGGATTTGCCAGCCACCCGCCACGGGCGAGCGACCCCACCGCCAGCGCGCAGGCCCCGCCCAGGGCCGCGAGGATCAGCCAGGTCAGTGCCGGGTTGCCGGTGCGCCGTGACAGGTCGAGCAGTGCGCCCGTGCCCAGGTTCCCCGCGGTGATGCCGATACCGCACACCGTGTTGTAGAGGCCGTAGTGCGTGGCCACCCAGCGGTCCCCCGCGAGGGCCACCACCGTGTCCATCTCGAACGGGTAGAGGACCGCGGTCCCCGCCGCGAGCACGGCCGCGCACACGAGGAGCGCCACCGCACCGCCGCCGAAGGCAGCGGGAGCGAGAAACGCGACCCCCATCAGGCCGAGCCCCGCCACCAGGCACTGGTCACGGGTCCAGCGCCGCTTGCACCAGTCGGTGATCCGCAGCTGCCCGAAGAGCGCGACCAGGCCCGAGACCACGAACAGGGCCGTCGTCACCACGGAGCTGTCCGCGGCGAGCGGCAGCGCCAGATAGACCTGGAAGGACAGGACGTACGAGCCGGTCATCGCGCCGGAGAAGAGCCAGAACGCCTTGTTGCCGAGTACGGTCCGCCACTGGCCGCGCTCCTCGCCCGCGCCCGGGGCCCGGCGGCGTACCGGCAGATACGCGATCTGCACGGCGGACAGGGCTGCGAACAGCACCGCCGAGACACCGCAGGCGAGCCGGAAGTCCACGCCGATCAGGGCGAGCCCGACGAGCGGCCCGAGCAGGATGCCCGCCTGGTAGAAGACGTTGAACAGCGCGAAGGCCTCGACGCGGCGTTCGGGACCGGCCTCGGCGGCGACGTACGCGCGTACCGCCGGATTGAACAGCGCCCCCGCGAGCCCGGTCGCCACCGAGGCGGCGAGCAGCACCGCCAGGCCGTCCGCGAAGGCGAGCGCCCCGAACCCGACGGTCCGCAGTGCGCACCCGGCGACGATGAGGGGCTTGAAGCCGAGCCGGTCCGCGAGCGCGCCGCCGACCAGGAACATGCCCTGCTGCGACAGGTTCCGGGCCCCGAGCACCAGGCCGACGGCCCAGGCGGCGAGCCCGAGGTCCCCCGACAGATGCGCGGCGAGGTACGGCATCAGCATGTAGAAGCCGAGGTTGATGGTGAACTGGTTGACGAAGAGCAGGCGGGCTGCGGGCTCGAAGGCGCCCACCCGCTTCCAGAGCGCGATCACCGGGCGGCCGTCCGGTCCGTGACGCGCCGGGTCCAGCCGTGCACCTCGCCTCGGCACGGCTCGTACGGCTCCGGGCGGTCGGGCACGGGGCCGCCGGTGAGACCGTCCCCGAGGCCGTTCCTGGCGCAGAACTCGTCGTTGAAGACGGTGTCGAAGTAGCGCTGGGGGCCGTCGGGGAACACGGCGGCGATCCGGGTGCCGCGCGGCCGGGTGCGCGCCAGCCAGCCGGCGACGAGGGCGACCGCGCCCACGCTCCAGCCGCCCGTCGCGAACTGCCGCTCCGCGAGCCGCCGGGCGCAGGCGACCGCCTCCGCGGGCCCCACCCAGTGGATCTCGTCGAAGGCCCCGTGGTCGACGTTGCGTGGATGGATCGAGGAGCCGAGGCCGCGCATGAGCCGGGGCCCGGCGGGCAGGCCGAAGATCGTGGACGCGATGGAGTCCACGCCCACGAGTTCGAGCGCCGGCATGGTCGAGGTACGCAGCGCACGGGCGATCCCCGCGGAGTGACCGCCGGTGCCCACGGCGCACACCAGGACGTCGATCTGCCCCAGCTGTCCGGCGAGTTCGGCCGCGAGCGGGCCGTACGCGTCCGGGTTGTCCGGGTTGTGGTACTGGTTCGGGCACCAGGCGCCCGCCATGTCCTTGGCACACATCAGCTCGGCGACCCGGTCCACGCGGGCCTGCTGCCAGCCGCCTTCGGCGCTCGGCTCGCGCACGAGATGCACCCGCACCCCGTGCGCGGCGAGCATCCGCTCGACGATCGGTTCGAGGCCCGGGTCGGTGACGATGTGCACGGGGTGTCCGTAGAGCACCCCGGCGAGCGCGAGGCCGAGGCCGAGGGTGCCCGATGTGGACTCGACGATGGGCTGCCCCGGCCTCAACTCGCCCCGGGCACGGGCGCGTTCGACCATGTGCAGGGCGGCGCGGTCCTTGATGCCGCCGAAGTTGAAGCCCTCGAGCTTGGCCCAATAGCCGCGGCCGCCCGGGTCGGCGGGGGGTGTGGGCTCGTCGATCCACAGGACGGGGGTGTTCCCCACGGCGGCCGCCGCGGGCAGGAGTTTGCTCAGCATGCGAGGCACAAGAGTGACCCTTCGGATACACGGATGTCGGATACGCGGATGAGTTGGCGTCGACTTCCCGTATCCGTCAGTTCCGGTCCACCCCAAGGGCGATGAGCAGGTCATGGCCGCTGCGGGCACTTCGCCCCGGGCCCGCCCTGACCGGCGCGCACAGCTCGCGCACCGCCGTCCGCACCGGCCACGTCCCGGCCTCGCGGCCCGGGTGCCCGCTGTCCGCACGCTCCGCCTGCTGCGCGGCCCAGTGGTGCTCGGCCGCGGCGTGCTCGCTCTGGCCGGGGCCAGGGCAGCCGTGGTGGCCGCCGCCACCGAGGGCGCCGCTCGTGACGGTGACCGCGCTCCTCGTGACGGTGACCGCGCCCTTCGTGGCGGTGAGCGCGCCGTCTGCGGCGGTGACCGCGCCGGGAGCGGGAGTGACCGCCGCATGGCCGTCCGCGTGGCACAGGCCCATGAACAGGGCGCACAGCACGAGTGCCAGCGCCACAACGGAACCGCCGCGCCGTCGCTCCCCTGCCACCCGCCTCATGCCACTCATAGTGCACGCGACACTACTGACCGCACACGCGGCTCCGCAATGACGGCCGTCGGGCAGGTGGCCGGATCGGCCACGCCCCATGACCGCCTCCACGGCCACGCCCCGAGGCCACGCCCCGAGGCCACGCCCCGAGGCCCCGTGCGGCGGCCGTGTGCGACGGGCGTGTGCGGCGGCCGTGTGCGGCGGCCGTGGGCGACGGGCGGCAATGTGGCGTGAGGCGTCCCGCGGATGGCGTATAGTTGTGTTCACCGACGCGGGGTGGAGCAGCTCGGTAGCTCGCTGGGCTCATAACCCAGAGGTCGCAGGTTCAAATCCTGTCCCCGCTACTGAAGACATCAGGCCCGGCACATTCAATGTGCCGGGCCTGATGCGTGCGATCCGCAGGTTCCGCGAACCGCCGCACGCTGTCACGCTGTTGGGATGGCAGAGGTGTTCTTACGACGGCTGAGCCGATGGCAGGCGGACCAGCAACGGGAAGCCATCGCCGATCTCTACGTCGCGTCCTACCGCGCATCGCCGGACCGGGAGTACCACGACCGCAGGACCTTTCTGCTGCGGTTCGCGCAGGACGTGCAGCGCCCGGGCTTCGACATGCTCATAGCCAGCGAGACCTCCCTGGTCGGGGCGGTCTACGGCTATCCGCCGAGCCGCGACGGCGAGTGGTGGCGAGGGCTGCGTGTCGAACCCGAGGAACACGCGGGCCGGGTCCAGGAGAGCGGCGCACCGGTGCAGGAGAACGGCGGCGGGATCCCGGAAAGCGGCGGGCGGGTCCAGGAGATCGAGGAACTCACCCTGTCCGGGCGGGTGTTCACCGTCGCCGAACTGATGGTGCTGCCCTCCAGGCGCCGCACCCACATCGCGGACCGCCTCCAGAAACAGCTCCTCGTCCGTGTGAACGCCGACCTCGTCACCACACTCCTCGAACCGACGAGCACCGCCGCTTCGGCCGCGTACGCCGCGTGGGGCTGGACCCGGACGGGCCGCCTCGAACCCGACAACGGGCGCCCGCCGTTCGACGTGTGGAGCACCCGCACCGCTCCGGCCGGCCGGAGCGCCGGAAGCGCCGGGACCACCCGCTGAACTCCCAGGTACAGGGCGTAAAAAGGGCGAGAACCCTACCCGGGTAGGGTTCTCATGCCGACTTTGGCGACTGCGGATTGATCGGACGGCGGCGCCGGAGCAAAGCTGAGCACCCATCTCGGGAGCAGGAACGATCGCCCCACGGTGCACAGCCTTCCCATCGGTGTGCCCGTTCACATACGGCCCGATCGTGCTTTCCACCCCGAGCGCAAGCCGCGGGAGACAGCCATGCCCGCGGGGCTCGTGAGGCATGCCGGGACGTCTGCCCACTGGGCCCCGCCCTGAACCGAACAGAGGGGACCAATGGCACACGACGCGACATCGTTCGTCCATGAGCGCTTCGCCCTCCGAGCCGCCGCACAGCCCGACGCCATCGCGGTGGAGCAGGGTGAGCAGCGCATCGCCTATGCCGAACTCGACGCGCGCGCCGATCAGTTGGCGCACCGGCTGCGCGGCCACGGAGTGGGCCGCGGCTCCGTGGTCATGGTCCACCTGGAGCGCTCGATCGACCTGATCGTGTCGCTGCTCGCCACACTGAAGGCCGGCGGGGCCTATCTGCCGGTGGAGCCCGGCGTGCCGGACTGCCGTATCGGCACGTTCCTGGAGGAGACGGAGTGCGCGACCGTCATCACCACCTCCGGCGAGCGGCACCGCTTCGACGGCAAGGGGCTCACGGTCCTCGACCCCGCCGCAGGCCCCGAGCGCCGAAGTGACTCAACTCCCCTTGTCCGTACGGACGTCGAGGGCTCCGACAGCGCCTACGTCATCTACACCTCCGGCTCCACCGGTGCGCCCAAGGGGGTGCGGGTCGACCACGACTCGGTGGCCTATCTGCTCCGCGAGATCAACGAGCGGTACGGCATCGGCCCTTCCGACCGGGTGCTGCAGTTCGCCGCCATCACCTTCGACACCTCCCTGGAACAGATCCTCGTCGCTCTGCTCAACGGGGCGACGCTGATCCTCCCCGACCGGGTCTGGGCGCCCAGCGAGTTCGCCGGGCGGCTGACGGCGTACGGCGTCACGGTGATGGATCTGACCCCGTCGTACTGGCGTGCCTTTCTGGGCGAACTCGCCGTCTCACCGGCCGAGTTGTCCGTCCGGCTCACCCTGGTCGGCGGCAGTGCGGTGCACGCCGAGGACTGCCGGATCGCGCTGCGCCTGATGCCGCACTCGCGCCTGGTCAACGCCTACGGGCTGACCGAGACCACCATCACCTCCTGCACCATGGAGATCACCCCGCAGGTGCTGCCCGAGCACGGCCCGGTCCCGGTCGGCCGTGCGCTGCCGGGCACCGTCGTCCGCGTGCTCGACGAGGATCTGCGCCCGGTGCCGGACGGCACGCACGGCGAGGTCTACATCGGCGGCCCCGGTGTCGCCCACGGCTATGTGAGCGAGGGCGCCGACCACTCACGGTTCCTGCCCGATCCGCTGGCCGCGGCACAGGACCCCGGCGCCCGCCTGTACCGCACCGGCGACCTGGGCGGACTCACCCGCGCCGGCGACCTGGAGGTGGTCGGCCGCGTCGACCGGCAGATCAAGGTGCGCGGCTTCCGGGTCGAGCCCGCCGAGATCGAAGCGGCGCTCTCCGCCCATGAGCTGATCGCGGACGCCGCGGTGAAGTCGTACTGCCGCCGCGGGGAGCTGGAGATCGCCGCGTACTACGTACTGGCACCAGCTCCGGTCCAGGCCCAGGCCCAGACCGAGACCCGGGATCCGGCGGACGGGCCGCAGCTCGGCTCCCGTGATGTGCGTGCCTATCTCACCGGGCGCCTGCCCGCCTACATGGTGCCGACGGCCTTCGTGCCGCTGCCCGAGATGCCGGTGAAGTCCAACGGCAAGGTCGACACGGACGCTCTGCCGCTGCCGGAGCTGTGCGCACTGACGACCGGGGCCCCCGAGGCGCAGGCGGCCGGGGCCGCGGCCGAGCCGGAAGAGCAGGACTTCACCCCGCTGGAGCGGGCCGTCGCCGGGATCTGGCGCCAGGTGCTGGGCGTGGAGCAGGTCGCGCCGGACGCCAACTTCTTCGACATGGGCGGAAATTCACTGCTCGCCGCCGAGCTGCTCGCGAAGGTACGGGCCTCGCTCGGCATCATGATCACTCAAGTGCGGCCGCTGATCCGGCTGTTGCTGGACGACGCGACCCTGCGCGGTTTCGCCGCCGCCGTCGAGTCGGCCAGGGCCGGCACGCTCAGCAGCGACGCCAAGCAGATCGACTTCGCCGCCGAGGCCGAGCTCGGCGACATCGACATCCGGCGCACCCCGGCCGACCCGGCCTCCTGGCAGAACCCGGCCCATATCTTCCTCACCGGCGCCACCGGCTTCCTCGGCATCTACCTGCTGCGGGAGCTGCTCGCCCGCACCGAGGCCACCGTGCACTGCCTGGTCCGCGCCGACGACGCCGAAGGGGCGATGCGGCGGCTGCAGGCCAACGCCCTGCACTACTTCCGCGACGATCTCGCCGAGCACCGCGCGAGCGGCCGCGTCATCGCCGTACCCGGCGACCTCGCCGAGCCCCGCCTCGGCCTGACCGAGCGTGACTTCGACCGCCTCGCACAGATCGTCGACGTGATCCACCACCCCGGCGGACTCGTCAACTTCATCTATCCGTACGCGCACATGCGGCCCGCCAACGTCGAAGGCACCCGCGAGATCATCCGGATGGCCGCCCGGTACCGCAACGCGCCCGTGCACTACACCTCCACCATGGCGGTGATCTCCGGCTTCGGCACCGCGGGCGTCCGCCATGTCACCGAGAAGACCCCGGCCGCGCACCCCGACCATCTGTCCGTCGGCTATGTCGAGAGCAAGTGGGTCGCCGAGGCGCTGCTGCAGAACGCCGCCGAGGCCGGTCTTCCGGTGGCGGTCTACCGGGCCGCCGACATCTCCGGGGACCGCAAGTGCGGCGCCTGGAACACGGCGACCGAGATGTGCGCGATGAAGAAGTTCATCGTCGACACCGGAATGTCCCCGGTCGCCGAACTCCCCCTGGACTACACGCCGGTGGATGTCTTCGCCGCGGCGGTCGCGCATATCGCCGCCACCTCCCTGCCGCAGGGCGAGGTCTACCACCTCACCAACCCCGGCAAGACGAATGTCTCCGTGCTCACCGACCGGCTGCGCGCCCACGGCCACACCATCCGCGACGTGCCCTGGGACGAATGGCTCGACCAGGTCGTCAGGACCGCGGTGGAGCAGCCGGGGCACCCCATGACGCCCTTCGCGCCGCTGTTCATCGACCGCTGCTCCACGGGCGAGATGAGCGTCGCGGAAATGTATCTGGAGACGACGTTCCCGGTCTTCACACGGGACAACGTCGACGCCGCCCTGCAAGGCAGCGGTATCGAGATCCCGCCGGTGGACGGCGAGATGCTCGACCGGTACATCCGGTATCTGTCCGCCATCGACTTCCTGTGAGGCGGCCGTGCTGCCACCCGCTGTGACCCGGCCGCGCTCGGCCTGGGAGAACCTGGATCTGACGGCCGCACCCACCGAGGGACCGGTGGCGTTCGGCGACGACCTGCGCCCGCAGAGCCTGCTCGGCGCCTACCGGCGGGGCCTGTACCCGTTCCCCGCGGGCAGCGTCGAGCAGCGCTTCCTCAACGAGATGATGTACGAGGCCGAGGTCGACGCGGGCCGCGTGCAGATGCTCGCCGGCGTCAAGGAGCCCTACTCCGTGGCCTGGTGCTGCCCCGATCCCCGGCCGCTGATCCTCCTCGACCAGGTCAAGGTCCAGCGCAGCCTGCGCCGTATGCTGCGCGCCGCCACGACCTGGACGACCACGGCCGACGCCTGTTTCGAGCGCGTGGTCGCGCAGTGCCGCGAGGGCCGCTCCGAACGCTGGCTCACCGACGGCCTCCTGTCCAGCCTGTGCCGGCTGCACAAGCTCGGCTACGCGCACAGCGTGGAGGTGTGGGAGGACGGGGAACTCATCGGCGGCACCTTCGGCGTCCGTGTGGGTTCGGTGTTCAGCGCCGACTCCCAGTTCACCCTGCGCAGCGGCGCGGGCAAGGCGGCGGTCACGGATCTGACCCGCCGCTTCGCCGAGGCGGGCGGCGCCGCCGTCGACGTACAGCAGGACAGTGCGCATGTCCGCCTCCTCGGGGCCCGGCCCGTGCCGCGCACGCACTACCTGGAACTCCTCCGCGCCCCGCACTCCGGCGTGCCCCTGCCCACCGGGGCGCTGCCCGCGAGCCGCCTGGCCGACTGATGGCCGGTCCATTGATGTCGGGCCCATTGATGTCCGGTCCATTGATGTCCGGTCCATTGATGTCCGGTCCATTGATGTCGGGCCCATTGATGTCCGGTCCATTGATTCCCGGTCCATTGATTCCCGGCCAACTGACCCTGGAGGTCGTGATGTCGCGCGCCCCACGCACCGCCTCGCTCGCCGAACGGCCCGACCTCGAAGAGGGCCTGCTGACCATGGAGTCGTCCTGGCCGGCGTACATCCGCCCCGACCCGGTGCTCGTGCACTGGGCGTTCGAGCGCCACGCCGGGCATCAACTCGCCTTGTACGAGGGCGAGTCGACGGTCGTGGCGCGCGCCGCCACCGTCCCGCTCGCCTGGGACGGCGACCCCGGCTCGCTGCCCGACACCGGCTGGGACGAGGCGCTGCGCCAGTGCCTCGCCGACACCTACGGCGAGCGGAAGTTCACCGCGCTGTGCGCCCTGGAGATCGCCGTGGTGCCGGGGCGCAGGGGCGAGGACCTGTCGGCGCGCACACTCGCCGCCCTCGCGGACCACGCCCGGCGTGCGGGCCTCGCCGACATCGTCGTACCGGTGCGGCCCAGCCTGAAGCACACCGAGCCGCACGTCCCGATGGCCGAGTACGCCGCCCGCACCCGCCCGGACGGGCTCCCCCACGACCCCTGGCTGCGTGTGCACGTCCGCGCGGGCGGCCAGGTCCTGAAGGTCTGCCCGGTGTCGATGACGGTCTCCGGCAGCCTCGCACAGTGGCGCGCCTGGACCGGTCTGCCCTTCGACACCAGCGGCCCGGTGGAGGTGCCGGGCGCGCTCGCCCCGGTCGCGGTGGACATCGACCGCGATCACGCCGTGTACGTCGAACCCAACGTGTGGGTGCGGCACCGGCTCTGAGGCCCCAGCCCCTCCTTCCTCCCCGTACACCGATGCCTGCCTCTCCCCGTCTCTTCCTTCCTCTCCCTTCCTCGTACTGCCAACGGAGGTCGAACCACCATGAACAGCACCGCAGTTGAGCGCACCCCCGCCGAGCGCATGCGGCTTCGCGCCGCCCTGATCGAGCGCATCGGCGGCTATATGACCGCTCACTCCATCGGCCTCGCCGCGGAACTCGGCCTGGCAGATCTCATCAAGGACGGCATACGCGACAGCAAGGAGCTCGCCGCCGAGAGCGGTACGCACGAGCCGTCCCTGCGCCGTCTCCTTCGCACCCTCGCAGCGGTGGGCATCACGACCGAGCCCGAGCCGGGCCGGTTCGCCCTGACCGACGTCGGCGCCCAGCTGCGCTCCGACTCCCCCGACTCCCTCCGTGCCTTCTCGCGGGTCTTCTGCCACCCCTCCCTGTTCGCCGCCTGGGCCGGGCTCGGCCACACCGTCAGCACCGGCGAGCCGGGCTATGACCAGGTGTTCGGCAAGGATTTCTACAGCCACCTCTCCGAACAGGCCGACCTGAGCGCCCTGTTCAACGAGGCCATGGGCGAGGAGTCGAGGATCGCCGCCGGACAGCTCGCCGCTGGTTACGACTTCTCCGGCGTCGAGAAGGTCGTGGACCTCGGCGGTGGCGACGGCACACTGCTCGCCGCCGTCCTGCCGCGCTACCCGCAGCTGCGCGGCGTGGTCTTCGACAGCCAGAGCGGCGTGGCCGAGGCGCCCGGCGTCCTGAAGGAGGCGGGTGTCACCGACCGCTGCGAGGTCGTCGCGGGCGACTTCTTCCAGGACATCCCCGGCGACGGCGACCTCTACATCATCAAGAGCGTCTTCCAGGACTGGAGCGACGAGGACTCCGTCGCCCTCCTGCACTCCGTACGGGGGCAGATCCCCGAGTCGGCCACGCTCCTGATCGTGGGCACCGTGCTGCCCGAAACGGCCTCGCCCGAGCACCCCATCATGTTCTTCACCGACCTGAACATGCTGGTCAACACCGGTGGCCGGGAGCGCACCGAGAGCGAGTTCCGGGCCATGCTCGCCGCCACGGGCTTCGCCGTGGAGTCGGTCGGCATCGGCGCCGCGGGCCCGCTCTCGATCATCAAGGCCACCCCCGCCCCTGACTCGGCCCCCGCCTCGGGCTCGGCTCCGGGCTCGGGCTCGGACTCGGCCCGGTGACGGCGCCGAGCTTCGGTGCGGAGCTGTTCCTCGGACGGCTCCGCACCGGCCTTCTGGCCCTGCCGGCCGGTGACCCCGGCCGGCTGCCCGACACTGACGAGCAATTCCTCGCCCGGCTCCGGGAGTTCTGTGCCACCGAGGTCGACGGCAGCCTGATCGAGCGCGATGACCGCATCCCGGACCGGGTGATCGAAGGGCTCAAGGACCTCGGGGCGTTCGCCATCAGGATTCCCCGCGAGTACGGCGGTCTCGGCCTGTCCGGCGTCTGCTATCTGCGGGCCCTGATGACCGTGAGCGGCGTCCACTCGGCGCTGAGCGAGCTGCTCGCGGCGCACCAGGCCATCGGACTGCCGCAGCCGCTGGCGCTGTTCGGCACCGAGGAGCAGAAACGGGAGTTCCTGCCGCGCTGCGTCCGTGAGATCTCCGCGTTCACCCTCACCGAGCCCGACGTCGGCAACGACCCGTACCGGGTACGCACCACGGCCGTCCTGGACCGCGCCACGAACACGTACACCCTCAACGGGGTGAAGCTGTGGGTGACCAACGGCGTCATCGCCGATCTGCTGGTGGTGATGGCGCGGGTGCCGGGCTCCGGCGAGGACGGGAGCGGGAGCGGGAGCGGGAGCGGGGACGAAGGCGGGAGCGAGGGCGGGCGCGGGGCCGATGTCGGTGCCGGTGACCCGGGCGGCGACCTGACCGCCTTCATCGTCGAGGCCGAAAGCCCCGGCGTGACCGTGGAGCACCGCAGCTCCTTCCTCGGCCTGCGCGGCCTGGAGAACGGCGTGATCCGGCTGCACGACGTCACCGTCCCGGCCGGCCACCGGATCGGCGCGGAGGGCGCGGGCCTGGACATCGCGCTCGCCGCGCAGGACACGGGCCGGCTCTCGCTGCCCGCCGTGTGCGCGGCGGCCGCGAAGTGGTGCCTGAAGACCGGCCGCGAGTGGGCGCGGGCCCGGGTGCAGGGCGGGCGGCCGATCGGTGAGTACGACGCGGTCGCGGGCAAGCTGGCGTTCATCGCGGCGACGGCCTTCGCCCTGGAGGCAATGGTCGAGGTCACGGGACACCACGCGGACCGCGGCGGCCACGACACCCGCCTGGAGGCCGAACTGGCCAAGCTGTTCGCCTCGGAGCAGGCCTGGCTCGTCGCGGACGACCTGATGCAGATCCGTGGCGGCCGCGGCTACGAGACGGCCGAGTCCGCGGCCGCCCGCGGCGAACGCGGCATCCCGGTCGAGCGGCTCCTGCGGGATCTGCGGATCGGCCGGATCTTCGACGGCTCGACGGAGGCCCTGCGGGCCTTCCTGGCGGAGGCGGTACTCGAACAGATCCGTGGCACAGGCGACTCGGGCACTCCCGCGCCGGAGGAGCCCGGTTCCGCCGGACCGCTCGCCGCACACCGGCGCTTCGCCGCCGACGCCGCCGCCGAACTCGCCGACCGCTTCCATGAGTTCGCCCGGCGCCCCGCCTGCGCGGCGGTCGACGACCACCAGCGCTACCTGGGCCGCCTGATCGACATCGGCGCCGAGCTGTACGCGATGACCGCCACCTGCGCATACGCCGATGCCCTCGCGGACCACGGCGAGGCACCGGCCGAACTGGCCGACGCCTTCTGCGCCCAGGCGGAGCGCCGGGTCGATTCGCTGTTCCTGGAGCTCGACGGGAACACCGACGTCGGGGACCGCACCCTCACCAGGCGGCTGCTCGGCGAGCGCTACACCTGGCTGGAGGAGGGCGTCGCCGACTCCTCCAGCGACGGCCCCTGGATCGTCGAACCGAAACCGGGCCCGTCGACGGTCCCGAATGTGCGCAGGACCGTACCGGCGGAGCGAAGGACGGCGTCATGAACGAAGAGGTCACCAGGATCATCCGCACCGCACAACAGCAGATGACCGCGCATGAGCCGTCCGGGCGCCCGGCACCCAACCGGTATCTCGACCTGCTCGAATCGGGCCGCCTCCCCAAGGAACAGCTGCGCGCGCTCGCGGGCGAGCTGTACCACCTGGTGAGCAGCGACCGGCGCAGCTTCGCGCTCGCCGCCACCCGCTTCCCCGACCCCGCGGGCGCCGACCTGTTCCTCACCCTGACCCAGGGAGAGACCGAGGCCCTGCGCCTGCTGCTCGACTTCGCGTCCGAACTCGGCCTGGAAGAAAAGGAGTTACGAGAGTACGAGCCACAGCCCCTGACCCAGGCCTACCCGGCCTTCCTGACCCGGACCGCGCTCTTCGGCACCCGCAGCGACCTGGCCCTCGCGCTGCTCGCGAACGTGGCCGATTCGGGCGCGGCCTACACCCGCGCCGCGGACGCGCTGCAGTCCTCGTACGGCTTCGGCGACACGGCGGTGGCCCACTTCCGCTACTTCGCCGCGACCCCGCAGGAGCTACTCGACCAGGCCGCCGCCACGATGGCGGCGGGCCTGGCCGGAGGCGACGACCCGGCCCAGGCGATCCGTACGGCGCGGATGGTGCACGCGTACGAGGAGACGTTCTGGGCCACGCTCGCCGACGCCACGGCCTGACCGCCCAGGGGCCCCGGCCCGGGGCCGGGCCGGGACCGGGCCCACCTCCACGCCCGCCCCGACGCCCCTCACCCCAACTGCACCTGTTTCAGGGGCACTTCGAGGCGCCGGTCGATCCGGTCCTGCTCCCAGGTGCGGGTGTCGACCAGCCACCACCGCTCGACCTCGACGAGGTAGAGCCGGTGCACGGCCGGCGCCCGCAGCTCGGCCGGCGGAAGCTGCCATCGCGCACGCTCCCGCTCGTCCGGGAACAGGGCCTCGTAGAAGAAGCCGTGGTACCGCTCGAGGTCGCCACCGGTCAGTGCCGTACACCGCCCGCTGAACTGGGCGCCGTCGAGCGCCCCGACATCGAGGCCGCCACCGTCGCCGCCCGCCACGAAGAGCGATCCGCTCACCCGTGGCCGGGCGGCGATGTCGCGCCCGTGCTGTGAAACGGCCGCCGAGCCGAACACGAGGCGCAGCGGGTCGCCGAGCCAGGCGTACTGCAGGGTCGCCACCCACGGCTCGCCGTCCGCCGACACGGTCGCCAGGTTCAGATAGCGCGCCTCGTCGAGCAGCCGCCGGGTCCGCTCGGCCAGGACATCGGCCTGTGCCGCTCTCACGCGGTCACCTGTCCGCCGTCGTGGCGCAGATAGACCGGCAGCGAGCCGATCCCGTTGCCGATGAAGGTCGGCACGGGCTCGATCTCGTCGGGCGCGACGGCGAGTTCGAGCCGGGGAAAGCGCTCGAACAGTGCGGGCAGGGCGACCTGGGCCTCCAGCCGGGCGAGGCGTGAGCCGGGACAGAAGTGGGCGCCGAGCCCGAAGGCGATGTGTTCCTTGCTCGCCCGGTCGATGTCGAAGGTGCCGGGATCCGCGTGCACGGCCGGGTCCCGGCCGTGGGCGCCGTAACAGATCAGAATGGCGTCACCGGCCCTGATGAGGACGCCCTCGCCGAGGTCGATGTCCTCGACGGCCCAGCGCATCGGCAGATGCATGACCGGGCAGTGCACCCGCATCGACTCCTCGACGGCATCGCTCCAGCGGCCGGGGTCGGCCATGACTGTCTTCAACTGGTCGGGGTGGGTGAGGAGTTCACGCACCGTGTGGTCGATGAGATTGATGGTGGTGGTACTGCCGCCGCCGATCATCAGGAGCAGAGTGGATATCAACTCATGCTCGGTGAGCGGCTGTTGTTCACCAGCCGCCACACGGCCGCCCTCCCCCGCCCCCTCTCTGTACTCCTCGCCGGCCTCCTCGCCGTCCTCCTCGTGCGCGGCGAGCAGGAAGCTGGTCAGATCCTCACCCGGCTCGTCGCGCTTCGTGGTGATGAGGGACCGCATCTCGGCCACGAGGGCGTCGTTGACGGCGATCGACTCCACCTCCGAGACATCGGTCTGCCCGACGGCCCGGAACAGCCGCAGCACCTCCGGCCGTTGGGAGCCCGGCACCCCGAACAGATCGCAGATCATCTCGGTCGGTACGCGATAGGAGTACGCGGCGTGCAGATCGACCACCTCGTCGCCCGGCCGCCCCGCGAGGTCGTCGAGGAGCCGGGAGACGAGTGTGTCGAGCCGGCCGTGCATGGCGTCGACTCGGCGCGGGCTGAACGCCGGGGTGATGAGCTTGCGCAGCCGGGCGTGGTCCTTGCCCTCGGCGGTGGCCATGGAGTCCACATCCACCCACGGGGCGAGCCAGGGCACGGAACCCGGCCGGTAACTCGGCACGTTCTTCTTGAGGTTGCGGGTGACGCCCGGGTGGGTGAGCAGCCGTCGTACGACATCGCCCCGGGTGACCGACCAGGCCCCGACACCTTCGGGCAGCCGCACGGGCACGGCGGGGCCCTCCTCGCGCAGCCGGTCGACCTGTGCGTACATACACCGGCCGCCCGTGCTGCCGAGGGTCTGGGTGGGCTCCGCGCTGAACGGGATCATGCCTTCGCCTCTGCGGCCTCGCCGGACTCCGCGTCCGCGCCTGCGCCCGCGTCCGCGTCCGGCGTCTCGGCGGAAGCCGCGGCGGCCTGCCCCGTGGGCGGCACATGCCGGAGCCAGAAGGCGGCGACGACCGCGCCGACGGCGGCGATGCCCGCGGCGGTGGTGGCCGCGGTGCCGAGCCCGCTGGCGAAGGCGTCCCGCGCCACCCGGAGCAGGGAGCCGCCGGCCTCGGCCGGGAGCTGACCGGCCGCGGCGACCGCGCCGTCGAGGTTGTTCCGCGCGGCCTCGGAGGCCTCGGCGGGCAGCCCTTCGGGCAGGGAGCCCTCGATCTCGCTGCGGTAGCGGGCGACGCCGATGCTGCCGACGATCGCGACGCCGAGCGAGATACCGAGGTCGTTCACGGTCGAGCTGAGCCCACTGGCGGCCCCGGCCTTCTCCGGCGGCACGGAGCTGACGATCAGCTCGTTGGGCAGCGTCATGGACGGGGCGACGGCCGGGTAGATCACGATGAAGCTGGCGATCAGCCACGGCAGTCCGGTGGCGGGGCCGACCTGGGCGAGCAGCAGATAGCCGACCACCTGCACGGCGAGCCCGGTGGCCATGATGTAGCCGGGCCTGATCCGGCGGGCCATGATCGGCGAGAACGTGGCGACGGCGATCAGGATGAGCGCCGCGGGCAGGATCGCGAGCCCCGTCTCGATCGGCGAAAGCCCCTTAACGAGCTGCAGGAACTGGCTGAACATCAGATAGACCCCGCCGATGCCGGTCGGCGCGAGCACGAAGACGACGAGGGCGCCGCTGACGGTGCGGTTCTTGAAGAGCCGCATATCGAGCAGTGGCGCGGACGCCCGCAGCTGCCGCACCACGAACAGCACACCGAAGACAAGACCGACCACGATGGCGGCCACCGAGACGGCGAGGGACTCACCGGTGGCGATGGACTTGATGCCGTAGACGAACGGCAGCATGGTCGCGAGCAGCAGCAGGGCGCTGAAGAAGTCGAGCCGCGCCCCGCCCGCGTACTGGTGCTTGGGCAGCAGCAGCGGCGCACCGATCACGACGACGGCCATCACCGGCACGGCGACCAGGAACGTCGCCCGCCAGGAGAAGGCGTCCAGAAGCAGACCACTGAGCAGCGGGCCGAGTGCCACACCGCCGGAAATGCCCGCGGCCCAGGCGCCGATGGCGACTCCGCGCTGCTTGGCGTCATGGAACATCGTGAAGATCAGCCCGAGCGTGGCCGGCACCTGCGCGGCACCCGCGAGCCCGAGCACGGCCCGCCAGACGATCATCATCGCCGGATCGTCGGTGGTGGCGGCGGCCACCGACACGATCCCGAACACGGCCGCTCCGGCAATCAGCAGATTCCGGTGCCCGATCCGGTCGGCCATGGTGCCCATGAGCACCAGGAAGCCGGCCATGAGGAATCCGTAGATGTCCAGGATCCACAGCGTCTGCGTACTGCTGGGCGCGAGATCCGCGGCCAGATACGGGATCGCCAGGAACAGGATCGTGAGCATCATGAACAGGAGCATCGTGGGCAGCACAAGGATCGCTAGCGCGGTCCACTCCTTGCGCCCGGCCCGCGCCCCGGGCGCGTTGCTCGCCGAAGACATGGGAGTTCTCCCTTCACAGTCGTCCATCATCAATACCCCTACGGGGTACCCGTATGTGAACGTACGGCTGGGGGGTATCCAAGTCAAGGTCACAGACCAGGCGCTCGCCCGACAACAGCAACTCGCCAATGCCGTACGTCAGTTGCCCCCGCGCCCGGCGCAATCCCCCGTCACCACCACCCGCAGTCGCAGACAAACCCCCAAAACTCGCCGCACAACCCGCACTTCAACCACCCCAAGCCCACGCACGACCCCACAGACGGCAGAACAAGAACCCCGAGAATCCATACCTCCGACCGTACCCCCTACGGGTACGAGGTATACGGGCTTCGGTGAGGCGCGGTCAGACGGGGTTCCCCGGAGGCCCTCTGTGCGGAGTCGCTGGAACTCGTTGGCCGGTCATCGCCGCACCACGGCAGACTCGGTTCAATGGACGCGTACGCAGCAGGTAGTGAGCTCCGCAGACTTCAGCGGGGGCCCGACCCCACGGAGGACGCCTTCGTGATTCGCGTCCACTTCACGGCTGAAGCCCCCGAAACGGTCATCGAGCGCGCCCGCGAAGCGCTCAGCCGAGTTGTCGAGCGCGTGGAGTCCTGGCCACCGGAATCCGAATGGGAGCAGATGCTGCCCGCATGGTTCATTGAGCGCTGTGCACCGGAGCCGACGCCCGACCCTGACTTCGACAGCGCGTACTGGCTTGCCCGTTGGCGGGGACTCAGTCCCGCGGAGAAAGCGGCAGCGGCGGCAGGGCCGTGGACACTGTCGAACTGGCTCTACTACTTCGACCCCACGGACGAGGGGCAGGGAGACGACCGCAGCTGGTGGTGGTGGAATGCCGGCACGGACGATGCGCATGCGGGCTGGATCGACGTGGCCACCACTGGCTGGCCGTTCGGGACGGGCTCCCTGTACTGGCTGATCGAAGCATCGGGAGGCAGCGACCCGCGATACTGACCGTGCTCGTCGAGACGTGCCCTGCCTACGCCACGTGTGATGAGGCGTACACCGATACGGGCCGCGTCTTCGCTCGTGACGACGGCACGTGGCTGCACCCGGCATGGGTGACCGCCCGGCGTCCTCAGCCGGCACAGGGTCGGCAGACAGCGAAGCGCCCCACCCGAAAAGATCGAGTGGGGCGCTCGTGCGCAGGTCAGGCGATGTTCCCGCCAACCCGCCGGAGGTAGGCCGTGTGGGACTCGAACCCACAACCAATGGATTAAAAGTCCACTGCTCTGCCAATTGAGCTAACGGCCCGCGTCAACGCACCCCCGAGCATAGCCGCAGGAGCGGACAGAGCCGATCGGGTATCGGTGCAGGGACACGAAAGCGGGCCCACTCCTGGGAGTAGGCCCGCTTCTTCATGCCCTGAGTGCGTCCGGATCAGCCGGAGCGTCAGCCGTTGCGCTTCCAGCGGGGCTTGTCCTCGCGGCGGCCGAAGGAGCCGGAGCCGGCGCCACGGTGGTCGTCACGACGGTTGAACGGGCGGTCGCCGCCACCGCGGTGCTCACGGCGGTCACGGTTGAACGGGCGGTCGTCCCGGTTGAAGGGACGGTCGCTGCCGCCACGGTGCTCACGGCGGTCACGGTTGAAGCCACCGCGCTCGCCGGCGCCGCCACGGTCGTCCCGGCGGAAGCCGCCGCGCTCGCCGTCACGGCGGTCACGGTTGAAGGGACGGTCGTTGTCGCGGCGGGGGGCCGTGCGGTTGAACGGACGGTCGCCGTCACGGCGCTCGAAGGAACGGCCACCACGGTCGTCACGGTCGCGGTTGAAGCCACCACGGTCACCGCGGTCGTCACGGCGGAAGCCACCACGGTCGTTGTCACGGCGGTCACGGCTGAAGCCGCCACGCTCGCCGTCACGACGCTCGAAGGAACGGCCGCCACGGTCACCGCGGTCGTCACGGCGGAAGCCACCACGGTCGTTGTCACGACGGTCACGGCTGAAGCCGCCACGGTCACCGTCACGACGGTCACGACGGTCGAAGTTGCCCCGGTCGTCGCGACGCTCACGACGGTCGTACGAGGGACGCTCATCACGGGAGTCACGGGACTCGCGCGGCTCACGGACCTCGGCGCGCGGCTGCTCCGGAACCTCGGCCGTCGCAGCGGCCACGGCCTCGGCGGTGGCGGTCTCGGCAGCGGCGGCAAGCGCCTCAGCCGGGTCCTCGCCCCGCTCACGCGCGGCGCGCGCCGTGAGGCGGTCGGCCTCCTCGCGCAGCTCGCTCGCGCGCCGCTGCGCCCGCTCCAGCTGCTTGGTGAGGTCGGAGACATCACGCTCGGCCTGCTTCGCGGCGTTGTCCGCGGAGTCGGCCTGCACCTCGGTCAGGGACCGGGCACCGGTGATCTCGGCCACCTCGGGGTCGAACGAGCCGCCCTGGCCGATGATGTGGCGCGAGGCGTCGACGCCCGCGTCCTCCATCAGCCGGAAGATCTGGCGGCGCTGGTGCGGCAGCGACAGGGACACGACCGTGCCGGAGCGGCCCGCGCGAGCGGTACGGCCGGAACGGTGCAGGTAGTCCTTGTGGTCGCCGGCCGGGTCCACGTTCAGGACCAGGTCGATGCCGTCGACGTGGATACCGCGCGCGGCGACGTCGGTGGCGACCAGGGCGTTGACGTAGCCCTTCTTGAAGTCTTCGAGGACGCGGGTACGGGCACCCTGCGTCATACCGCCGTGCAGCGCGTCGGCCTTCACACCGGCCTCGCAGAGCTGCTCGGCGATGCGGTCGGCGCCCAGCTGGGTGCGGACGAAGATGATCGTGCGGCCCTTGCGGGCGGCGATGGCGGCCGTGACCGGCGCCTTGTCGCGCGGCTTCACGATCAGGATGTGGTGGGTCATGGTCGTGACGTTGCCCTGGGCGCTGTCGACCTCGTGCGTGACCGGGTTGTTCAGGTAGCGCTTGACCAGCGTGGAGATCTCGTTCTCCATCGTGGCCGAGAACAGCATCCGCTGGCCGCCGGACGGCACCTGGTCGAGCAGCTCGGTGACCTCGGGCAGGAAGCCCAGGTCGGACATCTGGTCGGCCTCGTCGAGCACCGCGATCTGGGTGTTCTCGAGGGAGCAGGCGCCGCGGTTGATGATGTCGCGCAGACGGCCCGGGGTGGCGACGAGGATGTCGACGCCGCGCTCCAGGGCGTAGATCTGATTGCCCATCGACGTACCGCCGCAGACGACCTTCATCTTCAGGCCGAGCACATCGCCGTAGGGCTGCAGCGCGTCCGCGACCTGCATGGCGAGCTCACGGGTCGGGGTCAGGATGACGCCGCGGGGCTTCTTCTTGTCGGTGTGACCGCCGGCCAGGGTCGCCAGCATCGGCAGACCGAAGGAGAGGGTCTTGCCGGAGCCGGTGCGGCCACGGCCGAGGATGTCCTTGCCGGCCAGAGCGTCCGGGATGGTCGCGGCCTGGATCGGGAAGGGCGTGCTGACGCCGTTCTGCGCGAGCTTGCGGACGACGCCCTCGGGCAGACCCAGGTCGCCGAAGGTGACCTCGGGCTTGCTGTCGGCCGCAGGGGCGTCCGACGCGGGGGCGTCCGTCGCGGAGGCGGCGGGGGCATCCGTCACAGCGGTGTCCGTCGAGGAAGCGGTGGGGGCGGTGGTGATGGCCTCGTCCGCCGCGATCTCGGGCATGACGGAGTGCTCAGTACTGAAAGTGGACATGCGAAATGCGAAACCTTCCGGAGTCTCGGCACGCGCCCAAACTCCGTGAATCGCAATTCGACCGCCTCTATGCGGTCAGCCACGGCTAGGGAGAGTACGCGCCACGCGGCGCGCTTCGATTCTGGCGCCGGGCAAATGGGATCAAACGATCTACCACTGTACGCACCCTCCACCCCAAAAGGCAAACCAGCCCCGCCATCAGCGGAAACGTCCCCCTCACCGCCTCTCACGCCCCTCCGCGAGGACCCGCAGCGGACTCGTCCGGCTACGACGGCCCGGCCTGCGGTGACGGCTCACGGCCGCCGTAGTCGGCACCCGCCACGTCCTGTCCGTCGAACGTCGACTGCGTCCGGTGCGCGGCGGACGAGGACGGCTCGTCGGAGGAGGGCGGCTCGGGCTCCGGCGTCGCGCTCGTGACGGGCGGGGTGGCGGTCGCCGTCGGCGAGGGCCTGGACGGCGCAGTCGTACGCGACGGGGTGGCCCTCGTCGGAGAAGGCCGGCCCGACGTGCTGCGCGTGGGCCCGGCGGCCGACGCAGGACCCGAGGCCGACGCACTCGCCGGCGAGGAAGCCCCGGGCCCCGCGTCCGCCCGCCCGTCCTCACGGTCGCCACCGGCGCCGTCGCCACCGCGCCCCGTACCGCCACGGCCACCGCCGCCCACCGCGGCGCCGCCGTCCGGATCGGCCTCGGCACCCCGCTCTCCCGCGGACCGGGGCGGGGAGGGTTTCTCCGCGCCGTCACCCACACTCACACAGCCCGCGCCCGCACCGAGGGCGGCGACCACCACGGCCAGACGGACGGATACGTACAAAGGGCGCACGGGCGGGTACCTCCGGGGCGCGGCGACGGGGTCCCCTTGCCCAACTCCCGCCGCCCGCAAGAGGACACGCGGCGCACACCGGCAAACGCACCCGCGCCGGACCGGGCCCAGCCGCGCCGGCTCACCCGCGCCGGCTCAGCCGTACCCCAGCGCGTGCAGCCGCTCGTCATCGATGCCGAAGTGGTGCGCGATCTCATGCACGACGGTGATCTCCGTCTCGGCGACGACATCCTCGCGCGACTCGCACATCCGCAGCGTCGGCCCGCGGTAGACCGTGATCCGGTCGGGCAGCACACCCGCGTACCACTCGCCGCGATCGGTCAGCGGTGTCCCCTCGTACAGGCCGAGCAGCTCGGGATCGTCCGCCGGGGGTTCGTCCTCGACGAACACCGCGACGTTGTCCATCAGCCGCGTCAACTCCGGCGGGATCCGGTCCAGGGCCTCGGCGACCAGTTCCTCGAACTCCTCGCGCGTCATCTCCAGCACAGCCCCATTGTCGGGTACGCCCCCGCATAGCCACCCGCGCACATGGGCATACGGCCCCAATGGCCGCCCGCGATCTCGTTGCCGCCATACGCCGCGTACGACGCACGCCCGGCGCACTCGTACGCCACTACCGCGCGCGCCACCCCCATCCGGTCAGCGAACTCGTCCACCAGCCGCACCCGTACGCCCGCGCCCTCGGCATGGTCGCCGTCGTGCTGCTCGGCGCCTGGCTCGGCCTGCTGATCGTCGGCAGTGTGCGCGCTCCGGTCGGCCCGATGGACACCCAGATGACGCTGCGCCCCTCGGCCACCGGCGGCACGAAGATCAACGTCTCCCCGCTCGGCGCCCTGGAACTCGACTCCCACATAGCCCCCATCCGGCTGGACGTCGACGTGGACAGCCTCGACCCGGAGCGCTCCCGCGCCCTCGTCGACCACCCCGAGCGGCTGTCCGGGCTGCAGGACGAGGTCACCCACGACGTCCAGGACGGCACTCTCGATCTGGCCCTGCGCTCCTGCGTCGCGGTCGTCTCCGGCGCCACCGCCCTCGGCCTCGCGGTCTACCGCAAGCCGCGCCGCGCCCTCGCCGCCGGCGGCCTGGCCCTCACCCTGCTCGCCGCCTCCGGAGCGACCGCCTTCCTCACCTGGAACCCCAAGTCGGTCCTGGAGCCCAAGTTCTCCGGACTGCTCTCCTCCGCACCCTCCGTGGTCGGCAGCGCCCGCAATATCGTCAGCGAATTCGACGTCTACCAAAAGGAGTTGGCGCGCCTGGTGACCAATGTGACCAAGCTCTACGACGCCACCTCCACCCTCCCCACCTACGCCCCCGACCCGTCCACGGCCCGCGTCCTGCACGTCTCCGACATCCACCTCAACCCGGCGAGCTGGCACATCATCGCCTCGCTCGTGGAGCAGTACGAGATCGACGTCATCGTGGACTCCGGCGACACCATGGACCACGGAACCGCCGCCGAGAACGGCTTCCTCGACCCCATCGAGGACCTCGGCGCCCCCTATGTCTGGGTGCGCGGCAACCACGACTCCCAGGCGACCCAGGGCTATCTGGAGCGCCTCAAGAACGTGCATGTCCTGGACGACGGCCGCACCGTGAACGTGGCCGGACTGCGGATCGCCGGCACCGGCGACCCGCAGTTCACCCCCGACCGCTCGGTGGCCGCCGAAGGCGATCCGGCCGAGCGCGCGGCGGGCAGCAGACTCGCCGCGGCCCTGCTCGCCCAGAAGGCCAAGGGCACTCCGGCCGACATCGCCGTGGCACACAACCCGGTCGCGGCCAAGGAGACCGACGGCCTGGTGCCGCTCGCCCTCGCCGGCCATGTCCACCACCCCGAGATGGAGCAGCTCGACGGCGGCACCCGGCTGCGTATCGAGGGCTCCACCGGCGGCAGCGGCCTGCGCGCCATCGAGGACGACAAGCCGGACCCGGTCACGGCATCCGTGCTCTATCTGGACCGCACGACCAAGCGCCTGCAGGCCTGGGACGAGATCAAACTCGGCGGTCTCGGCCTGACCACGGCCGAGGTCAGCCGCCATATCCCCGAGGAGAACGAACCCGGCGCCACCCCGACCCCACCCCTGTCCCCCGACCCGTCAAGCAGGTCACCACAGGGGTCCCCGTAAACCGTTTTGGCGATAGCTCCCCGCATCCCATATGCTTCTCACGTCCCCGACGCGCTGAGAAGCGCCCACGGCGGGTCGATAGCCCTCATCGTCTAGCGGCCTAGGACGCCGCCCTTTCAAGGCGGTAGCACGGGTTCGAATCCCGTTGGGGGCACGCACCACCCTGTGCGACACTTAGTCGCGCAACAGCTTGGTCCTGTGGAGCAGTTTGGAGTGCTCGCCACCCTGTCAAGGTGGAGGCCGCGGGTTCAAATCCCGTCAGGACCGCTGCGGTTCCCCGCGAATCGCGTGGCTGGGTAGCTCAGTTGGTACGAGCGTCCGCCTGAAAAGCGGAAGGTCGCCGGTTCGACCCCGGCCCCAGCCACAACAGCCCTAGCAGGGCAAACGGCCCCACCGAAGATCTTCGGTGGGGCCGTTTTCGTGCCACTTACGCCAACCCGCCCGCCCGTCCGGAGACGAGCGGGCGGGCGGGAGGCTCAGGCCTCGGGCTCGGGTTCCGTCCGGGCCCGCGGGCTGCGGCGCCGCCATGCGCGTACGCCGAAGAAGGCGGCCACGGCCAGCAGCAGGGCCGCGACCAGGACTCCGTCCGGCACCTTGTCGCCCACACCCCGGGCCCACTGCTCGACGGCGAAGGACTCGTCGACGTCGAGCAGTCCCGGCAGCGCGGTCGTGCCGTCGAAGACCAGGAACAGCGTGCCGAGCGCGATGAAGAACAGGCCCGACAGGAGGGATGTGGTGTGCAGTTCGAAGCGGCCGACACGGAACGCGCGCCCGCGCAGCCAGCGGCGGCGGCCCAGGTCGAAGCGCTCCCAGAGGAGGGCCAGGAGGAAGAGCGGGACCGCCATGCCGAGGGCGTAGACCGCGAGCAGCGCACCGCCGTAGCCGGGATTGCCGCCGAGCGCGGCGACGGTCAGGACGCTGCCCAGGATCGGCCCGGCGCAGAAGCCCGCCAGGCCGTACACCGCGCCGAGGGCGTAGACCGACAGGCCGTTCGTCGGGCGGATGCGGCCCGACAGCTCCGCCATCCGGCGCGAGGCGAAGCCCATGCCGAGGATCTGCAGGACTCCGAGCGCGATGATCAGCCAGCCGCCGACGAGGACGAGGAGATCCCGGTTGCCGTAGAAGAACCGGCCCGCGAACGAACCCGCGGCACCGAGCGGCACCAGGGTGGTGGCCAGGCCCAGATAGAAGATTCCGGTGCGGGCCAGGAGCCGGGACGAGCTGTCGATCGAGTACGCGAAGAAGGCCGGCAGAAGCAGGGCGCTGCACGGGCTGAGCAGGGCGAGCAGCCCGCCGAGGAACGCGACGAGATAGCCGATGTCGCCCGCTCCCGAGCCCGTCATTTGCCGCCGCCCTGCTGCTCCTCGCCGCCCGTCTTCTTCTCGGCGCCCTGCTTCTTCGCTGCGGCCGCCGCCTCCTCGATCGCCTGCGTGAAGGTCTCCTCGGGCTGTGCGCCCGCGATCGGGCGGCCGTTGACCAGGAAGGACGGTGTGGAGGTGGCGCCGAGCTTGTACGCCTCCTCGGTGTCCTTGCCCACGGCTGCCTTCGCGGCGGCGCTGTCGAGGTCCTTCTTGAAGCGGTCGAGGTCGCCGACGCCCGCCTGCTTCGCGAGGTCGGCGAGACGGTCCGGCTTGAAGCCCTTCTCCTTGGACCCGTCGGCGTACGCCGCCTCGTGGAACTGCCAGAAGCGGCCCTGCTGCCCGGCGGCCCAGGCACCGCGCGCCGCGGCCTCCGACTCCTCGCCGAAGATCGGGAAGTTGCGCCACTCGATCCGCAGGGTGCCGGCGTCGACGTACTTCTTCACCAGGTCGGGCTCGGTGTCACGGGCGAACTTGCCGCAGAAGCCGCACTTGAAGTCGGCGTACTCGACGAGGACGACGGGGGCGTCCGCCTTGCCCTGGGCGAGCGGGTCCTTGGCGTCGCGGCGGGCCAGCTTCTCCAGCTCCGGATAGACGCCGTTCCGGGGATCGGCAGAGACATCGGCGGCGGGGGTGTCACTCGCGTCCGTCTCCTTGGAGTCCGGCCTGGTCGCGGTGAAGGAGAAGACGCCGAGCAGCAGCGCGGCGACGAGGACGGCCGCGCCGATGGCGATGCCGCGGCTCTTCGAAGGGCCGGTAGGGGTCTTGGACATGGTGGTTCAGGTCTCCTGAAGGCAGTTCAAGAAGTGCGGGGGAAGATCAACGGGAGTCGGCCGGGGCCGCCGGGCAGGCGACCTCGCCCGCGAGCCGGCGCACCGTGGCCACGGCGAGCAGCGCGAGCGAGACGACGGCGAGCGCGGGCTGCAGGGGCGCCCACACACTCAGCGCGCCCGAGGTGCCGAGGGCGAGCAGCACGAGCTTGTTGCAGACCGGGCAGCCGATGGCGAGGAACGACAGGACGGCGCCGGCGGAACCGAGCCGTGAGGCCCGCTCACCGGGCGGGCGCCGGTCCTCACCGGTGCGCCGGTCCTCACCCGTGCGCCGATCCTCACCCGTGCGCCGATCCTCGCCGGTGCGCCGGTCCTCGCCGGTGCGTACATACGTCGCGAGCAGCAGCCCGGCGAGCAGCGCCGAGGCCACGAGCACCGGATAACTCCACCACTCGGGCGGGATCTCACGGCCGAAGAGCGGGTTGGGGATCAGTGCCGTCGGCAGTCCGAGCAGCAGGGCACAGAGCACGGCGGCGCCGAGCGCCACGGACCGGCGCGCCGCCGGCCAATGGGCGGGGGCGCGCAGTGCGAGCCGCAGGTCCATGCGGGGTGGTTCTCCTGTCCTGGGCGTCGAGTTGAGGGCCGGAGACAGGGCCTTCTACACGCGCAGGACGGAGAGTTCGACATGCGTGGGCGGATCGCGGGGCGGCGGTCCGCGGTCGGGGGTGACGCCGAGGAAGGCGCCGTCCGCCGTCCAGTCGGCATGGCCGCCGTGCGCGTACGACAGCGTGGAGACCAGCTGTTCGTGCGCGAACGCGCCGCGGGACGGTGCGGCGGGCTGGCCGCCGCTCTCGTCCTTCTTCTGCTGTCCGCAGCCGACGCCGTCACCCACGGCGGACATGGCGGGCGCGGCGACGCGCACCGTCTGCGCACCCGCACCCGCACCCGCACCCGAAGCGCCAGCACTGAAGGCGCCGGAAGTGCCAAGAGCACCGGAAGCCCCCGCGGCAGCCGCACTCGCGGGCCCGCATACGAGCCCCAGCGTCAGCACCGCGAGAAGCGCGCCCAGGAGAAGCGCCACCGACGAGCGGCGACGGGGTGCGGGCGCAAGGGACATGGCTCCATAGTGCACCACCGGGACAGACGGGACAGAAATGCGTTCGCCAGCGCCTGAGCGCGGGTGAGATCCTGGGATCCGTATGTCTACTTCCTACGCCGAACTCGTGAGTCTCCTCGACGAGGTCTCGCTCCGCGACGCGCACCGTCTGGGCCGCCGTCTCGAAGGCAGCCGCCGGATCCGTAAGCCCGAGGCCCGTCAGTCCGTGCTCGACGAGATCGCGGCCGAGGCGGGGAAGTGCGCTGCCCGGGTGCAGGAGCGGCGCTCCGCGCTGCCCGCGATCAGTTACCCCGAGCAGCTGCCGGTCAGCCAGAAGAAGGACGAGATCCTGGAGGCGATCCGGGACCACCAGGTCGTGATCGTCGCCGGTGAGACCGGATCGGGCAAGACCACCCAGATCCCGAAGATCTGTATGGAGCTCGGCCGCGGAGTGCGCGGCATGATCGGCCATACGCAGCCGCGCCGGATCGCCGCCCGTACGGTCGCCGAGCGCGTGGCGGACGAGCTGGACACTCCGCTCGGCGAGGCGGTCGGCTGGAAGGTCCGCTTCACCGACCAGGTCAGCAACAGCACGTATCTGAAGCTGATGACGGACGGCATCCTGCTCGCCGAGATCCAGACGGACCGCGAGCTGCGCGCGTACGACACGATCATCATCGACGAGGCCCACGAGCGGTCCCTGAACATCGACTTCCTGCTCGGTTATCTGGCCCAGCTGCTGCCCAGGCGCCCGGATCTGAAGGTCGTCATCACCTCGGCGACCATCGACCCGGAGCGTTTCAGCAGACACTTCGGCGACGCCCCCATCGTGGAGGTCTCCGGCCGCACCTACCCGGTGGAGGTCCGCTACCGCCCGCTCCTCGAAGAGGACGCGGACGATGCGGACCGCGACCAGATCACCGCGATCACGGACGCCGTCGAGGAGCTGATGGGCGAGGGCAAGGGCGACATCCTGGTCTTCCTCTCCGGCGAGCGCGAGATCCGGGACACCGCGGACGCGCTGGAGAAGAAGAAGTACAAGTTCACCGAAGTGCTCCCGCTGTACGCCCGGCTTTCGCACGCCGAGCAGCACCGGGTCTTCCAGCAGCACACCGGCCGCAGGATCGTTCTGGCGACGAACGTCGCGGAGACCTCCCTGACCGTCCCCGGCATCAAGTACGTGATCGACCCGGGCACCGCGCGCATCTCCCGCTACAGCCACCGCACCAAGGTGCAGCGCCTGCCCATCGAGGCCGTCTCGCAGGCCAGCGCCAACCAGCGCAAGGGCCGCTGCGGGCGTACGTCGGACGGCATCTGCATCCGGCTCTATTCGGAGGACGACTTCCTCTCCCGGCCGGAGTTCACGGACGCCGAGATCCTGCGTACGAATCTGGCCTCCGTGATCCTGCAGATGACCGCGGCGGGCCTCGGCGACATCGAGAAGTTCCCCTTCATCGACCCGCCGGACCACCGCAACATCCGTGACGGCGTCCAACTCCTCCAGGAGCTGGGCGCGTTGGACCCCAAGCAGAAGGACGTCCGCAAGCGGCTCACGACGATGGGCCGCAAGCTGGCGCAGCTGCCGGTGGACCCGCGTCTGGCCCGGATGGTCCTGGAGGCCGACAAGAACGGCTGTGTCCGCGAGGTCATGGTGATCGCGGCCGCCCTGTCCATCCAGGACCCGCGCGAGCGCCCGGCGGAGAAACAGGCGCAGGCGGACCAGCAGCACGCCCGCTTCAAGGACGAGACCTCCGACTTCCTCGCGTTCCTCAACCTCTGGCGTTATGTCCGCGAGCAGCAGAAGGAGCGGGGCTCCAGCTCCTTCCGGCGGATGTGCAAGCAGGAGTATCTGAACTTCCTGCGGATCCGCGAGTGGCAGGACATCTACACCCAACTGCGCACCGTGGCCAAGCAGATGGGCATCCATCTGAACGAGGACGACGCCGCCGACCAGCAGGTCCATATCTCGCTCCTGGCGGGCCTGCTCTCCCACATCGGCATGAAGGACGTGAAGGAGTCCAAGGACAGCGGCCCGGGCGCCAAGCGGGACGGCGGCGGCCGTAACGAGTATCTGGGCGCGCGCAACGCCAAGTTCGCGGTCTTCCCCGGCTCGGCCCTCTTCAAGAAGCCGCCGCGCTTCATCATGTCTGCCGAGCTGGTCGAGACCTCACGCCTGTGGGCCCGGGTCAACGCGAAGATCGAGCCGGAGTGGGTCGAGCCGCTGGCGGAGCATCTGCTCAAGCGCACCTACTCCGAGCCGCACTGGGAGAAGGACCAGGCGGCGGTGATGGCGTACGAGAAGGTCACGCTGTACGGCGTCCCGATCGTCGCCCAGCGCAAGGTGAACTACGGCCGCATCGACCCCGAGGTCTCCCGCGAGCTGTTCATCCGCAACGCCCTGGTCGAGGGCGACTGGCGTACGCACCACAAGTTCTACGCCGACAACCGCCGGCTCCTCACCGAGGTCGAGGAGCTGGAGCACCGGGCGCGCCGCCGCGACATCATGGTCGACGACGAGACGCTCTTCGACTTCTACGACCAGCGCATCCCCGAACACGTCGTGTCCGGCGCCCACTTCGACTCCTGGTGGAAGCACAAGCGCAAGGAGGAGCCCGAACTCCTCGACTTCGAGCGCTCGATGCTGATCCGCGAGTCGGCCGAGGCGGTCACCAAGGCGGACTACCCGGACGCGTGGCACCAGGGCGCCCTCAAGTTCCGGGTGACCTACCAGTTCGAGCCGGGCGCGGACGCCGACGGCGTGACGGTCCATATCCCGCTGCAGGTCCTCAACCAGGTCACCGACGAGGGCTTCGACTGGCAGATCCCGGGCCTGCGCGAACAGGTGGTCACGGAGCTGATCCGCTCCCTGCCGAAGCCGATCCGCCGGCACTACGTCCCGGCCCCGAACTACGCCAAGGCGTTCCTGGAGCGCACGGCGCCCCTCCAGGAGCCGCTGCACGTCACCCTGGCGCGCGAGCTGCACCGGATGGTGGGCGTGCCGGTGCACCCGGACGACTTCGATCTGGCCCGGGTGCCCGAGCACTTGAAGATCACGTTCCGGATCGTCGACGAGCGCCGCAAGAAGCTCGCCGAGGACAAGGACCTCGAAGCCCTCAAGCTCCGGCTCAAGCCCAAGGCCCGCAAGGCGATCTCGCAGGCCGCCGCGGCCACGGCGGAACGATCCGGCGGCGAGGCCATCGAGCGCACCGGCCTCACCGACTGGACCATCGGCACCCTCAGCCGCGTCTTCGAGACCCGGCGCGCGGGCCACCCCGTCAAGGCCTACCCCGCGCTCACGGACGCCGGCGACAGCGTGTCCGTACGCCTCTACGACACCGAGGCCGAGCAGCAGCAGGCCATGTGGAAGGGCACCCGCAAGCTCATCCTCCTCAACATCCCGGTGAACCCCGCCAAGTTCGCCACGGGCAAGCTCACCAACCAGCAGAAGCTCACCCTCTCCGCGAACCCGCACGGCTCCATGCAGGCCCTGGTGGACGACTGCGCCACGGCCGCCGCGGACAAGCTGATCGCGGACTTCGGCGGCCCCGCCTGGGACGAGGAGTCGTACCGCAAGCTCTACGAGAAGGTGCGCGCCGACATCGTGGACGCGACCGTGCACACGGTCGGCCAGGTGCAGCAGGCGCTGGCCGCCTGGCAGGCCTGCGAGCGCCGCCTGAAGTCGGCGAAGAGCCCCGCGCTCCTGGCCAACCTCGCGGATGTACGCGCCCAGCTCGACGCCCTCGTGAAGCCCGGCTTCGTGACGGCGACGGGCCTGCGCCGGCTGCCCGACCTGATGCGCTATCTGGTGGCCGCCGACCGCCGTCTGCAGCAGATGCCGACGAACGTCCAGCGGGACACCACACGGATGCAGAAGGTCCACGAGATGCAGGACGAGTACGCATGGCTGCTCGAGCAGCTGCCGCAGGGCCGCCCGGTGCCGCAGGAAGTGAAGGACATCCGCTGGATGCTGGAGGAGCTGCGCGTGAGCTACTTCGCGCACGCGCTCGGCACGGCGTATCCGGTCTCGGACAAGCGCATCGTGAAGGCGATCGACGCGGCCGCGCCCTAGCCTCATGCCGTGACGAGACCGTCACACAGAGCGAGTTCGACCGGTGCCCATCTGCTGCTGTAGAGTCTCTTCTCGCAGCACAGCGCAGGAATCAGGTGCTGCGACTCCAGGTCCTGTGGAGCAGTTTGGAGTGCTCGCCACCCTGTCAAGGTGGAGGCCGCGGGTTCAAATCCCGTCAGGACCGCAGCAATCGAAGCCCGTATCCGTGAGGATGCGGGCTTCGACGCGTCTTGACTCCGTCACGTACCACCGGTACTCACACATCAAGGGGTAATGGGGCCGAGGAGGTGGCGCATGCCGGCATCCGCACGACGGCACGAGACACGCGCACTGCTGCGCGCACATCTGGCTGCGGCCTCCGAGTATCGCCATCTGACCCGCCACTGCCCCATATGCCACCGGCTACTTCGCCTCGCGATGGAGCCCGCCCCGCTCACCCCGGCCGACCTCGCACCGGCCGATTTCGCCCCGGCCGACGCCGCTGAAGGTGACCAGGAGCCGACGGAGGACGAAAGTCCCGCCAGTCCATGACCAAAGGCGCGCCACAGGCGCCGTCGGCGGTGGGAGGCTGACTGTGGGGCGAGTTGAGCCCGGCCCCGCACAGTTCGTGATCTCCATTAACGCAGGACCGCCACCAGCAACAAGCGTCACGACGTGTGACGGGTGTCACCGAACGAGTTTGAAAAACCCCGGTACTTACACCCGCCCTACATAGGGTCAATTTAATATGTGCAATTGCACTGCCAGTTGAGGCTCTCCCGAGGCACTTCCGACGGAGCCCCACAGACCCCCTCAAGGACCAACAGGCAACCGCCGCCGACCCGCTGAGCGGCGAGTGAGCGGCAGTCGAGGGACGGATGAGCAGCGGCTGAGCAGCAGCTGAGCGACAGCCGGCGGCGTCCGGCCGGGCACAAAAAAGATCGCGCTGGACCCGGCGGAGTCCAGCGCGATCGACGACGTACCCATGGTGCTCGGGTGTGGAGCCTGTTGGGGCAGGTTCCCGTCATATGGAGCTGTGTCGGGCGACTGCCGGGTTGGGGGACCCGGAAATGCCCGGTAATGCAGTGCTAAGCAGTCGTTCAGGCCTCGCTGCGCTGCTGCGGGATACCCGCAAGCAGTGCGCGGACCTCTGCCTCGCGGTAACGACGGTGCCCACCCAGCGTGCGGATGGACGTGAGCTTGCCGGCCTTCGCCCAGCGCGTGACCGTCTTGGGGTCGACGCGGAACATCGTGGCGACCTCAGCCGGGGTCAGCAGCGGCTCGGCATCAGGGGTGCGAGCGGTCATGAGCGGCCTCCTCGGGTGAACCGAACCTTCTCGGTTCATTCCTCTAAATTCTGCACCTTGACCCGCGTTGCCCGAAATGGCGGACGCGAGTCGAGTCGGTTATAGGACGAACGGCTTGTCCTCGGCACTACAACTACACCATCTGTCCAGCCGCGTCGGCCAAACCGATGGAATTGCCCTCTCAGGTGTCCATCAACGGCGGAAGCCGATGGACCATGCCATAGCGGACAGTCACGCCACTGTGACGATCAGTCACAGGGTGATCAGGAGTCATCAGGCCCCCCATAGAGTGCAATGCCGAGCACTCCGCCCAAACTTGGGCGGATGGAGTCCTCCCCGGACTCCTTGTCCTATTTTGGCACGAGGGTGGGGGAAGAGGGCAAGAGCGCTGTTAGTGCGGTCCGTCACGCTTGACACAAAAGCCCGGATCAGGACCTACGTCCTCACGGCCCCCTGACGATAGACCCCCGCCATCTTAGGCAATGGTCACTAAAGGGTCGAGATGTCCCGGTTTTTCTAGCTTGCGAACTGCCGCTCGCGGACCGCGCGCCACCGTTCCATAAGTCGCGCATACGCCTCGCCCGCCCCGGCGCCATCACCGTTCTTGAGCGCCTCGATGCCCTCGGCGACATCCGCCGCCGAGTGGTCCGCGTCGAGGTGATCGGCGGGAAGGGCATGCACCAGACCGCCGTAGTCGAGTTCGACGAGTGAGCGGGGGTGGAACTCCTCCAGCCAACGCCCCACATCTACCAGGCCCTCGATCAGCGGCCCCTCGTCCATGGCGTCCCGCAGTGCCTTCAGGCCGCGCGCCACCCGGCGCCGGGCCTGCACCATCGGCGTCCGGTAGCGCAGCATCGGCGCCGCCGCCTCCGACGCCGCGTCCCCCGCCCCCTTGTCGTACTGCCGCTCCTCGTCGGACACGAGCACGAACCAGCTGAGCGGTACGTGCCAGGTCGAGGTCCTGATCCAAGGGCGGGCGTCGGGATTGCGCTCGCGCCACTCCTCGTAGTCCGCGCTCGCCTGCCGTCGTACGACCGGCGGCAGCACCGCGTCGAGCACCGGGAGCGGCAGCTCCTCGGCCAGATCGCCGAGGGCCTGCCAGCCGCGGAGCCGGGTCCGCCAGGGACAGACACACAGCACCCCGTCGACATGCGCCACAAAGGCGTCGGCGCTCTCGTGCACCGGCACCGGGACCGGCGGCATGGGCAGCAAGTCGCCCAAGGAGCGCCGGAGTTCGACTTGATACGAGGGGTGTTCCGGGCGCTCCGCATAGCGCGCCCAGTGGCCGCGCTCGGACTCCGGGAAAGCGGCGAGCGGCTCGTACACCCGGAGGTAGGACGCGTACGGAACACACAGTGAAGGCACCTTGGGCACGCCTGCTCCCTCCCCTGCCGGCCAACGGGAAAACCCCCCGAATCGTCCCATGGCCGCACTTCACGAGAGAGTGATCCGCAGCACTGCGCCCGTGGAGAGGCGTGACAGGTCGTACCCTCTTGCTCACAGCTCTCCCCACCCGCACGAGAGCTGCATTACCCGCCGCTATACACATGGGAGTCACCACCGTGACCGAAGTGACCGGCGCCCCTGCCGACGTACTGCACACGCTGTTCCGCTCGGAGCAGGGTGGCCATGAGCAAGTCGTGCTCTGCCAGGACCGGGCCAGTGGCCTCAAGGCCGTCATCGCGATCCACTCCACCGCCCTGGGCCCCGCCCTCGGCGGCACCCGTTTCTACCCGTACGCGAGTGAGGAAGAGGCCGTCGCCGACGCCCTGAACCTCGCGCGGGGCATGTCGTACAAGAACGCCCTGGCCGGGCTCGACCACGGCGGCGGCAAGGCCGTGATCATCGGCGACCCGGAGAAGATCAAGAGCGAGGAACTCCTGCTCGCCTACGGCCGGTTCGTGGCCTCGCTCGGCGGGCGCTACGTCACCGCCTGCGACGTCGGCACCTACGTCGCCGATATGGACGTCGTGGCCCGTGAGTGCCGCTGGACGACGGGGCGCTCCCCCGAGAACGGCGGCGCGGGCGACTCCTCCGTACTCACCGCCTTCGGCGTCTTCCAGGGCATGCGCGCCTCCGCCCAGCACCTGTGGGGCGACCCGACGCTGCGCGGCCGCAAGGTCGGTGTCGCCGGGGTCGGCAAGGTCGGCCATCACCTGGTCGAGCACCTCCTCGAGGACGGCGCCGAGGTCGTGATCACGGATGTCCGCGAGGAGTCGGTGCGCCGGATCCTGGAGCGGCACCCGGGCGGCCGGGTCACCGCCGTGGCCGACACCGAGTCCCTGATCCGCGTCGAAGGCCTCGACATCTACGCCCCGTGCGCGCTCGGCGGCGCCCTGAACGACGACACCGTCCCGGTCCTGACGGCCAAGGTGGTCTGCGGCGCGGCCAACAACCAGCTGCAGCACCCGGGCGTGGAGAAGGACCTCGCCGACCGCGGAATCCTCTACGCCCCCGACTACGTGGTGAACGCCGGCGGTGTGATCCAGGTCGCCGACGAACTGCACGGCTTCGACTTCGACCGCTGCAAGCAGAAGGCGTCAAAGATCTACGACACCACGCTTGCCATATTCGCACGTGCGAAGTCGGATGGGATTCCGCCGGCCGCGGCGGCCGACCGCATCGCCGAGCAGCGGATGGCGGAGGCTCGCCTCAGCCACTGATCGGACACCTTGGGTGAACCCGCCGGGGGCGTGAGGGGCCAGGAAGAGACAAGCCTCACGCCCGTCGGCGGGTCGCCCGCCAAGAAGAGGTTAAAATCGCTGTTGACCAGCGAGGACAAGGCTCCTCAAGGGTCTTGGAGCTAGGCGCGTCCTGTGGGCGGCGTACCGTATGGCCGCTGAAGCAGGTACCGTTGAAGCCCTACGGCACGGTCTCTCTGCGGAGAGCCCGTTCCGAATCATGAACGCGTGTCAAGACTCTGGGGCCGTCGAGCCCCATATCCAAGGGGGTCGAGCCATGGGGCGCGGCCGGGCAAAGGCCAAGCAGACGAAGGTCGCCCGCCAGCTGAAGTACAGCAGCGGCGGGACTGACCTGTCGCGTCTGGCCAATGAGCTGGGCGCTTCGACTTCGCAGCAGCCGCCGAATGGCGAGCCGTTCGAAGACGACGAGGAAGACGACCCGTACGCCCAGTACGCGGATCTCTACAACGAGGACGAGGACGAGGACTCCGACGAGTCAGGTCCTTCGTCACAGCGCCGCGGCGCTTGACGTTGTCCGCATAGCTTGCGCACCCTGCCCGGTCCGGGCACAGCGACCTAGTCGCGCCGGACCGGGTTTTGTGCTGTCTCCCTGCGCCCTGCGGGGCTCGGTGCAATCGGGTGCGGGCCTGGATCCGCCGGGGTCGCCGGGGTTCTCGGGGGCACCACCAGAAGTGCCCCCGGAGGGCTGATTCCTCAGGCGTAGTCGCCCGTGAGGGTCGCGCCCGACTCGTGTGTGCCGCGGTCGGTGATCTCGCCGGCCACCCAGGCCTCCACTCCCCGGTCCGCCAGCGTCGTGAGGGCGACGTCCACGGACTGTTCGGGGACCACCGCCATCATGCCGACGCCCATGTTCAGGGTCTTCTCCAGCTCCAGGCGCTCGACTTGGCCCGCCTTGCCGACCAGGTCGAAGACCGGGCCCGGCGTCCAGGTGGAGCGGTCGACCGTGGCGTGCAGGCCGTCGGGGACGACGCGGGCCAGGTTGTTCGCCAGGCCGCCGCCGGTGATGTGGCTGAAGGCGTGCACCTCGGCGGTGCGGATCAACGCGAGGCAGTCCAGGGAGTAGATCTTGGTGGGCTCGAGCAGCTCCTCGCCGAGGGTGCGGCCGAACTCCTCCACCTGCTGGTCGAGGGACATCTTCGCGCGGTCGAAGAGCACATGCCGGACGAGCGAATACCCGTTGGAGTGAAGACCGGAGGCCGCCATCGCGATCACCGCGTCACCCTTGCGGATGCGGTCCGCGCCCAGGAGTTGATCGGCTTCCACGACGCCGGTGCCCGCGCCCGCGACATCGAAGTCGTCCGCGCCGAGGAGGCCCGGGTGCTCGGCCGTCTCGCCGCCGACGAGGGAGCAGCCGGCCAGGACACAGCCCTCGGCGATGCCCTTCACGATGGCGGCGACGCGCTCGGGGTGGACCTTGCCGACGCAGATGTAGTCGGTCATGAACAGCGGTTCGGCGCCGCAGACCACGATGTCGTCCATGACCATCGCGACCAGGTCGTGGCCGATGGTGTCGTACACGCCGAGCTGCCGGGCGAGGTCGACCTTCGTGCCCACGCCGTCGGTGGCCGAGGCGAGCAGGGGGCGCTCGTAGCGCTTGAGCGCGGAGGCGTCGAAGAGGCCGGCGAAGCCGCCGAGACCGCCGAGACCTGCGACCTCGGGGCGCTGGGTCTTCTTCACCCACTCCTTCATCAGCTCGACGGCGCGGTCGCCCGCTTCGATGTCCACGCCCGCGGCTGCGTAGCTGGCACCACTGGTCTCTGACATGACGGAGAGAACTTTCGTGTCGTTACTGCGGGTGTTACGGACTTACGGGCGACGGATCGCGTCGGCCGCGGCCGTGGTGGCGGCGCCGGCGGCGAGCTCGGTCTCCAGGAGCTGCTTGCCGAGCAGCTCGGGGTCCGGCAGGTCCATCGGGTACTCGCCGTCGAAGCAGGCCCGGCAGAGGTTCGGCTTGGCGATGGTGGTCGCCTCGATCATGCCGTCGATGGAGATGTACGAGAGGGAGTCGGCGCCCATCGAGACGCCGATCTCCTCCACCGTCATGCCGTTGGCGATCAGCTCGGCGCGGGTGGCGAAGTCGATACCGAAGAAGCACGGCCACTTCACGGGGGGCGAGGAGATCCGGACATGGACCTCGGCGGCGCCCGCTTCGCGGAGCATGCGCACCAGGGCGCGCTGGGTGTTGCCGCGGACGATCGAGTCGTCCACCACGACCAGGCGCTTGCCCTTGATGACTTCCTTGAGCGGGTTCAGCTTGAGGCGGATGCCGAGCTGGCGGATGGTCTGCGAGGGCTGGATGAACGTACGTCCGACGTAGGCGTTCTTCACCAGGCCCGAGCCATAGGGGATGCCGCTGGCCTCCGCGTACCCGATCGCGGCGGGGGTGCCGGATTCCGGGGTCGCTATCACCAGATCGGCGTCCGCCGGGGCTTCCTTGGCGAGCTTTCGGCCCATCTCCACGCGGGAGAGATAGACGTTCCGGCCGGCGATATCGGTGTCCGGGCGGGCCAGGTAGACATACTCGAAGACACAGCCCTTGGGCTTTGCTTCGGCGAATCGGGAGCTTCGCAGTCCGTTCTCGTCGACGGCGATCAGCTCGCCCGGCTCGACCTCGCGGACATAGGCGGCACCGCAGATGTCCAGGGCGGCGGACTCGGATGCGATCACCCAGCCGCGCTCCAGGCGGCCGAGGACCAGGGGGCGGATGCCCTGGGGGTCACGGGCCGCGTACAGCGTCTGCTCGTCCATGAAGACCAGGGAGAACGCTCCCTGCACGTCCGGCAGGACCTTGGCGGCGGCTTCCTCTATGGTCAGCGGCTTGCCGTCGGCGTCCGTCTGGCCCGCGAGCAGCGCGGTGACCAGGTCGGTGTCGTTGGTGGCGGCGACCTGGGTCGCGCGGCCGTTCTCCTTGGGCAGATCCGCGACCATCTCGGCGAGCTGGGCGGTGTTCACCAGGTTGCCGTTGTGGCCGAGCGCGATCGAGCCGTGCGCGGTGGCACGGAACGTCGGCTGCGCGTTCTCCCACACCGAGGCTCCGGTGGTGGAGTAGCGGGCATGACCGACCGCGATATGGCCCTGCAGGGAGCCCAGAGAGGTTTCGTCGAAGACTTGCGAGACCAGACCCATGTCCTTGAAGACCAGGATCTGGGACCCGTTGCTCACTGCGATGCCCGCGGACTCCTGTCCACGGTGCTGCAGGGCATACAGTCCGAAATAGGTGAGCTTGGCGACCTCTTCACCCGGAGCCCAGACACCGAAGACGCCGCAAGCGTCCTGGGGGCCCTTCTCGCCGGGGAGCAGGTCGTGGTTGAGTCGTCCATCACCACGAGGCACGGCACCGAGTGTAGGCGAGATCGACCACTGGTCCGAATTGGGGATACGACCGCGTGACGGCCGTCTCCACGCCGGTGTGCGCAGAGCGGCCGTCACGTGCGGTCATGCGTTGCGGTGGGACACGGCTGCGATACGGCCGCGCGGCGCGTGCCGTCGCCCGTCCCTGCCCGGTCCGGCTACTTGCCGCCGCCGAGCAGACCGCCCAGGACCGCGCCCAGGTCGAGGTTGGTGTCCACCTGGGCGCCGAGGTCCAGATTCAGGTCGACGGCCAGGTTGGCGGCGTTGTCCAGGGAGAGGTCGGAGTCCAGGGTGAGGAGCCGGGCGCCGCCCACGAGGAGCTCCACGCCGAGGTCCGCGTTGATCTTCGCGGCGAGGTCGGCGTCGATGGTGACCGCGCTGTCGAGCTCCACCGTGTTCGAGGCGACGTCGACGGTCTTGTCGTCCAGCTTGGGGCGCTCGAATGTGCCGAGTTTCACTTCGGAGGCGCCGGACTTGCTCTGCAGCGTGGCGACGATCGCGCCGGTGTTCAGGTCGGCCGACAGGTTCTTCACGACCACGGCCTTGTGGTCCTTGGAGTTGACCAGGCCCAGGCAGGTGTCCGCGAAGGCGACCTTGCCGCCGACCTTGGCCTCCACTGAGGCGATGTCGCCGGCCTTCACACCGAGGCTGAGCGAGGTGACGGGCGGCAGATAGGGCTTGCCCGCCTCGTCCTTCGGGATCTGGCACCCGGCGGTGAGCTGGGTGAGGACGACACCCTTGACCTTGAGGGCGTCGAGCAGCTTGGCGTCGATCTCGATCTTGGCGAGACCACCGTCGACCGGGACCGCCTTGGCGGGCGGCGGCTCGGGGGCCGCCCAGGCCGTCGCGGGAACGGCGGCGGCGGTGGCGGTGAGGGCGGCGGTGACGACGGCCGAGGCTATGCGCTTGGACTGCATGAGGGAGGTGCTCCTTGGTGGGGCTCTGGGGGTTCGAGTGCGCACGAGTACGCACAGTCAGCCAAGGGCACTCTGTGTGACTCCGCGATTCCGGAGGGTGCATATGGGGTACCGGAGACCGGGACGGTGCGTGACGTGACGTGACGTACGGAGTGTTGCGGGGCCATGAAGCCGGCCGGGGACTCATTGACACCCGCGTCACCGGGCCGTCAGGCTCCCTGACCATGCAGCCACAGCCCTTCGGTGACCCGACGGTCACGCTTGTGGAGCGCCGCCACGTCGACCTGGTCCGTGTCGCGAGCGCGATCTGTCGCCGCGCCTTCTGAGTTCCGCTTCCCTTCTCCCTCTGCTTTCCCTTCCGGCTGCCTGCCTTCCCGGGCGGCGGCCGTACTCAGGAGTGCCTGTGACCTCGTACGAACAGAAGCTGTCCCGGCGTGCCTTCGGTGGGGTGGTCGGGGCCGGTGCGGCCACCGCCGCGCTGGGCGCCGGTGCCGGTGAAGCCCGGGCCGAGGCGCCCGGTGAGCGGCCCTTCCGGGCGGCGGCCGGGCGCAGCGCCAAGCGGCCCAACATCCTGTTCATCCTCGGCGACGACCTCGGCTGGGCCGATCTGTCCTCGTACGGCTCGACCCACATCAACACCCCCCACCTGGACCGGCTCGGGCGCCAGGGTGTGCGGTTCACGGATGCGTACTCCGGGTCCGCGACCTGCTCGCCGACCCGGTTCAGCCTGTACACCGGGCGCTTTCCCGGGCGTACGGAAGGCGGGCTCGCGGAGCCGATCGCGGACAGGACGGCAGGCCTTGAACCAACGCATCCGACCCTTGCCTCGCTGCTGCGGGACGCCGGGTACGCGACCGCCCTGATCGGCAAGTGGCACTGCGGGTTCCTGCCGGACTACTCGCCCACCAAGTCCGGTTGGGACGAGTTCTTCGGGAACTTCGGCGGCGCCCTGGAGTACTACTCGAAGCTGGGCTCGGGCGGCGAGTACGACCTGTACCGGGGCAGCGCGGGGGAAGGGGACGCCGCGTACAAGGACCTGCGGTACTACACACGGGTCCTGACCGAGAAGGCCGGTGAGTACGTCCGGCGCGAGCACGGGAAGCCATGGCTGCTCAACCTCAACTTCACCACCCCGCACTGGCCGTGGATCGCCGACGGTGACGAGGAGGAGAGCGCGGAGGTCGTACGGCGGATCAAGGCCGGGGACGCACGGGCCCTGTGGCACGCCGACGGCGGTTCGCTCGCCAAGTACAAGGAGATGGTCGAGGACCTGGACCGTTCCATCGGCCAAGTCCTGGGCGCGCTGCGGGAGTCGGGGCAGGAGCGGGACACCCTCGTCTTCTTCGCCAGTGACAACGGCGGCGAGCGGTTCTCGTACAACTGGCCGCTGAGCGGCGAGAAGTCCTCGCTCCAGGAGGGCGGCATCCGGGTGCCCGCGCTGCTTCGCTGGCCCGCGCGGATCGACGGCGGGCAGGTCAGCGATCTGCCCGTGTTCACCCCCGACTGGACGGCCACGCTGCTCGAACTGGGCGGGGCACGGCCGCACCCGGCCTATCCGCTGGACGGCACCTCCCTCACCGGGTACTTGCTGCGCGGCGAGGAGGTCGCCGAGCGTGAGCTGTTCTGGCGGGTGCGCGGGGAGCGGGCGCTCAGGCGCGGCGACTGGAAGTACTACCGGGGCAAGTCGGGCAAGGACCAGCTCTTCCAGCTCTCGTCCGATCTGCGCGAACAGGCCGACAGGGCGGCGGCCGAGCCGGGGCTGCTCGGTGAGCTGCGGGACGCCTGGGAGCGTACGGACAAGGAGTTGCTGCCCTATCCGGCGGCGTGAGCTGCTCTGAGCTGCGCTGTCCGGCGGTGTGAGCTGCTCTGAGCTGCTCTGTCCGGCGGTGTGAGCTGCTCTGTCCGGCGGCGTGACGGTCCTCTGCTGTGTGCCGCGCGGGTTCCTTAGGCCGGCCTTAAGGCGGGCCTAAGCGGTCGTGCGAAGGGGTTTCTTCCGGATGCCTGATCGATAACGTGCCGCAGGCACGCCCGAGTTGATCGTCTTCTCCGGAAGGAACCCCCACCATGCGTCTGTCCCCACGGGCCCTGCTGATATCGGCCGCCTGCGGCTCCGTCGCCCTGGCCGCCTCCGCCCAGTCGGCGGCGTTCGCGGCGGAGGAATCGCCGGCGGAGCGACGGGTCCAGGTCGTCATGGTGAACTTCACCGACAGCTCCTTCCCGGACGCGACCGCCACCGAAAAGCTGTTGAAGAAGGCGTACTTCGGCGAGAGCGGGTCCCTGACCTCGTACTACAACGAAGTGACCCGTAAGGCCACGACGTTCAAGCCCGCCGGGGACGACGGGGTGCTCGGGCCGATCGATCTGCCCATGACGGGTGCCGGCTGCGACAGCGACAAGATCTCCGATCTGACGTACAAGGCGCTTGAGGAGAAGGGCATCACCGAGGACGACTACGAGCATGTCTCGGTCGTCTTCCCCAACCAGAAGACCGACTGCGACTATCTGGCGCTCGGCTCCGTCGGCGGCGGCACCACCTGGATGCCCATCGACGGCGAGGAGATCTCGATGACGGCCCTGGTGCACGAGTTCGGGCACAACTTCGGCTACGACCACCACATGCGGCTGCGCTGCGACGGCACCGACCTGGCGTCCTGCAAGGACAGCGACGAGACCAGCCACAAGACGCCGATGGGCGGCGGCGGCTGGGAGGCCGGGCTCACCTCGCCGGAGCTGATCCACAGCAAGTGGCTCTCCGGCAAGGGGGCCGTGAAGGTCGCCAAGTCCGGTACATACACACTGCGGCCGCTGTACGGGGCGGGCAGCGGGGTGCGTGCCCTGGACATCCCCGTGGGCGATGACCGTCTGGTCGTGGAGTTGCGCGGAGCGTCCGGCACCCTCGACAAGGGCATCGAGGGCGTGCACGCGTACCGCGTCCAGAAGGGGGACTACGCCGCCTCGGCCCTGGTCGACACCACGCCTGACGCCGACCACTCGTCCGACGGGGGCGCCCCGGACGCCGACGCCCTCGCGGCCGGCCGGACGCTGACCGACAAGGCGGACAAGGTCCAGGTCAAGGTGGTGAAGTCGGGCTCAGGCGCGGCCACGGTGGCGGTGAGCCTGAACGGTGAGCCGGCGCCCGCCGCGACGCCCGCGACCGGCTGGGGCTCCGGGTCCGGTGCCGACGCCGGGTCCGCTGCCGGTGCCGACGAGCAGGGCGTCGTGCCACAGACCGAGGGCGAGGAGCCCGCGGACGGGACCCGGGCCGAGGGCGCCAAGGGCGCCGAAGGCACCGAACTCGCCGAGACCGGCGGGGACTCGACCACCCTGCCGGTGGCTGCGGGCGGCGCCGCGCTGCTCGCCCTCGGTGCCGCGTTCCTGCTCAGGAGCCGTCGTCGGCGCCCTGCTCCGGCTTCCCCTGCTGGACGGCACTCGCGTTGACGCCCTTGCCGTCGGCGGCGGTGAGCTTCAGCTTGTCGTGCAGGATCTCGTAGTCCACCGTCGAGTCGAAGAGTTTGACCAGCTCACGCTCGGCCTTCATGGCATCGCCCGGGCACATCTTGCGGGTGAGGCCTGCGGGGCCGAGCTTGATCTTTCCGTTGTCGAGGATCTCGGCCTTGGCGTTGAGCTGATTGCAGCCGAGGTTGCCGCGGACGGTGCCGTCCTTGCCGAAGATCAGATGGGCCTGCCCGGCGGCCGACTTGGGCAGGGAGTCGACCACGTCCTTGTTGAGCAGGCCGGTCAGCTCCCACCTGGTGCCGGTGAGCTCGGCGGGCTGCTCGGAGCTGAGAGTGATGGCGTCCCCCTTGGCGGTGGTCAGGGTCAGCTTGCCGCCGCTGACCTTGGCCTTGAGCTTGCCCTGGAGGGCGTCGTTCAGAGTCTTCTCCAGGTTGTCGATCTTCTCGCCGCAGGACATCTTCGTAGAGATGATCTTGCCTACGGTGATGGTGTCGCCCTTGACCGAGGCGGTGCCGCCGAAGCCGTTGCAGCCGAAGTTGCCCGTGGCCCTGCCCTTCTTGTCGAAGGCGACATGAGCCTTGGTGCCCGGTGCGTCGATCTTCTTGCCGTTCGCCGTGACGTCGTCCACGGTCCAGTGCGTCCCGGTCACGGGCACGCTGGGCTCGGCCGGTGCGTCACCGGCTCCGGTCTTGTCGCCGCCACAGGCCGTGAGCAGCCCCAAGGCCGCTGCCGCACTGACGGCGCCGACGGTGCTGAGGGTCTTTCGCTGCGTGTGCATGCCGATGTGACGGAGGAGGTGGGGTGATCGGTTCCGTTCCTCTCGGCGACTTCCCGGCAGGCTCCGGGAGTCCCGGCGGGCTCACGGGAGTCCCGGTGGGCTCACGGGAGAGGCCGTCCGCCGGGCCGTCCCTAGCTCATGACCGGCAGCAGGTCCGAGAGATCCGCCCGCTCCCCGCTGGCGGAGACCTTCGCCCCGTCGAGCGCCGTGCGCCAGTCCGTACGTCCCGTGGCGAGCCTGACCCAGGTCAGCGGGTCCGTCTCCACGACGTTCGGCGGGGTGCCACGGGTGTGCCGCGGCCCCTCCACGCACTGCACCACGGCGTACGGCGGAATCCGCACCTCCGTCGCCCCGCCCGGCGCCTTCACGGCCAGGGCGTCGGCGAGCAGCCGGACACAGGCGGCGAGGGCCTGCCGGTCGAAGGGCACGTCGATCCCGGCGGCACGGTTCAAGTCATCGGTGTGCACGACGAGTTCGACGGTCCGGGTGACGAGATAGTCGAGCAGGGTCATCGCGCCCATACGGGCCTGCATGAGGCGCTCGGCCGGTGTGGCCGCGAGCAGCTCCTCGACCCGGGCCGTGGTCCGGTCGAAGAGCTCGCCCAAGTCGTCCGGGGCCTCGCTCGCAAGCTCGGGCACGCCTTCGGCCACCGCCCTGGCGAACTTCTCCGTCGCGAACGGCCAGTCCAGGAGCGGCACTTCCTGCCGCGCGGGCTCCGGGCCCGCCAGGCCGCGGCCGATCGAGGCCACGGCCATGTCGATATGCACCACCAGCTCGCGCACCGTCCAGTCACCGAGGTGCGTGGGGCCCGCGAGCTGCTCGGGAGTAAGGGCCCGCACGGCCTCGCGTACGTTCCCGAACTGCGCGAGGACGGCTGCACGGGTCTTGGCGTGGTCGTACGTACGCGGGCGCTTCTTGACCGGTGGCATGGAAGGAACCCTACTTCCGGCCGCTGCTTCCGGACCCCGCGGTTACTTCTGCTGCCCGGCCGCGCACCACTCGGCCCGCTCCGACGGCCGGTCGAAGTCACCGCGGCCCGCACAAACGCACCGCGGCCTCGCCCGGCGAACCACAAACGCACCGCGGCCCCGCCCGGAGAAACCGGACGGGGCCGCGGCGACAAGCAAAGGCGCCGACCAAGGCACCGGCAAAGGACCCGGTGAAGGCTCAGGCCAGCAGTCCGGGCACCGTCTCCTCGTGGGCCGTGCGCAGCTCGCTCAGCGGAAGGCTGAACTCGCCCTGGACCTCGACCTCTTCGCCGTCGATGACGCCGACCCGGGTGACCGGGAGGCCGCGCGCCCCGCACATGTCCGTGAACCGGAGCTCCTCGCTGCGCGGCACCGCGACGATCGCGCGGCCCGCGGACTCGGAGAGCAGGAAGGTGAAGGCGTCCAGGCCCTCGGGGACGACGAGGCGTGCCCCGACGCCACCGCGCAGACAGGACTCGACGACCGCCTGGATCAGGCCGCCGTCGGACAGGTCGTGCGCGGCGTCGATCATGCCGTCGCGGGATGCCGAGATCAGGATCTCGGCGAGCAGCCGCTCGCGCTCCAGGTCCACCTGCGGCGGCAGGCCGCCCAGGTGGTCGTGGACGACCTGGGACCAGGCCGAGCCGCCGAACTCCTCGCGGGTCTCGCCCAGGAGGTAGATCAGCTGGCCCTCTTCGGCGAACGCGACCGGAGTGCGCCGGGTCACGTCGTCGATGACACCGAGCACCGCGACCACCGGGGTCGGGTGGATGGCGGTCTCGCCGGTCTGGTTGTAGAGCGAGACATTGCCGCCGGTCACCGGGGTGCCCAGGATCTGGCAGGCGTCCGCGAGACCACGGGTGGCCTCGGCGAACTGCCACATCACGCCCGGGTCCTCGGGCGAGCCGAAGTTCAGGCAGTCCGAGACGGCGAGCGGCTTGGCGCCGGTGGTGGCGACGTTCCGGTACGACTCGGCGAGGGCGAGCTGCGCGCCGGTGTACGGGTCGAGCTTCGCGTACCGGCCGTTGCCGTCGGTGGCCACGGCCACGCCGAGGTTGGTGCCCTCGTCGATCCGTACCATGCCGGAGTCCTCCGGCTGCGCGAGGACCGTGTTGCCCTGCACGAAACGGTCGTACTGATCCGTGATCCATGCCTTGGACGCCTGGTTCGGCGAGGCCACGACCTTGAGGATCTGCCGGCGCAGCTCGTCCGAAGTGGCCGGGCGGGCCAGCTTGTTCGCGTCGTCGGCCTGCAGCGCGTCCTGCCAGGACGGGCGCTCGTACGGCCGGTGGTAGACCGGGCCTTCGTGCGCGACCGTGCGCGGCGGTACGTCGACGATCTGCTCGCCGTGCCAGAAGATCTCCAGGCGCTCGCCCTCGGTCACCTCACCGATGACCGTGGCGATGACATCCCACTTCTCGCAGATCTCCAGGAAGCGGTCGACCTTGTCGGGCTCGACGACGGCGCACATACGCTCCTGCGACTCGCTCATGAGGATCTCCTCCGGCGAGAGCGTCGCGTCGCGCAGCGGCACCGTGTCGAGCTCGACGCGCATACCGCCGGAGCCCGCGGACGCCAACTCGCTGGTGGCACAGGAGAGTCCGGCGCCGCCGAGGTCCTGGATACCCGCGACCAGGTTCTCCTTGAAGATCTCAAGGGTGCACTCGATGAGGAGCTTCTCCTGGAAGGGGTCGCCGACCTGGACGGCGGGGCGGCGCGAGGGCCCGGTGGAGTCGAAGGTCTCGGAGGCGAGCACGGAGACACCGCCGATGCCGTCGCCGCCGGTGCGGGCACCGTAGAGGATGACCTTGTTGCCGGTGCCCGAGGCCTTGGCGAGGTGGATGTCCTCGTGCTTCATGACGCCCACGCACAGGGCGTTGACCAGTGGGTTGCCCTGGTAGCAGGGGTCGAAGACGACCTCGCCGCCGATGTTGGGCAGGCCCAGGCAGTTGCCGTAGCCACCGATGCCTGCGACGACCCCCGGCAGGACGCGCTTGGTGTCGGGGTGGTCGGCGGCGCCGAAGCGCAGCGGGTCCATGACGGCGACCGGGCGTGCGCCCATGGCGAGGATGTCGCGCACGATGCCGCCGACTCCGGTGGCCGCGCCCTGGTAGGGCTCGATGTAGGAGGGGTGGTTGTGCGACTCCACCTTGAAGGTGACCGCGTAGCCCTGGCCGACGTCGACGACGCCCGCGTTCTCACCGATGCCGACGAGCATGGCGTCGTTCTCGGGGGCCTTCTCGCCGAACTGCTTCAGGTGCACCTTGCTGCTCTTGTACGAGCAGTGCTCGGACCACATGACGGAGTACATGGCGAGCTCGGCGCCGGTGGGACGGCGGTCCAGGATCTCGCGGATCCGCTCGTACTCGTCCTGCTTCAGGCCGAGTTCCTGCCAGGGCTGGGCGACCTCGGGGGTCTCGGCGGCGTGCTTGACGGTGTCGAGGCTCATCAGGCGTTGACCAGCTTCTTGAGGATCGAGGTGAAGAATCCGAGGCCGTCGGTGCGGCCGGTGCCGACCAGCGGCTCGACGGCGTGCTCGGGGTGCGGCATGAGGCCGACGACATTGCCCGCCTCGTTGGTGATGCCGGCGATGTCGCGGAGCGAGCCGTTGGGGTTCATGTCGAGATAGCGGAAGGCGACCCGGCCCTCGGCCTCCAGCATGTCGAGCGTGCGCTCGTCCGCGACGTACCGCCCGTCGATGTTCTTGAGCGGTACGGAGATCTCCTGGCCCACTTCGTAATCGGCGGTCCAGGCGGTCCTGTCCGTCTCCACCCGCAGCTTCTGGTCACGGCAGATGAAGTGCAGGTGGTTGTTGCGGAGCATGGCGCCCGGCAGCAGATGGGTCTCGGTGAGCACCTGGAAGCCGTTGCAAATGCCCAGAACCGGCATTCCGCCCTTGGCCTGCTCGATGACCGTCTCCATTACCGGCGAGAACCGGGAGATCGCCCCGGCCCGCAGATAGTCGCCGTAGGAGAAACCGCCGGGAAGGACCACGGCGTCGACCTGCTTGAGGTCCTTGTCGCGATGCCAGAGCGGCACCGCCTCCGCGCCGGCGACCCGGACCGCGCGCTGGGTGTCACGGTCGTCGAGGGTGCCGGGAAAAGTGACGACTCCGATACGAGCGGTCACTTGGACTCCCCGGCAACGGCGGGCTCTTCGACCTTGACGACGAAGTCCTCGATGACGGTGTTGGCGAGGAAGGTCTCGGCCATCTCATGGATACGGGCGAGGGCGGCCTCGTCGACCGGCCCTTCGACCTCGAGCTCGAAGCGCTTTCCTTGACGTACGTCCGCGATGCCCTCGAACCCGAGCCGCGGCAGTGCACGCTGCACCGCCTGTCCCTGCGGGTCGAGGATCTCGGGCTTGAGCATGACGTCGACTACGACGCGTGCCACTGGCACTCCCGGTGGTGTGGTGCGTGAGAACGGTGTCTTCAGCGTATCCGACGGAAATTTCTACGCGCATAGATTCGTAGACTCCTACGTGATGGCCGTCACTTTTAGATGGCGGGCACCGGGCCCCGGGGAAAATCCAGGAAAAATTCAGGGACGTTCATTGCCGAGGGACACGCGGGGGGATTTAGTCGGGCTTCCCAATGCATTGCCGGGCCCTGTACAAAGGAAATGGCAATAGCTCGGGATAGGCCGTGCTTTGCCCCGAAAACAACCGGACAAGTACCGGACCGGAGCCGGGCGGATGCCCGGCCTTGAGCCGGACAGTCGGCCATCGCCGCATGTCAGCGCGGTGATTCCGCATGAAGGGACCGATATTCGTGGCGCAGCGTGTCGTAGTCACTCTCTCTGACGACATCGACGGCGGGGAAGCGGCGGAAACGGTCGCCTTCGGTCTCGACGGCAAGTCGTACGAGATCGACCTCAATCAAGCCAATGCCAAGAAACTGCGCAAGGCTCTCGCCCCTTACCTGCAGGCGGGGCGCAAGCAGACCGGCAAGGCGGGCAAGGGCGGCAAGGCGGGCAGGACGTTCAAGCACACCGCGGTGACCGCCGACCCGGCGGCAGTCCGCGCCTGGGCCCGCTCCAACAAGATGGAGGTCCCGGCCCGCGGCCGGATCCCCAAGAAGGTCTACGAGGCGTTCGAGGCCGCCAACTGACCGTGCCGGCAGGCTTGCTGTGGCGGGTACACGAGCCCGCCGCAGCAGCCGACTTGCACACCACCCCCGACGGTCGGCTAAAGTCTGGAGCACGCCGAGGGGCGAGGCCGCAGGGCCGGACCTCACGGAGTCTTGCGGGTGTAGTTCAGTAGTAGAACATCCCCCTTCCAGGGGGAAGGCGCAGTGTGCAATTCCTGTCACCCGCTCTGCATCGGTTACCGACCACGCTTGTGGATCAGGTACTCTGGTGCTCGCGCCGATCGGTGAGAGCCGGTCGGAGGCAATGCGAACGTAGCTCAGTTGGTAGAGCGCAACCTTGCCAAGGTTGAGGTCGCGAGTTCGAACCTCGTCGTTCGCTCAGAAATGAAGGCCCCGGTCCCAGGACCGGGGCCTTCTTCGTATGCGGGTTCCGTATGCGGGTGCGCTGCCGCGTCTGACATTTGTCATGCGGGCTCATGACAGCGCGCACTGCTCCGGGCGCCGTGGCCACGGAACGCTGAAGACATGGCTGCGACATTCCAGGAACGCGATGATCACGTCATCGAGGTCACCGAGCTGCGGCGGGCGTACAAGGGCGGATTCGAGGCGGTGCGAGGGATTTCCTTCGCGGTCGGCCGCGGTGAACTCTTCGCCCTGCTCGGCACCAACGGCGCCGGCAAGACCTCCACCGTCGAAGTGCTCGAAGGCCTCGCGAAGCCCTCGGGCGGACAGGTGCGGGTGCTCGGGCACGACCCGTACAGCCGGCGCGACCGGGTGCGGCCGCGGATCGGGGTGATGCTGCAGGAGGGCGGCTTCCCGTCCGAGCTGACCGTCGCCGAGGCCGTCCGGATGTGGGCGGGCTGCACGAGCAATGCCAGGCCCACGGGAGAGGCCCTGGAGCTCGTGGGGCTCGGCAAGCGGTCCGGTGTCCGGGTCAAGCAGCTGTCGGGCGGTGAGAAGCGGCGGCTCGATCTGGCGCTCGCCCTGCTCGGCCGGCCCGAGGTGCTGTTCCTCGACGAGCCGACGACCGGTCTGGACGCCGAAGGGCGGGTCGAGACCTGGGAGTTGGTACGCGCCCTGCGCGCGTCCGGCACCACCGTGCTGCTGACCACGCACTACCTCGAAGAGGCCGAGTCGCTCGCCGACCGGCTCGCGATCATGCACGAAGGCCGGCTCGCGGTCAGCGGGACCCCCGCCGAAGTCACCGCCACCCAGCCCTCACAGATCACCTTCGAGCTGCCCGACGGCTACCACGTCGGCGATCTGCCGCCGCTCGGCGCGCTCGGCGTCACCGCGCACGAGACGGCGGGCCGGACCGTGAAGCTGCGCACCGACGAACTCCAAGGGGTCGCCACCCGGCTGCTGTTGTGGGCCCAGGAGGCCCGGGTCGAGCTGCGCGGGCTCGATGTGCGGTCCGCCTCGCTCGAAGAGGCGTTCCTGCAGATCGCGCGGGACATCAAGGCGGGGGACGCACAGGACGTACGGCAGAAGGAGACGGTGGCATGAGTGCCGCGACAGCGACCACACAGCGCACGGCGACGACGGGGCGCACGACGACCGCCGGGGGCCGGCTCGCGGCCCTGGGACGGGCCGAGTTGACGCTGCTCCTGCGCAGCAAGGGGATGCTCGTCACCGCGCTCGCGATTCCGCTCGCGCTGCCCTTCACCGTCAAGTCGACGCTGAAGGAGGACATGCTCAAGGACGCCGGGGTCACCGTGGCCACCACCATGCTGACCGCCGCCGTCGGGTTCTCGCTGCTTTTCGCGGTGTACGCGAACCTCGTGAACGTCTTCGTGGCGCGCCGCGAGGAGCTCGTACTGAAGCGGCTGCGCACCGGTGAGCTGCAGGACCGGGAGATCCTCGCGGGCGCCGCCCTGCCGGCCTCCCTGATCGGGCTCGTGCAGTGTGTGGTGGTGGCCGCCGGCTGTATGGCCCTGGTCGGCCTCGGCGCACCGAAGGCAGTCCATCTGGCCGTCCTGGGCGTGCTGTTGGGGATCGTCCTGATGGCGGCGCTCGCCGCGGTGACCGCGGCGTTCAGCCGCAACGCGGAGAGCGCGCAGGTCACCAGCCTGCCGCTGATGTTCCTCTCCATGCTGGGCTCGGGCATCGCCGTCCCTCTGGAGATCTTCCCCGACAAGGTCGCCTCGGTGCTCGAACTGCTGCCGCTGTCCCCCGTGATCCGCCTGGTGCGCGGCGGCTGGACCGGGGAGCTCTCGGCTTACGAGGCGCTCGGCGCGACGGCCACGGCGGTGGCCTGGGTCGTTCTCGCGGTGTTTGCTGTACAGCGGTGGTTCCGGTGGGAGCCGCGGCGCTGAGGCGGGAAGCGAGTGGGACGGTGTTCGTACAGGTCAGGAAGTGGCGGGAGCGCAGTGACCTCGCCCGGGTCGATCTCTACACCCGCTGGACGGTGTACCTCCTCGTCTGGGTCACCGTCCCGGTCGTGGTCGCGCTGTCGGTGACCCGGCCCGTACGGCATTCCGCTCCCCCGCTCCTGATCGCCGCCGTGGTGGCCCTCATCCTGGTCCAGGCCGTGTGGGCCGTCCGGCTCCTGCGCGCGGGATTCGACGCGTACCTGGGCAGGCAGGAGGTGCCGAGGCGCGACATCGGGGCCGGTGCCGCGCTGATGGGAGCGGTCCTCGCGGGCCTGCTCGTCCTGGGCTCCCTGACCGGTCCCACGGACTTCCCGCTCCTGCCGACGGCGCTCGGCTGCGCGACGCTGCCCTTCTTCAGTTTCTACGGCCTGATGGTGCCGGTGCGCACGAGCGTCCCGGCACTGCTCGCCGTGACAGTGGCGCTGTGCGCGGCGCTCTGGCTGGTCAGCCGGGAACTGCCGCTGACCCTCGCCACAGCGATCTCGGTGGTGTTCGCCGGCGGCTGGATGGCGCTCACGGTGCGGATCTCCGCGTGGACGCTCGGCGTGATGTACGAGCTGCGCGAGGCCCGCGACGTCCAGGCCCGGCTCGCCGTCGCCGAGGAACGCCTGCGCTTCGGCCGCGATCTGCACGATGTGCTCGGCCGCAACCTCGCCGTGGTCGCCCTCAAGAGCGAGCTCGCCGTACAGCTGGCCCGGCGCGGACGGCCCGAGGCGGTGGAACAGATGACCGAGGTGCAGCGGATCGCGCAGGAGTCGCAGCGCGAGGTCAGAGAGGTCGTACGCGGCTATCGCGAGATCGGCCTTGGGGCCGAACTCGCGGGCGCGCAAGGGGTGTTGAAGGCCGCCGGGATCGACTGCCGGGTGCTCGGCGCCGAGGCCGCGGACGAGCTGCCGCCCGCCGTGCACGCGGCGCTCGGCTGGGTGGTCAGGGAGGCGGCCACCAATGTGCTGCGGCACGGGGACGCGGCGCGCTGCACGGTGGCGCTGCGGGTCACTTCGCAGGACCCCGCCACGGCCGTACTGACCGTCGAGAACGACGGTGCGCCCGAGCCGCCCGCGCAGGGCTCTTCGGCGCCGGACCCGGCCGCGGAGGGCTTGTCCGGGGAGGGCTTGTCCGGGGAGGGCTTGTCCGGGGAGGGCTTGTCTGCCCCTGGCTCGTCCGCGGAGGGATCGTCCGCGGACGGCTCGTCCGGCGGCTCGGGTCTCATGGGCCTTCGCGAACGGCTGTCCCAGGTGGACGGCGTCCTGGAGGCGGGCCCGACGAGCGGCGGACATTTCCGGCTCACGGCCGAGGTGCCGCTGCCCACGGCCGTGGGCCCGGCGGAGAGGATCACGGGGTGAACACCACAGCCGTACGGGTTCTGCTCGCCGACGACGAGCACCTCATCCGGGGTGCGCTCGCCGCGCTGCTCGCCCTCGAAGACGATCTCACCGTGGTCGCCGAGGCCGCCTCAGGACCCGAGGCGCTCGCCATGGCGCGGGCGCACCGGCCGGATGTCGCGGTCCTCGATCTGCAGATGCCGGGCGCCGACGGTGTGAGTGTGGCCACATCACTGCGGGCCGAACTCCCCGGCTGCCAGACCATGATCGTGACCAGCCATGGGCGGCCCGGACATCTGAAGCGGGCCCTGGAGGCGGGCGTACGAGGTTTCGTGCCGAAGACCGTCAGCGCCCAGCGGCTCGCCGAGATCATCCGGGCGGTGCACGCCGGAAACCGTTATGTGGACCCGGAGTTGGCGGCCGACGCCATCGCTTCGGGCGACTCTCCGCTGACCGCGCGCGAGGCCGAAGTGCTCGAGTTCGCGGCCGACGGTGCGCCCGTCGCGGAGATCGCCGAGCGGGCCGCGCTGTCGCAGGGGACGGTGCGCAACTACCTCTCGTCCGCCGTCTCGAAGCTCTCCGCCGAGAACCGGCACGCGGCAGTGCGCATCGCACGCGAGCGGGGTTGGCTATAGTGGAGGTGCACCGACGCGGTGCACGCCTTGCGGACGTAGCTCAGTTGGTAGAGCGCAACCTTGCCAAGGTTGAGGTCGCCAGTTCGAACCTGGTCGTCCGCTCTTGATCGAAGCCCCCGGCGCCATCGGCGCCGGGGGCTTCGTCGTCCAGCAGTGGAACCTGCCGGAGCGGGCCTACCGGGAGGCGGCCTACCGGGAGCGGGCCCTACCAGGCGGTGCCGGTGAGCTTCTCGTACGCCTCGATGTACTTGGCCCGGGTGGCCTCCACGACCTGCGGCGGCAGCGCGGGCGGCGGCTGCTCGCCCTTGCGGTCCCAGCCGGAGGCCGGTGACGTCAGCCAGTCGCGGACGTACTGCTTGTCGTACGAGGGCTGGGCGCGGCCCGGCTGCCAGGTGTCGGCGGGCCAGAAGCGCGAGGAGTCCGGGGTCAGGACCTCGTCCGCGATCACCAACTCCTCGTCGGCGAAGCCGAACTCGAACTTGGTGTCCGCGAGCAGGATGCCGCGCTCACGGGCGATGTCACGGGCCCGGCCGTACACGGCGAGGGTCGTCTGGCGCAGCTGGGCGGCGGTCTCCGCGCCGACCTGACGGGCGACTTCCTCGTAGCTCACGTTCTCGTCGTGCTCGCCGACCTCGGCCTTGGTGGCGGGCGTGAAGATCGGCGCGGGCAGTTCGGAGCCGTCCACCAGGCCCTCGGGCAGGGCGAGTCCGCAGACGGTACGGGACTGCTCGTACTCGACGAGTCCCGAGCCGGTGAGATAGCCGCGCGCCACGCACTCGACCGGGACCATCCGCAGCGACTTGCAGATCAGGGTGCGGCCGGCCCAGTCGGCGGGGGCGCCGGGCGGCAGCTCGGTGGACAGGACGTGGTTGGGGACCAGGTCGGCGAGCTGGTCGAACCACCAGAGCGACAGCTGTGTGAGGACGCGGCCCTTGTCCGGGATCTCGCTGGGCAGCACCCAGTCGTAGGCGGACATACGGTCGCTGGCGACCATGACGAGGTCGCCCGCCTCGTTCTGGTACAGCTCCCGCACCTTGCCGGTGTGCAGATGCACCAGACCCGGAACCTCGATCGGCTCGGGCTTTTCAACGAATCCGGACACGGTTCCTCCCCGTGGTTTTGGCCAACGCTGCATTCTCCCGTACGCGGGAGGCTGCCTCGGCCAGGGGCCCGGTGGGCGGGGCCGCCGGGATGGGGTGTCAGTCGCGCGTGCTGCGGTGCGTCAGTGGGGTGCGGTGGTGCGTCAGCGGGGTGCAGCGGTGCGTCAGTCGCGTTTGCAGATGCGGTCGAGGAGATTTGCGGTGGCGCGCTGGACGCGGGTGTCGACATGGCCGGGCCGGTCGAGCGCCGGGGACCAGGCGAAGGTGCCCGAGGCGAAGACCAGGGCGCCGGAGGGCGCGCGGTAGAGCGAGGTCTCCTGGTGCCGCCGGGCGCCGTCACCGTCCCGGTAGGGCGAGTGGGCGAGCAGGATGCGGCGCTGGTGCTCGGGGAGCGCGGTACGCGGAAAGTAGCGGTCGGCCTCGCCCGCGACCAGGCCGTCGAGTTCGTCGCCCTCGTGCGCTCCGGTCGCCTCCCACAGCCAGTGGTCGGCGTTGCGCACGACCAGGGGGTGCGGCTCGGGGACGCGGCCCGCGTACTGGATGCCGAGGAGCTGCTGCTCGGCCCGGTCGATCTCGCGCCACAGCGCGGGCTTTCCGGGACCGCGGCGCTTGCGGCAGGTCAGCAGGCGGTCGGGGACGCCGGACGGGGAGGGGCTCAACTCCACTTGCCAGTACATGGTGTTGGCGGAGAGGAAGACGAGCGAGGTGCCGTTGTCCCTGGCCAGTTCGGCCGTACGCCGCATCGGCACCGACCAGTACTCGTCGTGGCCGGGGAAGACCAGGCCGCGGTAGCGCGTGGGGTCGACACGGCCGGCATGCAGATCGCGGGTGTCGGCGTACGCCAGGTCGTAGCCGTACCGCTCGGCCCAGCGGATGAAGTCGTAGGCGTGGCCCACGTGGAGGGGCAGTCCCGCGCCCGCGTACGGGCGGTCGAAGGAGACGGTGACCGCGGCGTCGCTCTCGCCGAGCAGATGCCCTTCCTCGTCCCAGGCGTGATACAGGCTGGCGCCGGTGCGGCCGTCCTCCGGATAGAGGTTGTACGCCTGCCAGGTGACGTCCGGCAGGAGCAGCAGCAGATCGGCCGGGTGGGTGTCGCGGACGGTGAAGGGGATGTGCGAGCGGTAGCCGTCGACGGTGGTGAGGACCGCGACGTACGCCCCGATGCTCCAGTAACTGGGCACCTGCAGACGCCAGGAGAGCCACCAGTGATGGCAGGAGACCGTGCGGTCGGCGATGAGCGGCGGCGGCTGGACGATGCCGGAGAGCCGCGGGCTCGTAGTGATCTTGGCGGCGCCGTCGCCGCCGTAGTGCCCGATGCGGTAGATGTCGACGCTGAACTGCTGGGGCGGGTCCACCGTGACGTGGAAGTCGATGGCCTCGCCGGGGGCGACGGCGCCGGTGGAGGCGAAGCCCTTGATCTGGCGGTGCACGTCGTCGGCGGTACGCGGGCCTGTGGTGGAGCAGGTGCGGGGGTGCGGGATCCCGGCGGCGCCCGGGGCCTCGGCGCCCGGGGCGGGGGCCAGGTCGACGTACCAGGGGACGACCTGGCCCGTGTCGTCGAAGTAGTGCTCGCTGCCGCGCAGCCAGGGCAGCGGGCCCTGGCCGAAGGGGTCGGACACGGCGTGTGCGAGTGCGCCGGATTCCCATCGCCGGATCGGCTGCTGCGGGCCCCGGCTCCGCGCCGGCCGCTGCGCTCGCTGGTCCGGCCTCCCCATGGCGCTCCCCTCCCTCGCTTCCCTCGCTCCCCCGCCGCCCGGTCCGCGACGCGTACGGCCGACGGACGCTCCCAGCACATCACATAACGCACGCGCGCCGTCACCGTTCGTCGCGAATTTACTTGGGATTGCCGGGGTTTCGGGCCCCCTTGGAGTCCCTCTCGGAGCCCCTCGGAGCCCCTCGGAGCCCCTTCACAGCCCTCTCAGACCAGGCGGACCGGCTTCTCCGGGCGGACGCCCAGGTCAGTGAGCCAGCTGCGGAGAGGCTCGGGGTCGCCGTCCTCGATCAGGGTCTGGACGCGCGGGGTGAGGTCCATGACGCGCTCGCCGGCGACCAGGAGGGTCGGGCCGTCCAGCCAGTCGAGGCCGGGGGCCGCACCCGCGGTGTCGACGGCGGAGCAGCAGACCATCGCCGTGACGTGATCGGTGAGCAGCTCACGTCCTGAGCGGGGTGGCTGCAGCGGGAACAGCGGCAGCAGGTTGTCGTCCCACAGGGCGTCGTCGGGGTCGAGACTCGGCCGGGCCGGCGGCGGGGCGGCTGCCTCCTCACGCGCCAACTCGGCGGTGAGCCGGGCCGCGAGGGCGTCCCCTTCGCCGCCGGCCGGGGCGATCGCGGAGGGCGCGGGGTTCTCGTAAACGGAGTTCTCGTAAACGGAGTCTTCGTAAGCGGAGTTTTCGTAAGCGGCCTCATCGGCCTCACGGTCGGTGCCGGGGGCGAGGACGGGGCCGAGGTCTTCGTACGGGGACGGGGCCGGGGCCCGGGAGGACGCCTCGGGGTCCGGGGAGGGCTCGTGGGCAGGTGCGCCGGGGTGAGCGGGGGCGGTCTCGCCGGATGCCTGGCCGCTGGAGGTCTGGTCACCGGACGCCCGGCCACCGGTCCACTCACCGGCAGACGCCTGGCCGCCAGGGGCCTGGTCACCGAGGGCCTGGTCACCGGTCATCCGGCCACCGGTCGAGGTCAGGTGCTCCATGACCCTGGCGAGGGTCGGCGGCTCGGGGTCGCCGGCCGATGTGCTGGCACGGCGGACGCCCAGGTCGTCGAGGACGCGGTGCAGACGGGCGGCGTCCGCCCGCCACTTGCGGTCGACGACCTCCTCCGGGTACTCCTGCCAGCCGATCGGGGACCAGTCGGGACCCTGCTCGGCCGGGCCGCCGTGGAACAGCCGGGCGGCGAGCAGCGAAGTGGCCTCGTCGACCGCGCCCGGCTCCTCCAGGAGGTCGCAGGCGGGGCGCTCGCCGAGCCGGGAGGCGAAGCCCTCCGCGAGGCGGTCGCGGCGGGAGAGCTCCGTGAGGGCGGCGACCACTCCGGCGTCGAGGCGGTCGGGCCAGCGGCCCATGCGCCAGGCGGGCAGCGCGACCCTGGTGAGCAGGCGGTCCCAGCCCGCGTACGCGAGACCGACCTGCTCCTGGGCGACGATCCGCAGGCCGTAGTCCACAGCCTGTGCACGCTCGGCGGCGGCGGCCGCGACACCGCGCTCCATCTCGGCGGCATGGCCGCGGCAGGCGCGCAGGAGGAGGCGGGAGACCCAGCCGACACCGGCGAGTACCGCGCGGGGCAGCGGGCCGCCGCCGGGTCTGGCCGCCACCGCCACCGCCGCGTCGAGCCCGCGCACGAAGCGGCGGGCCGCCGCTATGTCGGGGTGGGCGGAGGGGCCGGTGCCGGCGACGACCGGGGCGAGGACCGCCCGCAGCTCGCCGACCCTCATCCACCACAGGAAGGGCGAGCCGATGACGAGGACCGGCGCGGTCGCCGGGGCCTCGCGTGAGGGTCTGGCGGGAGGGCCGTGCGCCCGGTGGGTGCGGTCCTCGAGCCAGCTGTCGCAGTCGGGGGTGAGCGCTATCGCCGAGGGCGCGGGGACCTCCAGGCGGTCCGCGAGATCACGCACCAGGCGGTACAGATCGGGGGCGGACTCCTCGGCGATCGGGACGGTCGGGCTCAGGGCGGGCCGGGCACGGGCCACCACCAGGGCGACACCTGCCGCGGCGAGCAGCACGAGCAGCGCCGCGCCGGTCACGACCCAGCGCACGACGGCCCAACTCCCGCCGCCGATACGGCCGGTGACACCGCCGGCCAGCAGCACCACGGCCACCGCCGCGGGCAGCAACGCGACTGCCAGCGCACGGCTGCGCACGCGCAGCACGGCCAGCGCTCGCGAACGCGCGGCCTGCGCGCCCACCTCGGCTTCCATACCGGTTCCGGACACGGCCGGACGTCACCCCCTCTGCCCTGCGACGGCTTTGCTCACTCCCCCACTGTGGCACCCACCACTGACACCGCAATGCCGGTGGGCCAAGTGCCGGAATGCCTGCGCCGCACCCTAGTTGGGGGTTTGGAGCCCGTCAGCCGGATGGGTGAGCGGTCACTCGATGGAATGGCTTTGGGTAGAGGTGGCTGACGATCAAGGCCCCGATCCGGTGTCAGATCGGGGCCGTGATCGGCTGTCGGGTCGGGAGGGCGGCGACGTCGGGCGCCGGGCCGGTGAGTGCTCCCGGCGGAGGGCGGCCGACCGGGGACAGGCCCGGTGACAGACGAGGTCCGGGCCGGTCCAGGCCGGGCCGCGCCGCTTCGGGCCGGTCGGGAGCGGTCCGCCGGTCGCGAGCGGTGCGGACCGGGATGCCGGCGTCAGGACGCGGCGGCCGCCGCCTTTGCGGCGATGTCCGTCCTGTGCTGCGAGCCGTCGAGGCGGATCCGGTCGACGGCGGCGTACGCGCGCTCCCTGGCCTGGGACAGGTCCTCGCCGGTCGCCGTCACGGACAGCACCCGGCCGCCCGCGCTGACGACGGCGTCACCGTCGCGCTTCGTGCCGGCGTGCAGCACGTACGCGTGCGGGGCGTCCTGCGCCGCCACCTCGTCGAGGCCCTCGATGGGGTCGCCGGTGCGCGGGGTCTCCGGGTAGTTGTACGAGGCCACGACCACGGTGACGGCGGCGTCGTCGCGCCAGTTCAGCGGGGGTTCGTCGGCGAGGGTGCCGTTGGCCGCGTGCAGCAGGACGCCCGCGAGGGGGGTCTGCAGCCGGGCCAGGACGACCTGGGTCTCGGGGTCGCCGAACCGGGCGTTGAACTCGATCACCCGCACCCCGCGGCTCGTGATGGCGAGACCCGCGTACAAAAGGCCGGAAAACGGTGTTCCGCGGCGCCGCAATTCATCGACGGTGGGCTGCAGAACGGTCGCCATGACCTCGTCGACCAGCTTCGGGTCGGCCCAGGGCAGCGGGGAGTACGCGCCCATGCCGCCGGTGTTGGGCCCCTCGTCGCCGTCCAGGGCGCGCTTGAAGTCCTGGGCCGGGGTGAGCGGGACGACCGTCGTGCCGTCGGTGATGGCGAAGAGGGAGACCTCGGGGCCGTCGAGGAACTCCTCGATCACGACCCGCTCGCAGGCGGCGGCGTGCGCACGGGCGGCTTCGAGGTCGTCGGTCACGACGACGCCCTTGCCCGCGGCGAGGCCGTCGTCCTTGACGACATAGGGGGCACCGAAGGCGTCGAGCGCCTCGTCGGCCTCGGCCGCGTTCGTGCAGACGTAGGAGCGGGCCGTGGGCACACCTGCGGCCGCCATGACGTCCTTGGCGAAGGCCTTGGAACCCTCCAGCTGCGCGGCCTCCTTGGAGGGGCCGAAGCACGGGATGCCCGCCTCGCGCACCGCGTCGGCGACTCCCGCGACGAGGGGCGCCTCCGGGCCGACCACGACCAGGTCGGCGCCGAGCCGGGTGGCCAGGGCGGCCACGGCGGCGCCGTCGAGCGCGTCGACCGTGTGCGGCTCGGCGACCTCCGCGGTGCCGGCGTTGCCGGGCGCGCAGTGCAGGGCGGTGACGCCGGGGTCGAGGGACAGTGAGCGGCACAGGGCGTGTTCGCGGGCGCCGCTGCCGATGACAAGGACCTTCACACGTGCAGCCTAGCCGGAACGCGACGGTGCGTTTGTACGGGGCGACGGGACCCGGGGGCGGCGGTCTTCGTAGGTTCCTCTACGTACCGCAGCCGACTCCCGCCGCGTACCGACCGCCGTCTCCGCTCGTCTCCCGCCGCCCGACGCGTTCCGTGCCCATGCGTAGGCACTTCTACGGCTCGCGCTGAGGGCCGCCTCCTCCGCGCGGGCTCCGCCCCTCCGCGCGGGGTCCGCCCCTCCGCGCGGGGTCCGCCCCTCCGCGCGGGGTCCGCCTACTCGTTCGTGAACTCTTCGACGACCGTCGCGCCCAGCTCGCGCACGATCAGGTCGTGGCCGGAAAGGGCCGACTCGTCGAGGTCCGGGTCGTCGTCCGCCGGTACGTCGTCCTCCAGAGAGACCGGCGGGGGCTCCGGGGCCTCGGAAGGACGCGGCTCGGGGGCGGGCGCGGGCGCGGGGAGTGCGGCGGGGCGCGGCGCGGCGGCCTGCGCCTGGGGGGCGGGCGGACGCGGGGCGGACGCGGGGGCCGCGCCGCCTCCGAACGCTGGCGCCGCGGGCGGGGGTGCGGCGCCGCCCGAGGGGTCGACGATCGCCTCGATCTTCCAGTGGGCGTTGAACTGTTCGGTCAGGGCCTGGCGCAGGACGTCCTCGCTGCCGCTGCTCGCGAAGTTGTCCCTGGCCCCGGCGTTGATGAAACCGAGCTGCAGGGTCTGGCCGTCGAAGCCCGCCACCGAGGCGTTCTGGCTGAGCAGGATCCAGGTGAAGCGGCGGCGGTTCTTGACCGCCTCCAGGATGTTCGGCCAGAGGGCGCGGGCGTCGAGGCCACCGGCCGGCGGGCCCGACGGTGCCGCCGGGGCGGACGAAGCCGCGGGGGCGGGAGGTGCCGTCGGCGCGGGGGACGCGGGCTGGGTCGCCGGGGCGGGCGCGGCCGGCCTGC
>NZ_JBHTCF010000028.1:0-85875 GCF_042665355.1 Streptomyces monticola | reverse complement strand
GCTCCTCGTTGACCTCGGTGTGGAAGACCTCGAAGCCGTACGTCGAGGTATAGAACTCGACGGTCTTCTCCAGGTCGTGGCAGGCGATCCCGATGTGGTCGATGCGCGTCAGCATCCGTCCAGTGCAGCGCCTCGCACAGTGATTACGCAACGTGCGCGCGATCACACCCACAGCCCGGTGACCGGAACCGTACTGCTCAGTACATTGAGGTAAACCCTCGTTCACTCCTCATCCAAGGGGCCGTGCCTCATGTCTGGAACGAACAGCACGACTTCGGTGATCGTCGCAGGGGCCCGCACGCCCATGGGACGACTCCTTGGTTCTCTCAAGTCCTTCTCGGGAGCCGACCTCGGTGGCTTCGCGATCAAGGCCGCGCTCGACCGCGCCGGGATCGGCGGCGACCAGGTGCAGTACGTGATCATGGGGCAGGTGCTGCAGGCCGGGGCAGGGCAGATCCCGGCACGTCAGGCCGCCGTCAAGGCGGGCATCCCCATGAACGTCCCCGCGCTCACGGTCAACAAGGTCTGTCTCTCCGGTCTCGACGCCATCGCGCTCGCCGACCAGCTGATCCGCGCCGGTGAGTTCGACGTGATCGTCGCCGGCGGCCAGGAGTCCATGACCAACGCCCCGCACCTGCTCCCCAAGTCCCGTGAGGGCTACAAGTACGGCGCGATCGAGATGCTCGACTCGATGGCCCACGACGGCCTGACCGACTCCTTCGACGGCGTCGCCATGGGCGAGTCCACCGAGAGGCACAACACCCGTCTGGGGATCGCCCGTCCCGAGCAGGACGAGATCGCCGCGGCCAGCCACCAGCGGGCCGCCGCCGCGCAGAAGAACGGCCTGTTCGAGGCCGAGATCACCCCGGTCGAGATCCCGCAGCGCAAGGGCGACCCGGTCCTGTTCGCACAGGACGAGGGCATCCGCGGCGAGACCACCGTGGACACCCTCGGCAAGCTGCGCCCCGCCTTCACCAAGGACGGCACCATCACCGCCGGCACCGCCTCGCAGATCTCCGACGGCGCCGCCGCGGTCGTCGTCATGAGCAAGGCCAAGGCCGAGGAGCTCGGCCTCGACTGGATCGCGGAGATCGGGGCACACGGCAACGTGGCGGGCCCGGACAACTCCCTGCAGTCGCAGCCGTCCAACGCCATTCAGCACGCCCTGAAGAAGGACGGCCTGAGTGTCGGCGACCTCGATCTGATCGAAATCAACGAGGCCTTCGCCGCCGTCTCCGTACAGTCAATGAAGGACCTCGGCGTTACCCCGGAAAAGGTGAACGTCAACGGCGGTGCGATTGCCCTCGGCCACCCCATCGGCATGTCGGGCGCCCGTATCGTCCTGCACCTCGCCCTTGAGCTGAAGCGGCGCGGCGGCGGGAACGGTGCGGCCGCGCTGTGCGGCGGCGGCGGTCAGGGCGACGCGCTGATCGTCCGGGTACCGAAGGCCTGAGGCCCGTTCACCCCGGGGTCCGCTTCTTCTCGTATGCGTACGACTGGACTGGAGCTGTAGATGCAGGACGTCCCCACCCTGGTGGCTCAGGCACGAGAGGGCAGGCCGCGGGCCGTGGCCCGGCTGATCTCCCTGGTCGAGGGGGCGTCCCCGCAGCTGCGCGAGGTGATGGCCGCGCTCGCGCCGCTGGCAGGACACGCGTATGTGGTGGGCCTGACCGGCTCGCCCGGCGTCGGGAAGTCCACGTCGACATCCGCTCTCGTCTCCGCCTACCGGCGGGCCGGGAAGCGGGTCGGCGTGCTCGCGGTCGACCCCTCGTCGCCGTTCTCCGGCGGAGCGCTGCTCGGTGACCGGGTGCGGATGTCGGAGCACGCCTCCGACCCCGGGGTGTACATCCGCTCCATGGCCACCCGCGGCCATCTCGGCGGCCTCGCGTGGGCCGCGCCGCAGGCGATCCGTGTGCTGGACGCCGCGGGCTGCGACGTGATCCTCGTGGAGACCGTGGGCGTCGGCCAGTCCGAGGTGGAGATCGCCTCGCAGGCCGACACGTCCGTGGTGCTGCTCGCACCCGGGATGGGCGACGGCATCCAGGCCGCGAAGGCCGGCATCCTCGAGATCGGCGATGTGTACGTCGTCAACAAGGCCGACCGCGACGGTGCGGACGCGACGGCTCGCGAGCTCAACCACATGCTGGGGCTCGGCGAGTCCCGTGGCCCCGGCGACTGGCGCCCGCCCATCGTGAAGACGGTCGCGGCGCGCGGAGAGGGCATCGACGAGGTGGTCGAGGCCCTGGAGAAGCACCGCGCGTGGTCGGAGGAGCGGGGTGTGCTCGTGGAGCGGCGGCGGGCCCGCGCGGCGCGTGAGGTGGAGACGATCGCGGTGACGGCCCTGCGGGAGCGGATCGCGGATCTGCGGGGTGACCGTCGGCTCGATGTGCTGGCCGAGCGCATCACCGCGGGTGAGCTGGATCCGTACGCGGCGGCGGACGAGCTGGTTGCCGGGCTGACGGAGGCCTGATCCCTCACCTTGCCCCCCGATCGCCCTGCGGGCTCGTCCTCAAACGCCGGACGGGCTGAAACAGCAAGCGCCGGACGGGCTGAAACAGCAAGCGCCGGACGGGCCGATGAATCAGCCCGTCCGGCGCTTGAGGACGCTGCGGTCAGCCGTCGTAGCGGTCGTCGTCCTGGTCCTGCGTGACCTTCGCCGTCTTCAGGTCCACGTTCCAGTCGCGGTCGTGGCCCTTGTTCTTGCCGTCGGCGGTCTCGACGTCCCAGCCGCGGTCCTTGGCGTCCTCGTCGTCGTCGAGGTCGACCGACGTGACGAAGCCCTTCACGGACGCGGCCTCGGCCGCCTGCTCGGCGTCGACCTGGGCGCCCTTCAGCGCCGCGCGCTGCTCGCGGATGTCGTCGGCGTCGTCACCGTCATCCTCGGTCTCCTTGCCGAGGACCTTGCCGCTCGACGGGTCCACGTGGACGGTGTACGAGGTGGTGCCCTGGCCGAGGATGTCGACTTCCCAGCCGCGGTCGTCGCCGCGGTCGTCGTCGCCGTCGTACAGGTCGAGGTCGGCGGAGACGGCCGTGCCGGGCTGAGCCTTCAGGGCGGCGTCGATGGCCTGGGCGGCGGTCACCTTCGCGTCGCGGACCGCGGCGGCGTCGTCACGGTCGTCACGGGAGTCGTCGCGGTCGTCGCGGTCGTCGCGGTCACCGTGGTCGTCACGGGAGTCGTCGCGGTCGTCGTTCTGACCGATGTTCGTGACGCTCCGGCCGTCCTGCGACTTGGCCGCTGCGGGCGCCTCGTCGTCGCCGGTCGCGAAGGCGGCCGCGGTGCCTCCGCCGATCAGGGCGGCGGCGGCGACGGTGGCGATGACGATGTTGCGCTTCATGAGGGTCCTCCCCGGTGGTCCTGTGGTGTTCGCTGTCGTCCGGTGGCGACGGGAACCAATCTGGCGGAGGGAACCTGAAGCCACCCTGAAGGCACCTGAAGACCGCTTCAGCTTCGGTTCAGGGTCGGTTTGCGATTCTTGGCGCATGCGTTTGTTGATCGTGGAGGACGAGAAGCGGCTCGCCCTGTCCCTGGCCAAGGGCCTGACGGCCGAGGGCTACGCCGTGGACGTCGTCCACGACGGCCGGGAGGGCCTGCACCGCGCGAGCGAGTCGGCGTACGACCTGATCGTGCTGGACATCATGCTGCCCGGCATGAACGGCTACCGGGTCTGCTCGGCCCTGCGGGCCGCGGGCAACGAGGTGCCGATCCTGATGCTCACCGCCAAGGACGGCGAGTACGACGAGGCGGAGGGCCTGGACACCGGCGCAGACGACTACCTGACCAAGCCGTTCTCGTACGTCGTCCTGGTGGCCCGGGTGAAGGCACTGCTCCGCCGCCGTGGCTCCGCGGGCGCCTCGCCCGTACTGACCCTGGGCGGTCTGCGGATGGACACCGCGGCCCGGCGTGTGCACCTGGACGGGTCCGAAGTGACGCTCACCGCCAAGGAGTTCACCGTCCTTGAGCAGTTGGCCGTGCGCGCCGGCGAAGTGGTCTCCAAGGCGGACATCCTGGAGCACGCCTGGGACTTCGCCTACGAGGGCGACCCGAACATCGTGGAGGTCTACATCAGCGCCCTGCGCCGCAAGCTCGGCGCGGGCCTGATCAAGACCGTGCGCGGCGCCGGGTACCGCCTGGAGGCGACGCGGTGAAGCGCATGCTCGGCTCGGTCCGCTCGAAGGCCACGCTCGGCGCCACGGTGGTCGTGGCGGTGGCCCTGGTCGCCGCCGGTGTCGCCGTGCTGCTCTCGCTGCGCTCCAACCTGACCGGCCAGGCCGACTCGCAGGCGGACAACGCCGGGCGCCAGGTCGCCACGCAGATCGCGACCGGCACCCCGTACAAGGACCTCGATCTGCCCGACGGCGAGGACCACCCGGTCCAGGTCGTCGACCGGGACGGCCGGGTGTTCGCGGTCAGCGAGGACCTGGAGAAGATCAGCGGCACCGGCGTGCCCGGGGTGACACCGGTCAAGGGCCCCGGCGAGGAGCGTGACAACGAGTCCGACGACGACGATCCCGAGGTCGGCGAGATCGGCGAGATCACCTGGCACAGCACAGGACAGGCCACCGTGGACGGCGAGAGCGCCGAGTACCGCTTCGCGGAGCTGGAGGTCACCGACCCCCGGGACGAGACCGTCCTGGTCTACGCGGGTGCCCCCCTGGAGGCGCAGAACAGCGCCGTACGCACGGCGGGGACGGTCATGCTGATCGGCCTGCCCCTGCTGCTCGTCGTGGTCGCCGGAGTGACCTGGCTGGTCACCCGGCGCGCTCTGCTGCCGGTCGAGGACATCCGCAGGGAGATGGCCGCGATCACCGCGTCCGAGGATCTGTCCCGGCGGGTGCCCGAGCCGGCCACGCACGACGAGGTGGCCCGGCTCGCGAGCACCACCAACGAGACCCTGGCCGCGCTCGAAGCGAGCGTCGAGCGGCAGCGGCGCTTCGTCGCCGACGCCTCGCACGAGCTGCGCAGCCCCATCGCGTCCCTGCGTACCCAGCTCGAAGTGGGCGCCGCCCACCCGGAGTTGCTCGATGTCGACGGCGCCGTCGAGGACACCGTACGGCTGCAGCAGCTCGCCGCCGACCTGTTGCTGCTCGCCCGCCTGGACGCGGGGGAGCGGCCGGGGCACGCGCGCCTGGATCTCGGGGCGTTCGTGCGCGAGGAGGTCTCGCAGCGGACCGGAGACCGGCTGCCCGTCGACGTGAGCGCCGACGAGGGTGTCGAACTGAGCGGTTCGCGCTCGCAGTTGGGGCGGGTGCTCGGCAATCTCCTGGACAACGCGCAGCGGCACGCGGGTACGCGGATCGAGGTCACCGCGCGGGCGGACGGAGCCTGGGCGGTGCTTCAGGTCGCCGACGACGGTGACGGCGTGCCCGAGCAGGAGCGCGCGCGGATCTTCGAGCGGTTCGTACGGCTCGACGATGCTCGAAGCCGCGACGACGGAGGCGCCGGGCTCGGGCTCGCCATCGCCCGGGATGTGGTGGAGCGGCACGGCGGCCGTCTGAGTGTCGGCGTCTCAGCGGTCGGCGGGGCGCTCTTCGAGGTCCGTCTGCCCCGCGGCTAGCGGGCGCGGCGGGTCATGGCTTGCCGCGCTGCGCGCGCAGATGCTCGGCGACCGGTGACAGGGTCGTGCGCAGCTCCTGCAGTACCTCGGGATCCATCATGTCGATGAAGTGCTTGCGCACCGAGGCCACATGGTGCGGGGCCACCTTGCGCATGGTCTCCAGGCCGTGGTCGGTGAGCACGGCGTACAGACCGCGGCGGTCGGACTCGCAGTTCTCGCGGCGCACCAGGCCGGCGTTCTCCATCCGCGTGATCTGGTGCGAGAGGCGGCTCTTGGACTGCAGGGTCGACGTCGCGAGGTCGCTCATCCGCATCCGCAGGTCCGAGGACTCGGAGAGGTTGACCAGGATCTCGTAGTCGTTCATGGTCAGGCCGAAGGGCTGCAGGTCCTTCTCCAGCTGGTACGTCAGCAGTCTGTTGACCTCCAGATGGGTACGCCATGCGCACTGTTCGGCGTCGGTCAGCCATTGCGTGGCCGTCTCGGTCTCCATGTATCGATTCTACCTAAGAAGTTGAAAGGTGAACGAGTGTTGGGAGGTGTGACGGCTCGCATGCGTTCGCCCGCCGCCCCCGCACCGAGCTTCGCGCCGGTGTTCTAGCCGTCACACTCCGCAGACTACCGCTCACAGCCCGAAGCGCCGCTGCAGGTCTCCGAGCTGGCCGGGAAGCCTCGGTGCGCCCTGGCCGCCCGGTGCGCCCCCGCCACCCGGCACCCCCGCCTGGTGCGGCACCTCGCCCGTCGCCTGCTCCGGCATCAGCACCTCGGTGGACTGCAGCAGCACGGTGCCCGCCCCCACGAACTCGAATTGGTGCTCCTCGCCCGAGACGCCGCCGATGCCCGTCAGTGCCCTGACACCGCCCATCACGCCCCGCATGTACCCGTGGTCGTAGTGGTGACACGGCGAGGGGCAGTCCGCCCAGCCGACGAGCGCCTGCGGATCGACCCGGATCGGGGGCTCCACGAACACCACGGGGCCGTTGCTCGCGGCCACGAATTTGCCGGTGCCGATGAGGGTGAGAAAGCCCGGCACGATGGACTGCTTCAGCGCGAGAGTTGGCTGAAAAGCGAGCAGGTTGCCGGAGCGAATGGTCAGGTTGCCGTCTTCGAGATCGTAGGAGTTCACGTCGAAGGCCCGGTCGGCGAGCAGCATCTTGCCGCTGCCCTCGCCCACCACCCAGTCGCTCGCGTGCAGCGGCGAATGGAACGACGTACGCACCAGACGGTCGAGCCGGCCGTGCCCGACGCCGTGGAAGTCGATCGACCCGTAGTAGGCGATCATCTTCCCCTTCTGCAGGAACCACTGGCTGCCCTTGAGCTCCACGCAGAAGGTGTACGGGTTGACGTTGTCGTCGCTCGGCAGCGTCATCGGGTCGAAGACGGTGCCGGTCATGGGCGTGCTCACAGCTTCTCCTCCGAGGCCTGGACGTACACCGCGCCGCTGCCGGACAGCTCCAGCTGGAACGCCTCGCCCGAGCCGCGTCCCACCATGTCGCGCCAGCCGAGCGCCGTGGACAGTTTGTTGCGTACGTCGCCGTGGTGGGCGACATAGGCCTGCGGGTCGACATGCACCGGCCGCTGCGGGGTGATGGGGATCTCGATCACCCCGCCGTGGGCCATCACGGCGACCGCGCCGTGCCCCTTGAGGGTCGTGGTGAACAGGCCCTGACCGCTGACCTGACCGCGCACCATGCCCATGACCCCGCCCTGCGAGCCCATGAACATCGTGCCCTGCTGCAGCGTCCCGTCGAAGGCGAGCAGCCGGTCCGCCTCCACGTAGAGGGTGTCACCGGCGAGGTTGATCACCTGGATGTGGTGGCCGCCGTGCCCGAACATCACGGTGCCGCTGCCCTCCACGGTCATCAGCGGCGCCGCCTCGCCCGCGGCCCTGCGCCCCAGCATGGACATCACGCCGCCCTGGCCGCCCTGCAGATTGGGCGTGAAGGACACCTCTCCCTTGTACGCGAGCATCGCGCCGCGCTGGCTGAACATCGTCTGGCCCGGGGCGACGGTGGCCTCGACCATCCTTGAGCTGATCTCACGGAACGGCATCTCAGACCTCCCCGCCGATGGTGTTGCGCTCGCTGGGCTGGACGTAGACGAGACCGTCGCCCTCGAAGCGGATCTGGAAGGCCTCGCCCGAGCCCTCGCCGATGAAGGTGCGGAAGTTCACACCCGACTGGAAGCTCTGGCTCACGTTGCCCTGGTGCGCGATATACGCGCCCGGGTCGACGCTCAGCGGGTACTGCGGGCTCACGCGCAGGACGACCGCCGGGCCGTCGGACATGATCGCCGCCTGTCCCGTGCCCTCGACGGTCGTCGTGAACAGGCCGCCTCCCTGCGAGGCGCCGCGCAGGCCGGTGAAGCTGGTGCCGGTGCGCAGAGCGGAGTCGGTGCACAGGAGGTTGCTGGACTCGACGTACAGCTTGTCGTTCTGCAGGCCGACCAGATTGATCTCGCTCGCGCGGTCGGCGAAGAAGCAGGTGCCGTGCCCCTGGACCTCCATCACCGTCATCTGCTCGCCGGTGAGGCGCCGGGTCACCATGCCGCGTATGCCCTCGCCGCCGCCGGACATCTTCTTGAACGCCATCCGGCCGTCGTAGGCGACCATCGAGCCGTTCTTCGCTTTCACGGCGTCGCCGGTCATGTCGACGGCGAGCACCTTGCTGCCTTGGAGTCGGAACGTTGCCACGCCGTGACGGTAGCCGTGAGGGGGCTCCCGCCGACAGGGCCCAAAGAACGATCCGTACCCTGAAGGGACCCGGATCCGGTTCCCGGCTCCAGCTCCAGACCGTCCTCATAGCCCTGCCCTCCCAGCCCTGACAGGGCCGACACCGAAGGTGCCCCGCGTGGACCTCAAGACCGCCTCCGCCCTCCGCCGCCTCCGTCTGGTCTCCGCCCCGGAAGCCGTGTCCTTCCTGCTGCTGCTCGTCTGCTCGGTGCTCAAGCGCACCACGGACTTCAACGCGGTGCCGGTGATGGGCGCGCTCCACGGCGTCCTGTTCATCCTGTACGTGATCTTCTGGCTCGACGCCTGGAACCGTACGAAGTGGGACGTCAAGCGCGGTGCCCTCTACTTCGTCCTCTCGGTCCTGCCGACCGGCGGGTTCTTCGCCGAGAAGATGCTGAAGCGTGAGGGCGAGGCCGCCGTGATCGCCTCCCGCGCCCGCCGCGAAGGCGTGGTCGAGGCATGATCGTCGCCTTCTCGGTGACCCCGCTCGGCGTCGGCGAGGACGTGGGGGACTACGTCGCCGACGCGGTGCGGGTCGTCCGCGAGTCCGGGCTCCCGAACCGTACGGACGCGATGTTCACCTCCATCGAGGGGGAGTGGGACGAGGTCATGGACGTCGTCAAGCGCGCGGTGGCCGTGGTCGAGGCGCGGGCCCCGCGGGTCTCCGTGGTCCTCAAGGCGGACATCCGCCCCGGAGTGACGGACGGCCTCACCTCCAAGGTGGAGACGGTGGAGCGGCACCTGTCGTAGTTCTTTGATGCGTGACGTGTGACGGGCGCCGGGCCGGCTGAGCAGTTCAGCGGGCCCGGCGCTCCGGTGTTTCCGGGGCGCGCACAGGTGCCGGGAGCCACACGTCGCCGGCGGTCCGCCAAACCTGTTCAAACAAAAACCGCTCGCTCGGACGCTCCCCGTTCGACACGCCCGAGTTTCTCCACTTTTGTTGGGGTATCGGCTCGTTCGATCAGCTGGAGGTCCCTGTGCGGCCGGAGGGCTACGACTACGACACCCACAGCCGGCTCGCCGGACCGCTCACCGAGCCTGGTCCAGGCGCCTACCGGGTGCAGTACCAGAAGCTCCTCTCGCGTGAGCCGCACCGAATACGCGCCGTACTCCTGATGACCATGGCGCCGGTGCTCACCGCGCTGCTCATGATCTATCTGGTCTGGCCCACGCACTGGACCCGGCGCGAGGGCGGCGACCGCTGGCTCGTCTGGCTCGACGGCACGATGCTCGTCGCGATCGGCCTGATCGAGCTGTTCATGCTTATCAACGTCATATCCATCGCGCACGCCACGATGGTCGCCCGCGACCCCATACCCGTGCAGCCCGAGCCCGGCACCAAGGTCGCCTTCGTCACCACCTATGTGCCCGGCAAGGAACCCCTCTCCATGGTCAGGGCCACCCTCGAAGGCGCGGTCGCGATACGCCACGAAGGCCCCCTCGACATCTGGCTGCTCGACGAGGGCGACGACCCCGCCGCCAAGGCACTCTGCGCCGAACTCGGGGTCCGGCACTTCACCCGCAAGGGAGTGCCCGAATGGAACCGCGACAAGGGCGTCCACAAGGCCAAGACCAAGCACGGCAACTACAACGCCTGGCTCGCGATGCACGGTGACGACTACGAGTTCTTCGCCTCCGTCGACACCGACCACATACCCCAGGCCAACTTCCTCGAGCGGATGCTCGGCTACTTCCGCGACCCCGATGTCGCCTTCGTCGTCGGACCCCAGGTCTACGGCAACTACGACACCGCCGTCACCAAGGCCGCCGAGTCCCAGCAGTTCCTCTTCCACGCGCTGATCCAGCGGGCGGGCAACCGCTACCACGCCCCCATGTTCGTCGGCACCAACAACGCCGTACGCATCGCCGCGGTCAAGCAGGTCGGCGGCCTGTACGACTCCATCACCGAGGACATGGCCACCGGCTTCGAGCTGCACCGCCGCAAGAACCCGAGGACCGGCAGCCACTGGCGGTCCGTGTACACCCCGGACGTGCTCGCCGTCGGCGAGGGACCCGCCTCCTGGACCGACTTCTTCACCCAGCAGCTGCGTTGGTCGCGGGGCACCTACGAGACCCTCTTCAAGCAGTACGCGAAGGCCGTTTTCCGCATGCCCCCCGGCCGGTTCTTCAACTACTCCCTGATGCTCGTCTACTACCCCATGACGGCCGTCAACTGGATGCTCGGCATCCTCAGCTGCTTCCTGTTCCTGTGGTTCGGCGCCTCCGGCACCCAGGTCGCCGCCTCCATCTGGCTGATGCTCTACAGCGACGCCGCCGCCCTGCAGGTCGGCCTGTATCTGTGGAACCGCAGGCACAACGTCTCCCCGCACGAACCCGAGGGCTCCGGCGGCCTCGCCGGCATGGCGATGTCCGCGCTCTCCGCCCCCGTCTACGCCAAGTCGCTCGGCGAGGCGATCGTGCGCAGGCCAAGCCGCTTCGTCGTCACCCCCAAGGGCGCGGGCGCCAGCCCCGACCGGCTGCTCACCTTCCGGATCCATCTCACCTGGGCGGCGCTGCTCGCCGTGTCGCTCGCCGCCTCGTTCGCCCTCGGCCACAGCCATGTGGCGATGCGCACCTGGACCGTGCTCGCCCTTGTCATCGCCCTTGCCCCGGCGGCCATCTGGGCCTTCGGCGAGATACGGGAGCGCCGTGCCAGGCGGCGTGAGGCCGAGCGGCAGCAGGACGACATCGGGTCCGCGCTCGCCGCCGCCCCCGCGCCGACCGCCTCCACGGTGTCGAGCTCCACCACAGTCCCCAGCACCACCACGGTTTCCAGCACCAGCAGCGGAGGAAACTGAGCCATGCCGTACCGGCCGACGAAGCGGATGAAGAAGACCGTGCTCGGCGGCGGCGCGGTGGTGCTGCTCGCCGCCCTCAACGCCCCCGCCGCGCTCTCCTTCGCCGAGGAGAAGTACCACGCCTACAAGATCGCCCAGCCCGGCTACAAGGCGCAGTACGGCTCGTGGAACACCGTGGACATCCCCGACGGCTACCGCACCAACGCCATCCACGCCGCGCTCCTGCACACCGGGAAAGTGCTGATCATCGCGGGCTCCGGCAACAACCAGAAGAAGTTCGACGAGGGCTCCTTCGACACCGTCCTGTGGGACCCGAAGGCGAACACCTTCAAGACGGTCGAGACGCCCGAGGACTTCTTCTGCGCCGGGCACTCCCAACTCCCCGACGGGCGCCTCCTGGTGGCCGGCGGCACCGCCCGCTACGAAGTGCTCGACGGCGCCGTCACCCGGGCCGGCGGCCTGATGCGGATCAAGAACGAGAGCCCCGACAAGGCGATGACCCTGAAGAAGGGCACCCGCTTCCGTTCACCCGGCGGCAGTTGGTACATCAGCCAGTTCGACGTCACCGTCCCGAAGGCCGAGCGCAAGCAGAAGATCACGTACACGAAGAGCGGCGCGATGCAGCCCTGGAAGACCACGGTGAAGGCCGCCGAGGAGCGGGTCTTCGTCCAGGCCGCCGAAGACGGCCCGCAGGCGGTCACGGAGAAGAGCGCGCAGTACGCGATCGACGGCCTGGCCGGCAAGGACGCCGAGAACGTCTACGGCATCGCCGAGAAGATCGACATGGAGAAGCAGGACTTCCAGGGCATCCGCGCGGCCTACGAGTTCGACCCCACGGCCGAGAAGTACATCCCCGTCGACCCGATGGCCAAGGCCCGCTGGTATCCGACCCTCGTCACCCTCCAGGACGGCAAGGTCCTCGCCGTCTCAGGGCTCGACGAGGTCGGCGTCGTCGACCCCGGCGACAACGAGATCTACGACCCCAGGACGAAGAAGTGGTCCAAGGGCCCCTTCCGCTACTTCCCGACGTACCCCGCGCTCTTCCTCACCAAGGGCGGCAAGCTTTTCTACCCCGCCTCCAACGCCGGGTACGGACCGGCCGAGAAAGGCCGCGAGCCGGGTATGTGGGACCTGAAGACCAACACCTTCACCAAGGTCCCCGGCCTCGAGGACCTCGACCAGACCGAGACCTCCAGCTCCCTGCTGCTGCCGCCCGCACAGGACCAGCGCGTGATGATCCTCGGCGGCGGCGGAGTCGGCGAGTCCGACAAGGCCACCGGGCGGACCGCCGTCATCGACCTCAAGGAAGACAGCCCCGCCTTCAAGACCGGGCCCCGACTCCCGCAGGGCACCCGCTACTTGAACAGCGTGATCATGCCGGACGACTCGGTCTTCACCAGCGGCGGCTCCTACGACTACCGCGGCCGCGGCGCCTCCAACATCCTCAAGGCGCAGTTCTACGACCCCGAGGAGAATGTCTTCCGCGCGGCCGCCGACCCCCGCGTGGGCCGCAACTACCACTCGGAGGCGCTGCTGCTGCCCGACGGCCGCGTGGCCACCTTCGGCTCCGACTCGCTCTACGGCGACAAGGACAACACCAAGCTCGGCAAGTTCGAGCAGCGCATGGAGGTCTACACCCCTCCCTACCTCTACAGGAACAAGGACAGCCGCCCGGTCATCGGCGACGGCCCCGAGGACGTCCCCGCCGACGGCCGCGCCACCTTCAAGGCGGAGCACGCCGACCGGATCGCCACGGCCCGCCTGATGCGCCCCAGCGCCGTCACGCACACCACGGACGTCGAACAGCGCTCCGTGGACCTGAAGATGACCAAGGACGAGAACAAGGGCACCGTCACCGTCGACGTACCGCGCGACCGGGCGCTGGTGCCGCCCGGCTGGTACATGCTGTTCGTCACGGACACCGAAGGCATCCCGTCCGAGGCGAAGTGGGTCCAGGTGAGGTAGGCAAGCGGTGCGGCGGCGCGGGGCGAAGTGCCGTGCTACGCCTTTGAGTTGCGGGCGAGGTCCAGGGCGTAGTCCGGCCACCACTTGCCGGCCGACGGGCCGCCGCGGCACTCGCCGTCGGACTCACCGGGGCGCTTGATCCACAGATAGGCGTCGACCAGCGGGTCCCCGGTCTTGGTGGTGGGCCGGTCGCCGAGCGCGCGCCCCGGCGGATTGCACCAGGCCTCACCGCCGCCGCCCGGCATGGGCCCGTTGCCGTTGCGCCCGGTGTCCATCACGAAGTGCTTGCCGTTCAGGATCTTCGACAGATCACGGCCGTACGCCTTGGTGGCCGCGTCGGTCTGGAAGTTGGAGACGTTCAGGGCGAAGCCGTCGGCGCGCGAGATGCCGGCCTTCCACAGGGACTGGGCGAGCCGGCCGCGGTCCTGGATCCAGGCGGCGTGCCCGGCGTCCAGATAGACCTTGACGTTCGGCTGCTTCTTGAGGCGGTCGATGGCCTCGGAGATCAGCTGATAGCGCTCGTCGTGGTACTCGGCCGGGGTGCAGCCGTCCACCAGGTGCGGGATGGCGTCCGGCTCCAGGACGACCAGGGCCTTCTTGTCCTCGATGTTGTCCGCGAAGGCACCGATCCACTGCCGGTAGAACTCCACGCTGTGCGCACCGCCCGCGGAGTGCTGGCCGCAGTCGCGGTGCGGGATGTTGTACGCGACCAGGACCGCGGTGCGGTCGTCCTTGGCGGCGCCCCGCGTGGCCGCCTTGATCATCGGGCCCGGGTCGTCGCCCGCCGGCCATGCCGCCATGGGCTGTTCGGCGATCCGCTTGAGCACCTCGGCGTCCGAGGCGCGGCCGTCCTGCTGCCACTGCTTGACCTGCTGCGCGGCGGGACTGTTCGGGTCGACCCAGAAGGCGGACTTCGCGACGGGCGGCTTCGACGGGCCGCGGACGAGAGCGGCGTCCTTGGTCTCCGACGAGTCGGATCCCGAGGAGCAGCCGGCGGCGAGCGCGAGCGCGGCGAGCGCGGCCGCCGTGCGGCGGACGACCCGGTGGCGGGCGGTGTGGGCGGGCATGCTGCCCCCTTGGACTACGGCGCAGTACGGGACCGGGCAATCGTGACATAACGGACAGTGGTCGGTCGGGTGCGACACCGGGCCCGGCCTCCGGGCCCTTCGGCCGGATGTTCGCCCGAACTTCGAGACGGGGCTGACCGCCATGTGACCGCCCGGTAAGGTCGAAGACGTGCCGAAGCCCCTCAGCCTCCCGTTCGACCCCATTGCCCGAGCCGATGAACTCTGGAAGCAGCGTTGGGGGTCCGTGCCGTCCATGGCCGCGATCACCTCGATCATGCGCGCCCAGCAGATCCTGCTCGCCGAGGTCGACTCGGTGGTCAAGCCCTACGGACTGACCTTCGCGCGCTACGAGGCGCTGGTGCTCCTGACCTTCTCCAAGGCCGGCGAGCTGCCGATGTCGAAGATCGGCGAGCGTCTGATGGTGCACCCCACGTCGGTGACGAACACCGTGGACCGCCTGGTGAAGTCGGGCCTGGTGGACAAGCGGCCCAACCCCAACGACGGCCGCGGCACGCTCGCCACCATCACCGACAAGGGCCGCGAGGTGGTGGACGCGGCCACCCGCGACCTGATGGCGATGGACTTCGGCCTGGGGGCGTACGACGCGGAGGAGTGCGGGGAGATCTTCGCGATGCTGCGGCCGCTGCGGGTCGCCGCGCACGACTTCGACGAGGCCTAGGCGAGGCCCGGGGGCGGGCCCCGGACGGGTCCCGGGCGGGTTTCGGGCGGGGTGCCAGGGCGCTGCAAGATCGCCGAAACCGGGCGGTTACGCTCGGGGGCATGAAACGAAGCGTGCTGACCCGCTATCGCGTGATGGCTTACGTCACCGGCGTTCTGCTGGTTCTGCTGACCCTGGGCGTCATCGCCAAGTACCTCCTCAGCATGGACGGTGCCGCGGACTTCACGCGGATCGTCGGCATCGCGCACGGCTGGCTGTACGTGCTGTACCTCGTTTTCGCCTTCGATCTCGGCTCCAAGGCCAAGATGCCGGTCGGCAAGCAGCTCTGGGTGCTGATCGCCGGCACCATTCCGACCGCCGCGTTCTTCGTCGAGCGCAAGCTGACCCGTGAGCTGGAACCGCTGGTCAGGGACGACTCGACGGCCACCGCCAAGGCGTAGTCGCACCGGCGTCACCCCGGAGCCACACCGCTCTCCACCGCCGCGCGAGCTGTGCGCGGCGGTTGGCCATCGACATTTACTAGGACGTCCTAGTAAATTTGAAGCATGGACGCTGACGCCATCGAAGAAGGCCGCCGTCGCTGGCAGGCCCGTCATGACGCCGCGCGCAAGCGCGACGCCGACTTCACCACGCTCTCGGGCGATCCGGTCGAGCCGGTCTACGGACCGCGCCCCGGGGATGCCTATGAGGGCTTCGAGCGGATCGGATGGCCCGGCGAATATCCCTTCACGCGTGGCCTGCACGCCACCGGATACCGGGGCCGCACCTGGACCATCCGCCAGTTCGCCGGGTTCGGCAACGCCGAGCAGACCAACGAGCGCTACAAGATGATCCTGGCCAACGGCGGCGGCGGCCTCAGCGTCGCCTTCGACATGCCGACCCTCATGGGCCGGGACTCGGACGATCCGAGGGCACTCGGCGAGGTCGGGCACTGCGGTGTGGCCATCGACTCCGCGGCCGACATGGAGGTCCTGTTCAAGGACATCCCGCTGGGCGACGTCACGACATCCATGACGATCTCGGGGCCGGCCGTTCCGGTCTTCTGTATGTACCTCGTCGCCGCCGAGCGCCAGGGCGTGGACCCGGCGGTGCTCAACGGCACGCTGCAGACGGACATCTTCAAGGAGTACATCGCGCAGAAGGAGTGGCTCTTCGAGCCCGAGCCCCATCTGCGGCTCATCGGCGACCTGATGGAGCACTGCGCGCGCGACATCCCCGCGTACAAGCCGCTGTCGGTCTCCGGCTATCACATCCGTGAGGCCGGGGCGACGGCCGCGCAGGAGCTGGCGTACACCCTGGCGGACGGCTTCGGCTATGTGGAGCTGGGGCTCTCCCGCGGTCTCGACGTGGATGTGTTCGCGCCCGGTCTGTCCTTCTTCTTCGACGCGCACCTCGACTTCTTCGAGGAGATCGCCAAGTTCCGTGCCGCGCGGCGGATCTGGGCCCGCTGGATGCGGGATGTGTACGGCGCGCGGTCCGAGAAGGCGCAGTGGCTGCGCTTCCACACACAGACCGCGGGCGTCTCGCTGACCGCGCAGCAGCCGTACAACAACGTGGTGCGGACGGCCGTGGAGGCACTCGCCGCGGTACTCGGCGGCACCAACTCCCTGCACACCAACGCCCTGGACGAGACCCTCGCCCTGCCGAGCGAGCAGGCCGCGGAGATCGCCCTGCGTACGCAGCAGGTCCTGATGGCGGAGACCGGGGTCGCCAACGTGGCCGACCCGCTCGGCGGTTCCTGGTACATCGAGCAGCTCACGGACCGGATCGAGGCCGACGCGGAGAAGATCTTCGACCAGATCAAGGAGCGCGGTCTGCGCGCGCACCCCGACGGCCGGCACCCCGTCGGGCCGATCACCTCGGGGCTCCTGCGCGGGATCGAGGACGGCTGGTTCACCGGCGAGATCGCCGAGTCCGCCTTCCGCTACCAGCAGGCCCTGGAGAAGGGCGACAAGAAGGTCGTGGGCGTCAACGTCAACACCTCGTCCGTCACCGGTGACCTGGAGATCCTGCGGGTCAGCCACGAGGTGGAGCGCGATCAGGTGCAGGTGCTCGGGGCGCGCAAGGCCTCGCGGGACGAGGCTCGGGTGCGGGCCGCGCTCGACGCGATGCTCGCCTCCGCCCGCGACGGCTCCAACATGATCGAGCCGATGCTGGACGCGGTGCGCGCCGAGGCGACGCTCGGGGAGATCTGCGGAGTGCTGCGGGACGAGTGGGGGGTGTACACGGAGCCGGCCGGGTTCTGACCGGTCCCGGGCGCCGGGCGCCAGGGGTCGGGTGCCGGAGCCCGGGTGCCGAGGGCCGGGTGCGAGGAGCCCGGGTGCCGGAGGTCGGGTGCCGAGGGTCCGGTGCCAGGGGTCGGGTGCCGGAGGTCGGGTGCCGAGGGTCTGGTGCCAGGAGCCCGGGTGCCAAGGGCCGGGTGCGAGGAGCCCGGGTGCCGGAGGTCGGGTGCCGAGGGTCCGGTGCCGGAGGTCGGGTGCCGAGGGTCCGGTGCCAGGGGTCGGGTGCCGGAGGGTCTGGTGCCAGGAGCCCGGGTGCCGGAGGTCGGGTGCCAAGGGTCCGGTGCCAGGGCCGGGTGCCAAGGGCCTGGTGCCGAGGGTTGGCGTGACCGGGTTTCGGGGCCTGGAGCGTCGGGAGTGACAGGTGTCAGTCGCGGGGGTTCGGGTAGGCGCGGCGGCGGTGCCCGAACCCCTGCCACTGGAGGACCCCTTGAGACCGCCCCGCCGTCGTACGACCGTCGCTGCCACCGCCCTCGCCGTGCTCGGCGCGTTCCTTGTCGGGGGCTCGGGCGTCGTGAGCGCGAGTGCGCCGAAGCTGCCCGAGGTGCAGGACGGCTTCGACTCGCTCGGGCCCGATGTGCGGGCGGCGAAGCTGTCGTCGGGGCGCACGGCGCACTTCACCGACGCGGGGCCGCATGACGGGCGGCCGGTGCTCTTCATCGGCGGCACCGGGACCAGCGCCCGCGCCGCGCACATGACCGACTTCTTCAAGTCCACCCGCGACTCCATGGGCCTGCGCCTGATATCCGTCGAGCGCAACGGCTTCGGCGACACCGCCTTCGACAAGTCCCTGGGCAAGGCCGACTTCGCGAAGGACGCCCTCGAAGTCCTCGACCGCCTTGGCGTGCGGAAGGCCTCGGTCATCGCCATCTCCGGCGGCGGGCCCTACGCCGCCGAGCTCGCCGCCCGCGCCCCCGAGCGCATCCGGGCCCTCCATCTCGCCGCCGCACTGCCCCCGTTCGGGGCGAAGCCCGCGTACTGCGGCCTGTCGGACGACGCGCTCGCCGCCGCTCTGAAGGACTCCGTCAAGGACCCGCGCAAGTGGTGGGCGTTCCCCGACGACAGCCCCGTGAAGTCGATCCCGGGCTTCGCGGACACGGCGTACGAAGAAGGCGCGCGGACCTTCAACCAGCGCGGACAGCAGGCGGATGTGGCACCGCAGGTGCACGAGCAGCGGCTGTACTGCGAGCGGCCGGGCCCCGGCCTCGGGCGCCTGAAGGCCCCGGTCTATCTGTACGCGGGCGAGAAGGACACGACCGTGCCGCCGTCGACCCTGGCGACCTGGCAGGACGCGCTGCCGGGACGTGCGGTCGTACGGCGCTACGCCGACACCGGGCACGACGTGCAGTACCGGCACTGGGATCAGATCCTCGCCGACCTCGCCGGATACGGGGACCGGACCGTGGTCTGCCGCAAGGGGGACAGCGCGCTGCTGCCCGCGCGCGAGGCCGAGCGGCTGGTCGGGGCGGCCCGGGCCACGGTCGGCAGTTGCGCCTGGGCCGGTTAGGACCGGTCAGGGCCAGTCAGGGCCAGTCAGGGCCAGTCAGGGCCAGTCAGGACCGGTCAGGGCCGGTGCGGGAGCGTCAGGCGGAACAGGGCCCCGCCGCCGGGTGCCGCCTCCGCCGTCAGATCGGCCCCGTGGGCGCGCGCGATCTGCCGGGCCATCGCCAGACCGAGGCCGGAACCCGGCAGGGCGCGGGCGGACTCGGCGCGGTAGAACCGGTCGAAGACATGGGGCAGGTCCTCGGGGGCGATCCCGGGGCCGTGGTCGCGGACCGTCAACTCCCTGGTGGTCAGGGTGACTTCGACGGGTGCACCGGGCGGGCTGAACTTCGCGGCGTTGTCCATGAGATTGGTCAGGAGGCGGGAGAGGCGGGCGGGGACGCCGGGCAGCGTCCGGTGCTCCCCCGCCTCGTCGACGGCCAGGGTGAACGGCGTGCTCGGCCAGTGCGAGCCCGCCGTGTCCGTCGCGTGCCGGACGAGCCCCGCCAGGCCCACCTGCTCCACGAGCGGCTGCGGCTCCTCGTCACGGGCCAGCTCGATCAAGTCGTTGACCAGGCCCGTGACTTCGCGCAGCTGCCGGGTGAGAGCGGCGGACGCCCGGTCGCGCTGGGCGTCGGTGAGCCGGCCGGCGCGGGAGAGCAGCTCCGCGTTGGTGCGCAGGGCGGTGAGCGGGGTGCGCAGCTCGTGCGAGGCGTCGGCGACCAGGCGGCGCTGTGCGGTGACGGACTGCTCAAGAGCGCCCAGCATCGTGTTGAACGTGGCGGCCAGACGGGTCACTTCGTCCTCGCGGCCCGCCGGGCCCGGCGGGAGCTCGATGCGGTGGCGCGGGTCGCGGGTCGCGGCGATCCGCTCGGCGGTGGCGGTCAGCCGGGTGACGGGGGCGAGGCCGCTGCGGGACACCCAGTAGCCGAGGCCCGCGGCCACCAGAATGCCCGCGGCGCCCACCGCGGAAAGGAGCAGCGCGGCCTGGTGCACCCCGCGGTCGGCGATGTCGGCGCGCGACGCGACCTGCACGGCCTCGCCCTTGCCGAACGTCGTCGTATACATCCGCGCCGGATGCCCGTCGAGCGTGAAACTCGTGTAGTACGGGGCGAGCCGGCCGGCGGCGACCGCCCGGGTCGAGTCGGTGACGGGCAGCAGATAGGGCCGCTTCGGATCGTCCGTCTTGTCGGCGGGGACGACCTGCGTGCAGGCGGGGGCGCCCAGGAAGCGGCACTCGCCGGTGAGCACGCCGGGGCCTTCCTCGCGATGCTGCTGGGCGACCAGGGTCGCCGACTGGGCGAGATTCTGGTCGAGTTGCTGGTACAGCTTGAAGCGGATCACGAAGAACGCCGCCGCGCAGATGCCGATGGCCACCAGCGCCACCGCCGCCGTGGTGGCCAGGGCGAGCCGGGTGCCCAGCGGCCTGCGGCGCCGCCACCGGGCGCCGAGCCGGTGCAGGCCGCTCATGCCGTGTCCAGGCGGTAGCCGACGCCGCGGACCGTGTGCACCAGGCGCGGCTCGCCGCCGGACTCCAGCTTGCGCCGCAGATAACCGACGTACACCGCGAGGGAGTTGGAGTCCGGGCCGAAGTCATGGCCCCACACCAGTTGCAGTATGCGCTCGCGCGGCAGGACCTGGCGCGGGTTGAGCAGGAGCAGTTCGAGCAGCGCGAACTCGGTGCGGCTGAACTCCATCGTGCGCCCGCCCCTGCGCCCTGTGCGGGTCGCCGGGTCCACCACCAGGTCCGCGAAGGACAGCTCGCCGCCGTCGTCGGCCGGCTCCGGCGCGAGCCGGCGGAGCAGGGCCCGGAGCCGGGCCGTCAGCTCGTCGAGGGCGAAGGGCTTGACCAGATAGTCGTCGGCGCCCGCGTCGAGGCCGTCGACGCGTTCGCTGACCGAGCTGAGGGCGGTCAGGACGAGTACCGGAGTGCGGTCGCCCAGGGCGCGCAGCCGTCGGCACAGGCCGAGGCCGTCGAGCACCGGCATCATCACGTCCAGGACGATGGCGTCCGGCTGCCAGGCCGCCACCTCGGACAGCGCGGTCAGTCCGTCGGCGGCGCCCCGCACCTCGTACCCCTCGACCGTGAGGCCGTCCTCGACGGCGGCGCGCACCTCCGGCTCGTCGTCGACGACGAGGATGCGGGCGGCGGCTGTGGCGCCTGCGGCGGCACTCGTGGCGGGATGGCTTCCGGTCATGGCGACAAGACTGTCAAACCGTGCTCTTAAAGACTTCTTAGGCGAAGTTGTCAGTGTGCCTCCATGCGCACACCACACACGGAAGTACCAGCCGAAACAGCAGTACCCACCGCGAGCGCACCTCTTTCCGTCGTCATCGGTGCGGGCGGCACCGGCGGCCATATCTATCCGGGACTCGCGCTCGCCGACGCCCTGCGGCGCGCGGTGCCGGACGCGGTGATCTCCTTCGTCGGTACGACCCGGGGCCTGGAGACCCGGCTCATACCGGAGGCGGGGTACCGCCTGCACACCGTTGACATGATCCCCTTCGACCCGGCACTCGGCGCCAGGCGCTATCTGCTGCCCGCGGCGCTGCTCAAGTCGGGGGCCCAGTGCCGCTCGATCCTGCGCGCGCAGCGGGCGCAGGTCGCCGTCGGGATGGGCGGCTACCCCAGCGCACCCGTGATCGTCGGCGCCCGCATGGCGCATCTGCCCAGCGTGATCCACGAGTCCAACGCGGTGCCCGGCCGGGCCAACCAGTTCGCGGCCCGCCTCACCCCGAACGTCACCGTCGCCTTCGACCGCAGCTGCGCCCATCTCTCGGGCGGCGAGCACGCCCGCACCGTCGGCATGCCCATCGCGGCGGCCCTGGCCCGCCTGGACCGCGCCGCCCTGCGCGCCGAGGCCCGCCGCTCCCTCCAAGTCCCGGACGGGGCACGCCTGGTGCTGTTCAACGGCGGCAGCCTCGGCGCCGCCCGGCTCACCGAGGCGGCGGTCGGCCTCGCCGAACGGTGGCGGCACCGCACCGACGTACATCTGCTGATCAAGACGGGACCCGCCGCCCTGGAGGAGACCCGGCGGCGGCTCGGAGACTCACCCGTCGCCCGCGCGGTGCCCTACCTGGACCGCATGGACTACGCGTACGCCGCCGCCGACCTGGTCGTCTGCCGGGCCGGGTCCGCCACCGTCGCCGAACTCGCCAGCACCGGCGTCCCGGCCGTACTCGTGCCCTATCCGCACGCGCCCGGCGACCACCAGACGCACAACGCGCGCGTGCTGTCGGACGCCGGTGCGGGACTGCTCCTTCCGGACGCCGACACCACCGCGGACGCGCTCGCCGCGCTCGTGGAACCCCTGCTCGCCCGGCCGGGACAGCTGGCCGCGATGAGCGGCGCCGCCGATCCCGGACCGCACGCACACGCCGCGGAGCTGCTCGCCGCGGAAGTGCTGAAGCTCGCCCACCCCCGTAGGAACCTCTCCCGACTGGAGCCCGCCGCATGACTGCCGACTTCCATGGCCGTACCGTCCTCGTCACCGGAGCGGAGGGCTTCATCGGCTCCACGCTCGTCGATCTGCTCGTCGAACAGGGCGCGCGGGTAAGGGCGTTCGTGCACTACAAGCCGTACGCCGAAAAGGGCCACCTCGCGCGCTACCTCGGTGACTCCCGGGTCGAGATGATCGCCGGTGATGTGCGGGACGCGGGCCGTGTGATGGACGCCGTCGCGGGCTGCGACACGGTCTTCCACCTCGCTGCGCTCATCGGCATCCCGTACAGCTACGACTCGCCCGGCGCGTACGTCCAGACGAACGTCGTCGGTACGGAGAACATCGCGGAGGCCTGCCGCAGGCACTCGGTGCGGCGCCTGCTGCACACGTCCACCAGCGAGGTGTACGGCACCGCGCGCACCGCCCCCATCAGCGAGGCACACCCGCTGCAGCCGCAGTCCCCGTACTCCGCGTCCAAGATCGGCGCCGACATGATGGCGCTCTCGCACTGGCATGCCTTCGAGCTGCCGGTGACGGTGGTGCGGCCGTTCAACACCTACGGTCCGCGGCAGTCCGCGCGCGCCGTGATCCCGACGATCCTGGCCCAACTGCACGCCGGTGCGCGGGAGATCAAGCTCGGCTCGACGAGCCCGACGCGGGACTTCACCTACGTCACGGACACCGCTCGCGGGTTCCTGGCGCTCGCGGGCTGCGATCTGGCGCTCGGTGAAGTGGTGAACCTGGGCTCGGGGCAGGAGATCTCGATCGGGGAGCTGGCGCGGGAGCTGATCGCCGCGTCCGGGCGCGAGGCCGAGGTCGTGGTGGACCCGGCCCGCCTCCGGCCCTCCGGGAGTGAGGTGGAGAGGCTGCTGTCCGACAACTCGCGGGCGCGGGACTGGGCCGGCTGGGCCCCCGAGGTGTCCCTCTCGGAAGGGCTGAAGCGGACGTCGGAGTGGGTGGCGGAGAACCTGGGGCTTTTCGCGCCCGACCGCTACCAGGTGTGACCCCGGCTGTTCGTCTCCGACCGCGGCGGCGACGTGGCCGCCGCTGCCGCCAGACCGCCGAGCAGCAGCGTGACGAAACCCCTGGCCCACTCCGTGTCCACCGGTTCCGCGCTCACCAGGGAGCGGTGCACCACCGCGCCCGCGACCACGTCGAAGATGAGGTCGGCGGTGCGGGCGGCGGCGGACTCGTCTTCCTCGTAAGGGAGTTCACCGCGGGCCTGGGCGCGGCGGCGGCCTTCGAGCACGAGGCGTTTCTGGCGGTCCACGATCGCGTGCCTGATCCGGGCCCGCAGCGCCTCGTCCCGGGTGGACTCCGCGACGACGGCCATGAGCGCGGTGCGGGTCTCGGGGCGTTCGAGGAGTGCCGCGAACTGCAGGACCACGCCTTCGGCGTCCGCCGCGAGGCTGCCGCGGTCGGGCAGCCGGAGTTCGTCGAAGAGCACCGCCACCGCGTCCACGACGAGTTCGCTCTTGCCGGCCCAGCGCCGGTACAGGGTCGTCTTGGCGACGCCCGCGCGGGCGGCCACATCGCCCATGGTCAGCTTCGACCAGCCCAGGTCGACGAGCGCGGCCCGGGTGGCCTCGAGGATCGCGGTGTCGGCATCGGCGTTGCGGGGGCGTCCCATGCGCCCCGAGCGAGGGGATGTGCGGCACATGCGGGTGACCATACCGGTCGGTAAGTCGGGTGACCCCGGGCCGTTTCCGTGAGGCAGATCACCGGCCCCGGACACCGGGGGAGGGTGGGCGCGGGAGATCGCGTGGAGATACGCTACGAGTCGTAGCGAAAGCTTCGGAGCTCGTAGGGAAGCCTGGACGGGGAACACCGTACGAGCGGCAACCACAGGTGCCGGGTGGGGACCCGGCGCCGAACGGAAGAAGGTCCTCCTCGGGACCCGGGCCGTGACCTGTCCGTACGCCTCGCAATCCGGCGGGAGGCCTGCGGACGGGCCGCGGTCCCACGAGGACGGGACAAGTCATGCCGGATTTTCCCGGGGCTTTTCACACGCGCGCGCCGAAGGGGGAGGATGTACTCATGCAGCCACGGAACATGTCCATGAGCGGAGTCGTCGACCTCGCCGCGGTGAAGGCGGCCCAGGAGGCCAAGGCGAAGGCGGAGCAGACTCGCGCCGAAGCCGCCAAGCAGGGCGGCGGCGGTGCCGTATCGCCCGCCAGTCTCGTCATCGATGTGGACGAGGCGGGATTCGAGAACGACGTCCTGCAGCGCTCCGCAGAGGTACCCGTCGTCATCGACTTCTGGGCCGAGTGGTGCGAGCCGTGCAAGCAGCTCGGCCCGCTGCTCGAACGCCTCGCGGTCGAGTACAACGGCCGCTTCCTGCTCGCCAAGGTCGACGTCGACGCCAATCAGATGCTGATGCAGCAGTTCGGGATCCAGGGCATCCCGGCCGTCTTCGCGGTGGTGGCCGGACAGGCCCTGCCGCTCTTCCAGGGGGCCGCGCCCGAGGCCCAGATCCGCCAGACCCTGGACCAGCTGGTCCAGGTCGCCGAGGAGCGCTTCGGGATCACCGGCATCGCCGTCGACCCGGCCGCCCAGGGGGCCGAGGCCCCGGCGGCCGAGGCGGAGGAGCCCGCGGGCCCCTATGACGCGCTGCTCGAAGCCGCGGTCCAGGCCCTGGACGCGGGTGACCTGGGCGGCGCCGTGCAGGCGTACAAGAACGTTCTCGCCGACGACCCGGGCAATACCGAGGCCAAGCTCGGCCTCGGCCAGGCCGAACTCCTCCAGCGCGTACAGGGCGTGGACCCGCAGCAGGTGCGCCGGGACGCCGCCGAGAAGCCGGCCGATGTCACCGCGCAGATCGCCGCGGCCGACCTCGACCTGGTCGGCGGGCATGTCGAGGACGCCTTCGGGCGCCTGGTCGACACGGTCAAGCGCACGGCAGGGGAGGACCGCAACGCCGCCCGTGTGCGGCTGCTCGAACTCTTCGAGGTGGTCGGCGCCGATGACCCGCGGGTCGCGGCGGCGCGTTCGGCGCTCGCCAGGGCGCTGTTCTGACGGACGGGTACTGATGCACCCCGCCCGGTCCGCACGGTCCGTAATGCTCCTTACGGCCCGTGACGGGCGCCCGGTGTCCGGCTGTTGGTGAGCTGGCGCTAAACGGGTGGGGTCGCGGTAGCCCTGTGAAAATTCAGCGACGAAGCGAGCAGGCGGCCGCGCTTTACCAAAACTTGGTAATCGCGGCCGCTGTTACTCGCAGTAAATCAAGGGCAGTGTTCTGTCCGAATCCGCCCCGCAATTCACCGGTTTCTTCCGAGGGTTGGCTGTACCGAGTGCGACCGCTCGATGCCGGGCGGTCGCGACGTGGTTATCCAGCCGTTACCAGCGAGTAACGAACCCCCTTGTGCGGGCGCTCCGAATGCACCACGATCGGCCACGCTCGGTCCATTCCCGTACCCCCGACGGCCAGCTCGGGACACGGGGCTCCTGGGTCCCCACCGAGTGACCGAAGGCACCGCCGACGGTCTAAGGACAGGGGGGTCTCTGCCGACCGGCAGGGCCTGTCCGGCAGGTTGCGTGAAGGCGTGACCAGTGGTTGTCGCTCGGGGGTGATCGCCGGTGATTCGGGCGCAATTGCGTGCCTGGAAATACAGCAGGCGCTCTCCTTCCCGAGGACGTAGCACTTCTCCCATCCCTGCCCGGCTGAGCCGCAGGTGGCAGTCAGGGTCAGGAGATGTACGTCCGAGAAGGAGGAAAGTCATGGAATCCGTGGCTCGTGGCGGAACCAGATGGAAGCGGTTCGCCGTGGTCATGGTGCCGAGCGTCGCGGCGACCGCCGCGATAGGCGTCGCCCTTTCACAGGGCGCGCTCGCGGCATCGTTCAGTGTGTCGGGTCAGTCGTTCAAGGTGGCGGCGGACAAGCTCGACGGCAAGGGCATGGTCCAGTACGGCGGTGTGGACGTCGGCGTGGACATGGAGGGCAAGAAGGCCTCCCACCCGGTGTCGGTCTCCGCGTTCAACTCCGCGCAGATCACCAACATGTGTCAGTCCGTTGTGACGCATGTTCCGGTGCTCGGTGACATCACGCTGCAGCTCAGGGCCGGTAACAAGGGCAAGCCGGTGGAGGCCGAGAGGCTTTACATCGACGTCGCCCAGCTTGACGCCGACGCCGAGTTCAGGGACATCAACATCGGTGTCGCCGCCGGGCAGTCCACCAAGGGCCCCGGCATGAAGGGCGGCAAGGAGCAGGCCAACCCGAACGGCTTCGCTCAGGAAGCCGACCGGGCCATCCTCACCGACATCAAGCAGACGGCCTGGGCGACCAGCGCCGGCACCTTCAAGCTGAGCGGTCTCAGCATGAAGCTGAAAAAGGGCAAGCAGGAGTGCTTCTGAGCGCTCGCGGAGCGCGCTGAAGCACTTGTCGGCCGGGCGGTCCGTGTGACGGCCGTCCGGCAACTGGCCCGGCGGGCGCGGAGCGTGGTCTCCCGCCCGCCACCACAGATCTCCCCCGATCTTCTCCCGTACTGCGTACCGCCGGTTCCAAGGAGCTGTTTCCCATGAGCGCCGAGTCACCTGGGCCGAACGACACCTTCCTCAAGATCCACCGCAGGAAGTTTCGCGCCTGGCGGGGCACCCGGCCCTTCTGGGCCGGTCTCCTCACGATTCTTGGCGGCGTTCCGATCGCCTATCTGCCCTACGGCAACATCAAGCTCGGCAATATGACGCTCGCCATGGCCACCACGGCGGGCGCCGGTTCGCTGATCATCGGCGTACTCCTGATCGTGCTCGGCCTGACCATGTGGTTCCAGTACCACTCACGGGTCTTCGCGGGCGTGGCGGCGATCCTGCTCGCGCTTGTCTCCCTGGTGGTCTCCAACATCGGCGGCTTCCTGATCGGGTTCCTGCTCGCGCTGATCGGTGGTGCGCTCGGTATCGCCTGGGCGCCTGCACGGCCCGCGGGTGAGGACGCACAGCGCGAAGGCAGGCCCGGGGAGCCCGCGGCGGACGGTGTGGCGGAGCCCGCCGTGGCCGGCGCCGCGAACGGGATGAGTGACGACCTGTCAGCTACAAGTTCGACGAACGAGACGAACGGGAGGCACCGTGCCCGGTGACGAGGTGCACCGCGAGGGCTCGCCGGATGAGGGCCGGGCAAGATCCGGGCCGCGGCATGCGGCGCCCAGGAAGCCCCTGCTCACCAGGTTGCATGTGCCCGCGGGCAAGGCGATAGCCATCGCGGCGATGCCCGCGAGCGTGCTGATGGGCATGGGCCTGACGCCGACGCTGGCCGTGGCCAAGCCGCAGCCCAAGAACCCCTTCCAGGACGGCCCGTGTGTCACGGCGCCGGACAAGGAAGCGGAAGAGGACGCCAAGGCCGAGGAGGCGAAGGAGAAGGCCGAGCGGGAGAAGGCGGCGAAGGAGAAGGCCGAGCAGGAGCAGAAGGACGAGGCCGCGAAGCCGACGCCTTCGCCCTCCGCGGGCGGCTCCGGCGGCACGGGCGACGAGCCCGCGGCCACGCCCTCGCCCTCCGCCTCCGGTGACTCGGCCGACGAGGCGGAGTCCGAGGCCTCGCCCTCGGAGTCCGAGACGAAGAACCCGCTCGACCCCCTGGGTGTCGGCGACAAGATCAAGGACCTCTTCACCCCGGACGACGAGGAGGAGCCGGAGCCGTCGCCGTCCGCGAGCGAGGACGAGTCGGCCGACGAGCCGTCCGACCCCGTCAAGGACACCGTCGACGGTGTCAAGGACGGTGCCGAGGACGCCGTGGACAAGGTCGGCGACGGCGCGAAGGATGCCGCCGACAAGGCCGGGGAAGCGGCGGACAAGGCCAAGGACGCCGTGCCGTCACCGAGCGCGAGCGACTCGATGGCGCCGGACGAGAACGGCAAGAAGCCGTTCCCGTGCGTGGTGGAGAAGAAGGTCGACGGCAAGGCGGAGACCCCGCCGGTGCCGGTCCCGGACGAGCCGTGGCTCCTGGAGGCCAGTTCGCTGACGCTCAAGGGCGCGGACTACCAGGGGATCGTCAACCTCACCACGGCCGGCGGCAAGACCAAGCAGGTCATGAAGTACGTCGTCAAGGACGGTACGGACATCGGCGATCTGCACCAGATCGTCAGCGGCCCGAACGGCTCGAAGTACCACATCGAGGCCGACAAGGGCACGACGTCCACGATCCGCAACGGCGAGACGACGATGTACACCGAGCGGCTTTCGGGCAAGCTCTTCGGCCTGATCCCGGTCACGTTCGACCCGGAGCACCCGCCGCCGCTGAACATCCCGCTGATCTACGTCACGGATGTCGAGGTCACGCAGGCGGCCCAGTTCGGCGGCACCCTCAAGGTGCCGGGGCTCTCCCAGCGGATCGTCCGCTAACCGCTCAGGACGGTCCCCCGAAATCCCTTCCGGGAGCCGCGAGAACGCCCGAGGGGCACCCCGTCACCGGGGTGCCCCTCGGGCGTTGGCGTGTACGGCGGTCAGTCGCGCTCGCCGCCGCCGAGGTGATGCACCCGGACCATGTTGGTGGTGCCGGGGATGCCGGGGGGCGAACCGGCCGTGATGATCATGGTGTCGCCCTTGTTGAAGCGCTTGAGCTTGAGCAGCTCGGCGTCCACCAGCTCGACCATCGCGTCGGTGTTGTCGACGTGCGGCACCACGCGGGTGTCCACGCCCCAGCTCAGGGCGAGCTGGTTGCGGGTGTTCGCGTCGGTGGTGAAGGCCAGGATCGGCTGGCTGGCGCGGTAGCGGGACAGACGGCGGGCCGTGTCACCGGACTTGGTGAAGGCGACCAGCGACTTGGCGTCCAGGAAGTCCGCGATCTCGCAGGCGGCGCGGGCCACCGAACCACCCTGTGTACGCGGCTTCTTGCCGGGCACCAGCGGCTGCAGGCCCTTGGAGAGCAGCTCCTCCTCGGCGGCCTGGACGATCTTCGACATGGTCTTGACGGTCTCGATCGGGTAGGCGCCCACCGACGACTCGGCGGAGAGCATGACCGCGTCCGCGCCGTCCAGGATCGCGTTGGCGACATCGGACGCCTCGGCGCGCGTGGGGCGGGAGTTGGTGATCATCGACTCCATCATCTGGGTCGCCACGATCACCGGCTTGGCGTTCCGCCGGCAGAGCTCCACCAGGCGCTTCTGCACCATCGGGACCTTCTCGAGCGGGTACTCGACGGCGAGGTCGCCACGGGCCACCATGACCGCGTCGAACGCCGCGACGACGCCCTCCATGTTGGCGACGGCCTGCGGCTTCTCCACCTTGGCGATGACGGGGACGCGGCGGCCCTCCTCGTCCATCACCTTGTGGACGTCCTTGACGTCGTCGGCGTCCCGGACGAAGGAGAGCGCGACCAGGTCGCAGCCCATCCGCAGCGCGAAGCGCAGGTCCTCGACGTCCTTCTCGGAAAGGGCCGGCACATTCACGGCCGCGCCGGGCAGGTTGATGCCCTTGTGGTCGGAGATGACACCGCCCTCGATGACGATTGTCTTGACCCGGGGGCCTTCGACATCGGTCACCTTGAGCTCGACGTTTCCGTCGTTGATCAGAACCTGGTCACCCTTGGCGACATCGCCCGGCAGACCCTTGTACGTGGTTCCGCAAATGGACTTGTCGCCCGCGACGTCCTCGGTGGTGATGGTGAACTGGTCACCGCGTACCAGCTCGACGGGGCCCTCGGCGAAGGTTTCCAGGCGGATCTTCGGACCCTGCAGGTCGGCGAGGACGCCGACGGCCTGGCCGGTGTCCTCGGCGGCCTGGCGGACCCGGTCGTAACGCTCCTGGTGCTCTGCGTGGGATCCGTGGCTGAAGTTGAAGCGGGCCACGTTCATACCGGCCTCGATGAGAGCTTTCAGCTGCTCGTACGAGTCGACGGCGGGGCCCAGGGTGCAGACGATTTTGGAACGGCGCATAAGGCGGATCCTATCGGTTTGTTTCGGAGCGGAATATTCCGTCTGGTGGAAAGTCCAAATGGGCGAACCGGCGCTCAATTGTCGCCCGTTGGGGCGCCGGATTTCAGCGTGTTCCGGCGCCCTTTTCAGGAATTCACCAAGGCGTACGTCTGGGTCGCGATCTCCAGTTCCTCGTCGGTGGGTACGACGGCGACGGCGACCCGCGCGTACTCGGGGGAGATCAGCCTCGGCTCGTCCCCGCGCACCGCGTTGAGGTCGGCGTCCACCGCCAGGCCCAGCTCCTCCAAGCCTGCGACGGCCGCCTCGCGTACCGCTGCAGCGTTCTCGCCGACGCCCGCCGTGAACGCCACCGCGTCCACCCGGCCGAGCACCGCGGAGTAGGCCCCGATGTACTTCTTCAGACGGTGGATGTAGATGTCGAAGGCGAGGCGGGCCTGTTCGTCGCCCTCGCCCATGCGCCGGGTGATCTCACGCATGTCGTTGTCGCCGCACAGGCCGACCATGCCGCTCTTCTTGTTGAGGAGCGTGTCGATCTCGTCCACGGACATCTGCGCGACCCGCGCCAGATGGAAGATGACGGCCGGGTCGAGATCGCCGGAACGGGTACCCATGACCAGGCCCTCAAGCGGCGTCAGACCCATCGAAGTGTCCACGCAGGCACCGGCCTTGACCGCCGACGCGGAGGCGCCGTTGCCCAGGTGCAGGACGATGACATTGACCTCTTCGGGCGCTTTGCCGAGCAGCTTGGCCGTCTCGCGCGAGACGTAGGCGTGGCTGGTGCCGTGGAAGCCGTAGCGGCGGATGCGGTGCTCGTCGGCGGTCTGCACATCGATCGCGTAGCGCGCCGCGGACTCCGGCATCGTGGTGTGGAAGGCGGTGTCGAAGACCGCGACCTGCGGCAGGTCGGGGCGCAGGGCCTGGGCGACCTTGATGCCGGTGATGTTCGCCGGGTTGTGCAGCGGCGCCACCGGCACCAGGCGCTCGATCTCGGCGAGCACCGTGTCGTCGATGACGGTCGGCTTCGTGAAGGTCAGACCGCCGTGCACCACACGGTGGCCGACGGCGGCGAGCTCGGGGGAGTCGAGGCCGAGACCGTCCTTGGCCAGCTCCTCGGCGACCGCCTTCAGCGCGGCCTCGTGGTCCGCGATCGGACCGTTCAGCTCACGCGACTCGGCGCCTCCTCCGGTCAGCGGGGTGTGCTTGAGGCGGGAGGTCTCCTCGCCGATCCGCTCGACCAGGCCGACGGCGAGACGCGCGTTGTCCCGCATGTCGAGGAGCTGGTATTTCACCGACGAGGAGCCGGAGTTGAGGACGAGGATACGAGTCGCGGTCACAGCTGTGCGGCCTTCTGTGTGGGGAGGGGTGGTCATGCGCTGGCGGTGTTGGCGGTGTCGGCCGGGGACTGGGCCTGGATCGCGGTGATGGCGACCGTGTTGACGATGTCCTGGACGAGGGCGCCGCGCGACAGGTCGTTGACCGGCTTGCGCAGACCCTGCAGAACCGGGCCCACCGCGATCGCGCCGGCCGAGCGCTGCACGGCCTTGTAGGTGTTGTTGCCGGTGTTGAGGTCCGGGAAGATCAGCACCGTGGCCTGGCCCGCGACCTCGGAGTCCGGCAGCTTGGTGGCCGCGACGGAGGGCTCCACGGCGGCGTCGTACTGGATCGGGCCCTCGATCTTCAGGTCGGGGCGCTGGCCGCGGGCCAGCTCGGTGGCCTCGCGGACCTTGTCGACGTCCGCGCCCGAGCCCGACGTACCCGTCGAGTAGGACAGCATCGCGACCTTCGGGTCGACACCGAACTGCTCGGCGGTGGTGGCCGACTGGACGGAGATATCGGCCAGCTGCTCGGCGTTGGGGTCGGGGTTGACCGCGCAGTCGCCGTAGACGAGCACCTTGTCGGCCAGGCACATGAAGAACACCGAGGACACGATCTTCGCGTCCGGCTTGGTCTTGATGATCTCGAAGGCGGGGCGGATGGTCGCGGCCGTGGAGTGCACCGATCCCGACACCATGCCGTCGGCGAGGCCGTCCTGCACCATCAAAGTGCCGAAGTAGTTCACATCCGCGACGACGTCGTGGGCGAGTTCCACCGTGACGCCCTTGTGGGCGCGCAGGGCCGCGTACTCCTCGGCGAACTTCTCCCGCAGCTCGGAGGTCTGCGGGTCGATGAGCTGCGAGCCGGCGAGGTCGATACCCAGGTCCGCGGCCTTCTTGCGGATGGCCTCCACGTCGCCGAGCAGCGTCAGGTCGCACACACCGCGGCGGAGCAGGACGTCGGCGGCGCGCAGGACGCGCTCCTCCGTGCCCTCCGGCAGGACCACGCGGCGGCGGTCCGAGCGGGCCTGCTCGATCAGCTTGTGCTCGAACATCATCGGCGTGACGCGGCCGCTGCGGGACACCTCCAGGCGGCTGAGCAGCCCGGCGCCGTCGACATGCCGCTCGAAGAGACCGAGCGCGGTCTCCGCCTTGCGGGGCGTCGCGGCGTTCAACTTCCCTTCCAGGGCGAACAGTTCGGTCGCCGTCGGGAAGGAGTTGCCGGTCACCGAGATCACCGGGGTGCCGGGCGCGAGCCGGGCGGCCAGGCGCAGGATCTCCTCGCTCGGCTGCTCGTTGAGGGTGAGCAGCACGCCCGCTATGGGCGGCGTACCGGCGCTGTGCGCGGCGAGGGCCCCCACCACCAGGTCGGCCCGGTCGCCCGGGGTCACGACCAGGCAGCCGGGGGTCAGGGCGTTCAGGAAGTTCGGCAGCATCGCGCCGCCGAAGACGAAGTCCAGGGCGTCGCGGGCCAGACCGGCGTCGTCGCCGAGCAGCACCCGGCCGCCGAGCGCATGGGTGATCTGCGCGACCGTGGGCGCCGAAAGGGCGGGCTCGTCCGGCAGGACGTAGCAGGGCACCGGCACCCGGGCGGTCAGCCGCTCGGCGATGACCTCCTGGTCGCCGGGCGCGACCCGGTTGACCACCATGGCGAGGACGTCGCAGCCCAGGCCGTCGTAGGCGCGATAGGCGTTACGGGCCTCGGCGCGCACGGACTCGGCGGTCTGGTTCTTGCCGCCGACCACCGGCAGCACCCAGGCGCCGAACTCATTGGCAAGGCGTGCGTTGAGGGCCAGCTCGTCGGGGAGCTGGGTGGCGGCGAAGTCGGTGCCGAGCACGAGCACGACCTCGTAGTCGCGGGCCACCTGGTGGAAGCGGTCGACAAGGCGCGAGACCAGCTCGTCCGTGCCCTGCTCCGCCTGCAGCGCGGACGCCTCGTGGTAGTCCATGCCGTACACGGACGCCGCGTCCTGGGAGAGCCGGTAGCGGGCCCGCAGCAGATCGAAGAGTCGGTCGGGGCCGTCGTGGACCAGGGGGCGGAAGACGCCGACCCGGTCGACCTGCCGGGTCAGGAGTTCCATGACCCCCAGCTCCACGACCTGACGGCCGTCGCCACGGTCGATCCCGGTCACGTACACGCTGCGCGTCACGCGTGCTCTCCGTTCCATCGCTCGCTTGTGCGCCCGGCCCCGGTACGTACGAGACGACCAGGACAAGCGCTCACAAAAATACCCGATATGGTGTGGTTGCCCTCTTGACAATACCCCTGCGGGTGGATAGAGCGCCCGCCGGACAAAGGGCCTGACGGCGCCGGGTCCAAGGGCCTTGGAGGGTCCCTTCCGGTGGAGTACGTGAAAGGGGCGTGCCCCTGAGGCCCGTGGAACAATCGGAACCCGGCTCATGCGTACGACTAGCGAGCAGGAGATTCAGCACGATGCGTATCGGAATTCTCACCGCAGGCGGCGACTGCCCCGGCCTGAACGCAGTGATCCGGTCGGTCGTGCACCGTGCCGTCGCCGCGCACGGTGACCAGGTCATCGGCTTCGAGGACGGCTACAAGGGTCTGCTCGACGGCTACTACCGCCCCCTCGACCTGACCACGGTCAGCGGCATCCTCGCCCGCGGCGGCACCATCCTCGGCTCCGCCCGCCTGGAGCGCGGCCGGCTGCAGGAGGCCGTGCGCGAGGCGCCCGCCCTGACCAAGCGGCTCGGTATCGATGTGCTCATCCCCATCGGCGGCGAGGGCACCCTGACCGCGGCCCGGATGCTCTCCGACGCGGGCATGCCGGTGGTCGGCGTACCCAAGACCATCGACAACGACATCTCCGCCACCGACCGCACCTTCGGCTTCGACACCGCTGTCGGTGTCGCCACCGAGGCCATGGACCGCCTCAAGACCACCGCCGAGTCGCACCAGCGCGTGATGGTCGTCGAGGTCATGGGACGGCACGCCGGCTGGATCGCGCTCGAGTCCGGTATGGCCGGCGGCGCCCACGGCATCTGCCTGCCCGAGCGTCCCTTCGACCCCGCGGACCTCGTGAAGATGGTCGAGGAGCGGTTCGCCCGCGGCAAGAAGTTCGCCGTCATCTGCGTCGCCGAGGGCGCGCACCCCGCCGAGGGCTCCATGAACTACGGCACCGGCGAGATCGACCAGTTCGGCCACGAGCGCTTCAAGGGCATCGGCACCGCCCTCGCGCACGAGCTGGAGCACCGCCTCGGCAAGGAGGCCAAGCCGGTCATCCTCGGCCACGTCCAGCGCGGCGGCACCCCCACCGCGTACGACCGGGTGCTCGCCACCCGCTTCGGCTGGCACGCCGTGGAGGCCGCCCACCGCGGCGAGTTCGGCCATATGACGGCGCTGCGCGGCACGAACATCGAGATGGTGCCGCTCGCGGAGGCCGTGACCGAGCTGAAGACGGTGCCGGAGTACCGCATGGCGGAGACGGAATCCGTCTTCTGACCGAGGCGCGATCCGCATGTGAACGACCCGACAAAGCCCTTCGGCCCGCCACGGCCGGAGGGCTTCGGCGTATCCGCACCGGGACTTCAGGCCCCTTGTGAACGGACCAGGGACCAGAATTCGTCCACGATCCGCTCCAGGAACTCCCGGCCCGCGTCGCCCGTGCTGCTCTGGGTCGAGCCCCAGCTCAGGGTCGACACCATGCGGGAGTGGTACTCGCCGTGCAGCCGGTCGAGGGCGTACTCCACGATGTCCCGCGCCACCGGCACCAGCTTGGCCACCGGCCGCACATAGCCCTCCCAGCGCGCCGTGGCCGCGCTGCGCAGCAGGTCCGCCAGCTTCTCGTCGCGGCCCGTCACCGTGGTGAAGTCACGCGCCGACAGACCGAGCACCTCGGAGAGCGCCGCCGACTGCCGCTCGTTGCCCCGCCACTTCCCGGTGTCCTCCATCCGCAGATACGTGGCGTGGTCGAAGCCCACCGCCCGCGCCACGTCCTCCGGTGCGAGGCCCCGCGCAAGGCGGTGCTCCCGCAGCGTCGTCGCCGCCCTGAGCAGCTCACCCGGCGCACACCACAGCGCACCGGCGAGCGCCGTCAGCTCGGTGGCGGAGGGCGCGGCCTGTCCCCGCTCCCAGGCGGTGACGGTGTCCGGAGTGACGTGCCCGAGCCCATAGCTGGCCCGCATGCTGTACGCCACATGCCCCGGCGCCATCCCCAGCGCCTCGCGCAGCCGGCGGGCGGCGAGGTGGTCGAACGGTGGTGAGGGCTGGTCGGCCGGGCTCTGGTGCACGCGCACACGCTAGGGGGCTACCGGTTGGTCGCCTACGGTGCGTTCCGCCGGGATTGCAGCTCGTAGGAAGGTACGAGACGGGGGCGGCGGTGTCGCGGTCACCCCTTGACCGCGCCGCCCAGGGCGAAGCCGCCGCCCAGGCGGCGGGCTATCAGGACGTAGAGCAGGACCACCGGGGTCGAGTAGATGATGCTGAACGCGGCCAGCTGGCCGTAGACGACCGAGCCGCGGTTGCCGAAGAAGTCGTTGATGCTGACCGAGGCGGGCATCTGGTCGGGGCTGAGCAGGAGCATGAAGGGGACGAAGAAGTTGCCCCACATCATGACGAAGGAGTAGACGGTCACGACCGCGATGCCCGGGCCCATCAGCGGGAGGACGACCCGGAGCAGGGACTGCAGTGCCGAGGCGCCGTCCGTCCAGGCCGCCTCCTCCAGCTCCCTCGGGACGCCGTCCATGAAGTTCTTGCAGAGCCAGACGGCGAACGGCAGTTGGGACGCCGCGAAGAACAGGATCGTGCCCTGCATGGTGTCGATCAGTTCCACCTGCACGAACATCGCGTACACCGGGACCATGATCGCCGTGATCGGCAGACAGGTCGCGAACAGCGTGACCGTGAGGAAGGTACGGCCGGCGCGGGAGCGGTAGCGCGACAGGGGATACGCCGCGAGCGCCGCGCAGACGACCGTCAGGAGCGTCGCGCCGCCGCACAGGATCAGGCTGTTCAGGAGCGGTGTGAACGTGATGTCCGGCTTCAGGACCGCGTCGAAGTTGTCGAGCGTGAAGGAGCCCGGCACCTTCACCTTCAGATTCGCCTCGGGGTCGAGTGCGGACAGCAGCACCCACAGCAGGGGCAGCGCGAAGGAGGCCGCGACAAGGACGAGTGCCGCGTCGGCGGCGAGCCGGCGGCCGGTGCGGCGGGACGCGAGGGTGCGCCTTCCGGAGGGCTTTCGTGCGGCCTTTCCCGCACCCCTTCCTGTGGTCTTTCCCGCGGCTTTCCCTGGGACGGAGACGGACACCTAGACCTCCGTACGCAGCAGGCGCATATAGACGAGCGAGAACAGGGAGCCCACCACCAGCAGGAGCAGCGCCACGGCCGTCGCGTAGCCGATCAGACTGTTCTGGAAGGCCTGTTCGTACATGTAGAGCGGCAGCGTCTGGCTGCGGTGGCCGGGGCCGCCGCGGGTCATCACCCAGATCAGGCCGAAGACCGAGAGGGTCTGCAGCGTGTTGAGCATCAGATTGGTGCCGATGGAGCGGCGGATCATGGGCAGCGTGATGTGCCACATGCGCCGCCAGCCGCCCGCCCCGTCGACCTCGGCGGCCTCGGTGACCTCCTTGGGGATCTCGTTCAGGGCCGCCGAGTAGACCAGCATCGAGAAGGCCGTACCGCGCCATACGTTGGCGAAGGAGACCGCGAGGATGGGCAGGGTGTAGAGCCAGTTCTGGCCCGGCAGATGCAGCCAGTCGAGGACCGCGTTCAAGGTGCCCTCGCGGCGGAAGAACGCGTAGAGGAGGAAGCCCGCCACCACCTCGGGCAGCACCCACGCGGAGATCACGATGCCGCCGGTGAGGGTGCGGACCGGCTTCGACGCGCGCTGCATCAGCGAGGCCAGGGCCAGGCCCAGGGTGTTCTGGCCGATCAGCGACGAGACCACCGTGAAGACGAGCGTGAGCCAGACGGCGTTGAGGAAGTCCTCGTCCCCGAAGGCCTTCGTGAAGTTGTCGAAGCCCACGAAGGACGACTCGGCCTGGCCGGTCAACTGCAGGTCGGTGAAGGCGAGATAGACGCAGTAGCCGATCGGCCCGGCCAGGAAGAGCAGCATCAGGACGAAGCCGGGGGAGACGGGCAGGGCCCGCCCCAGGGTGCGGCGCGGGGCGCGGCGCGGGCCCGCGCCGCCGGGTGCCCGCTGCACGGACGCGGGCGGCTCGGACGCGTACGAGGACTTCACTTACCGGTGCTCACTTCTTGATCACTTCGCCGTTCGTGACCGAGTCCAGCTCCTCGTCGTAGCCCTTCGCGGCCTCGTCCACCGACGCGTCGCCCGTCGTGACGCCCTCCATGGCCTCCTGGATGGCGGTGGAGACCTTCGGGTACGCGGGGTAGGCGGGCCGGTAGTGGGTGTGCGCGACCAGGTCCGTGAAGAACTTCAGGCCGGGCTGCGCCTTCGTGTACGACGGGTCCTCGGCGACGTCCTTGCGGACCGCGATACCCGAGTTGGCGATGTACCACTTCTGGGCGTTGGCCTTGGTCTGCATGGTCTCGATGAACTCGAAGGCCAGATCGGGGTTGCCGGACTTGGCCGGGATCGACCAGGTCCAGCCGCCCGACATGCTCACCTTGCCGGGGGCCTGGCCGTTCTGGGTCGGCATGTGCGCGAGGCCCAGCTCCTTGGACCACTCGGGCCACTCGTGCCCGGAGCCCTTCAGCCAGTCCTGCGGCAGCCAGGAGCCGTCGAGGTTGATGGCCAGCTTGCCCTTGGGCAGCATCTCGGCGCGCACGGTCGGGCCGATATTGGGGTCGAGGGCGTCGGACACCTCGGGGCCGAGCTTCTCCTTGTAGACCGTCTCGACGAACTTCAGGGAGTCCTTGAAGCCCTTGCTGCCCGCGATCCACTTCTTGGCGCCGGGGTCGTACATCGGGTCGTCGCCCGTGCCGTACAGGAGCATCTCGAAGCCCTGCATCGCGGACTGCTCACCGCCGGGCTTGCCCGTGTAGACGTTCAGCGGGATGACGCCCGGCACCTTCTTCTTGATGGTGCGGGCGGTCTCCAGGATGTCGTTCCAGTTCTTGGGCTGCCAGTTCTCGGGCAGGCCCGCCTTCTTGAAGATGTCCTTGCTGAACCACAGGCCGCGGGTGTCGGTGCCGTCGGGCACGCCGTACGTCTTGCCGTTCTGCGCCTTCGCCGCGGACTTCGCGGTGTCGATGAACTGGCCCCAGTCCTTCCACTTGTCCAGATAGGGGTCGAGGGGCTTCAAGTACCCGCTGGTGATGTCGGAGTTGATGAGGAACGTGTCCTCGTAGACCAGGTCGGGTGCCGTCTTGGGGGAGCGCAGCATCTGCTGCAGCTTCGTGTAGTACTCGGCGTCCGGCGCCTTGATCGGCACCAGCTCCACCTTCTTGCCCGGATGCGCGTTCTCGAACTGCTTCTTCATCTCGCCCAAGTAGTCGTCCATGACCCGGATCTGGTTGTCCATGGACTGCTTGTACGAGACCTTGACGACATCGGGGTCGCTCTCGGAGCCCCCGCCGCAGGCGGTGAGGGCGGATGCGGCGAGCAGGGCGGAAGCGGTGAGCAGCAGTGGGGTGCTGGGGCGACGCACGGGCACGGCACGACCTCCTACGAGCCATCCGGGCCAGGCGGCCCTTTGCCGGCCGCCCTCGCTGGCTGCTCGGTGAACGTACGGGCCGCTTCCTGGCTGGTCAATGCCCATGCGTGGGGGGTTGGGGGATCCGTGACAACGTTGTTATTGCCCGGTCGGACCCGGTCCGCGCCGGTCAGGTGTCGCTGCCGAGCCACCGGTAGTGCAGCTCGGGCCGCCCCACCTGCCCGTACTGCGGGCTGCGGGCCACGCGGCCGGCGGTGACCAGATGTTCCAGATAGCGGCGGGCCGTGATCCGCGAGAGGCCCGCGGTCTCGGCCGCGGCGGTGGCGGTCAGTCCGTCGGATGCGGCGCGCAGGGCGCGGGTGACGCGCTCAAGGGTGGGGGCGCTGAGGCCCTTGGGCAGGGCGGCGGGGCCCGGTGAGCGCAGGGCGGCCAGGGCCCGGTCCACCTCGTCCTGGCTGCCGGCCTCGCCCGCGGCGCCCCGGAACTCCGCGTACCGCACGAGCCGGTCCCGGAGCGTCGCGAAGGTGAAGGGCTTCAGGACGTACTGCACGACACCGAGCGAGACGCCTTCGCGTACCACCGTCAGATCGCGTGCCGAGGTCACCGCGATGACATCCGCCTGATGCCCGGCCGCGCGCAGGGAGCGGGCCAGCTGCAGTCCGTGCCCGTCGGGCAGATACAGATCGAGCAGCAGCAGATCGACCTCGGTGCGGTCGAGGACGCGGCGGGCCTCGGCGCCCGAGTGGGCCTTGCCGACGGTGCGGAAACCCGGCACGCGGTTCACGTACTGCAGATGCGCGTCGGCGGCCACGGGGTCGTCCTCGACGACGAGGACGCGGATGGGGCGTGGCTCGCGGGTCCCGGTCGTGTCCGTGTCTTCCCCGGTCATGCCCGTACCTCCCGCCGTCATGTCCGTGCCTCCCGTCGCAGGGGCAGCCGCACCGTGAACTGTGCGCCGCCGCCCGCCGGTTCGGTGGCGACGGCGGTGCCGCCGTGCCGCTGTGCCGTCTGGCGCACCAGGGCCAGACCGAGGCCGCGGCCCGGTCCCTTGCCGGAGCTGCCGCGACGGAAGACATCGGTGTCCGACGGGATGCCGGGGCCGTTGTCGGTGACCTGGAGCAGCAGCTCGCGGCCGGCCGATACGTCGGTGCGCGCGGTCACCGTAACGCGGCCGCCGGGGGCGCCGGTGGCCGCGTCCACCGCGTTGTCGATCAGATTGCCGAGGACGGTCACCAGGTCGCGGGGCGGCAGACCGGCCGGAAGCAGCCCGTCGTCGATGCTGCTGTCCGCGGAGACCACCAGCTCCACGCCGTGCTCGTTGGCCTGGGCCGCCTTGCCGAGGAGCAGGGCGGCGAGCACCGGCTCACCCACGGCGGTGACCACCTGGTCGGTGAGGGCCTGGGCGAGTTCCAGCTCGGCGGTGGCGAACTCGACGGCCTCGTCGGCGCGGCCGAGCTCGATCAGGGAGACCACGGTGTGCAGCCGGTTCGCGGCCTCGTGCGCCTGTGACCTGAGCGCCTGCGTGAAGCCCCGCTCGTGGTTCAACTCGCCGGTCAGGGCCTGCAGTTCGGTGTGGTCGCGCAGCGTCACGACGGTGCCGCGGCGCTCGCCGCCCGACACCGGGGACGTATTGAGGACCACGACGCGGTCACCGGTCAGATGCAGCTCGTCGACGCGCGGCTCGGTGGCGAGCAGGGCGCCGGTCAGCGGCACGGGCAGGCCGAGTCCGGCGACGGGCCGGCCCACGGCGTCGTCGCCGAGCCCGAGCAGCTCGCGGGCCCCGTCGTTGATGAGGGCGATCCGGCGCTGTCCGTCCAGCATCACCAGGCCCTCGCGCACGGCGTGCAGGGCGGCCTGGTGGTAGTCGTGCATGCGGCTCAGCTCGGCGGCGTTCATACCGTGCGTATGCCGGCGCAGGCGGGCGTTGACGACGTAGGTGCCGATGCCGCCGAGGGCGAGGGCCCCGGCCGCGACGCCGATGAGTCCGGTGAGCTGCTTGCGTACCTGCTCGGTGATCTCCTCGATGGTGATGCCCGCGCTGACCAGGCCCGTGATGCGGCCGCCGTTCTTGATGGGGGTGACGACCCGTACGGATGGGCCGAGGGTGCCGGTGTACGTCTCGGGGAACGTCGCACCCTTCAGGGCGGGCCCTATGTGGCCGAGGAAGCGCTCGCCGATGTGCTCCGGGTTGGGGTGCGTCCAGCGGATGCCGCGCGGGTTCATGATCGTCACGAAGTCGACACCGGCCGCCTCGCGGACCTTCTCGGCGTACGGCTGCAGGGTGGCCGTCGGGTCCTCGCCCCGGACGGCCCGGCGCACCGAGGGCGACTCGGCGACCGCCCTCGCCACCGCACCCGCCTGCCGCTCGGCGGCGGCCTCGGCCTGCCGGTGCGCGGTGACGTACGCGAACACCGCACACCCCGCGACCACGAAGGCGACGAGCACGACCTGCATGGCGAAGAGCTGGCCTGCGAGGCTGCGGGGACGGGGGACGCGGGGCATGCGGCCAGTGTGCACGGACGTATAAGCGCGAACTAAATGAACGCAAGGGTGACCCCGGTCACGGCGTGATGGATATTCTCCGGGACCGCTCAGGGCGTGAGTCGCACGCGAGGGCGCGTATCCCAGGACGGGTCGCACGGGACGCGGCACCGTATCCGTGAGCAAGGAGGCAACGTGGCCGCCAAGCGGGACAGAACCCACTATCTCTACATCGCCGTCATCGGCGCGGTGCTGCTCGGCATCGCGGTCGGATTCGCCGCGCCCGGAGTGGCGGTGGAGCTGAAGCCGCTGGGCGAAGGCTTTGTGAAGCTGATCAAGATGATGATCTCGCCCATCATCTTCTGCACGATCGTGCTCGGCGTCGGCTCGGTCCGTAAGGCCGCCAAGGTCGGTGCCGTCGGCGGGCTCGCGCTCGGCTACTTCATGGTGATGTCGACCGTCGCCCTCGCCATCGGCCTGGTCGTCGGCAACATCCTGGAGCCGGGGCACGGACTGCAGCTGACCGAGGCGGTGCGCGGCGCTGGTGAGGCGCAGGCCGAGGGGGCGTCGGAGTCCACCGCGGACTTCCTGCTCGGGATCATCCCGACCACCATGGTGTCCGCGTTCACCGGTGAGTCGGTGCTGCAGACCCTGCTTGTCGCGCTGCTCTGCGGGTTCGCGCTGCAGGCCATGGGGTCGAGCGGTGAGCCGGTGCTGCGCGGGATCGGGCACATCCAGCGCCTTGTCTTCCGTGTCCTCGCCATGATCATGTGGGCCGCCCCGGTGGGCGCGTTCGGCGCGATCGCCGCCGTGGTCGGTGAGACCGGTGTGGACGCCCTGAAGTCCCTGGCCGTCATCATGATCGGCTTCTATGTCACCTGCGCGCTGTTCGTCTTCGTCGTACTCGGCGCGCTGCTCAAGCTGTTCACCGGCATCAACATCTTCTCGCTCCTGAAGTACCTGGGCCGCGAGTTCCTGCTCATCGTCTCGACCTCCTCCTCGGAGTCGGCTCTGCCGCGGCTGATCGCGAAGATGGAGCACCTGGGCGTGAGCAAGCCGGTGACCGGCATCACGGTGCCGACCGGGTACTCCTTCAACCTCGACGGCACCGCGATCTATCTGACGATGGCCTCGCTGTTCGTGGCCGAGGCGATGGGCAACCCGCTGTCGATCGGCGAGCAGATCTCGCTCCTCGTCTTCATGGTCATCGCGTCGAAGGGCGCGGCGGGCGTCACCGGCGCCGGCCTCGCGACCCTCGCGGGCGGTCTCCAGTCGCACCGCCCCGAACTGGTCGACGGCGTCGGCCTGATCGTCGGCATCGACCGCTTCATGAGCGAGGCGCGTGCCCTGACCAACTTCGCGGGCAACGCGGTGGCGACGGTGCTCGTCGGCACCTGGACCAAGGAGATCGACAAGGACCGGGTGGCTCAGGTCCTCGCGGGCAGGCTGCCGTTCGACGAGCAGACGCTGGTGGACGACCACGCGCCCGCCGACTCGGCCGAGCTGCCCGAGCAGTCCGGGGGTTCCGAGGGAGCGGGCGGCAAGGAGAAGGTCGGCGTCTGAGCGGTGAGCATGGGTTGCCGGTGAAGGCCGATTGCCGGTGACGTGCGGTGACCGGTGAAGTGCGTGACCGGTGAAGTGCGGGAGGCGGGCCGCTGTTGAGCGGGCCGCCTCCCGCACTTGTTGGGACCGAGTTCGGGACCGGGACCGGGACCGGGGCCGAGTTCGGGTTCGGGTCCGGGTCCGGACCGGTCAGCGCACCTTGATGGTGAGGGTCTTCGTCACGGAGAACTTCCTGCTCTCGGCCGACTCGGCCTTGCTGCCGTCCTCGCAGCGGTAGCAGCCGAAGAGCTTGACCGTGGTCGTGCCTTCCGCACGGGCGTAGAAGCTGTACCAGTCCTGCCGAACGGCGGCCGGGTCGCCGCTGCTGCGTACGGTGCCGTCGAGCCGGACCAGCGAAGCGTCGGGCTCCCGGACGACCTGCCAGGTGTAACCCGGCTGGTTGTCGTAGCGGTTGGCGACGCGCACGTCCTCGTGCGCACGCATGGTGAGGGTGCCCGCGAAGTCCCCGTCCGCCGTGCGCGACCGGTCCGGCTCCCGAGGCCCTGACTGGTCCGGCAGCGGGTCCTCCGCCACGCGGCCCAGGTGGCTGCCCTCCTTGACCTCGACCGGATACGTCATGGTGCGGTCGCCGTCGGCCTCCGCCAGGACGACGCGGGCCGTCCCGGTCCTCAGCGCACGGAACGTGAAGTAGTGCGTGCCCTTGACGGTCTTCTCGCCCTTGGCGCGCAGCACGCCGTCCGACTCGCCGGAGTCCGCGAGGCGCCAGTCGGCCGCGCCGCCGCCCGGCCGTACGTGGAGCGAGAAGTCGTGGTCGGCGAGGACCTCGGTCCGCACCGACTGGGAGGCGATGTCGATCTCCCCGTCGGGTCCTCGGGGGATGCCGTGGAGGGGCGGGGGCGCGCAGCAGACCAAGTCGCTGTCGTCGTACTCCTCGTAGGCCACGACACCCCCGCCGCCGAGCAGCAGCACGGCGGCACCACTCATGCCCCAGCGGGCCTTCTTCTTACGCAGCAGCTTTCGTGTCGGCACCCCCATGACGACAGCCGGAACGCGTGAACGGTTCCCTGCGCCGGCGTCCAGGTGCTGCTCGGGTAGGTGCTGCTCAGCTAGGTGCTGCTCAGCCCGGCCACCAACTCCGTGGCGTGGACGGCGGGTACGCCCGATGCGGTGAGCGCGGTGACGGCGGCGGAGCGGCCCGCGTCCTCTGCTGCCAGGACCCCGTCGTTGACCGCTTCCATCAGGCCGTAGAGCACGTGCTCGTGGACGTACGACAGCGCCTCGGCGGACAGCTGTGACGTCAATACGCCCTCGTCCAGGCCTTGTTGGAGAACCCCGGTGAGTTCCCGCCGTACGGGGGTGAGGCGCTGCCTGATGCCTTCCATCGTCACGCTGCGCCGGGCCAGGGCGATCAGGAGGCGGTAGCGGTCGGCGATCTCCCAGACGGCCAGGGTGCGCCGGGCCAGGGTCTCGGCCGGGTCGGCGCCGGGTGCGATCGCGTTGGCCTCGGCGACGGCCGCCGTCGCGTCGTCGACGAGGGCGGCGATGAGTGCCTCGCGGCTGGGGAAGTGGCCGTACACGGTCCTGCGCACGACGCCGGCGGCGCGGGCGATCTGGTCCATGGAGGCTTCCGGGTCGCGGAGCAGTTCGAGGAGTGCGACATCGAGGATGCGGCGGCGGTTGGCGTCGGCTCGGCTCATGCCTTCGGCTCGGCTCATGGCTTCATTTTGCACAGCGATGTGCAGTGGCGTAAATTGCACATCGTTGTGAAGTTGCACAGGCGTGTGCAAGCTTGCGCGGGGAAACGCGCAGCGAGACCCGCGGCAAGTCGCGCAACAAGGCCCGTAGCAAGTCGCGCAGGAAGAGGAAGGCAGCCGCTGATGCGTCTCGTCATGAACGAGCCGGTCGACTCGATGGACCGGCCCTATCCACGCCGCTGGTGGGCCCTGGTCGTCCTGTGCCTCAGTCTGCTGATCATCGTGATGGCGAACACCGCCCTCACGGTCGCGGCCCCCGACATGACCAAGGACCTCGGTCTCACCAGCTCCGACCTGCAGTGGGTCATCGACGGCTATACGGTCCCGTATGCCGCCCTGATGCTGCTGCTCGGCGCCGTGGGCGACAAGTACAGCCGTCGCGGTGCCCTCGTACTCGGGCTGCTCGTCTTCGGCGGCGGCGCCGTCGCCGGTTCTCTGGTCGACAGCTCGACCGGGGTCATCGCCGCCCGTGCCGTCATGGGCTTCGGCGCCGCGATGATCATGCCCGCGACGCTCTCGCTGCTCGCGGCGACCTTCCCGCGCAAGGAGCGGGCCAAGGCCATCGTCATGTGGACGGCCACGGCGGGGCTCGCCATCGCGGCCGGGCCGCTGGTCGCGGGCATGCTCCTGGAGCACCACGGCTGGGCCTCGACGTTCCTGATCAACGTGCCGGTCGCCGCGCTCGCGATCATCGGTGCCCTCGTCCTCGTACCGCCGTCCAAGGCGGCCCACCACGGCCGGATCGACTACGTCGGCGGCGCCCTGTCCGTCGTCTGGATCGCCGCGCTCGTCTACATGATCATCGAGGGCCCGCACTTCGGCTGGGGCGTGAACGCGATCACGGCGGCCGTCGTCGCGGGCGTGGGCCTGGTCCTCTTCGTCCTCTGGGAGCTGCGCCACCCGCGCCCCGTCCTTGACGTACGCCGCTTCACGAACCGTGGCTTCGCGGGCTCCAACCTCGCCGTCGCCCTCTTCTTCCTCGCGGTCTTCGGCGCCTTCTACTACCTCACGCAGCATCTGCAGTTCGTGCTCGGCTACAACCCCCTGGAGACCGGCGTACGCATGCTGCCGCTGGCCGGTGCCGTGTTCGTGGGCTCCGCGCTCACCGGTCTGCTGACCCCGCGCCTCGGCATGAAGGTCACGGTCACGGCGGGCATGGTCGGCGGTACGACGGCCCTCGCGCTGCTCACGCAGGTCGACGCGGGTTCGGCGTACGGCGCGTTCGTGCCGTCCCTGATCCTGCTCGGGCTCTCCATCGGCCTCGCGCTCTCGCCCTGCACCGACGCGATCATGGGCGCCTTCCCGGAGTCGGAGCTGGGTGTCGGCGGCGCGGTCAACGACACCTCCCTGGAGCTGGGCGGCTCCCTCGGTATCGCGATCCTCGGCTCGGTCCTCGCGAACGGCTACTCCTCGCACCTCGACGACGCGGTACGGGGCACCAAGCTGCCCGCCGACGCGCTCGCCACGGCCCAGGACTCCGTCGGCGGCGGCTACGCGGTCGCCCAGGGCATCGGCGACCAGGCCCGCGCCCTCGCGGAGCAGGCCGCCCAGGCGGGTGCGCCGCAGCAGGCCGCGCAGCTCAAGGCCCAGGCCGATCAACTCGCCCACGGAGCACGGCAGATGGCCGACGCGGTGGGCTCGTCCTTCTCGGACGCGGTGGCGCACACGAGCCTGGTGGGCGCGGTGATCCTGGGCGTGGGGACGGTGGCGGTGGCGGTGCTGTTGCCGCGGCGGCGGGGCGCTCATGTCGGCGGGGTCGCGGACGGCGGGTCCGTGGACGGTGGGGCTTCGGCCGCTGGGTCCGCGGCCGCGGAAGCTTCGGCCGGCGGTGCGCACTCCAATTCCTTGGCGAATTCTTCGAGTTGAGGTTCGATTGCGGCGTGAATGGTCCCGTGGATTGTCCGTGAGCATTCAATTCGGCCGGTCGGCAAGATCATTCACCGGGATCGGTGGGAGTGAACGTGGGAGTGAATTCCGTAACCCTCGTGTGACGCGCGTGCCGCCCCGTGGCATGATCGGCCATTCGATTACCGATCCACTGCCGATCTGAATGCGGATACGCGCCGACGGGAGGGCCCGCGTGGGGGACCATTTCAAGACGGACATTGATCAACTTGCCACCTTCACCAAGGACCTGCAGGGCGCCCAGGACTCCCTTGAGCAGGTACGGAAGGCCTTGCAGCACGTGCGCTCCGACCAGATCGGGACATCCGAGCTCGACGAGGCCTGCGACACGTTCCAGGAGCGCTGGAAGTACGGCAACGAGCAGATCAAGGAGCGCATCGGCAAGCTCACCGAAGGGCTGAAGAAAAATACGGACAATTATCGCGAAATCGAAACTTCCCTGGAAGAGAGTTTCAAGCGCGCCGCAGCCGCGGGGAAGTGAAGGCGATGGCTCAGAATCCGTATGTGCAGCTCGGCTGGAATCCCGTGCCGGGACAGCCGGGCGAAGTCGAGGGGCTCCGCACCCAGCTCACCAATTCGGCCGCCGCGCTGCAGACCGCGTACCAGAAGATCGACAAACTGCTCGGTGAGTCCAGCTTCTGGGAGGGTGACGCCGCGGTCGGCTTCCGCGAGGCCCTTGACGGCGATCTGCCGAAGTACATGAAGGACGCCCACAAGTCGCTGACCCAGGCCGCCGGTCACCTCGGCACCTGGCACGGCGGCCTGACCAGCCGCAGGGAGCTGGCGCACAAGTACGACGCCGAAGCGGGCGACCACAAGGGCGACCTGAAGGCCGCCCACTCCCGGCACGAGTCGGCGCAGCGGAACCCCGACCTGAAGCTCAAGGACCAGAAGTTCACCGAGGGCCCCGAGCTTGAGGCCGCCCAGGCCCGTTTCAACGCGGCCAGCACTCAGCTCAACGACGCCGTCACCGCTGTCAACAAGGCGCAGGGCGCCCTCGACGAAGTGCTGCGCAAGGCACGGGAGTTGGAGAGCACGCACGAGGCGGAGGCGCGTGACCTCGCGACGAAGCTGAAGGACGCCACGAAGGATCTGGCGCCCGAGGAGCCCGGCTGGCTGAGCAAGGCGCTCAGCTGGATCGGGGACAACCTCACGAACATTCTCAGTGTGCTGGCGGCTGTGGCGGGGTTGCTGGCGTTGTTGTGTACGGGGCCTTTCGGGATTGCGATGCTGCTGGTCGCCGCGGGCGCGAGCCTGGCGACGGCCGGCACCCGTTTCGCCAAGCCCGAGTTCAGAGCCTCGCTCAAGGACGGCTTCACGAAGGGCGAGTTCGACGCGGACTTCTGGGAGAACTCGGTGGGACTCGCGGGTGACCTGGCGGGGGCGGTGCCTGGCCTCGGTGCTGTGTCGCGCGGAGCCAACGGCGCCGTCAGGTCGGCGATCGCCGGTGGCGAAGCGGCGGGCGGCCTCGTGCAGTTCGCCAAGGCGTTCGGCGACGACACGGTCACCGCCGCCTCCCGGATCTCGACCGCGGGCGCCTTCAACCCCGTTGGTGACTGGGTCGCTCGCGCCGCGGGCGGCAGCCAGGCCGTCAGGGCGGGGATGGACTACATCTCGCCGGTGGCCGGTGTCGCCACATCCGGGTTCGGACTCGCCGCTGACAACGTGGACGCGCTGAACAGCGGCAAGGACGCGACCACCGCGGTCGACGGTGCACGCGCGGGTCTCTTCGACGGCCCTGGCGCCGTCGACACGGCCGTGAAGGCGATCAGGGTGGTGGCGCGGTGACCGAGGTGACCACGGTGGCTTCTCCGCGGCTGTTCATCGACGAGTCGGCCCGTGACCGGAGTTCCAAGATCTGGTACGCGTTGCCCGGCGGCTACTTCGACGTGCCGCTCGACGCCCTTGACGCCGCGCCCGGCACGGAGCACGAGGCGCGCCTAGAGAACCTCATGGCGCTCGTAGCCGACTGTGCCCCCGAGGAGCAGCACGACCGCTTCGCGGGCATGGTGCACGACGCGCGATACATGGTGCGGTACATGCGCAGAGAGGGCATCATCGGCTGCTCGCTCGGCATGCACTTCGCCGATGACGGCTCCTCCGCCGTCTCCGTCGTCACCGTGGCGCTGCGGGACATCGAATGGGCCCCGCCCAAGGTGACTGCGGTGCGGGCGGTTTCGCTGGCCGAAAGTGCGGACAACGTGGAGCTGTTGACGCTGCCGGGCGGCCATCCGGCCTCGGCCTCCGACACGCTGGGCACGGCCCCCGCCGTGGCAGGTGTGCCTGAGCAGGAGCTCTACCAGTGCAACGTCTACATTCCGGCTCCGTCGGGTGCGCAGCTCGCCGTCCTGACGCTGAGCACGGTGGCCGTCGGCTCGCGCGGGTACTACCGCGACTTGATGGAGAGCGTCGCGCACACCGTGACCTTCCAGGACCCCATGCCCGAGATCGAGCGCGCCGCACGAGGTGAAGGGGCCGCCGGCACCGGCACCGTCAAGGACGACATCGCCGCTGACTTTGGATGACCAGCATGAGACTGAGCAAGAACCCCGGGGGTTTCGAAGGCCCCGCCGCCTGGGACACCCCTGGCACCCGAGCCGCCCTGTTCCGCTGGGCGGCTCGGCTTCTGGGCAAGACGACCGGCTGGATCGCGGTCTGGCTGGCCTGGCTCTACGGCGTGGTGTTCGCGCTCTTCTCGGGCACAGCGGCAGCTGTGGCGGGCTTGCCGCTGGTGGTTATCGCGTACCTCGCATTGGCCCCGGTGCACAGGGTGTTCAAGCTCTGGCGTATGCGCCGCATCCTCAAGGTGTATCCCTGGCGGCAGCAGCCCGAGGGTGTCCGTGCCGTACCCGGGCGGTTCGGGAGGACGGACGCTGTCTTCCTCCTGCCGAATCCGGACCGGCCGGAGCAGACGGAGTCGCCTGACGAGCACGGGGGGATGTTCAGGGTCTGGGACCGCGTCGCCCGCAGAGGCTTCAACGACGAGCTGTGGTACGCCGGTGACCCGCGCTTCGCCTGCGTGGTCGCCAAGCCCGGCCCGAAGACGCTGAGTTACGTCGCCCAGGCCACCGCGTACGACATGAGGACCTCTCCCCGCCGTAAGGGCATCAGTCCCGAGGCGCGTCGCAGAGCACGGGCCATCGGGGCGCGGGTCGCCGAGTGATGCATGCGCGGCGTCAGCCCGCCGGGAGTGCCAACGCGGCGAAGGGGGTGGCCATGGCTCGTAGGAGCGGTCGCAGCAGGTCGGTCGAGTGCGCGGGCCGCAGACCCGCCCTTCGTCCCGAGTTCGCGCGAACTTGCGCTGCTTGCAAGCCTGTTGGGCGGCGCGTGCCGCTCACCTGAAGTCCAGTTCCCCGTACCTTCGCTTGAACTCGAAGAACTCCCCGACCCCCGCCATCAGCACCACCCCGTCCCACAGCCGCCCCGCCGTCTCCCCGCGTGGGGTGGGGGAGACGACCGGGCCGAACCAGGTGCCCACGTGCGGCAGGGACAGGACCGGGGTGCCGACGTCGGTGCCCGCCAGGGTCATGGCCTCCTCGTGTGAGGCGCGGACGGCGTCGTCGTAGGCCGTGGTGAAGGCCGCGGAGGCCAGGGCGGGCGGCAGGGCGGCGTCGGTGAGAGCGGTTTCGAGGGCCGTCCAGTCGCCGTGTTCGTGCAGACGGGTGCCGAGCGCGTCGTAGTACGTGCCGAGGGCGGCGCTGCCGTGGTGTTCGTACACCGCCATGCAGACGCGGCCCGGCGCGCGCATGTAGTCGCCGTACTCGTCCCCGGGGTCCTCGGGGTCGACGTCGAGGTGTTCGTTGAGGATCTTCAGGCTCATCACGCGCCAGTGCACCCGCACGTCCCTGACCCGTTCCACCTCGCGCAGCCAGCGAGACGTGATCCAGGTGTACGGGCACACCGGGTCGAGCCAGAACGAGACGGTGCGCGCGGTCATGACGCCAGCTCCGCCAGGACCGCCGCGTGGTCGGAAGGCCAGACCCCGCCCACCGGACCGTCACCGGCCCGCCGTACCGAGAGGACCCGGCCGAGGCCCGTCGCGGCCGGCAGGCCCACGTGGATGTAGTCGACGCGGACGGACGGGCCGTGGGTCGCCGCCACGTACGGGTTCCGCGCGTCCCAGGTCGCCCAGGGCTGTGCCGCGTCGGCGTACTCCCAGGCGTCGATCAGGACCTGCCCCGGCACCGCGGGGGCCGTCTTGAAGCCGCCGAGCAGGCGGATCTCGTCGGAGTCGGGCCAGGCGTTGAAGTCGCCGGTCAGGACCGGCGGGAAGGGGGTCTCCGTGCGGTGGTCCGCGATGAACCGCGCGACCGCCCTGACCTGTTGGACGCGTACCGCCGACGCGGCGACGGCCGAGGTGAGGTGGGTCGTGAAGAACGGCAGGGGGTGGCCGGGTGAGTCCAGGAGGGCGTAGAGGGTGAGGCGGCCGTCGTCCAGGCCGGGCGGGGCCGGAAGGCGCTGGACGTCGCGGTCCAGGACCGGCCAGCGGCTGAGCACCGCGTTGCCCACGTCGACGGTGGCGCGGTCCGGATCCGTCCCGGGCAGACGGCTCCGCCATTTCTGCGGGGCGTCGGACGCGGCCCACGTCCAGTGCATGCCGAGCTCGTCCGCCAGCCACCCGGCGAGGTTGTCGCCGCCCGCCGCCCAGACCTCCTGCAGGCCGATCACATCGGGACGCAGGGTTCGCAGGGCGGAGAGGACCGCCTTCTGGCGCCGCTCCCAGGGGCCGAACCGCCACCACAGGTTCCAGGTCATGACACGCACGGACGACGCCTCCGGAGTCGAGGGCTGAGTGAGGAGCGTCATGGCCGCGCCAGCCGCTCGCGCAGACGGACGCAGATCTCCTCGACCTCCGCCGCGTCGGGGAGCAGATCCTCCTGGAACTGGGCCAGTTGGAGCTGTGGGCCGTAGCCGCCGTGGTGCTCGATGTCCGTCGTGCGCGCGGGCTGCACGACGAAGTGCAGATGGCCGGGGACCCGGTCCTTGTGCGACCACAGGCAGACGTAGACCTGCTCGCAGTCCGCCGTCTCGGCGCGCACCGCGGCGCCGGTCCGGGCGAGCAGCGGCCCGAGCTCGGCCGCCTCGGGCCCTGAGAGCGCGTCCACGCCGGTGACATGGCGCACCGGCTTCACGATCAGGGTGCCGAGGCCGAGCGGGCCGACGCTGTGCTCCACCGCCCAGTGGCCGGTGCGAAGCAGCGGGCCGCCGGGCAGCGGCACGGTGCCGTCAAGGAGGCCGCAGGCCATGCAGTCGTCAGTCATCGCCGCCGGCCTCCCCGTGCTTCATCCCGTGACCCGTCCCGTGCTTCATCCTGTGACCCGTCCCGTGACCCGTCCCGTGGTTCATCCCGTGATCACTCGTTCTTCCGTGCTCCTCGCTCCCCGGGGCAAACCCCGGGGGTAGTCCCAATACCCCGGGCGGTTCCCCTCGTACCGCGAGGTGTCCTGCTCCGGGGTCGCCATGCCGTCCGGTGCCCGTCCCGCCCGCAGGCCCATGTCGAGCCAACGCCCGTCCCGGTGGAAGAGCAACTCCACGTGCCCGTACGGAAGTTGAATTCGTCGTGCCCATTGACGGGCCTCGTGGCTGCAACTAGAAAACTCTGAGAGCGCTCTCATCTCCTCTCTGTTCCTCTCTGTTCCTCTCTGTTCCTCTCTGTTCCCCTCTGTTCCCCTCTGTTCTCCCTCTCCCCCCACGGAGGCGTTCCATGAGCACCCGCCGTATCCGGCGTACCCGCCGCACCGTCCTCGGTGCGGCTCTCGCCACCGCCGCCGCCCTGGCGGCCGTCCTCACGCCCGGTATCGCGTCCGGTGATGTGCCGCCGCCGGGTCCGGGATGGACCGTCCAGTGGAGCGATGACTTCAACGGCGCCGCGGGCTCGGGCCCCTCCGCTGACAACTGGCAGATGGACACCGGCCACAACTACCCGGGCGGGCCGCCCAATTGGGGCACCGGTGAGATCCAGAACTACACGGATTCCCCGGACAACCTCAGCCTCGACGGCAACGGCAATCTGCGCATCACGCCCCTGCGGGACGGCGGGGGCAACTGGACCTCGGCCCGGATCGAGACCAAGCGCACCGACTTCAAGGCTCCCGAGGGCGGTGTCCTCGCCATCGAGGGCCGTATCCAGATGCCGAACGTCACCGGTGACGCGGCCCTCGGCTACTGGCCCGCGTTCTGGGCGCTCGGTGCGCCGTACCGCGGCAACTACCAGAACTGGCCGGCGATCGGCGAGTTCGACGTGATGGAGAACGTCAACGGCATCGACTCCGTGTGGGGCGTCCTGCACTGCGGGGTCAACCCGGGCGGCGACTGCAACGAGACACAGGGCCTGGGGGCCAACCGCGCCTGCCCCGGCTCCAGTTGCCAGTCGGGCTTCCACACGTACCGCTTCGAATGGGACCGCTCGGTCTCCCCGAACCAGCTGCGCTGGTATGTCGACGGCGAGCAGTTCCACAGCCTGTCCCAGGACCGGTTCTCCGCCACGACCTGGGCGAACATGACCGACCACGAGGGGTACTTCATCCTTCTGAACGTCGCCATGGGCGGCGCGTTCCCGGACGGCGTGGCGGGCCGGGCGACCCCGGTCGCGAGCACCGAACCGGGCAAGCCGATGGTGGTGGACTACGTGTCGGTGTCGACACGGCAGTAGGCCGCCGTCGGGACCGGCCACGGGGCCGGCCCTTGCTTACCCACAAGTGCGTATCTGACTAAATAGTCGGTACTTGTGGGGAGTTCGGGGCTCACCGAGGCTGTCGTGCATGACGCATACGACGACTTCCCCTTCGGTATCCCCCTCTGCTTCCCCTTCGACATCCCCCTCGGTTTCCCCCGCTGTCACCGTGCTCGGCCTCGGGGCCATGGGCCAGGCCATCGCCGGAGCCTTTCTCGAGGCCGGGCACCCCGTCACCATCTGGAACCGCTCTCAGGGCAAGGGCGAACAGCTCGTCGAGCGGGGTGCGACACGGGCGGCCACGGCGGCCGACGCGGTGCGCGCCGCCGACCTGGTGGTGGTGTGCCTCCTCGACCAGGCCGCCTCGCGCGCCGTGCTCGCCCCGATCGCCGCCGATGTACGCGGCCGGGTTCTGGTCGATCTCACTTCGGACACCCCGCAGCGTGCGCGGGAGGCCGCCGCCTGGGCCCGGGACGAGGGCATCGAGTATCTGGACGGCGCGATGATGGCGAACGTCCCGATGGTCGGCACCCCGGAGGCCCTGGTCTTCCACAGCGGATCGCGGGCCGCGTACGAGAAGTACGCCGCCACGCTCCGGGTGCTCGGCGGCCGGACCACCTATCTCGGTGAGAACCACGCGCTGGCCGCCGCGTACGACCTGGCGGTGCTCGACTACTTCTGGACCAGCATGTCCGGCCTGGTGCACGCCTTCGCGTTCGCCCAGGCCGAGGGCATCAAGGCCACGGACATCGTGCCGTATCTCGTCGGAAACGGCGGGCTCCTCGCGGCCATCGCGCCGGGGATGGCCGAGGACGCGGAGCGGCGCAGTTACCCCGGCGACGCCGACAACCTGGTCATGGACACCGCCGGCGTCGAGCACGTCCTGCACGCCGCCGAACAGCACGGCCTGGATGTGAGCGCTCTGCGCGGGATCAAGGGCGTCGCGGACCGGGCCATCGCCAAGGGGCACGGGGGCGACAGCTGGACGGCCACGATCGAGGCGGTACGCACCGCAGCCACCGCCACCGCCACCGCCGCCACAACCGCCCCCGGCACCCCCGCATAACCGCTGGCCTTGACCCCGACGTCAAGCCTTACCGTCGTGGACATGCGCATCGGCGAACTTGCGGAGCGGGCGGGCACCACCACGCGCACGCTCAGGTACTACGAGTCGCGCGGGCTGCTGCCCGCGCGGCGCGACGGCAATGGCTATCGCACCTACGACGCGGCGGACCTGCGGCTGCTGCGGCAGATCAGGACCCTGCAGGACTTCGGGTTCGACCTGGAGGAGACCAGGCCGTTCGTGGAGTGTCTGCGTGCCGGGCACCCGCAGGGCGACGCGTGTCCCGACTCGCTTGCCGTCTACCGCCGCAAGCTGTCCGAACTCGACGGTCTGATCGGGCAGTTGAGCGCGGTACGGGAGCAGGTCGGAGCGCAGCTCGAACGGGCCGAGCGGGCCCGGGACGAGCTCGCGGCCGAGGCGGCCGCACCGGAGCCGATGTGTGAACTGACGACGACAGCGACGGCGGCGACGGCACCCGCGACGACCGCGGCGCCCGCGACGGCGACGGTCCCGGATGAGGATGAGGATGAGGGTGAGGGTGAGCGGCAGTGGCAGTGAAGGCGGCAGGTGTGGCCGAGGTGACGGACGCGGACTTCGCGGAGGAGGTGCTCGGGGCGGACCGCCCGGTGCTCGTGCAGTTCACCGCGGACTGGTGCGGACCCTGCCGGCAGCTCGCGCCGGTGCTCGGCGAGCTGGCCCGCGATGAGGGCGAGCGGCTCAAGGTGGTGCAGCTCGACGTGGACGTGAGTCCGCAGACGACCATCGCGTACGGGGTGCTCTCGACGCCGACGCTCATGGTGTTCCGCGGCGGCGAGCCGGTGCGGTCGATGGTCGGGGCGCGGGCCAAGCGGAAGCTCCTCCAGGAGCTCGACGACGTACTGGCGGCGCGGTAAGCACACAAGGGCGCACCAGGACGCACCAGGACGCACCAGGAAATGAAGAATGCCCCGGCCGATTGACGGCCGGGGCATTCCTGTGGCTATATTGGGTGTTTCTGTGTGCCCACAGAAAAGGCCACCGATTCCTTCTGGAAGGTGGCCAACTAAAGACACCGTAGCCCATGGGGAGTCGAATTGTCAACCGGGGATTCCGTTGAATTGCAGCACGAGCAGCAATTCGTCGATCGCCTCTACGCCCGTCTCGACGAGCTCCGGATCGAGCGCGCGAGCCTGGCGCAAGCCGCGTTGGCGCAGCTGGGCACCGGGAAGCAGGCCCTGCTCGAACGCGATATCACCGCGGATGAACAGGCCAGGAGTGCGGCCGATCTCGACGGTGTCGAATCCGGTCTGTGCTTCGGCAGAATTGATCACACCGAGGCGGACGGCGGTGGGGAGCGTCACATCGGGCGTATCGGAATTCGCGCCGATGACACCGAGCGCACCCCTCTCCTAATCGACTGGCGGGCACCGGTGGCCCGGCCGTTCTATCTCGCCACCGGGTATACACCGATGGGCATCAGGCGCCGTCGGCACATCACCACCGCGGACCGCACGGTCACCGCCCTGCACGACGAGATCCTCGACCTCGGCGACACCACCCGTACCGGCTTCGAGGACCACAACGCCGACGCCGTGCTGCTCGCCGCGCTCGGCGCCGCGCGCACCGGCCGTATGGGCGACATCGTGCAGACCATCCAGGCCGAGCAGGACCGCATCATCCGCGCCCCGCACCGCGGCGTCATGGTCGTCGAGGGCGGCCCCGGCACCGGCAAGACCGCCGTGGCCCTGCACCGGGCGGCCTATCTCCTGTACGCACAGCGGGAGTTGCTGGCCAAGCGGGCCGTCCTGATCGTCGGGCCGAACCCGGCCTTCCTCGGCTACATCGGCGAGGTGCTGCCCTCGCTCGGCGAGACCGGGGTGCTGCTCGCCACGGTGGGGGAGCTGTTCCCCGGTGTGAGCGCCACGGGCACCGACACCCCGGAGGCGGCCGCCGTGAAGGGGCGCGCCGAGATGGCGGAGGCCCTCGCGGCCGTCGTCCGTGACCGGCAGTCCGTGCCGGACCCGGTCCTGGAGATCGACCACGACGGCTACGGCACGCTGTATCTGGAGCGGGCCATGGCCGAGGACGCCAGGGCGCGGGCCAGGACCACGGCGCTGCCGCACAATCTCGCCCGCCCCTACTTCGTCTTCCATCTCATCGACGCGCTCACCGATCAGCTCGTGGAGCGGCTCGGCGCCGACCCGTTCGGCGGCCCCAATCTGCTCGGGCCCGATGACATCGCCCAGCTCGGCAAGGAGGTCGCCACCAGCCCCGAGGTGCACGCCGCGATCGACTCGCTGTGGCCGGCGCTCACCCCGCAGGGCCTGGTCTCCGAGCTGCTCGCCGACCCGGACGGCTATCTGCCGGACGCGGACGCGAAGGTGATCAGGCGGGCGGCGGGCGCTGCCTGGACGGAGGCGGACATCCCGCTCCTGGACGAGGCGGCGGAGCTGCTCGGCGTCGACGACTCGGCGGAGCGGGCCGCGAAGGAGGCCGAGCGGCAGCAGCAGATCGAGTACGCGCAGGGCGTGCTCGACGTCTCGTACGCCTCGCGGACCTACGAGTTCGAGGACAAGGACGAGGAAGACGCCGAGGTGCTCCTCGCGCACGACATCATCGACGCCGAGCGGATGGCCGAGCGCCAGGAGGAGGCCGACCACCGCAGCGCCGCCGAGCGCGCCGCCGCCGACCGCACCTGGGCGTTCGGCCACATCATCGTGGACGAGGCGCAGGAGCTGTCGCCGATGGCGTGGCGGCTCCTGATGCGGCGGATCCCGACCCGCTCCATGACCCTGGTCGGCGACCCCGCGCAGACCGGGGACGAGGCGGGGTGCGGCTCCTGGGAGACGATCCTCGAGCCGTACGTCGATGACCGCTGGGAACTGGTCAGGCTCGGCGTCAACTACCGCACGCCCGCCGAGGTCATGGAGGTCGCGGCGAGCGTGCTGCGCGCCCAGAACCCCGGCTTCGAGCCGCCGCGTTCGGTGCGGTCGACGGGTGTGCGGCCCTGGGTGCGCGCCGCCGGCGACCTGCCCAAGGCGGTCGCGGAGGCGGTCGCGCGCGAACTCCCCGACGAGGGCCGGCTCGCGGTGATCGCCCCGCGCCCGCTGCACGAGGCGCTCGCCGCGGTGCTCGACGGGGTGAGCGCGGGCGGCCCGCTCGACCTGACCCACCAGGTGGTGCTCCTCGACGCCCGCCAGTCCAAGGGCCTGGAGTTCGACAAGGTCCTGGTCGTGGAGCCCGCGGAGTTCAAGACGAGCGACCTGTACGTGGCGCTGACCCGCGCCACGCAGGGCCTCGGCGTGCTGCACTCGGGAATGCTGCCGGCGGGTCTCGCGGAGTCAGGCCGGCCGTAGCCACACCGTCGCGAGCGGGGGCAGCGTCAGGCGCAGGCTCGCGGGGCGGCCATGGGACGGGACCGGGTCCGGCTTCAGGGAGCCGGGGTTGGTCACCCCGCCGCCGCCGTACGCCGTCGCGTCCGTGTTGAGGCACTCCTGCCAGGCCGGTACGTCGTCCGGTACGCCCAGGCGGTACTCGTGGCGGACCACGGGGGAGAAGTGGGAGACCGCCAGGAGCGGGGTGCCGTCGGTGGCGTAGCGCAGGAAGGCGAAGACATTGTCCTCGGCCGCGTCGCCCTCGACCCAGGCGAAGCCGCCGGGGTCGGTGTCGCGCTGCCAGAGGGCCGGCTCGTGGCGGTAGACCGCGTTCAGGTCGCGGACCAGGTCGCGTACGCCCCGGTGGTCGGGCTCGGCGCCGTAGGAGGGGTCGAGCAGCCACCAGTCGGGGCCGTGCGCCTCCGACCACTCCGCGCCCTGCGCGAACTCCTGGCCCATGAACAGGAGTTGCTTGCCCGGGTGGGACCACATGAAGCCCAGGTACGCGCGGTGGGCCGCGCGCTGCTGCCACCAGTCGCCCGGCATCTTCGACACCAAGGACCGCTTGCCGTGCACGACTTCGTCGTGGGAGATCGGCAGGACATAGTTCTCGCTGTACGCGTACACCATCGAGAACGTCATCTCGTTGTGGTGGTACTTGCGGTGGATCGGCTCACGCGTCATGTAGCCGAGCGAGTCGTGCATCCAGCCCATGTTCCACTTCAGGCCGAAGCCCAGGCCGCCGAAGCCGCCGGGGCCCTGGTGGTGTGTCGCCCGGGTCACGCCGTCCCAGGCGGTGGACTCCTCGGCGATGGTCACCACGCCGGGCGCGCGGCGGTAGACCGTCGCGTTCATCTCCTGCAGGAACGCCACCGCGTCCAGGTTCTCGCGGCCGCCGTGCACATTCGGCGTCCACTCGCCGTGCTCGCGTGAGTAGTCGAGGTACAGCATCGAGGCCACGGCGTCGACCCGCAGGCCGTCGATATGGAACTCCTCGCACCAGTAAAGGGCGTTCGCCACAAGGAAGTTGCGGACCTCGTTGCGGCCGTAGTCGAATTCCAGGGTGCCCCAGTCGGGGTGGGCGGAGCGCGCCGGGTCCTCGTGCTCGTACAGCGGCCGCCCGTCGAACTCGGCGAGCGCCCAGTCGTCGCGCGGGAAGTGCGCCGGCACCCAGTCCATCAGGACGCCGATGCCCGCCTGGTGCAGCGCGTCGACGAGATACCTGAAGTCGTCGGGGGTGCCGAGGCGGGCCGTCGGGGCATAGAACCCGGTGACCTGGTAGCCCCAGGAGCCGCCGAAGGGATGCTCGGCCACCGGCATCAGCTCGACATGGGTGAAGCCCAGGTCGGCCACGTACGGCGGCAGTTGCTCGGCCAGCTGACGGTAGGTCAGGCCCGGCCGCCAGGACGCCAGATGGACTTCGTACACCGAGAACGGCGACTCGTGCGCGGGCCGCAGAGTGCGCCTGGCCAGCCAGTCGGCGTCCCGCCACTGGTGGTGCGACTGCACCACGACCGACGAGGTGGCGGGCGGCACCTCGGTGTGCCGGGCCAGCGGGTCGGCACGCAGCGTCGTACCGCCGCCCGCCTTGGTGATCTCGTACTTGTACAGCTCACCCGCGCCGATGCCGGGCACGAACAGCTCCCACACCCCGCTGGAGCCGAGCGAGCGCATCGGGAAGCCGGTGCCGTCCCAGTAGTTGAAGCCGCCGACCACGCGCACCCCCTGCGCGTTCGGTGCCCACACCGTGAACCGGGTGCCGGTCACGCCCTGGTGCACCATCGGCTGTGAGCCGAGCGCCGTCCACAGCTGCTCGTGCCGGCCCTCGCCGATCAGATGCAGATCGAGCTCGCCGAGCGAGGGCAGGAAGCGGTACGGGTCGTGGGTGTCGAGCTCGGTGCCTTCGTACGTCACCAGGAGCCGGTACTCGGGGACGTGCCGCAGCGGCAGCGTGCCGGAGAAGAAGCCCTCTCCGTCGTCGTGCAGCACGGTCCGCAGACCGCCGGCACCGTCGCCGTCGCCCTCGATGACGACGGTGACACCGAGGGCGTACGGGCGAAGCACCCGGAACACCACGCCGCCGTCCGGCGCGGGGTGGGCGCCGAGCACGCCGTGCGGGTCGTGGTGCGTGCCGTTCAGGAGGCGGGCGCGGTCGGAGGCGTGCAGGGCCCCGGCCGCCGGGTCCGGCTGCTTCGGCGCCCGTGGCTTCCTCGGCGCGGGCACCTTGGCGGCCTTGGCCGTCCTGGCCGGCTTGGTCGTCTTGGGGGGTGCCGGCTTGGTGGCCGCCTTGGTCGTCTTCGCGGCCGCCTTGGCCGCCTTGGCCGCGGTCTTCTTGGCCGAGGCGGCCCTCGCGGACGCCGCCTTCGCCGTCGTCTTCTTCGCGGCCGCGGCCTTCGGAGACGCGGCCTTCGCCGCCTTGCGGGGCTGTGGGGGCTGTGCTGGTTCTGGGGTCTGCTCCGGCTTCGCGGACACTGGGAGGCGCCTCCTCGGCGGAAGGTAAGTCAGTGGTCGGGGCTGGCGAGGCGGCGGATCGCCGACATGGGGACGGGGAGCCAGTCGGGGCGGTTGCGGGCCTCGTAGAGGACTTCGTAGATCGCCTTGTCGGTCTCGTAGGCGCGCAGGAGCGTCGGTTCGTCGCGCGGGTCGACCCCCATGACCTCGGCGTATCCGGTGCAGTACGCGGCCCGGCAGCTGCTCGCCCAGGCGGGTGCGCGGTGGGTGTGCGCGGCGTACTCGAAGGAGCGGAGCATCCCGGCGATATCCCGCACGGGGGGCTGGGGGCGGCGGCGCTCCGCGAGCGGGCGGGCCGGTTCGCCCTCGAAGTCGATCAGGTGCCAGGTGTCGTCGGGGGACCGCAGGCACTGGCCCAAGTGCAGGTCTCCGTGGACGCGTTGGGCGGTGCGGTGATCGCCGTCCAGGGCCGCGAGCGCGTCGTAGGCCGAGGCGAGTCCCTGGGCGTAGGGATGCAGGGCGGGTACCGACCGGACCGCGTCGTGGAGGCGTTCCTTCATCCCGGTGGCGATCAGATCGGTCTGGGGCCGGCCCAGTGACGTCGTGGGGAGCGCCTCGGCCAGGGCCTGGTGGACCTCGGCCGTGGCCCGGCCGAGCTCACGTGCCTGCGGCACGAAGTCGCCGCCCTCCCGCAGACACCGCAGGGCGAGGGTCCAGCCGTCCTCGGAGCCCGCCAGATACGGCTGGAGCACCCCGAGCGCGTACGAGGAGTCGGGATCGTCGGGGGCGCCGGGGCCGTCGGGGGAGCGGGGGGCGTCACGGACGTACGAGAACCAGGCCACCGGGGCCGGAACCCGTGCGCATCCCGCCCCGGCGAGCGCGAGGGGCACCTCCAGGTCCGGCTGTACACCGGGTACGACCTTGCGGAACAGCTTGAGTATGAGCCGGTCGCCGTACACGAGCGAGGAGTTGGACTGCTCGACGCCCAGGGCGCGGGCGGCGAGCCCCGGCGGTATCTCCGCGTCGCCCGCCGCGTCGGCGCCCTTGCCGTCGGTCCCGTCATCGGCCCCGTCGCCGGTCCCGTCGTCGGCCGTCTCCCCGGCGCCGCGCGCCCGCTCGAAGTGCAGATCTCCCATCCGCCCGGGTATTCGCAGCCGTTCCAGGAGCAGTTGGGCGAGGCGCGGGTCGTGCAGGCCCTCGTACACCGTCAGGCCGGTCAGCGGGCCCGTGCCGGGGCGGCCGATCAGGGCTGGGGCCAGGTGCGGGGGCAGGACCCTGCGCACACCGAGCAGCAGCTGGTAGCAGTCGGGCGGCTGACCTGGCTGCTCGGTCTCGACCAGGAGGTGCAGCAGCCCGGGTGACGCCGCGGGCGGCAGCAGTTCCGTAGCGGAGACCAGGCCGAAGCCGGTCACCGGATGGCCCTTGCCCGCGAACCAGCGCTGCCGTGGCAGCCACTCCCGAAGCAGCGCGTCGAGCGAGTCGAGCAGCCGCGGACGTTCGGCGGCGGACCAGGTGGGGCCTGTGCCTGTACGAGTCGCGGCTTCCGACATGCGCCGAGTCCCTTCCCGTCGCGGAGTCCCTGTCTCAGGCAGGGTGGAGTGCCGGGAATGCGTGGTGAGTTGAGTGCCCAGAGCGGGGCGCGGGAAACAGGCCCGCCCGCGCCCCGTCGGTCCAAGTTACGCCGCGTCCTCGCGCAGCCGGAACCAGTAGAACCCATGTCCCGCAAGGGTCAGCAAGTACGGAAGTTCACCGATGGCCGGAAAGCGCACCCCGCCGATCAGCTCCACCGGATGCCGGCCGTTGAAGGCCTGCAGGTCGAGCTCGGTGGGCTGGGCGAAGCGGGAGAAGTTGTGCACGCACAGGACCAGATCGTCGGCGCCCTCCTCCGTCCCCGGCGCCTCCCGCAGGAAGGCGATCACCGCCGGGTTGGACGAGGGCAGTTCGGTGTACGAGCCGAGTCCGAACGCCGGGTTCTGCTTCCGGATCTCGATCATCCGGCGGGTCCAGTGCAGGAGCGAGGACGGTGAGGACATCGACGCCTCGACGTTCGTCACCTGGTAGCCGTAGACCGGGTCCATGATCGTCGGCAGATAGAGCCGGCCCGGGTCGCAGGACGAGAAGCCCGCGTTGCGGTCCGGGGTCCACTGCATCGGGGTGCGCACCGCGTCGCGGTCGCCGAGCCAGATGTTGTCGCCCATGCCGATCTCGTCGCCGTAGTAGAGGATCGGCGTGCCGGGCAGGGACAGCAGCAGGGCGGTGAACAGCTCGATCTGGTTGCGGTCGTTGTCCAGAAGGGGCGCGAGACGCCTCCTGATGCCGATGTTGGCGCGCATCCGCGGGTCCTTGGCGTACTCCGCGTACATGTAGTCGCGCTCTTCGTCGGTGACCATTTCGAGGGTCAGCTCGTCGTGGTTGCGCAGGAAGATGCCCCACTGGCAGCCGGAGGGGATCGCCGGGGTCTTGGCGAGGATCTCCGAGACCGGGTAGCGGGACTCGCGGCGCACGGCCATGAAGATCCGTGGCATCACCGGGAAGTGGAACGCCATATGGCACTCGTCCCCGCCGGTCGCCGGGTCGCCGAAGTAGTCGACGACGTCCTCCGGCCACTGGTTGGCCTCGGCGAGCAGCACCGTGTCCGGGTAGTGGGCGTCGATCTCCTTGCGGACCCGCTTGAGGAGCTCATGGGTGCGCGGCAGGTTCTCGCAGTTGGTGCCCTCCTCCGCGTACAGATAGGGCACGGCGTCCAGGCGGAAGCCGTCGATGCCGAGGTCGAGCCAGAACCGGAGCGCCGAGATGATCTCCTCCTGGACGGCCGGGTTCTCGAAGTTGAGGTCCGGCTGATGGGAGAAGAAGCGGTGCCAGAAGTACTGCTTGCGCACCGGGTCGAAGGTCCAGTTGGAGGTCTCCGTGTCGACGAAGATGATCCGGGCGTCCTGGTACTGCTTGTCGTCGTCCGCCCAGACGTAGTAGTCGCCGTAGGGCCCGTCGGGGTCCTCGCGGGACTGTTTGAACCACGGGTGCTGGTCGCTGGTGTGGTTCATGACGAAGTCGATGATGACCCGCATACCGCGCTGATGGGCGGCGTCCACGAACTCCACGAAGTCGGCCAGGTCCCCGAAGTCCGGCAGCACGGCCGTGTAGTCGGAGACGTCGTAACCGCCGTCGCGCAGCGGGGACTTGAAGAACGGGGGCAGCCACAGGCAGTCCACGCCGAGCCACTGGAGATAGTCCAGCTTGGCGGTGATGCCCTTGAGGTCGCCGATGCCGTCGCCGTTGCTGTCCTGGAAGGAGCGGACGAGTACCTCGTAGAAGACCGCGCGCTTGAACCAGTCGGGGTGGCGGTCCTTGGCCGGGGTGTCCTCGAAGGTGTCCTGGACGGGCTCGTTGACGATCATTGTGTGGAAGACCCTCCGTTCGACGGGGAGGACGGCCGCTGCACCGTGAGAATGTGTGCGGGTGTACGGCCCGGCTCCAGGCGTACGTAGTTGGACCTGCCCCAGTGGTACGTATCGCCGGAGAGCTCATCGCGCACCGGCACGGACTCATGCCATTCCAGGCCGAGTTCCGGCATGTCCAACGAGATGGTGGCTTCTTGGGTGTGGTACGGGTCGAGGTTCACGACGACCAGAACCGTGTTCGGTCCCTGCCGCTTCGAGTAGGCGATCAGGGCGTCGTTGTCGGTGTGGTGGAAGCGCAGGGAGCGCAGTGAGCGCAGGGCCGGGTGGCGGCGCCTGACCCGGTTGAGCTCGGTGATCAGCGGCGCGATGGAGCGGCCCTCGCGCTCGGCCGACTCCCAGTCCCGCGGCCGCAGTTCGTACTTCTCGGAGTGCAGATACTCCTCGCTGCCCGGCCGCACGGGGGTGTTCTCGCACAGCTCGTAGCCGCTGTAGACACCCCAGGTGGGCGAGAGGGTCGCGGCGAGCACCGCGCGCACCTCGAACGCGGGACGGCCGCCCTCCTGCAGATAGGCGTGCAGGATGTCGGGGGTGTTCACAAAGAAGTTCGGCCGCATATAACTCGCCGCTTCACCGGCCAACTCGGTTGCGTAGTCGGTGAGTTCCTCCTTGGAGTTGCGCCAGGTGAAGTAGGTGTACGACTGCTGGAAGCCGATCTGCGCGAGCGTGTGCATCATCGCGGGCCGGGTGAACGCCTCGGCCAGGAAGATCACATCCGGGTCGGTGCGGCGGATGTCGGCGAGCACCTGCTCCCAGAACACCACCGGCTTGGTGTGCGGATTGTCCACGCGGAAGATCCGCACCCCGTGCTCCATCCAGTGCCTGAGCACCCGCAGCGTCTCGCGGATCAGGCCCGGCATATCCGCGTCGAAGGCGATCGGATAGATGTCCTGGTACTTCTTCGGCGGGTTCTCGGCGTACGCGATGGTGCCGTCCGCGCGATGGTGGAACCACTCCGGGTGCTGCTTCACCCAGGGGTGGTCGGGTGAGCACTGCAGCGCGAAGTCGAGGGCGACCTCCAGGTGCTGGTCCCTTGCCTCCGCAACGAACGCGTCGAAGTCGTCGATCGTGCCGAGGTCCGGGTGGATCGCGTCGTGCCCGCCTTCCGCGGAGCCGATCGCCCAGGGCACGCCCACATCGTGCGGACCCGCGGACAGCGTGTTGTCGGGGCCCTTGCGGTAGGTGGTGCCGATGGGATGGACGGGTGGCAGATACACCACGTCGAAGCCCATCGCGGCGATCGAGGACAAACGTTTCGCGGCGGTGGCGAAGGTGCCGCCGACCGGCGGGGCGCCCTCTTTGACCACGGCGCCCTCGGAGCGCGGGAAGAACTCGTACCAGGAGCCGAACAGGGCCCGCGGCCGCTCCACGGTCAGCGGCAGCGCGCGGGAGGCGGTGACGTGCTCGCGCAGCGGATGGCGGGCGATGACCGCGTCGACACCGGGCGTCAGGGCCGCCGCGAGCCGGGCCGCCGCCGGCCGCCCGGTGTCCCGCAGGCCCGCCACGGCGGCGAGCACCGTGTTCCGGGACTCGCCCGGCGGCACCCCGGCGGCCGCCCGCTCGTGCAGCAACGCGCCTTCTTCCAGGACCAGTTCGGTGTCGAGTCCGGCCGGCACCTTGATCTGTGCGTGCCGGCGCCAGGTGCCGACGGGGTCGCCCCAGGCCTCCACGGTGAACGTCCAGTCGCCCTCGGTGTCCGGGGTGACGTCGGCGCCCCACCGGTCGGTGCCCGGGGCCAGCTCGCGCATCGGCGTCCACGGACCGGTGCGGCCCCGCGGATCGCGCAGCACCACATTGGCGGCCACGGCGTCATGGCCCTCGCGGAACACGGTGGCGGTGACCTGGAAGGTCTCACCCGCCACGCACTTGGCCGGGCGGCGGCCCCGGTCCACGCACGGGCGTACGTCCTGGACCGGTATGCGGCCGATCAGTTCATTCACGGGAGCACCTTGAGGCGTCTCATTCACGGGATCACCTTGAGGCTGCGCGGGCGAGGCCTGGTGTTCGGCACCTGGTATCGGAACCTTCGTCGGCGGCTCCGTCGCGGACCGGTCCGACGACGGAGAGGGTGCGGATGACGAATGTCGCATTGCGGGCATGACCGCTCCTTGCCGCTTCGCTGGTGTGCGTACTCGCGGACGGGGTTGTGGAGAGGGGTCCTGCGGTGTGTTCCGGGGGGGGAGCCGGGTTTTACGGGGGTGGTACCGGAGGAGCCTTCCCACCGTTCTCGGGTGGGCAATCCGGTGCTTTGTTAACTACTAGGTCGTAACAGCTCACACAAGACGGGACGCTCCACGGGTGCCACCTACGCCTTTCGCTCACCCGTATACGGCCGCACCCGTGCGCGCGCCCCCGCGCCGTGGCCGCGCCCGCGGCGATGCCGTTACCGTCGACAGGAGTTGAGCTTTGAGGAGTTGACCGTGAAGGCGATCCGTCGTTTCACCGTACGTCCCGTGCTCCCCGAACCCCTGCGTCCGCTGGCCGACTTGGCCCGGAATCTGCGCTGGTCCTGGCATACCGAGACCCGTGAGCTGTTCGAACTGATCGAGCCCGATGAGCAGTGGACCGGCGATCCGGTCAAGGTGCTCGGCGCCGCGTCGGCCGCGCGTCTGGCCGAACTCGCCGACGACCAGCGCTTCTTACGCCGCCTCGATGCCGCCGTGGCCGATCTGCGCGGCTATATGGAGGGGGAGCGCTGGTACCAGGAGCAGGGTGCGCAGGGCGCCGAACTGCCCGCCGCCATCGCCTACTTCTCGCCCGAGTTCGGGATCACCGGTGCCCTGCCGCAGTACTCGGGCGGCCTCGGCATCCTGGCCGGCGACCACCTCAAGGCCGCCAGTGACCTGGGCGTGCCCCTGATAGGCGTCGGCCTGCTCTACCGCCACGGCTACTTCCGGCAGTCCCTGTCCCGCGACGGCTGGCAGCAGGAGCACTACCCCGTACTCGACCCCAACGAGCTGCCGCTGACGCCCCTCAGGGACACCGGCAACGGCCACGCACAGGTCGCCCTGGCCCTGCCCGGCGGCCGTTCCCTGCGGGCCCATATCTGGCTGGCCCAGGTCGGCCGCGTACCGCTGCTCCTTCTCGACTCCGACGTGGAGGAGAACGACTTCGGCGAACGCGACATCACCGACCGGCTCTACGGCGGCGGCAGCGAGCACCGTCTGCTGCAGGAGATGCTGCTCGGCATCGGCGGGGTGCGCGCCGTGCGGACGTACTGCCGGCTGACCGGCCATCCCGCGCCCGAGGTCTTCCACACCAATGAGGGGCACGCGGGCTTTCTCGGCCTGGAGCGCATCCGGGAACTGGCCGCCGCCGATGACGCCGACCACGGCGACGGCGACGGCATGGACTTCGACTCCGCCCTGGAGGCCGTGCGCGCAGGGACCGTCTTCACCACCCACACTCCCGTGCCCGCCGGTATCGACCGCTTCGACCGTGAGCTGGTCGCCCGGCACTTCGGCGAGGGCGCCGAACTGCCCGGCATCGACGTGGGCCGGGTCCTGCAGCTGGGCATGGAGACCTATCCGGGCGGCGAGCCCAACCGCTTCAACATGGCGGTGATGGGCCTCAGGCTCGGCCGCCGCGCCAACGGCGTCTCGGTCCTGCACGGCAAGGTCAGCCGCGAGATGTTCGCCGGACTGTGGCCGGGATTCGACCCCGATGAGGTGCCCATCGCCTCGGTCACCAACGGGGTGCACGCCCCCACCTGGGTGGCGCCCGAGGTGTTCCGGCTCGGCGCCCGGCAGATCGGCGCCCGCCGCACCGAGGACGCCCTGAGCGTCGGCGGCTCCGAACGCTGGGACGCCGTCGCGGACATCCCCGACGACCAGATCTGGGAACTGCGCCGCGAACTGCGCGGGCAGCTGGTGCGCGAGGTGCGCGCACGGCTCGCCGACTCCTGGCGGCAGCGCGGCGCGCACAGCGCCGAACTCGGCTGGGTCGAGGGCGTCCTCGACCCCGAGGTCCTGACCATCGGCTTCGCGCGCCGTGTGCCGTCGTACAAGCGCCTGACCCTGATGCTGCGCGACCGTGACCGGCTGATGGAGCTGCTCCTGCACCCCGAGCGGCCGATCCAGATCGTCGTCGCGGGCAAGGCCCACCCGGCGGACGACGGCGGCAAGCGTCTCGTCCAGGAACTGGTCCGCTTCGCCGACGACCCCCGGGTGCGCCACCGCATCGTGTTCCTGCCGGACTACGGCATGAAGATGGCGCAGAAGCTCTACCCGGGCTGCGACGTCTGGCTCAACAACCCGCTCCGCCCCCTGGAGGCCTGCGGCACATCCGGAATGAAGGCCGCCCTCAACGGCTGCCTCAACCTGTCGGTCCTGGACGGCTGGTGGGACGAGTGGTTCGAGCCCGACTTCGGCTGGGCCATCCCCACCGCGGACGGCGGTGCCCTCGACGAGGACCGGCGCGACGACCTCGAGGCGGCCGCGCTGTACGACCTGCTGGAACAGCGGGTCGCGCCGCGCTTCTACGAACGCGGCGCGGGCGGCCTGCCCGACCGCTGGATAGAGATGGTCCGCAGGACGCTGACCTCGCTCGGCCCGAAGCTGCTCGCCGGGCGCATGGTCCGGGAGTACGTGGAGCAGCTGTACGCCCCCGCGGCGCATGCCCACCGTGCCCTCGACCCGTCCACGGCACGGGACTTGGCGGCCTGGAAGTCCCGGATCCGCGGGGCGTGGCCGTATCTCGCCGTCGACCATGTGGAGACCGCGGCCCCCGCCGCCCCCGGCTCGGTCGCGGAGCTGGGCTCCACGCTCGCCCTGCGGGTGCGGGTGCAGCTCGGGGACCTGGGGCCCGATGACGTGGAGGTGCAGGTGGTCACCGGGCGGGTCGACTCCGACGACCGGCTCGTGGACACGGCGTCGCTGCCGCTGAAGCCCACGAGCGGCCCCGACCTTGAGGGGCGCTGGGTCTACGAGGGCCCGCTCGCCCTCGACCGGACCGGGCCCTTCGGGTACACGGTCCGCATCCTGCCCACACACCGTCACCTGGAGAGCGGGGCGGACCTGGGTCTTGTGACGGTGCCGTCGGAGCTCACGGGGGAGGGGGCGGGAGTGCTGATGCGGTAGGCGGAGGCGGCCGGGGCTGTTCCGGCAGCCGTGGACGCGGTGACGGGCGGCACCCGTCTGCTCCGGGTGCCGCCCGCTCGTGCTCACCGCGTGGCGGTCAGTGCTTCTTCTTGGCCGCCTTCACGTTCACACCGGCCCAGGCCGCGTCGACCGCCTTCTGCTCGGCGGAGCCGTCGCCGTAGAGGTCCTTGGCGGCGTCGAGGGTCGCCGTGCGGGCCTTGGCGTAGTCGGTGTTGGACGTCATGTACGTCGTCAGGGCCTTGAACCAGATCTTCTCGGCCTTGTCGCGGCCGATGCCGGAGACGGCCTGGCCGTCGGCGGTCGGGGAGTCGTACTGGACGCCGTTGATCTCCTTCTTCCCGCTGCCCTCGGAGAGCAGGTAGAAGAAGTGGTTCGCGACTCCGGACGAGTAGTGGACGTCGATGGAGCCGATGCCCGCGTACCAGTCGTCCTTGGACTTGCCGTCCTTGCTCGGCTTGTCCATGTAGCGCAGCGGGGTGCCGTCGCCGTTGATGTCGATCTTCTCGCCGATGAAGTAGTCGCCGACGTCCTTGGTGTTCTTCGCGTAGAACTCCGTCGTGGAGCCGAAGATGTCGGACGTCGCCTCGTTCAGGCCGCCGGACTCACCGCTGTAGATGAGGCCCGCGGTGTTGGAGGTGACGCCGTGCGTCATCTCGTGCGCGGCCACGTCGAGCGAGGTGAGCGGCTTGGCGTTGCCCTGGCCGTCGCCGTACGTCATGCAGAAGCAGCTGTCGTCCCAGAAGGCGTTGACGTAGCTGTTGCCGTAGTGGACGCGCGAGTAGGCGCCGACGCCGTCGCCCTTGATGCCCTCGCGGCCGTGCACGGTCTTGTAGTAGTCCCAGGTCATCCCGGCGCCGTAGTGCGCGTCGGCGGCCGCGGTCTCGTTGTTGGCCGCGGTGCCGTCGCCCCACTCGTCGTCGGGCCCGGCGACGAGCGTGCCCTGGCCCGACTGGCCGTGCTTGAGGTCGTACGTCTTGTGGTCGCCGCGGCCCGTGTCCGTGAGCGAGAAGCCGCTGCTCTCCTGCTTGGTGCCGAGCTCCACGTCACCGCTGTACTGGGTGTGGCCGGCGCCGGTGTGGATGGTGTCCCACTGGAAGATCTTCTTGCCGGTGGCGGCGTCGGTGACGATATGCAGCTTGCTGGGAGTGCCGTCCTTCTTGGTGCCCTTGACGACCTTCTCGTACGCGAGGCGCGGGGTGCCGGAGGCCGCCCAGACGACGGCGCGGGAGCCCTTGGGTGCGGACTTGGCGCGGGTGGTGTCGACCTTGAGGGCGCCCGCGCGTGCCTTCGTCACGCCTTCCGTCTCACGGGACTTGGTCTCGTGCACGACCAGGTCGCCGCCGAGTACGGGCAGCCCGTCGTAGGTGCGCTCGTAGCGGGTGTGCGTGGAGCCGTCGCGGTCCTTGACGACATCACGGACGACGAGCTTCTCGGCCGCGGACAGACCGAGTTCCTTCGCCTGCTGCGCCTTGGCGGCGTCGGCGTCGCGCAGCAGCTCGGCGCGCTGCGAGGCGGAGAGCTTGGCCGGGGCGGCGGTGGGGGTCTCCTCCGCCGCGGGCTGCGCGGAGGCGCCGCTCGCGAGGCCGCCGCCGATGAGGGCGGCCGCGGCGATCGCGGTGACGGTGGCGGTGAGGGCACGTCTGTTGGCTATGTGGGGCGACACTCATGACTCCCTGGATGTGGGGGTGTCCGGGTGGCGTGGGGGACCACCCGGGCGGGGAAGTACTCGTGCGGTGTGCCGTGGTGCGGCTGTGCCGTGCGGGGGAAGAGTGTCATTGGCGACGCGTTCATGTCATGAGGGCGTCCGCAGGTTGGCCGGAAATCGTCCGTTGGGCGACAGATCACGTCCGTTATGCGAACTGGGCGCCATCCGGGGGGAGTTGCCCCGGACGGCGCCCAGTGTGTGCTCGTGCGCGGTTGCCTGATCCTGCGGCGGTGACCTACGGGAAGGTCAGCTTCCAGCTGTTGATGTACCCGACGTCCTGCGCGGCCCGGTCCTGCACCCGCAACTTCCAGGATCCGGCGGCCACTTCGGACGAGGCGTTGACGGTGTACGTCGCCTTCACGTTGTCCGCGGAGTCGCCCGAGCTGAACGGCTTCAGGTTGTACACCGAGCCGTCCGGCGCGACCAGGTCCACCACCAGGTCACCGCGCCAGGTGTGGATGATGTCCACGCCCACCTGCAGGTTCGCCGGTGCGTTACCGGCCTTGTCGACGCTGATGGCCGAGGTGACGGCCGCGCCGTTGTCCGGGATCTGCACGTCGTTGGTGTTCTCGTACGTCGTGCCGCCGGGCCCGCCGGGCCGTGTGCCGACGTTGACGCCCGCCCACGCGTCCTGCACCGCCTTGTACTCGGCGCTCGACGTGCCGTACAGCTCACCGGCGACCGCCACGGTCCCGGTGCGCGCATCGGCGTAGTTCGTCCGGGAGTTGAACTTCGTGGTCAGCGCCTTGTACCAGATCAGCGCGGCCTTCTCGCGGCCGATGCCGGTGACCGGGAGGCCGTCGGAGGTCGGCGAGTCGTACGCGACGCCGTTGATGGTCTTCTGCCCGCTGCCTTCGCTGAGCAGATAGAACCAGTGGTTCGCGGGCCCTGACGAGTAGTGCACGTCGATGTTGCCGATGCCCGAGTACCAGGCGTCCTTGGAGCTGCCGTCCCGGCTCGGCCGGTCCATGTAGCGCAGCGGAGTGCCGTTGCCCCGGATGTCGATCTTCTCGCCGACGAGGTAATCGCCCAGGTCCTGGGGGTTGTTGGCGTTGAACTCGACGGCGGCGGCCATGATGTCGGAGGTCGCCTCGTTCAGGCCCCCGGACTCACCGCTGTAGATCAGCCCGGCCGTGTTCGAGGTCACGCCGTGGGTCATCTCGTGCGCGGCGACGTCGATGGAGGTCAGCGGCTTCTGGTTGCTGGCCCCGTCGCCGTACGTCATGCAGAAGCAGCTGTCCGTCCAGAAGGCGTTGACGTAGTTGTTCCCGTAGTGCACGCGGGAGTACGCGCCCACACCGTCGCCGCGAATGCCGCTTCTGCCGTGCACGTTCTTGTAGTAGTCCCAGGTCAGCGCGGCGCCGTAGTGGGCGTCGGCGCCGGCGGTCTCCAGGTTCGACGGACTGCCGTTGCCCCAGACGTCGTCGGGCCCGCTGAACAGGGTGCCCTGGCCCGAGGTCCCCCGGTTCAGGTTGTACGTGCGGTGGTTGCCGCGACCGGTGTCGGAGAGGGTGTAGTTGCTGCCCGACTGGGCGGTGCCCAGGGTGACTTGACCGCTGTACTGCGTATTGCCCGTGCCGTTGTGCACGGCCTGCCGCTCGAAGAGCTTCTTGCCGGTGGCGGCGTCCGTCACGACGTGCAGCTCGCTCGGCGTGCCGTCCTTCTGCAGCCCGCCGACGACGGTCTCGTACGCGAGCGTGGGGCTGCCGCCGCCGAGCCAGATGACCTTACGGGGAGCACGCTCGGCCTTGATCTTCTTGCCGCCGTCGGCCTCGGCGGCGTTCAGGGCCTGCGTCCTGGCGGCGCCCGCGGTGATCTCCGCCTTGGTGTCGAGCCCCTTGAGCTGCGCCTTGGCCGCCTTGCTCACGGACTCGGTCGTGCCCGCCTTGCTCGCGCTGACGACCAGGTCGCCGCCGAGTACGGGCAGTCCGTCGTAGGTGCGCTCGTAGCGGGTGTGTGTCGTGCCGTCGCGGTCCTGGACGACATCGCGGACGACGAGCCGCTCCTTCGCCCCGAGCTTCAGCTCCTTCGCGGTCGCCGCCTTCGTGGCATCCGCCTCACGGATCAGCTCGGCACGCTGGGACGGGGAGAGTTTGGCGGGCAGGGCCCCCGGATCGGCCTTGCCGGGTGGCGCGGCACCGGCCGGGGTGACCTGAAGCCCTACGGCGAGCAGGGCGGCGGTGGCGAACAGGGCGCCGGCAGCGGTGCCGCGCCTGGGTCTGTGGGAGTGGGACGTGCGTCTCAAGGCTGCTGCTCCTTCTGCGGGCCACGGATCGCGCGGCCGGGGGGACCGGGCGGTGGGTGGCCGTCCGGGCAGAACAAGGCAGAACAAGGTGCACGTGGGGGGAGAGCCGGCCGCGCCAGCGGATTGCCTGTGGGGACGCTGTGCGTGGCGGCGCAGAGGAAGAGTGACAGGGGACGCGGGTGCTGTCAGGAGCGAGCCGCCAGGTTGGCCGGATTTCGTTCGTTGGCCGAGGCTGGGTGTTCGTTATCCGAGCGGCCCTGGCGGCGATCACCGGCACTCAAGGCTTCGTGGGGGCCGCTCAGTCCCGGGGCCGGATCCACAACGCCTCGGCCAGTGCGCACAGTTCGCCTTCGGCCGTTGCGAGTGCCACCCCCACGGTGACCTTCCGTCCCTCGGTGCCGAGGTGCCAGGCGTACGACACATGGCGCTCGCCCGCGGTCACGCCGCGCAGCTGTGTGCCGGTGAGTGCGGCGGTGACGGCGCCCGCCCCCATCTTCGCGAGCCGCATACCCGCCCAACCGCCGGGGCAGTCGAGTGCCGACCACACCATCTCCGGCCCCAAGGTGCCGTCCCCGCCGGCGAGTTCGGGATCCGGCACCCACGCGGCGGCCAGAAGATTGTCGCGCCCCGGCACGCGGGACGGAAAGATCCGCACGCCCCGCCCCGGCGGCACGGGACCGCAGCCGAAGCAGTCCGGGATCGGAAGCGGTGACCTCCGGTGGTGCTCCAGGTAGTCCTCGGAGGCCGTCCGCGCCTGCTCCCAGGTCGGCATCTCGGGCGGATCGAGCAGCAGCTCGGCGGGGCTCGCGGTGACGAGCCCGTCCAGGTCCACGGGTTTGCCCACGGGCACGGCTCCCCGGAAGTCGACCCGCACCGTCTTGGCGTCGCTGCGGGCGGCGAGCAGCCCGGCGACGTATCCGCCGAAGGCGACGTTCGGGTAGCCGGTTATGTGGTCCGGGATCGTTACGGCGTTGGTCACGCGCGGCCTCCGTGGCATGGGCGATGAAGTCGGTGAGCGCCTGCCGAAGGATCATGGCATGGGGCACCGGCGGACCCGTAGGGCCTAAGCGCTCCGCGGGAAGTCCGGTGCGTCATCTGCGGGTGCGTCGTGGCTGGTCGCGCAGTTCCCCGCGCCCCTTTGGGGCACGACCAAAGCGCACCGGACTTCCTCAAGGCTGCTTAGAGCAGTGTCTCCACTCCGCCGACCACGGGGAACGGGGCGATGGCCAGAACGAGCGCCGCGATACCGAGGCCCGGCCGGATGTCCCGCTTCGCGACGAATCCGAGCACCGCCGCGACGGGCGGCAGTACGAACAGGGCCAGGAAGCTCCAGTGCCAGCCCTCTTCCTTGGTGAGGAAGAAGGCGAGCATCAGATAGGCCGGGACGGTTCCGATGGCAAGGATCCGGGCGCGGGAGAGGAACAGCTCCATGGTGTCGCCGGAGAACGTGGGCATCTCAGGCCACCACCCGGTTGTCGTAGCCGGCGGAGCTGGCCTCGGGGAAGCCGTCGGCCGACGAGAATCCGCTGACCGCGGTGGCCATCGTCAGACCGAGCCCGGTGATCGCCAGCATCGTCGCGTCGAAGGCCTTCACCAGCGCGGCATACCGGTCGATGATCATGACCGCCTGCGCCGCGGCCAGGGCGAACATGGCGACGGAGGCCGCCTGCCCGCCGACCGGGATCGCGTTGACGGCGGTCGCCGCGGCCATGTTCGCCATCCAGATGATCGCCATGTCGGCGATGAAGACGATGCCGGCCTTCAGGACCTCGGCGAGCTGGAACGCCTGCATCGCCGCCTGCTCGTAGCAGGACTTCAGGGACTCGAAGGTCTCCTTGAAGTCGGCGAGCTTCTTGCTGAACTCGTCGAAGTAGACCTTCGCCGCGTCGTAGGCGTTGCCCTGCCAGGTCACGCCGACGTTGTCGGTGCCCTTCTTCAGGTTCGCGGCCGTCGCGTCGCAGAAGGAGCCGAGGCTGCCCCAGACGCCGGCGCAGTCGTTGTACTTGTTCCAGTCGCCGAAGACCCAGTTGTTGATCTCGCCGAAGATGTCGAAGCCGAAGAGCAGCTTGACCGCCTCCACGGCCACGGTCGACGGACTGCCCAGGTCCATCATGGTGCCGACGGTCTTCTGGACCGGGCTCTGCTCGAACTCGGCCGCGTGCCCCTGGCCGTAGCTGACGATCGGGTTGTCGCTGTCGCCCTCCGGCGGCTTCAGGGTGCCCGCGGCGTCCTGGGCGTCGCCGAAGTCGCTGCCGTTGCCGCCCTCGGCGGGCGCGCCTCCGCCGCCCTTGGAGCCCGGGTAGGTCGCGTCCATCTTCTCGGCCTCGCCCTTGTCCGTCTCGCGGTAGTACGTCGCGGACTTGGACAGTTCCGTGTGCGAGGACTGCAGGACGCTCTGCACTTTCCGCAGTGCCTTCTTGGCCGCTTCCACGTGCTGGTCGTGCTCACCGGCGACGAGGTCCCAGAGCTTCCCTCCGGCCATCGTGTCGATCTTCGCGTTGTCGGCCGTGTACTCGACGGCCTTCGTGGCGCCGTCCGCGCCCCGCGACACCAGTGTGGAGAAGCCCTGGATCGCGGTCGGTTCTACTCGGAATCCCACAGTTCCCGCTCCCGCCCCGTCAGTACAGTGACCAGCCACGGCTGTCGTGCCGGGACTTCTTTCCGTCGCCCTCGCCGGGCGAACCGGGGGTCGTGCGTCGTTCCTCGTCGATCCGCTCCTGCTCGGCGGCGATCGCGCGGCGGCCGTCGGCGGCCAGCTCGTCGCGCTCGGCCTCGGAGAGCGAGGCCCACTTCTCCGCCATGGGAGCGGCCTGCTCGATCAGCTGGTCCGCGTACGCCGACACGTTCGCCGCGTCCCGCAGGCCGGCGCGGCCGGAGAGGACCTCCCGCGCCATCTCCTTGAGGGCGTCACCGCCGTGTCCGGCGGCCAGGGTCTCCAGGGACTTCTTCAGGAGCCTCGCCTGCGCGGGGTCCCCCTGGGACATCTCCACGAGCTCGGAGTCGTCGAACCGCTTGCCCGGGTCCGGCACCTCGGCCACGCATCCTCCCTGGAACGTTCACAACATGTGGACCAGATTCAACCTAGGTCTCTGGAACAACGCCCTTGATGCGGCGGCGTCACGGATCAGTCACAGGGGTTGGTTCAAGCCACCGGACCGATGTCCGGGTCGGACGAAAACGTCGGTGTTCGGTGGAGAACGCCCGGTTATTCAGCAGAGAATGCCCGGGTCTTCAGCCGAGAATGCCCCGGTCGTACGCCGTCGCCACCGCCGCCGCCCTGTCCTTTACGCCCAACTTGCCGTAAATATGCGTCAAGTGGGTCTTCACCGTGGCCTCGCTGATGAACAGCTCCGCGGCGATCTCCCGGTTCGATGTGCCCTTCGCGACCAGGGCGAGGACCTCGCGCTCGCGCGTGGACAGCGGTTCACTGCCGGGGGCTCGGACGCGCGAGACCAGGCGGGACGCCACCGCCGGTGACAGGACCGTGCGGCCCTCGGCCGCCGCACGCACCGCCGTGAAGAGTTCGTCGCGCGGGGCGTCCTTGAGGAGATAGCCCGTCGCGCCCGCCTCGATCGCGGGCAGCGTGTCCGAGTCGGTGTCGTATGTGGTGAGGACGAGGACCTTGGCGCGGGCGCCGGTCCGGGACAGCTCGGTGATCGCCTCGACGCCGCCGCCGCCCGGCATGCGCAGATCCATCAGGACCACATCCGGGTCGAGCGCCCGGACGAGCCGGACCGCCTCGACCCCGTCGGCTGCCTCCCCGAGCACCTCGAAACCGGCCGCCGCGGCGAACATGCCGCGCAGGCCGTCCCGTACGACGGGGTGGTCGTCCACGACGAGGAGAGTGATCACATCAGCGCTCATGGCGCACCAACGGTACGCGAGCCGACACCGCGGTTCCGTGACCCGGCTCCGACTCGACCTCCACGCTCCCGGCGACGCGTTCCGCGCGGGCCCGCATACCGTCGAGGCCGAAGCCACCGGCGTCGGAGCGGGGCCGGACGGTGCCCGGGTCGAAGCCCGCGCCGTCGTCGCGCACGTCAAGGGCCACCTCGTCGTCCATATAGGAGAGGGTGACGCCCACGCGGGACGCGGCGGCGTGCCGCGCGGTGTTGGACAGGGCCTCCTGGGCGATCCGTACCAAGGTCCCCTCGATCTCCTCGTGCAGTGGCTCGGCGGTGCCGGTGACCGTGAACTGGGCGCGCACACCCGTGCGTTCGGCCCATTCGGTGACGGTTTCCTTCAGGGCCTCGGACAGGCCCTGGTGCTCCAGGGCCACCGGGCCCAGATTCTGCACCGAGCGGCGGGCCTCGCCGAGGCTGTGCCGGGCCAGGTCGGCGGCGCGGCCCAGATGCTGCTCCGCGAGCGCGCGGTCGTCGGAGTTCTGGACGACCTGGAGCTGGGCGATGATGCCGGTCAGGCCCTGCGCGATGGTGTCGTGGAGCTCCGCGGCCAGACGCCGGCGCTCGTCGGCGACCCCTGCCTCCCGTGCCTGCAGGAGGAGTTGGGCATGCAGTGCGGCGTTCTCGTCGAGGGCCTGCTGCAGCTGGGTGTTGGTCTGTTCCAGCTCGGCGATGGTGTCCATGTGGACCTGGGTGCGCTTCTCCTCGTACGCGGCGAGCTGGCTGAAGACCCAGAGCAGGACGATGTGGATGGCGAGGATCGCGCCGAACAGACCCCACCCGGCACCGCCGTCGGGCGGCAGGCCGCCGGACTGCGAACCCGCCATGATGGCCGCGGTGCCGAACAGGCCCCAGGGCACCAGACGCCGCGGAAGGAGCCGCTCCGCGCCGAAGTAGCCGAGGATCGCGTAGAACGCGGCGAACGGGTTCAGCCAGGACAAGGTGAAGGACAGGCCCCAGCGGAGCGTGTAGTAGACGGTGCCGGCGGTGCTCGGGCCGGAGTGCGCACGGCCCTCGCGGCCCCACCACAGCTGCAGCAGCAGGGCGGCGGCGAGCAGGGCCCCGGACGCCCACCGCTCGGCGGCGGACGGCGCCAGGAAGTGCGCGGTGGCGACCATGAAGACGGCCGTGAAGCCGAGCAGGCCGTACGGACCCCAGCGCAGGAACGACTGCCAGCGCGCTTCCACGTGCTGGTGCGCCATGGCGGCGTCCACCGGCGCCGACGGACCCGGCGTCTCCTTCGAGAGCCGGGCCGTCATGCCGTACCCGTGCCCGAGCCTGCGTCTGTACCTGCTGCCCATGGCCCCAGTCTGATCCACGGTGGCTCCGGCCTGGTTCACGGTGGCGGTGGTGGTTCCGGCCTGGTTCACGGTGCCGGTGGTGGCCCCGGCCTGGTCCACGGTGGCCTTGGCCTGGTCCACAGTGCCCGTCGGCCTCATGTCACTCCCAGCGGAACCAGCGGGCCGCGGCCGCTGTCAGGACCACCGTCCACAGCGCGAGCACACCCAGGTGGGACCAGCTCGGCCAGTCGCCCGCCGCGGCCTCGCCCAGCACCTGGGCGGCGGCGCCGAACGGCAGCAGCTCCACGACCCGGGCGAGGATGTCCGGCATGGTCTGCACCGGCATCCACAGGCCCGCGCTGAACATCATCGGGAAGAACGCCGCCGCACCGACCGCGTTCGCCGCCTTCTGGGTCCGCGCGAGGGCCGACAGCAGGGCGCCCAGGGCGAGGGATGCGCAGATCGCGAGGGCGAGCGCCAGGACGTATCCGAAGCCCTGCCGAGGCAGGGCCACGTCATACACGAGCCGGCCCACGGTGAGGGACAGGACCGCGGAGACCAGGGCGGCTGTGCCGTGCAGCGCCATCTGCGCCCCGAGCACCGTGCCGGGCCGCACCGGTGTCGTCGACATACGGCGCAGGATGCCGCGCTCGCGGTAACCGGTGATCACCGGCGGCATGGCCTGGAGCCCGGCCATCAGCATCGCGGTGAGGACCACGATGGGCACGTACGCGTCGACGAGCCGGATACCGGGAATGGCCTCGCCGACCTCACGGAAGGTGGGGATCGAACCGAGCAGGAGAAACAGCGCGGTCGGAAAGACCATGATCCAGAAGAGGGCGCCCGGCTCGCGCCGGAAGAGCTTGAACTCCGTCCTGATGACGGCGCCCGTGGGGGCGGAAGGGGCGAGCGTGCTCATGCCGTGGCTCCCGTCAGATCCAGGAACGCGTCGTCCAACGTGGCGTCGGCGACACGGAGTTGATGGGCGGTGATGTGCCGGCGGGCCAGCAGTGAGATGACCGCGTTGACCGTGTCGTCGGTGCCGTTGACGGTGATGCGGCCGTCCTTCTCGTCGGTCGCGACGGACACGGCGGCGGGCAGCGCGGCCAGCTCACCGGTGTCCAGGGGGTGTGACGGAGTGAACGAGATGACCGTCGGACTCGCGGACCTGCTGATCAGGCCCGCCGGGGTGTCGAGCGCGGCGATCCGGCCCTTGTCGATGACCGCGATCCGGTCGCAGAGCCGCTGCGCCTCCTCCATGAAGTGCGTGACCAGGAGCACCGTGACGCCCGACGCGCGGATGTCCTCGATCAGCTGCCAGGTGTCACGCCGGGCGCGCGGGTCGAGGCCGGTGGTCAGCTCGTCGAGCACCACCACCCGGGGTCCGCCGACCAGGGCAAGGGCGATGAACAGCCGTTGCTTCTGGCCGCCGCTGAGTTTGCCGAAGCGGCCGCCGAGCTTCTCGGTCAGGCCCAGGCGATCGGCCAGCGGCCGCCAGTCGGCGGGCTTCTCGTAGAACGAGCTGTAGAGCTCAAGTGCCTCCTGCACGGTGAGCTTGGCCTGCAGCTCGCTCTCCTGCAGCTGGGCCCCGAGCAGCCGCGTGACCTGGTCGTGGTCGGCGACCGGGTCGAGCCCGGCCACCCGGATGGTGCCGCTGCCGGGGACGCGCAGGCCCTCGACGCATTCGACGGTGGTGGTCTTGCCCGCGCCGTTCGGCCCGAGGATGCCGAATATCTCGCCCTCCTCGACGGAGAAGGACACACCGTCGACGGCGGGCCGGCCCCCGTAGGCCTTGCACAGGTCTGCGACCTCGATGATGGACATGTATCGAGGGTCTCGGTACGGGCGGTGCGCGGGCATCGCCCATCGCGCTCGAAGGGGCATCAACCGATCGGTTGATGGGGGAGTGCGACCTGTTCGCCCCGGCGGTGGGGGAGTGCGACCTGTTCGCCCCGGCGGTGGGGGCGGGGCCTGCGGCCGAAAACCCATTGGGGGCGTCAGTGGCAATCTCTAGGCTCGCTCCTGATGTCCCCACAACCCGAGCCCCCACAACCCGAACCCCCGCGCCTCCCGCGACCCGAGCCCCCACAACCCGAACCCCCGCGCCTCCCGCGACCCGAGTCCCCGCAGCCCGAACCCCCGCGCCTCCCGCGACCCGAGTCCCCGCAGCCCGAACCCCCGCGCCTCCCGCGACCCGAGTCCCCGCAGCCCGAACCCCCGCGCCTCCCGCGACCCGAGTCCCCGCTGCCCGAGCAGTCCCCTCCCGCCGACCCGTCGCGGTCCGCCGTACGCTCGCTGCTGCGCCTGTGGCCGTACGTACGCCCGGTCCGAACACGCCTTTCCGTGGCGGCAGTTGTGGCGGTCGTCGCCTCCTGCGTGGGCCTGGTCATCCCGCTCGTACTGAAGTGGATCGTCGACGGCCCGGTGGCCGACCGCGACCCGGAAGGCGTCTGGCTCGGCGCGCTGTACCTCCTGCTCCTCGGCGTCGGCGAGGCCGCGCTCTTCGGATTCCGGCGGTGGCTCGTGGCCCGTCCGCTGGCCGGAGTCGAGGCGTCCATGCGGGCCGACCTCTACCGCCACCTGCAGCGCCTGCCCATCGCCTTCCACGACAAGTGGGCCTCGGGCCAGCTGCTTTCGCGCGGCACGACCGACCTGATGCTGCTGCGGATGTTCCTCGCCTTCCCGCTGACGTTCCTGCTCGTCAACGGCGTGACCATTCTGGTCGGCATGATCGTCCTGCTGGCGCAGGAGTGGGCGCTCGGCCTGATCCTGCTCGCCCCCGTCGTGCCGCTCGTCGCGGTCTGCTCGGTCTTCGAGCGGCGGTACGCGGACATCGCGCGCCGCGCCCAGGACCAGGTCGGCGACCTCACGACGGTGGTCGAGGAGAGCGTGCTCGGCATCCGCATCATCAAGGGCTTCGGGCGTCACCGCGCGCAGGCCCGCGCGTTCCGTGACCTGTCGGGCACCCTGCGCGGCACGGAGCTGCACAAGGCCCGTCTGCTCGCCGGGATCTGGGCCGTGATCGTGGCCCTGCCCGAACTGGCCATCGGGGCGGCTCTGGTGGCCGGGACTCTGCAGGTCGCGGACGGGGAGTTGTCGGCGGGCACTCTGGTCGCGTTCCTGTCGACGGCACTCGCGCTGCGGTGGCCGGTCGAGTCGATCGGATTTCTGCTGGCGATGAGCCAGGAGGCGGCGAGCGCGACTCGCAGGTACTTCGAGGTTCTGGACGCGCCGCAGGAGGGTGCATCGCCGGTACAGGCGGATGCATCGCCGGTACAGGCGGGCGCATCGCCGGTACAGGCGGGCGCGTCGCCGGTACAGGAAGATCAGCCCTTCCAGCGGTTGAGACGGGGGTCCCCCTGCTCCGACGGCCTCCGACTCGAGACGGTGACCTTCACGTACCCGGACGCCCCCACCTCCCCGCCCGTCCTCGACCGCGTCGACCTCCACATCCGTACCGGCGAGACCATGGCCCTCGTCGGTGCCACCGGCAGCGGCAAGACCACTCTGACCGCGCTCGTGCCGCGGCTGCACGAGGTGACCTCGGGGCGGATCACGCTCGACGGTGTGGACATCACCGCGATGTCCAGGGACGAACTGCGCGCCCTCGTCGCCGTCGCCTTCGAGGAGCCCACGCTGTTCTCCGCGAGTGTCGGCGAGAATGTGCTGATGGGGGCTCAGAAACACGTGGAAGGCGAGGAGTTGGGCCGTGCGCTCGATATCGCACAGGCGGACTTCGTGCACCGGCTGCCGCACGGCACGGACACCCAGGTGGGCGAGCAGGGCCTGAGCCTGTCCGGCGGGCAGCGTCAGCGGCTCGCGCTCGCCAGGGCCGTCGTGGGGCGCCCGCGCTTCCTCGTACTCGACGACCCGCTGTCCGCGCTCGACGTACACACCGAGGCCCTGGTGGAGGCGGCGCTGCGCCGGGTGCTCGCCGACACCACCGCCCTCGTCGTCGCGCACCGTCCGTCCACCGTGCTGCTCGCCGACCGCGTGGCCCTCCTCTCCGGCGGCCGGATAGCCGCGGTGGGCACCCACCACCAACTCCTGCGGGACAACGCGGAGTACGCCTGGCTGATGTCGGGTGAGTCAGGGGAGCCGGGGGAGTCACGGGTATCACGGGAGTCACGGGAGTCACGGGAGCAGGGGAAGCCCTGGGCAGAGGAGGAGCTTTGACGGCCACCGTCGACAACAAGCCCACGGCGGCCGCATCCCGGCCCGGACCGCGAGGAACCCCCGACCACTTCGACCGCGACGCGCTCCCCGCCGCCGAGGGCGCGACCGGTGCGCTCCTGCGCTCGCTGCTCGCGCCGATCAAGGGCCGGGTCGCGTTCGCCGCCGTGCTGCTCCTGCTGCAGCAGGCCGCCGTGCAGGCCGGCCCGCTGCTCGTCGCGTACGCCATCGACCGCGGTGTGCCCGCGGTGCGCGCCCACGACCACGGCCCGCTGCTCGCCGTCGCCGCCGGCTACGTCCTGTGCGCGGCGGCCGGCGCCGCCCTGCAGTACGGCTTCATCCGCGCCTCGGCCCGCGTCAACCAGGACGTACTCCTCGACCTGCGCGGCCGTATCTTCCGGCACGCACAAGCACTCTCCCTCGACTTCCACGAGCGCTACACCTCGGGCCGCCTCATCTCCCGCTCCACCACGGACGTGGAGTCACTGCGCGAACTGCTCGCCGAAGGCCTCCAGGAACTCCTCACCGTCGTCCTGTCGTTCGCGTACATCTCGGCGCTGCTGCTCTGGCTCGACCTGGGCCTCGGCGGGGTCGCGGTGGCCTCGTTCGTACCGCTGTATCTGCTCGTACGCCGCTACCGGCGCCGCGCGGGGCGGATCTTCGGGCTCCGGTCCACCGCGATCGCCGCGGTCATCGTGAAGTTCGCGGAGACCATGAACGGCATCCGCCCGGTCCGCGCCTTCCGCCGCGAGCGGGCCAACGACGCGGAGTTCGGCGCCCTCAACCACCGCCACGAACGCATCAACGGCGACGCGATGCTGGAGATGGCCCGCTATGTCATCGGCTCCCGGCTCGTCGCCAACACCGCCGTCGCCGGGATCGTCCTGTGGGGCGCCTACCGGGTCGCGGACGGCACCCTCGCCCTGGGTGTCCTCGCGGCCGCCGTGCTCTATCTGCGGCGTCTTTACGACCCGATCGACCGCCTCGGCATGTTCCTCAACTCCTACCAGTCGGCGGCCGCGTCCCTGGAGAAGATCGCCGGGCTGCTGGCCCAGCGCCCCACGGTGCCCGAGCCGGCGGAGCCCCGGACGCTGCCCGCGCGGAGTGGTGAACACCCGGGCCGCACCGTCGAGTTCGAGGATGTGAGCTTCGCGTACCGCACCGGCGGCGAGGTGCTGCCCCGCTTCGGCCTGACGCTGCCCGCCGGGCAGACCGTGGCCGTCGTCGGCTCCACGGGCGCGGGCAAGTCCACTCTCGCCAAGCTCCTCGCCCGCTTCTACGACCCCACGGACGGCCGGGTCCTCCTGGACGGCACGGACCTGCGGGACCTGGCCGTGGCCGAGCTGCGGCGCGGGGTGGTGATGGTGACGCAGGAGGCGTTCCTGTTCTCCGGGACCGTCGCGGAGAACATCGCCATCGGCCGTCCCGAGGCCACCCGTGAGGACATCGAGCGTGCCGCGAAGGCGATCGGCGCACATGACTTCATCGCCGCGCTGCCCGACGGCTACGACACGGATGTCCGCAAGCGCGGCGGCCGGATCTCCGCGGGCCAGCGCCAACTGGTCGCCTTCGCCCGCGCCCTGCTCGCCGACCCGGCGGTCCTGATCCTCGACGAGGCCACCAGCTCCCTGGACGTCCCGGGGGAGCGGGCCGTGCAGCGCGCCATGCACACGGTCCTGCGCGGCCGCACGGCCGTCGTGATCGCGCACCGTCTGTCGACGGTGGCCATCGCCGACCGGGTCCTCGTGATGGCGGACGGACGGATCGTGGAGGACGGTCCGCCGGCCGAACTCATCGAGGGGACAGGGGAGTTCGCGTCCCTGTACCGGGCGTGGCGGGAGAGCGTGACGAGCTGATCCCCCCGGGGGCGGCTCAGCGCACCCGCAGCAACAGCACCGTACGCGCCGGCACCGTCACCGCCTCCCCCGCCGCGTACGCCACCTCCGGCACTGCCCCCTGCTCCTCGAGGGACGTATCGACCACCACCTCGTACGACGACGCCCACGGCGGGCCCGGCAGGACGAAACTGCACGCCCGGTCCGCCGCGTGCAGCACCGCCAGGAAGCTGTCGTCCACGACCGGTGCCCCCAGCGCGTCACGGCCCGGTATGTCACGCCCGGACAGATACATCCCGAGCGTCGCCGCGGGCGCGTACCAGTCCTGCTCCGTCATCTCCTCGCCGCGCGCCGTGAACCACGCCAGGTCCCGCAGCCCGTCCGCCGAGTGCGCCCGGCCCGAGAAGAAGGCACGGCGGCGCAGCACCGGGTGAGTGTGGCGCAGGGCGATAAGCCGTGAGGTGAGCGCGTACAGCTCCCGCCAGCCCGGCTCGTCGAGCAGGGACCAGTCGACCCAGCTCACGGGCGAGTCCTGGCAGTACGCATTGTTGTTGCCGCCCTGGGTGCGGCCCATCTCGTCGCCCGCGACCAGCATCGGCACACCGGTGGACAGCAGGAGCGTGGTCAGCAGGTTGCGCAGCTGGCGGCGGCGCAGGGCGAGGATGTCCGGGTCGGTCGTGGCGCCCTCCGTCCCGCAGTTCCAGGACCGGTTGTCGTCGCCGCCGTCGCGATTGCCCTCGCCGTTGGCCTCGTTGTGCTTGCGCTCGTACGACACCAGGTCGCGCAGGGTGAAGCCGTCGTGGGCCGTCACGAAGTTCACCGACGCGTACGGCCGCCGCCCGCCCCACGCGTACAGGTCGCTCGACCCCGACAAGCGGTAGCCGAGGTCGCGCACATCGGGCAGGGAGCCGCGCCAGAAGTCCCGTACCGCGTTGCGGTAGCGGTCGTTCCACTCCGTCCACAGAGGCGGGAAGGCGCCCACCTGGTAGCCGCCCGAGCCCACGTCCCACGGCTCGGCGATCAGCTTCACGCGCCGCAGGACCGGGTCCTGGGCGATCACCGCGAGGAACGGCGAGAGCATGTCGACGTCGTGCATGGAGCGGGCGAGCGCCGCCGCCAGGTCGAAGCGGAAGCCGTCGACGCCCATCTCCGTGACCCAGTAGCGCAGCGAGTCGGTGATCAGGCGCAGCACGTGCGGCTGGACGACGTGCAGGGTGTTCCCGCAGCCCGTGTAGTCCGCGTACCGCCGCGCGTCCTGCTGCAGCCGGTAGTAGCCGCGGTTGTCGATACCGCGCAGCGACAGCATCGGGCCCCGCTCGTCCGCCTCCGCCGTGTGGTTGTAGACCACGTCGAGGACGACCTCGATGCCCGCGTCGTGCAGCGCCCGCACCATCCGCCGGAACTCGCCGACCTGCTGGCCCGTCGTGCCGGTCGCCGCATAGCCCGCGTGCGGGGCGAAGTAGCCGATGGAGTTGTAGCCCCAGTAGTTGCGCAGACCGCGCCGCAGCAGATGGTCCTCGTGGGCGAACTGATGCACCGGAAGCAGCTCGACGGCCGTCACACCGAGACCCACGAGATGCTCGACCGCCGCCGGGTGCGCGAGGCCCGCGTAGGTGCCCCGCAGCTCCTCGGGTATCCCGGGATGGAGCTTGGTGAAGCCCTTCACGTGCAGCTCGTAGATGACCGAGTCCGCCCACGGCGTCTTCGGCCTGCGGTCGTCGAGCCACTCGTCCTCGGCCGCGTCGTCGTGCACCACCACGCCCTTGGGGACATACGGCGCCGAGTCCCGCTCATCGCGCACGGTGTCCGCGACATGCTGCTCCGGCCAGTCGCGGGCATGTCCGTACACCTCGGGCGGCAGCGCCGCGAAGTCGCCGTCCACGGCCCGTGCGTACGGGTCGAGGAGCAGTTTCTCCGGGTTCCAGCGGGCGCCGGTCCAGGGGTCCCAGCGGCCGTGCACCCGGTAGCCGTAGCGCTGTCCCGGCGCCACACCGGGCACGAAGCCGTGCCAGATCTCATGGGTCAGCTCGGTGAGCGGGCAGCGGGTCTCCCGGCCCTGGTCGTCGAAGAGGCACAGCTCCACCGCCTCCGCCCCGCCCGCCCACAGCGCGAAGTTGGTGCCCGCCGTGCCGTCGGGCCCGACCCGGTGCCGCGCGCCGAGCGGCGTCGGCGCACCCGGCCACACCGACCGCGCG
>NZ_JBHTCF010000027.1:0-93144 GCF_042665355.1 Streptomyces monticola | reverse complement strand
CCGCGGACGATGGCGGGGCCGGGGCCGGGGGCGGAGCCGCGGACGATGGCGGGGCCGGGGCCGGGGGCGGAGCCGCGGACGATGGCGGGGCCGAGGGCGGAGCCAGGGCCGAGGGCGGAGCCGGGGCCGGGGCCGGGGGCGGAGCCGCGGACGATGGCGGGGCCGGGGCCGGGGGCGGAGCCGCGGACGATGGCGGGGCCGGGGCCGGGGGCGGAGCCGCGGACGATGGCGGGGCCGAGGGCGGAGCCAGGGCCGGGTCCGGGTCCGGGGCGGGTGGCGATTTCACGTTCGGGGAGCCCGAACAGTCCGAGCCGCTCGGGGTCGTCTACCCGGCGACCCTGGAGGAACCGCGGCCCGAGCGTCTGGTCGTACGCGATGTGGCACGCGGCGAGTGGCGCCTCGAGGTCGATCCGCGCTACGGCGGCACCCGGGTCTACCCGGACGGGCTCGAGTTCACCGAGGACGCCCTGGAGACGTACACGATCAACGAGAAGGACCCGCTGAGCGCCCGTACCCGCTCGGACTGGACGATCCGGCTGCACCGGCCGGAGCTCGGCTGGGACGCCCGGGTCGAGACGCGTTCCGAGATCAGCTGCGACGCGGAGTCCTTCCTCGCCTCCAACGAGGTGATCTGCCGGGAGGGCGAGGAGGTCGTCTTCCACCGCACCTGGGAGCGGCGGATTCCGCGCACTGCGGGGTGAGGGGCGCTGCGCGGCGCCGGGGGGAGTCGCCCCGGGGGCCCGCCGGGGCGGTGCGCCCGCCAGGGGGTGCGCCCGCCAGGGGGTGCGCCCGCCAGGGGGTGCGCCCGCCGGGGGGGCGCCGACCGGAGAGGGGCACCGACCGGGGCGGGGGACGCCAGCCGGGGCGAGGGACGCCGGCCGGGAAGAGGCGGGCCGGCCGGGAAGAGGCGGGCCGGCCAGGAAGAGGCGGGCCGGCCGGAGAGGTGTCGGCCCGCGAAGCGCTAGGCGAAGAGCTCCTCGAGGACGATGGCCACGCCGTCCTCCTCATTCGACAGGGTGACCTGGTCCGCGACCGCCTTCAGCTCGTCGTGCGCGTTGGCCATGGCCACGCCGTGGCCCGCCCAGTGGAACATCGGCACGTCGTTGGGCATGTCCCCGAACGTGATCGTGGCCTCCGCGGCGATGCCCAGGCTCGCGGCGGCGAGCGCGAGACCGGTCGCCTTGTGCACACCGAGCGGCTGCAGCTCCACCGTGCCCGGGCCCGCCATCGTGACCGTGACCAGGCCGTCGGCGGCGGCGCGGGCCGCGGTCGCCAGCTCGTCGTCGGTCAGCGTGGGGTGCCGCATCAGCACCTTGTTGATCGGCTCGCACCACAGTGCCGCCCGGCTGCCCACGCCGACCGCGGGGAGTGTGGGGTGCGGCATCTCGTAGCCCGGCTCGATGAGCATCAGGCCGTCTATCCCGTCCTGGTTGACCGCGGCGAATACCTCCCCGACCTCGGCCTCGATCTTGCCGAGCGCCTGGTCGGCGATCTCCCGGTCCATGGTCAGCGAACTGACCATGGCGTCCGCCCCCGCGTCGTAGACCTGTGCTCCCTGGCCGCAGACGGCAAGGCCGCGGTAGTCGAGCTCGACGAGCAGATGCCGCACCTGCGGCACCGGGCGGCCGGTGACCACGATGTGCTGGGCGCCGGCCGCGGCCGCCTGCGCGAGCGCGGCCCGGGAGCGCACGGAGACGGTGTCACCGTGACGCAGCAGGGTGCCATCCAGATCGGTGGCGATGAGGGAGTACACGGGTGGGGAGGCCATGCACCCAGGATACGGAGACCCTAATAAACCATCCAATAAAGGACTTTAGTCCTAGCGGATCCCGTCTGGTCCCGTAGGACCCCGTCTGCCCCGGACGACCCGCCCCCCCCCTCTTCCCACTCCTCGCCCCACTCCTCGCCCACCCCTCTTCCCGCTCCTCGCCCCACTCCTCGCCCACCCCTCGGCACCCGCTCCGGCAGCCGCGCCGCGGCGGACCTCGAAGCAACTGATCATTTCAACCCGCCGCAGCGGAACCGAAGTTGCCGCTTGTGACGTCAACCTGCGTGTGACCGGGCCCCCTCGGGGCGAGGAAGGCCCGGCGCACCGCACGACCAACCCGCGCACGCCAAGGCCCGACCAGCCGGCTGCGCCACCACGCAAGACACGGGGAAAGGCAAGAGTCGTTTTGTACGAAACGAGTGGATGCATCGAGAAGAGCGCTATACCCCGGCCCCGGGCTCGGGCCGGACACCAGCACCTATTGCGACCCATGACCGCACCGAGGGCACTGCACCCCTCCGCTCCCCCCACGCCGCCAGGAGAGCCGAGGGCACTGCACCCCTCGACTCCCCCCACGCCGCCAGGAGAGCCGAGGGCACTGCGCCCCTCGACTCCCCCCACGCCGCCAGGAGACCCCTCGGGCATCGCGCAGCTCACCCCGCGTGAGCGCCAAGTGCTCGCGCTGGTCAGCCAAGCCGCGCAGAACCGTGAGATAGCCGGACGCCTCGGCATCGCCGAACGCACGGTCAAGGCCCATCTCGCCAACCTGATGGGCAAGATCGACGTCGAGACCCGTATCCAGGCCGCGATCTTCGCCTACGCCCACCACCACGCCCTCATCCGCCCGGCACCGCGCGAGGCCGGCAACCGACAGGCCACCGGCCGCTAGACCACCGGCCGCCAGGGCAACGACCGCCTGGGCAACGACCGCCTGGGCAGCGTCCCATAGGGCAGTGACCATCCGGGCAATGACCCATGGGGCAGCGGCCATTCAGGCAATGACTATTCGGGCAACACCCGTACGGGCAATGGCGAATAAGGCGGCGAATAAGCCGACCACCCCCAAGGGCAATGCCCCGGCGGGCAGTTGCCCGAAGATCCAATAGCGACGCGGACCGCACTCGGCGAGAATTCTTCATGGCCGAGCGGAAAAGCCGGTCAGGACGCACCTGTTCGCCATCCATCCCATATGCCAGGGCAGGTGCGTCCGTTGCTGCGATTCAGTCTGCTCTGTCGGTGCGATTGAGCGCGATTCAGTGCGATTCAGTGCGATGAGGAGTTCTGCCATGAACAAGAAGATGCGTATAACCGCCGCTACCATTACCGCCGCCGTCGCCCTCGGTGTCGCCGCCCCGATGGCCTCCGCTGCCGAGTCCGCCCGTACCCCTGCCGTCTCCTCCGTGCAGGTCGGCGCGGTGACCAACGCCGGTGCCGTGAACAGCATCTCCGCCGCGAGCCTCAAGGCCGCCGATGTCCAGGGCGCCGACGCCCTGAAGGGTGGCGTCGCGGCCAAGGGCAACACTGCCGACAAGATCGCCAAGAAGGTCCTGAAGTACATCAAGAAGAAGTTCCCCAAGCAGTACGCCGCGGCGAAGAAGGCCGCCAAGAAGGGCTACGGCCACTTCAAGAAGTGGGTGAAGAGCCTCAGCCGCCTGAACCCGGTCCGTATCGTTCTTGAGAAGCTGGACAAGAAGGTCATCCAGGTCATCATCAAGTACCTGCGCGCCCTCTGATCTTTTCTCTCCCCCGACACTGTGTCCCGCCGGCCCTGCCCGGCGGGACACAGTGCTTCACGCCTATGCGGCTCCCACCGCGCTCTTCGCTCTTCACCTACGAAGCGTGCGCCGCCGCCAGATGTTTCACCAGCCGCGGCGAGGCGAACTCCGTGCCGCATACGAACCGCATCACCGGTCCGTACGACGCCGCGGCCGGCAGTCCCGTGAAGTACAGGCCCGGTACCGACGAGCGATAGCCAGCGCCGAGCCGCGGCGTACCCCGGCTGACCGCGAGGCGGGCACGCAGTCCGTGGCCCAAGAAGCCGAGGGCGGCGAGGTCGACCCGGTAGCCCGTCGCCGCGAGGACATGATCGGCGGAGAGTTCCTTCGTACGGCCCCCGGGGGTCTCGACGGTGAGGACGGGCCGGCCGCCCTCGACCCCGGCCCCCGTGATCGCCCGCACCCGGCTCACATCGACCTTCCCCTCGAACCGGTCCCGCAGCCACCAGGCGCCCAACGGCCCCAGGACACGGCGGACCAGGGAGTGCCTGACCTGCGGCGGCAGGAAGCGGTACAGCTGCGCGTGATAGCTGATGGCATACAGCGACCAGGCACGGCCGAAGGGCGACTCGGGCCGCAGCCGCGGCTGCTCCCAGGGCGGCCCGCCGAATCCGGGGGCGCTTCTGGCCACGACCCGCACCCGCGCGCCCGCTTCGGCGGCGAGGACCGCGCTCTCCAGGGCGGACTGCCCGGCTCCGACGACGATCAGCTCGCGGCCGGCGAACCGCGAAAGGCCGCTGTGCTGGGAACTGTGCGAGACGGGCCCTGTGGGGGTGGGCCCGTCCGGCACCGCGGCCGCCAACTCGGCGGGCAGATGGGCGAAGTGGGACAGTCCGGTGGCGACGACCACGGCACACGCCGTGAACTGCTCACCCGAGTCCAGCTTCAGGTCGAAGCCCCAGGCGGCCCTGCGGTCCACCGACACCACCCGCACCTGTTCGACGCCGGGCACCAGGCGCTCCTGGAACCACTGCCCGTACGCGATGAACGTCTCGACCGGGATGAGGTCCTCGTCCGTGACGAGCCGGGGGATCCCGGCGGCGTCGCAGTAGTCGGCGAGGCGGTGCCCCGGCTGTGGTGCGTCGATGGTGGAGGCGGCCGGGGTGGACTTGAGGAGCATGCCTTCGGGCATGTGCTCCCGCCAGCTCACCATCGGCTCCCCGAAGGTCCGCACGGGTATGCCGCGGGCGCGCAGATGCGCCGCGGTGGACAGGCCGAACGGCCCCGCCCCGATCACCGCTACCGGCTGAATCACGAATTCCCCTCCCCTGGGCGTGATGTGCCTTCGTCTCTGCGTACGGTCCCCCGGGGCGCCCCCGCACCCCGATGGGTCCGCCACATCTGGAAGAGATGCTTCACCCCCGGACGCACAAAGCGGAGCAGCATCGTGAAGAACGGCTTGAGGTCGTCCCTCGCGAGCCAGGCGAGTTCCGTGTCGCAGGCGTGCGTCGGGGCGTGCGGTGTGGTGTAGCCGCTGCGGCGGTACGCGGCGAACGCGGGCAGGTCGATGTTCTCCACGAGGTAGCGGTGCCCGGCGCGCTGTTCCCCCTCGGGGACTCCCCGGCCGGTGAGATGCAGATGCTGGGCGCGCACCACATCGATACCCGCCTCGTTCTCGAACAGCCGGAACTGCGCGCCCATCCGCGGATTGAAGTCGAGGAGTTTGTACCGCCCGTCCCGCCGGTCGAAGCGCAGATCGAGGTCGATGATCCCGCTGAACCCGATCTGCTTGATGAACTGACCGGCTAGATCTGCCAGTTCGGGGTTGTCGACGACATACGCGCTGGCCGTCATGCCCGCGTGCGGCGGCCACGAGCGCACCTTCACCCCGGTGAACATCGCGAGCGGTGTGGAGTCCTGGTCGAAGTAGGCGTGCACGATCCAGTCCTCCGCCTCCTCCCTCGGCAGATACTCCTGCAGGATCACCCCCGGGCTCGGGCCCCAGCCACGGGCCAGGGCGAGCAGCCGCTCGGCGCTGTCGACCCTGGTGGTGCCACCGACCGCGGGCCGTCTTCTGCGGACGAAGGCCTCCAAGTTCTTCACCACGACCGGGAAACGGGCACACGCGGCGAAGGTCTCGATATCGGCGTACGACTGCGGGAAGCCGGCCTCGGGCGAGGGCACCCCGTGCTGCGTGCACAGCTCGTGCAGCCCTCGCTTGCTGGCGAGCCGCCGGGGCAACTCGGGCTCTGTGCGCGGAAAGAGGAACTCGCCCTTCAGCTCCTCCTGGTGCTCGGCGATGAGGACGGCGGCCTCTTCGTCGGTAGGGATCAGCACGCTGGGCCGGCCGATCCGCCGGCCGATCCGAAGCAGCCCTTCGACAAGCTGCTCCGGCGGCTCGGTCCCGGTGGTCGGCCAGGGGTACGCACCGCGCAGATAGCGGGAGAGCGCGGCCGGGGTCCAGCGGTCCTCGGTGATGGCGTACATGGGCACGCCGAGTCTGCCCAGACTGCGGATCGCCCCCACCCCGCCATGGTGCAACGGGTAGTTGCCGATCTTCACGATCAGGCCCGGTACCTCCCGGTCCGCCCGGCACGAGGCACGACCGCCCGCCCCCCACTGCCGGCCCGCCCGATTCCCACTCGCCTGATCCCTGCTCGCGCGATACCTGTTCGCGCGATACCTGTTCGCGCCCTTCCTACTGGCACGCTTCCCTCTCGCGCGCTCGCCACCACCACGCTCGCCACCACGTGCCCCGTCCGCACGCTCCCCGCCCGCACGTTCCAAGATGGACCAAGCCCCCTGACCGAGCCCGCCGTCCGTCCACGCGCCGCATGCTTCCCGCGCGCGGCCTGCCCCCACTTACGACACGGTCCCCTCACCCACCGCGTCCCCCCGGCGACGCTAAGCCGGAACACTTCACTCCAGCAAGACTTTTCCGGACATTGCGAACTCTTTAGGCACTGCCGTCACGGGCATCCCTCGACGTAACGTGTGGACCACCTGACGAAGGAAAGTGAGGCAGCGACCCATGCCCGAGCAGTCCCCGCTCGACCTTCCCGAGGGCGACCCCTTCGGCCCGCACAATCTCCCCTACGGTGTCTTCTCCCTGCCCGGGGACGACCGGCGCAGGGTCGGTGTCCGTCTGGGCTCCCATGTGCTCGACGCCGGGGCCGCCGCGCACGCACTCGGCTCGCCCTATGCCTCGCTGCTCGCGCAACCGACCCTCAACCCGCTGCTCGCGGGCGGCCGCCAGACCTGGAGCGATGTCCGCCGCGCGCTGACCGCCTGGGTGACCGTGCCGGCCCACCGCGAGGCGGTGGAGCCGCTGTTCCACGCCCTGCCGGATGTGACCCTGCACCTCCCCTTCGAGGTCGCGGACTATGTCGACTTCTACGCCAGCGAGAACCACGCCACCAATCTGGGCAAGCTCTTCCGCCCCGACTCACCCGGCCTGCTGCCCAACTGGAAGCATCTGCCGGTGGGTTACCACGGGCGGTCCGGCACCGTCGTGGTCTCCGGTACTGATGTGGTGCGCCCCTGCGGTCAGCGCAAGGCACCCTCGGCCACGGAGCCGTCCTTCGGCCCCTCCGCCAAGCTGGACATCGAAGCCGAGGTCGGCTTCGTGGTGGGCGCCCCATCGGCGCTCGGCACCGCGGTGCCCCTGTCCTCCTTCCGTGATCATGTCTTTGGCCTCTGCCTGCTCAACGACTGGTCGGCCCGGGACATCCAGCCCTGGGAGTACGTGCCCCTCGGCCCCTTCATCGCCAAGTCGTTCGCCACCTCCGTCTCCGCCTGGATCACTCCTCTCGAAGCCCTGGACGCCGCCCGCGTCGCTCCGCCGGCGCGTGACGTCCAGGTGCTGCCCTACCTGGACGACAGCGATGAGGACGAGCCCGGCGGCTTCGATCTGCACATCACCGTCGCCCTGAACGGCGAGGTCGTCTCCGAGCCGCCGTTCGCCGGGATGTACTGGACGGCGGCGCAGATGCTGTCCCACATGACCGTGGGCGGCGCCACCCTGCGCACGGGCGACCTGTACGGCTCGGGAACGGTCAGCGGCACCGAGCCCCACCAGCGCGGCTCCCTGATCGAGCTCACCTGGAACGGCACCGAGCCCCTCGAACTCCCCACCGGCAAGCGGACGTTCCTCGAGGACGGCGACGAGGTCACCATGACGGCCTGGGCTCCCGGACCCGACGGCGTCCGTGTGGGCCTCGGCGAGGTCACCGGCCGCATCGGCCCGGCCCGCACCACCACCTGACACCCCCGGGCGCCCGGACCCGCACAGGCCGACCGGACAGGCTGCGCAGACCGACCCGGACAGGCCGTACAGTCCACACAGGCCGCACAGGCCTCCCCGGACAGAGCGCCCCGAACAGACCGCTTGTATCGAGCAGTTGACACAAGATCCCCGGCCGGGCTTCTTGTGCTCACCACTTGATACAAGTGGTCTGTTCGCACTCACGGGGCCCACCATGCTCGACACCGCCACGCCCGCTGGTCCGGCCTCGCCATCCTGGCCTGGTCCCTCCTGACCCTCGCCTTCCCCCAAGGCCTGGACGCGGTCCGCGCGGCACTCGACGAGACCTGAGGGCGGCCCCGGGCGGGCCATGAGCTGCTCGCCGGCCCGCCCCGCCCAGCCGGCCCGGTCTACCCCTCGAAGCCCTCAAGCACGCCCAGCACTCCCTCCCCCCAAGTGATCAGCTTCTTCTCGCCCACTCCGCTGATACCGCCCAACTCGCCCACCGTGCTGGGGCGGGCGAGGGCGATCTCCCGGAGCGTGGCGTCGTGGAAGATGACATAGGCGGGCACTCCCTGCTCCCGGGCCTGCTCGGCACGCCAGGCACGCAGCGCCTCGAACAGCGGCAGCGCCTCCTCGGGCAGGTCGACCGGCGCCTTGGCCTTGCGCTCCCCCTTGCCCGCGGCGCCGGAACCCCGCGCGGCGGTCTTCTTCGGCTCCTTGCGCAGCGGCACTTCGCGCCTGCGGCCGAGCACCTCACCGCTCTCCTCGGTGAGCACCAGCGTGCTGTACTCCCCCTCGACCGCGAGGAGGCGCTGGGCCAGCAACTGGCGCACCACACCCCGCCATTCGGCCTCCGAGAGCTCCTCGCCGATACCGAAGACCGACAGCTGGTCGTGGTCGAAACGGATGACCTTGGCGGTCTTGCGTCCGAGCAGAATGTCCACGATCTGGCCGACGCCGAACTTCTGCCGGCGCTCCCGGTCCAGGCGCACGACCGTCGACAGCACCTTCTGCGCCGCCACTGTGCCGTCCCAGGTCTCCGGGCGGCTGAGGCAGGTGTCGCAGTTGCCGCAGCCCGAAGTGCCGGGCTCCTGGCCGAAGTACGCAAGGAGCTGGGCGCGGCGGCACTCGACGGTCTCGCACAGCGCCAGCATCGAGTCCAGATGAGCCGCCGCCCGCCGCTGGAAGGCCTCGTCGCCCTCACCGCTCTGGATCAGCCTGCGCTGCTGGACCACGTCATTGAGGCCGTACACCATCCAGGCCGTGGACGGGAGTCCGTCGCGGCCTGCGCGACCCGTCTCCTGGTAGTACCCCTCCACCGACTTCGGCAGGTCGAGGTGGGCGACGAAGCGCACGTCCGGCTTGTCGATACCCATGCCGAAGGCGATGGTCGCCACGACCACGAGGCCGTCCTCCCGCAGGAAGCGGGACTGGTGGGTGGCGCGGGTGCCCGCGTCCAGACCCGCGTGGTACGGGACGGCCTCCACGCCGTTACGGCAGAGGAACTCGGCTGTCTTCTCCACGGAGTTGCGCGAGAGGCAGTAGACGATGCCGGCGTCTCCCGGGTGCTCCTCGCGCAGGAAGCGGAGGAGCTGCTTCTTCGGCTCGTCCTTCGGCACGATGCGGTACTGGATGTTCGGCCGGTCGAAGCTGGCCTCGAAGTGCCGCGCGTCGGGCATGCCGAGCCGCTCGGTGATCTCGCGGTGGGTGGCCCGGGTCGCCGTCGCCGTCAGGGCGATCCGTGGCACGTCGGGCCAGCGCTGGCCGAGCAGCGAGAGCGCCAGATAGTCGGGCCGGAAGTCGTGGCCCCACTGGGCCACGCAGTGCGCCTCGTCGATGGCGAAGACCGAGATCTTCGCCCGCCCGATGAGGTCGAGCGTGGTGTCGAGACGCAGCCGCTCGGGCGCCAGATAGAGCAGGTCGAGCTCTCCGGCGAGCAGCTCCGCCTCGACCAGGCGGCGCTCCTCGAAGTCCTGCGTCGAGTTGATGAACCCCGCGCGCACCCCGAGGGCCCGCAGCGCGTCCACCTGGTCCTGCATCAGCGCGATCAGCGGCGAGATCACCACTCCCGTGCCGGGTCTGACCAGGGCCGGGATCTGATAGCAGAGCGACTTGCCGCCGCCCGTGGGCATCAGCACCACGGCGTCGCCGCCGTCGATGACATGCTCGATGACGGCTTTCTGCTCGCCGCGGAAGCTGTCGTACCCGAAGACGCGGTGGAGCGTGCTCAGCGCATCGCTCCCCGTCACCTTCACCGCGTCCTCATCCATCACCGCAGTCCCGTCCATCGCCTGGCCCCCGTAAGCCGTCGTTCGATCTCGACAGCCACGATAGGCCTCCCGGCCGACACACCCCGAAAGTTATCCACAGGCTGGGGGTATCGGTATGAAAAAGCCGTGGGAACAGCTCCGAAAACGCCGCTGCCCGGCACCTCCACGGAAGTGCCGGGCAGCGAAACACGCAGAAGCGGTCGGGGTCAGCGCACGAAGACCCCGGCCTGGTTCGCCAGATCCAGGAAGTACTGCGGGGCCACACCGAGGACCAGCGTGACCGCGACACCGACGCCGATCGCCGTCATCGTCAGCGGCGACGGCACCGCGACCGTCGGGCCCTCTGCCTTCGGCTCGCTGAAGAACATCAGAACGATCACGCGGATGTAGAAGAACGCCGCGATGGCCGACGAGATCACACCGACCACGACGAGCGCGCCTGCCCCGCCCTCGGCCGCCGCCTTGAACACCGCGAACTTCCCCGCGAACCCGGAGGTCAGCGGGATACCCGCGAAGGCGAGCAGGAACACCGCGAAGACCGCGGCCACCAGCGGTGAACGCCGCCCGAGACCGGCCCACTTGGACAGGTGGGTGGCCTCGCCGCCCGCGTCGCGCACCAGCGTGACCACCGCGAAGGCGCCGATCGTCACGAAGGAGTAGGCGCCCAGGTAGAAGAGCACCGACGAGATGCCGTCGGGGGTGGTGGCGATGACACCGGCGAGGATGAAACCGGCGTGCGCGATCGAGGAGTACGCAAGGAGCCGCTTGATGTCGGTCTGTGTGATGGCGACGATCGCACCGACCAGCATGGTGAGGATCGCGACGCCCCACAGCACCGGCCGCCAGTCCCAGCGCAGGCCGGGCAGCACCACGTACAGCAGACGAAGGAGCGCGCCGAAGGCCGCGACCTTGGTCGCTGCCGCCATGAAGCCGGTGACGGGAGTGGGCGCGCCCTGGTAGACGTCCGGGGTCCACATGTGGAACGGCACCGCGCCGACCTTGAAGAGCAGCCCCATGAGGATCATGGCGCCGCCGATCAGGAGGAGCGCGTCATTGCCCATGGTGTCGGCGAGGGCCGGGTCGATGTTCTGCACGGTGCCGTCGACGACGCCGGCGATACCGGCGTACGAGACGGTGCCCGCGTAGCCGTAGACGAGCGCCACTCCGAAGAGCAGGAACGCCGAGGAGAACGCGCCGAGCAGGAAGTACTTGACCGCGGCCTCCTGCGACATGAGCCGCTTACGGCGGGCCAGGGCGCACATCAGGTACAGCGGCAGCGAGAAGACCTCAAGGGCGATGAAGAGCGTCAGAAGGTCGTTCGCCGAGGGGAAGACCAGCATGCCGCCGATCGCGAACAGGGCGAGCGGGAACACCTCGGTGGTGGTGAACCCGGCCTTGGTGGCGGCCTGTTCGCTGTCACTGCCCGGCACGGACGCGGCCTGCGCCGCGAACGAGTCGACGCGGTTGCCGTGAGCCGCCGGGTCGAGGCGGCGCTCGGCGAAGGTGAAGACGGCGACCAGGCCCGCGAGCAGGATCGTGCCCTGCAGGAACAGGGCCGGGCCGTCGACCGCGATGGCGCCCATGGCGGCGATCTGCGCCTTGGTGGTGCCGTGACCACCCGCCGCGAGCCCGATCACCGCCGCGAAAGCGGCCACCAGGGCGACGACGGTCAGGAAGACCTGCGCGTAATAGCGCGCCTTTCGGGCCACGAAGGCCTCGACGAGGATCCCCACGATCGCGGCGCCGATCACGATCAGCGTGGGCGACAACAGGGCGTACTCGATCTTGGGTGCGTCGATCTTGTCGATCGGCGCCGCCATTGTCCACAGGCTGTGGACGGCTGATGCGCTCACTTGGCCGCCTCCACCTCGGGCTTGGGGTCCTTCTTCTGTACGTCGGACAAGGTGTGGCCCACCGCCGGGTTCACCAGCTCGGTGACCGGCTTCGGATAGACACCGAGGAAGATCAGTAGAGCGATCAGCGGGGCGACGACGGCGAGTTCACGCGCGCGCAGATCCGGCATCTTGGCCACTTCGACCTTGACCGGGCCCGTCATCGTCCGCTGGTACAGGACGAGGGTGTAGAGCGCTGCGAGCACGATGCCGAAGGTGGCGATGATCCCGATCACCGGATAGCGCGCGAACGTGCCGACCAGAACCAGGAATTCACTGACGAACGGCGCGAGCCCCGGCAGCGAGAGCGTGGCCAGGGAGCCCACCAGGAAAGTGCCGGCGAGCACCGGGGCCACCTTCTGCACTCCGCCGTAGTCCGCGATGAGCCGCGAGCCGCGCCGGGAGATCAGGAAGCCCGCGACCAGCATCAACGCGGCCGTCGAAATACCGTGGTTGATCATGTAGAGCGTCGCGCCCGACTGGCCCTGCGAGGTCATCGCGAAGATGCCCATGATGATGAACCCGAAGTGCGAGATCGAGGCATACGCCACCAGGCGCTTGATGTCGCGCTGGCCGACGGCAAGGAGCGCGCCGTACACGATGCTGATCAGCGCGAGCACCAGGATCACCGGAGTCGCCCACTTCGACGCCTCGGGGAACAGCTGGAGGCAGAAGCGCAGCATCGCGAAGGTGCCGACCTTGTCGACCACCGCCGTGATCAGTACGGCGACCGGGGCGGTGGCCTCACCCATGGCGTTGGGCAGCCAGGTGTGCAGTGGCCACAGGGGCGCCTTGACCGCGAAGGCGAAGAAGAAGCCGAGGAACAGCAGGCGTTCCGTATTGGTCGCCATCTCCAGTTCGCCGCTGGCACGGGCCGCCGCGATCTCCTGGAGCGAGAAGTTGCCCGCCACCACATAGAGACCGATGACCGCGGCCAGCATGATGAGGCCGCCGACGAGGTTGTAGAGGAGGAACTTCACGGCGGCGTAGGAACGCTGGGCCGCCGCCTTCTCGTCGCTGCCCGCGTGGGCGCGGTCTCCGAAGCCGCCGATGAGGAAGTACATCGGGATGAGCATGGCTTCGAAGAGGATGTAGAAGAGGAAGACGTCGGTGGCCTCGAAGGAGAGGATCACCATCGCCTCGACCATCAGGATCAGGGCGAAGAAGCCCTGCGTGGGCCGCCACCTCCCCGTGGCGACGCTGCCCTCGGACGCGGCGCCGGTCTCCTGCGGGTCGGCGTCGTGCCAGCCCGCGAGGATCACAAACGGGATGAGCAGCGCGGTGAGGCCGATCAGGGCGACACCGATACCGTCCACGCCCAGTTCGTAGCGGACCCCGAAGTCCGCGATCCAGGCGTGCGATTCGGTGAGTTGGTAGCGGTCGCCGCCCGGCGTGAAGCGGACGCCGACGACGCCCGCCAGGACCAGGGTGACGAGCGAGAAGAACAGCGCCAGCCACTTCGCGGCGGTGCGCCGGGCGGCCGGGACGGCGGCGGTGACGATCGCACCGATCGCCGGCACCGCTGCCGTCGCTGTCAGGAGGGGAAAGGACATCGTGATCAGACCGCCCTCATCAGCAGGGTCGCGGCAATGAGTACCGCCGTACCGCCCAACATCGAGACCGCGTAGGAGCGGGCGAAGCCGTTCTGCAGCTTGCGCAGCCTCCCGGAGAGCCCGCCGAAGCCGGCCGCCGTGCCGTTGACGACTCCGTCGACCAGGGAGTGGTCGACGTACACCAGGGACCGTGTGAGGTGCTCGCCGCCGCGGACCAGGACCACATGGTTGAAGTCGTCCTGGAGCAGGTCACGGCGGGCCGCCCGGGTGAGCAGCGAGCCGCGCGGGGCGGTGACGGGAACGGGCCTGCGGCCGTACATCAGATACGCGATCCCGGCGCCCAGAAGCAGCACCACGACCGTGGAGGCCGTGATCGCCGGGACGCTGATCACCGGGTGCGGGTGCTCGAACTGGGTCACCGGCTCGAGCCACTTCACAAAGGCTTCGTTCAACGAGAAGAGGCCGCCGGCGAAGACCGAGCCGAAGGCGAGCACGATCATCGGGATCGTCATCGACTTGGGCGACTCGTGCGGGTGCGGCATCTCGCCGCCGTGGCCGTCCGCCGCCGGCTCGGCGCTGGGCGCCTTGTCCGGGTCGGGCGACGGCTGCCAGCGCTTCTCGCCGAAGAAGGTCATGATCATTACGCGGGTCATATAGAAGGCGGTGATGCCCGCGCCGAGCAGGGCCACGCCGCCGAAGATCCAGCCGCGGATGCCGTCGTCGTAGGCGAACGCCGCCTCGATGATCTTGTCCTTGGACCAGAAGCCGGACAGCCCCGGGAATCCGATGATCGCCAGATAGCCGAGCCCGAAGGTGACGAAGGTGATCGGCATGTACTTCCGCAGGCCGCCGTACTTGCGCATGTCGACCTCGTCGTTCATGCCGTGCATGACCGAACCGGCACCGAGGAAGAGCCCGGCCTTGAAGAAGCCGTGCGTCACCAAGTGCATGATCGCGAAGGCGTATCCGATGGGGCCGAGGCCCGCCGCCAGGATCATGTAGCCGATCTGCGACATGGTCGAGCCGGCGAGTGCCTTCTTGATGTCGTCCTTGGCGCAACCGACGATCGCACCGAAGAGCAGCGTCACGGCGCCGACGATCACCACTGCGAGCTGTGCGTCCGGCGCCGCGTTGAAGATCGCGCCGGAGCGGGTGATCAGATAGACGCCCGCGGTCACCATCGTCGCCGCGTGGATCAGGGCCGAGACCGGAGTCGGGCCCTCCATCGCGTCCCCGAGCCAGGACTGCAGCGGCACCTGGGCCGACTTGCCGCACGCGGCGAGCAGCAGCATCAGGCCGATGGCGGTCAGCTTGCCCTCGCTGGTCTCGCCCGTCGCTTCGAGCACCGGGCCGAAGGCGAAGGAGCCGAACGTCGTGAACATCAGCATGATCGCGATCGAGAGGCCCAGATCGCCGACGCGGTTGACCAGGAAGGCCTTCTTCGCGGCGGTGGCCGCGCTGGGCTTGTGCTGCCAGAAGCCGATGAGCAGGTACGACGCCAGACCGACGCCTTCCCAGCCGACGTAGAGCAGCAGGTAGTTGTCGGCGATGACGAGCAGCAGCATCGCCGCCAGGAACAGGTTCAGATAGCCGAAGAAGCGGCGGCGCCGCTCGTCGTGCTCCATGTACCCGATCGAGTAGACGTGGATCAGGGAGCCCACGCCGGTGATCAGGAGCACGAACGTCATCGACAGCTGGTCCAGCTGGAAGCTGACGTCCGCCTGGAAGCCCTCGACCGGGATCCAGCTGAACAGGAACTGGTGCATGGCGCGGTGTTCCGCGTCCTTGCCGAGCATGTCGGTGAAGAGCAGCACGCCGACGACGAAGGAGGCGGCCGCGAACAGGGTGCCGATCCAGTGGCCGATGCGATCCAACCGACGCCCGCCGCACAGCAGTACGGCCGCTCCGAGCAGAGGCGCCGCTACCAGCAGCGCAATCAGGTTCTCTGTATTCACGGTTCTAGCGACCCCTCACAGCTTCATCAGGCTGGCGTCGTCGACCGAGGCCGAGTGGCGGGAACGGAACAGGGACACGATGATCGCGAGCCCCACCACGACCTCCGCGGCGGCGACAACCATCGTGAAGAACGCGATGATCTGTCCGTCGAGGTTGCCGTGCATCCGGGAGAAGGCGACGAACGCGAGGTTGCAGGCGTTCAGCATCAGCTCCACGCACATGAAGACCACGATGGCGTTCCGCCTGATCAGCACTCCGGAGGCGCCGATCGCGAACAACAGGGCGGCGAGATAGAGGTAGTTGACGGGGTTCACTTCGCGGCCTCCTCTTCGCGGCCCCTGCCGAGCCGGTCCTCGGAGCGCTGCTCGAGGGCCTTCAGATCCTTCAGCGCGTCATTCGACACATCGCGGATCTGGCCGCGCTCACGCAGCGTCCTGTTGACCGTGAGCTCGGACGGGGTGCCGTCCGGGAGCAGGCCCGCGATGTCCACGGCGTTGTGCCGGGCGTAGACACCAGGGGCGGGCAGCGGCGGCAGGTGCTTGCCGTCGCGCACACGCTGCTCGGCCATCTCGCGCTGGGTCTTGGCGCGCTCGGTGCGCTCGCGGTGCGTGAGCACCATGGCGCCGACGGCGGCGGTGATGAGCAGTGCGCCGGTGATCTCGAAGGCGAAGACGTACTTGGTGAAGATCAGGGCCGCCAGCCCTTCGACGTTGCCCCCGGCGTTGGCCTGGCCCAGGCCGTTGAACTCCTTGATGGAGGCGTTCCCGATGCCGCCGACGAGCAGCACCGCGAAGCCGAGGCCGCACAGGGCGGCCAGCCAGCGCTGGCCCTTGATGGTCTCCTTCAGGGAGTCGGCGGCGGTGACGCCGACCAGCATGACCACGAAGAGGAACAGCATCATGATCGCGCCGGTGTAGACGACGACCTGCACGATGCCGAGGAAATAGGCGCCGTTGGCGAGGTAGAAGACCGCCAGGATGATCATGGTCCCGGCCAGGCAGAGCGCGCTGTGCACGGCCTTCTTCATGAAGACGGTGCACAGGGCGCCGATCACCGCGACCGTGCCGAGCACCCAGAACTGGAAGGCCTCGCCGGTGGATGTGGCGTAGGCGGCGAGCGTGCTCATCGGCCGACCACCTTCTCCGAGGCCGGCTCATCGGGCCCGAAGGTCGAGGAGGCCTCCTGGACCACCTCGCCCTTGGAGAGGGCGACTTGGGGCTCCGTGCCCGGGGCCGCCTCGGTCACCAGGCCGCGGTAGTAATCCGTCTCGTCCATGCCCGGGTAGATCGCGTGCGGGCTGTCGACCATGCCCTCGTCGAGGCCGGCGAGCAGCTGCTCCTTGGTGTAGATCAGGCTGGCGCGGCTGGAGTCGGCGAGCTCGAATTCGTTCGTCATCGTCAACGCGCGCGTGGGGCACGCTTCGATGCACAGGCCGCACAGGATGCAGCGGGCGTAATTGATCTGGTAGACGCGGCCGTAGCGCTCGCCCGGGGAGTAGCGCTCCTCTTCGGTGTTGTCCGCGCCCTCCACATAGATGGCGTCGGCCGGACAGGCCCAGGCGCACAACTCGCAGCCCACGCACTTCTCCAGGCCGTCCGGGTGCCGGTTCAGCTGGTGCCGGCCGTGGAAGCGCGGCGCCGTGGTCTTCTGCTGTTCCGGGTACTGCTCGGTCAGCCGCTTCTTGAACATGGCCTTGAAGGTCACGCCGAAGCCGGCCACGGGGTTCTGGAACCCCTGTGCCGTGTCCTTGGCCTCGCCCGACCCGGCGGGCTCGCCGGACTCGATGGACTTCCTGGATTGCTCAGACACCGTCAGCCTCCTTTCCGTCACTGGCAGTATCGACGCCACCACTGACAATCAACTCCCGCTCCTGGCGCGAGCGTCGGCGTGGCACGGGCGGCAGGCTCTGACCCGGCAGTGGAGGCACCGGGAATCCGCCTGCCATGGGATCGAAGGCGACGGGTTCCTGTTCGGCCTTCGCCACATCCGCCTCGGCCTTCTCCCGCTTGTCGCGGAAGATGTCGACGACGAAGGAGAGCAACAGGACGGCCAGGACTCCGCCGCCGACGTACAGCACGATCTCCGAGAAGTCGTAGTTCTCGTTCCGAAGCGTGCGCACGGTGGCGACCAGCATCAGCCAGACCACCGAGACCGGGATGAGCACCTTCCAGCCGAGCTTCATCAGCTGGTCGTAGCGCACGCGTGGCAGCGTGCCGCGCAGCCAGATGAAGAAGAACAGCAGCAGCTGGACCTTCACGATGAACCAGAGCATCGGCCACCAGCCCTGGTTCGCGCCTTCCCAGAAGGTGCTGATCGGCCAGGGTGCGCGCCAGCCGCCCAGGAAGAGCGTGGTGGCCACGGCCGAGACCGTCACCATGTTCACGTACTCGGCGAGCATGAAGAGCGCGAACTTGATGGAGCTGTACTCGGTGTTGAAGCCGCCGACGAGGTCGCCCTCGGACTCGGGCATGTCGAACGGGGCGCGGTTGGTCTCGCCGACCATCGTCACGATGTAGAGCAGGAACGACACCGGGAGCAGCAGGATGTACCAGCGGTCGCCCTGCGCCTCCACGATCGTCGAGGTCGACATGGAGCCCGAGTAGAGGAAGACCGACGCGAAGGCGGCGCCCATGGCGATCTCGTACGAGATCATCTGCGCGCAGGAGCGCAGGCCGCCGAGGAGCGGATAAGTCGAGCCCGACGACCAGCCGGCGAGCACGATGCCGTAGATGCCGACGGAGGCGACCGCGAGGATGTAGAGCATCGCGATCGGCAGGTCGGTGAGCTGCATCGTGGTGCGGTGCCCGAAGATCGAGACCTGGTTGTCGGCCGGCCCGAAGGGGATCACCGCGATGGCCATGAAGGCCGGGATCGCCGCGACGACCGGAGCAAGGATGTAGACCACCTTGTCCGCGCGCTTGACGACCAGGTCTTCCTTGAGCATCAGCTTCACGCCGTCGGCGAGGGACTGCAGCATGCCCCAGGGACCGTGCCGGTTGGGGCCTACGCGCAGCTGCATCCAGGCGACGACCTTGCGCTCCCACACGATGGAGAAGAGCACGGTCACCATCAGGAAGGCGAAGCAGAAGACCGCCTTGATCGCGACGAGCCACCAGGGGTCGCGCCCGAACATGGACAGGTCTTCCAGGGCGAGCGGGCTCATGGCCGCCGCGTCCATCACGGTGTGGCTCATGACTGCACCTCCTGGGCCTCAGGGGCGGCGGCCACGGCCGGGCCGATCCGGACGAGATCGCCGGGAAGGGCGCCGGTGTCCGAAGCGACGCCACCACCGGTGGAGTTCAGCGGCAGCCAGACCACCCGGTCGGGCATCCGCGTGACCTGCAGCGGCAGTTGGACCGAGCCGCTCGGGCCGGTGACGGCGAGCACGTCGCCGTTCTTGACGCCCGCCTCGGCCGCGGTGGCCTCGGAGAGCCGGGCGACGGCCGCGTGCCGGGTGCCGGCCAGGGCCTCGTCGCCCTCCTGCAGGCGCCCCTGGTCGAGCAGCAGCCGGTGACCCGAGAGCACCGCCTCACCGGATCCCGGACGCGGCAACTGCCCCGCCGTCTCCAGTGGTTCGGTGGCCCGCGGCCCGCTCCAGGCACCGAGCCGGTCCAGCTCGCGCTGTGCGGTGCGGTTGTCCGGCAGGGCCAGGTGCACGTCCATGGCGTCGGCCAGCATGTGCAGCACGCGCGCGTCCGTGGGCGAAAGAGACCGTGTCATCTGGTCCGGCTTCAGGGCGGCCTCGAACGGCCTTGCCCGGCCTTCCCAGTTGAGGAAAGTGCCCGCCTTCTCGGCGACTGCGGCCACCGGAAGGACGACATCCGCCCGCTCGGTGACCTCGCCGGGCCGCAGTTCGAGGGAGACGACGAAGGCCTCGCGCAGTGCTTCACGCGCGCGTGCCGGGTCGGGCAGATCCGCCACCTCGACGCCCGCGACGACCAGCGCCCGCAGTTCGCCGGTGGCCGCGGCCTCGACGATCTGGCCGGTGTCGCGGCCGTAGCGGTGCGGGAGTTCGGCCACGCCCCAGGCGGCGGCCACCTCTTCACGCGCGCGTGGATCGGTGGCGGGCCGCCCGCCGGGCAGCAGCGACGGCAGCGCGCCGACCTCGAGGGCGCCGCGCTCACCGGCCCGGCGCGGAATCCACACCAGCCGGGCGCCGGTCGCCGACGCCGTCCGCACGGCGGCCGTCAGCGCGCCGGCGACGGCGGCGAGCCGCTCGCCGACGACGATCACGGCGCCTTCGGTACGCAGCGCTTCGGCGGCCTTGGTGCCTTCCTCGCCGAGTCCGACCCCGGAGGCGAGGGCGTCGAGCCACTCGGTCTCCGTGCCGGGAGCGGCGGCGAGGAGGGTGCCGCCGGTCTTCTCCAGACCGCGGGTCGCGTACGGCGCCAGGGCGAAGGTCTTCTGGCCGGTCTTGCGCCAGGCCTTGCGGAGCCTCAGGAAGACGCCGGGCGCCTCCTCCTCGGACTCGAACCCGGCGAGCAGTACCGCGGGCGCCTTCTCCAGGGAGGTGTACGTGACGCCTTCCCCGTCGAGATCACGGCCGCGGCCCGCGACCCGGGCCGCCAGGAAGTCGGCCTCCTCGGCGGAGTGCACGCGGGCACGGAAGTCCACGTCGTTGGTGGCCAGGGCCACGCGCGCGAACTTGCTGTACGCGTAGGCGTCTTCGACGGTGAGACGGCCACCAGTGAGAACACCGGCACGCGCGCGTGCCGCCGTGAGCCCGCGGGCCGCCGCCTCGAGCGCCTCGGGCCAGCTGGCCGCCTCGAGTACGCCGTCCTCATTGCGTACGAGCGGAGTGGTGAGCCGGTCCGGCCGCTGTGCGTAGCGGAAGCCGAAGCGTCCCTTGTCGCAGATCCACTCCTCGTTGACCTCGGGGTCGTCGGCCGCGAGGCGGCGCATGACCTTGCCGCGCCGGTGGTCGCTGCGGGTGGCGCAGCCGCCGGAGCAGTGCTCGCACACCGAGGGCGACGACACGAGGTCGAAGGGGCGCGAACGGAAGCGGTACGCCGCCGAAGTGAGCGCGCCCACCGGGCAGATCTGGATGGTGTTCCCGGAGAAGTACGACTCGAAGGGGTCGCCCTCACCGGTGCCCACCTGCTGCAGCGCGCCCCGCTCGATCAGCTCGATCATCGGGTCGCCCGCGACCTGGTTGGAGAAGCGGGTGCAGCGCGCGCACAGGACACACCGCTCACGGTCGAGCAGCACCTGTGTGGAGATGGGAACGGGCTTTTCGTATGTGCGCTTCTTGCCCTCGAAACGCGATTCGGCCTGGCCGTGCGACATGGCCTGGTTCTGCAGCGGGCACTCGCCGCCCTTGTCGCAGACCGGGCAGTCGAGGGGGTGGTTGATGAGCAGGAGCTCCATCACACCCTTTTGTGCCTTCTCGGCGACCTGCGAGGTCAGCTGCGTCTTGACGACCATGCCGTCGGTGCAGGTGATGGTGCACGACGCCATCGGCTTGCGCTGGCCCTCGACCTCGACGATGCACTGCCTGCAGGCACCGGCCGGGTCGAGCAGCGGGTGGTCGCAGAACCGCGGGATCTCGATGCCGAGCTGCTCGGCGGCGCGGATCACCAGCGTGCCCTTGGGGACGCTGATCTCCACGCCGTCGATGGTCAGCGCGACCAGATCTTCCGGCGGAACCGCCGCCTCCCCGCCCCCGGAGGGAGCATTAGTAGTGACCGTCATGCGTTCACCTCCGTGTGGGTGTCGGCCCGGTCGCTCCAGAGCGTCGACTTGGCCGGGTCGAAGGGGCAGCCCTTGCCGGTGATGTGCTCCTCGTACTCCTCGCGGAAGTACTTGAGGGAGGAGAAGATCGGCGAGGCGGCGCCGTCGCCGAGGGCGCAGAAGGACTTGCCGTTGATGTTGTCGGCGATGTCGTTCAGCTTGTCGAGGTCGGACATGAGGCCCTTGCCCGCCTCGATGTCACGGAGCAACTGCACCAGCCAGTACGTGCCTTCGCGGCAGGGCGTGCACTTGCCGCAGGACTCGTGGGCGTAGAACTCGGTCCAGCGTGTGACGGCGCGTACGACACAGGTGGTCTCGTCGAAGCACTGCAGGGCCTTGGTGCCGAGCATCGATCCGGCGGCACCGACGCCTTCGTAGTCGAGCGGGACGTCCAGGTGCTCGTCGGTGAACATCGGTGTCGAGGAGCCGCCCGGCGTCCAGAACTTGAGCCGGTGGCCCGGCCTCATCCCGCCGCTCATGTCGAGGAGTTGGCGCAGGGTGATGCCGAGCGGGGCCTCGTACTGGCCGGGCGAGGCGACATGGCCGCTGAGCGAGTACAGCGTGAAGCCCGGGGACTTCTCGCTGCCCATCGACTTGAACCAGTCCTTGCCGCGATTCAGGATCGCGGGAACAGACGCGATGGACTCGACGTTATTGACAACAGTGGGGCACGCGTAGAGACCGGCGACCGCAGGGAAGGGGGGACGCAGCCTCGGCTGGCCGCGGCGGCCTTCGAGCGAGTCGAGCAGCGCGGTCTCCTCACCACAGATGTACGCGCCCGCGCCGGCGTGCACGGTGAGTTCGAGGTCGAGTCCGCTGCCCAGAATGTCCTTGCCGAGATAGCCCGCCTCGTATGCCTCACGGACCGCCTCGTGCAACCGCCTTAGTACGGGGACCACTTCACCGCGCAGATAGATGAAGGCGTGGTTCGACCGGATCGCATAACAGGCGATCACAATGCCCTCGATGAGGCTGTGCGGATTGGCGAAGAGGAGCGGGATGTCCTTGCAGGTCCCGGGCTCCGACTCGTCGGCGTTGACAACTAGATAGTGCGGTTTGCCGTCGCCCTGCGGGATGAACTGCCACTTCATCCCGGTGGGGAAGCCCGCTCCGCCACGGCCGCGGAGCCCGGAGTCCTTCACATAGGCGATCAGGTCGTCAGGCGACATGGCGAGGGCCTTGCGCAGCCCCTCGTATCCCTCGTGCCGCTTGTACGTCTCCAGGGTCCAGGGCTTGTCCTCGTCCCAGAACGCCGAGAGGACGGGCGCGAGCAGCTTCTCGGGGCTGGTCTCTCCCCCAGCCTCCGGCTGGGAGGTGCCCCCATAATTCGTGGACACGGACATCACTCCCCCTCCTCGGTGACCGGGCCCTGTGGGTTCGCCGGGTCGGACGCCGAGGTCCGCTGCGGTGCGTCGTGCGAGCTCGGGTGCGTCGCGGGCGGTTCATCACTCGGGTAGCCGGAGGCCCGCGGCGAGACGACCCTGGCCGGGGATGTCTCCCCCTTGGCGAGCCGGAGACCGATCAGGGACGCGGGGCCCGCGCCGCCCGAGGCGTCCACGGCGCCCTGCCGCTCGTCCGGGAAGCCGGCCAGGATGCGGGCGGTCTCCTTGAAGGTGCAAAGGGAGGCACCCCGGGTGGGCTCGACCTCCCGGCCCGCGCGCAGATCGTCGACGAGCTGCTTGGCGGAGTCGGGCGTCTGGTTGTCGAAGAACTCCCAGTTGACCATCACCACGGGCGCGTAGTCGCAGGCGGCGTTGCACTCGATGTGCTCGAGGGTGACCTTGCCGTCCTCGGTGGTCTCGTTGTTGCCGACCCCGAGGTGCTCCTTGAGCTCGTCGAAGATGGCGTCGCCGCCCATGACGGCGCACAACGTGTTGGTGCACACGCCCACTTGGTAGTCGCCGCTCGGCTTGCGCCGGTACATGGAGTAAAAGGTGGCGACCGCGGTGACCTCTGCGGTGGTCAGGCCGAGCACATCCGCGCAGAACTGCATGCCGGTGCGGGTGACATGGCCCTCCTCGGACTGCACCAGGTGCAGCAGCGGCAGCAGCGCCGAGCGGGAGTCCGGGTAGCGGGCGATCACCTCCTTCGCATCGGCTTCGAGCCGGGCGCGTACGTCGGCCGGATAGTCGGGGGCGGGGAGCTGCGGCATCCCCAAACTGACGTCTGTCACCGGTCGACGCCTCCCATCACGGGGTCGATGGATGCGACGGCGACGATCACGTCGGCGACCTGGCCGCCTTCGCACATCGCCGCCATGGCCTGCAGATTGGTGAAGGAGGGGTCGCGGTAGTGGACCCGGTAGGGGCGGGTCCCGCCGTCGGAGACGACATGCACCCCGAGCTCGCCCTTGGGCGACTCCACGGCGGCGTAGGCCTGGCCCGGCGGGACCCGGAAGCCCTCCGTCACCAGCTTGAAGTGGTGGATCAGGGCCTCCATCGAGGTGCCCATGATCTTCTTGATGTGGTCGAGCGAGTTGCCCAGGCCATCGGGCCCGAGGGCGAGTTGGGCGGGCCAGGCGATCTTCTTGTCGCCCACCATCACCGGTCCCGGCTCAAGACGGTCCAGGCACTGCTCGACGATCCGCAGCGACTGGCGCATCTCTTCCAGGCGGATGAGGAAGCGGCCGTAGGAGTCGCAGGTGTCGGCGGTCGGGACCTCGAAGTCATAGGTCTCGTAGCCGCAGTAGGGGTCCGTCTTGCGCAGGTCGTGCGGCAGACCGGTGGAGCGCAGGACCGGACCGGTGGCGCCCAGGGCCATACAGCCCGCGAGGTCCAGATAGCCGACATCCTGCATCCGGCCCTTGAAGATGGGGTTCCCGGTGGCGAGCTTGTCGTACTCGGGAAGGTTCTTGTCCATCTTCTTCACGAACTCGCGGATCTGGTCCACCGCGCCGGGCGGCAGGTCCTGGGCGAGCCCGCCGGGGCGGATGTACGCGTGGTTCATCCGCAGACCGGTGATCAACTCATAGATGTCCAGGATGAGTTCGCGGTCCCGGAAGCCGTAGATCATGATCGTGGTGGCGCCGAGTTCCATACCGCCGGTGGCGATGGCGACCAGATGCGAGGACATCCGGTTCAGCTCCATCAGGAGCACCCGGATGATCGAAGCCCGGTCGGGCACCTCGTTCTCGATGCCGAGCAGCTTCTCCACGGCCAGGCAGTACGCCGTCTCGTTGTAGAACGGCGTCAGATAGTCCATGCGCGTGACGAAGGTGGTGCCCTGCGTCCAGGTCCGGTACTCGAGGTTCTTCTCGATGCCGGTGTGCAGATAGCCGATGCCGCAGCGGGCCTCGGTGACGGTCTCGCCGTCAATCTCCAGGATGAGCCGCAGCACTCCGTGTGTGGAGGGGTGCTGCGGGCCCATGTTGACGATGATGCGTTCGTCGTCGGCCTTGGCCGCGGACTGGACGACCTCGTCCCAGTCGCCGCCGGTGACGGTGTAGACCGTGCCCTCGGTGGTTTCCCGAGCGGACGCGTGGGACGTTGCGTTCGAAGCAGACATCAGCTGTACGACCTCCGCTGGTCCGGAGCCGGGATCTGGGCGCCCTTGTATTCGACGGGGATACCGCCCAGGGGGTAGTCCTTGCGCTGCGGGAAGCCCTGCCAGTCGTCCGGCATCATGATCCGGGTGAGGGCGGGGTGCCCGTCGAAGATGAGGCCGAAGAAGTCGTATGTCTCGCGCTCGTGCCAGTCGTTGGTCGGATAGACCGGGACCAGGGACGGCACATGCGGATCGCTGTCCGGGGCGCTGACCTCCAGGCGGAGCAGCCGGCCATGGGTGAGCGAGCGCAGGTGGTAGACGGCGTGCAGCTCGCGCCCCTTGTCCTCGGGGTAGTGCACACCCGAGACGCCGGTGCAGAGCTCGAAGCGCAGGGCCGGGTCGTCGCGGAGCGTCTTCGCGACCCGCACGAGGTGCTCGCGGGCGATATGGAAGGTGAGCTCGTCACGGTCGACGACGGTCTTCTCGATGGCGTTGGCCGGCAGGAGGTCCTGCTCCTCCAGGGCGCCCTCGAGTTCATCCGCCACTTCGTCGAACCAGCCGCCGTAGGGCCGGGACGTGGGGCCCGGCAGCCGCACGGGGCGTACGAGACCGCCGTAACCCGAGGTGTCCCCGCCGTTGTTGGCGCCGAACATGCCGCGCTGGACGCGGATCTCCTCGCCGTGGTCGCCGCGCTGGCCCGGCAGATTCGAGAGGCCGAGGTCCTTCTCGGGGTTCACCCCGTTGGAACCGCCAGTGGATTCACTCACCGCAGCAGCCCCTTCATCTCGATGGTGGGGAGCGCCTTGAGCGCCGCTTCCTCCGCCTCGCGGGCCGCCTCCTCGGCATTCACACCGAGCTTGGAGCTCTGGATCTTCTGGTGCAGCTTGAGAATCGCGTCCATCAGCATCTCTGGCCGCGGCGGACAACCGGGCAAATAGATATCAACCGGGACGATATGATCCACGCCCTGGACAATTGCGTAGTTATTGAACATTCCGCCTGAAGATGCACAAACCCCCATGGAAATGACCCACTTGGGATTGGGCATCTGGTCATAGACCTGCCGCAGCACCGGCGCCATCTTCTGGCTGACCCGGCCGGCCACGATCATCAGGTCCGCCTGTCGCGGCGATCCGCGGAAGACCTCCATACCGAAGCGGGCGAGGTCGTAACGCCCCGCACCCGTGGTCATCATCTCGATGGCACAACAGGCGAGGCCGAAGGTGGCGGGGAAGACGGACGACTTCCGTACCCAGCCCGCGGCCTGTTCGACGGTGGTCAGCAGAAAGCCGCTCGGCAGCTTCTCTTCGAGTCCCATTGGTCCTCAGCCCCTCAGTCCCATTCCAGGCCGCCGCGCCGCCATACGTACGCGTAGGCGACGAAGACGGTGAGCACGAAGAGCAGCATCTCTACGAGCCCGAAAAGCCCCAGGGCGTCGAAGGTGACCGCCCAGGGGTAGAGGAAGACGATCTCGATATCGAAAATGATGAAGAGCATCGCCGTCAGGTAGTACTTGATCGGGAATCGCCCGCCGCCGGCCGGTGTCGGCGTGGGCTCGATACCGCATTCATAGGCCTCGAGCTTGGCTCGGTTGTACCGCTTTGGACCGATAAGCGTGGCCATGACCACGGAGAAGATCGCAAAGCCGGCGCCTAGGGCTCCCAATACGAGGATGGGCGCATACGCGTTCACCGCTCCTCGCTCCTCTCAGTCGACATTGACTGCTTCGGCGGACGGACCTCTCGGGCGAGTGCCCGGCCTCACCAAGATCGCGCTTATGTGAGGCAGTTCACAAGCCCAACTGACCCGCATCCTATGCCTGCCGGTCTGTGATCTGCGACACGGGGTACGACAACGCCTTTGTGATCTCCACCACCTGACGAAGGATCATGAAGTCGGATGAGCGGTGATCTTCATACGCGAAGCACCGAAGTGATCACCAGTGGTGACATCTGTCCTCGTCATGCCTGGTCGAAGGCGTGCGGCTCTATCAAGAGATGGCAGCTGCAAGCAAATTGGCGTCTGCTTCCGACGCCTGGTAGAGGAGGCGACTTCCGTAGGTCGCAGCGAGGGGTGCGGGCGGCGCGAAGACGGGTGCCGCCGGCGAGCGAGAGGGGGCGAGGGACGTCGGCCCGCCCTCGACGGGACACCGAACCGCCCCCGGAGGGGAAGTGACCGCCAAGTGCCGGTGGTGGAACGGCAATGCGTGCATCCGTTCACGAGCGGTCGGGACACACGCCCCCACATCGGTCATTCACCGACGAAAGGAGCCTTCAACTGCCCTGCCCGCACCGTGACGTTCACAAGCGGAGCCCCGTTCCCCCGGTGACCGTTCCGTGACCTGCGCCACGTCGGCCGAGCGCCGAAGACAGCGGGCTTGGCCATCGACCAAAACGGATGGTAGGCGTGGGGCAAATCGGACGTAACCTGGAAAACCCATGATCACAGCCGTGATCCGCGGTGTCCGTCTTGCCCGTTACGGCGTCAATAAGGGCCGACACGCCCGGGATTCACGTGACGGGCACGTAACTGTGGCGCACCACACGTTTCTTGAAGGGAACCCGGAGGCCCTGATAGCGGTTGTACTCATGTCCCACACCGCTCACATACCCAGCCACCGGAAGCCCCGCCGCAGCAGCACCACGAAGCTGCGGGCCGGAGTTGCCGGTGGCGTCCTCAGCACCCTCGCGGTGGCCGGCTCCGCCGGTTCGGCGCACGCGGCCGAGCCGGTGACCGAGACCATCGAGATGCCCACCATCACCTCCGAGCTCGCCACCAAGGTGGCCGCGAGCGCGGACGCCACCCAGCAGGCCGCGGACTCGTACAAGCTGCAGGCCGAGCAGGACGCCGCAGCCGCGAAGGCCGCCAAGGACGCCAAGCAGGCCAAGGAAGAGGCCATCGCCAAGGCGAAGGCCAAGAAGAAGGCAGAGGAGCGGGCCGCCAAGGAGCGCGCCGCCCGCAGCGCCGAGCGCACCACGCTCGCCGCCTCCGCCGACTCCGGCTCGGGCTCCACCGCTCAGTCCGTGCCGTCCGCCGGCGGCAGCGTCGGCTCCGTCATCAGCTTCCTGAAGGCCCAGCTCGGCGACTCCTACGTGATGGGCGCGTCCGGCCCCAACTCGTGGGACTGCTCCAGCCTCGTCCAGGCCGCGTTCAAGCAGGCCGGCGTGGATCTGCCGCGGGTCTCGCAGGACCAGTCGACGGTCGGCACCGAGGTCGGCACGTCCAACCTGCAGCTCGGCGACATCCTTTACTGGGGCGGCAAGGGCTCCGCGTACCACGTGGGTGTGTACGTCGGTAACGGCCAGTACCTGGACGCCGCGAACCCGAGCAAGGGCGTCGTGATCCAGGACCTGTCCGGCTACCCGGCCGACGGTGCTGTGCGCGTTCTCTGACGCGCGGGCGGATTCGCTTCGTATACGACGAAGGGCCGCCGCCTCCCTCTCGGGGAGGCGGCGGCCCTTCGCGTGCGCCTGAGGGGCCCTCTCAGGCCTTGGGGGCCACCTTGGAGAGGCCGTTGATGATGCGGTCCATCGCGTCGCCGCCCGTCGGGTCCGTCAGGTTGGCGAGCATCTTCAGCGTGAACTTCATGAGCAGCGGGTGCGTCAGGCCGCGCTGGGTGGCGATCTTCATGACCTTCGGGTTGCCGATCAGCTTCACGAAGGCGCGGCCGAGCGTGTAGTAGCCGCCGTAGGTGTCCTTGAGGACCTTCGGGTAGCGCTGCAGGGCCAGTTCGCGCTGGGCGGGCGTCTGGCGGGCGTGGGCCTGCACGATGACATCCGCGGCGATCTGCCCGGACTCCATGGCGTACGCGATGCCCTCGCCGTTGAACGGGTTGACCAGGCCGCCCGCGTCACCCACGAGCAGCAGGCCCTTGGTGTAGTGCGGCTGGCGGTTGAAGGCCATCGGCAGGGCGGCGCCGCGGATCGGCATCGTCATGTTCTCCGGGGTGTAGCCCCAGTCCTCCGGCATCGAGGCGCACCAGGCCTTGAGGACCTCGCGCCAGTCCAACTCCTTGAAGGAGGCGGAGGTGTTGAGCACGCCGAGCCCGACATTGGACGTGCCGTCGCCCATGCCGAAGATCCAGCCGTAGCCGGGCAGGAGCCGGTCCTCGCCGGGCCCGCGCCGGTCCCACAGCTCCAGCCAGGACTCCAGGTAGTCGTCGTCGTGGCGCGGCGACTCGAAGTACGTGCGCACCGCGACACCCATGGGACGGTCCTCGCGCCGGTGCAGGCCCATGGCGAGGGAGAGCCGGGTGGAGTTGCCGTCGGCGGCGACGACCAGCGGGGCGTGGAAGGTGACCGGGGTCTTCTCCTCGCCGAGCTTGGCGTGCACGCCGGTGATACGGCCGGTGCGGTCGTCGGTGATCGGGGCGCCGACGTTGCAGCGCTCGTAGAGACGCGCGCCCGCCTTCTGCGCCTGCCGGGCCAGCTGCTCGTCGAAGTCGTCGCGCTTGCGCACCAGTCCGTAGTCCGGGTACGAGGCGAGGTCGGGCCAGTCCAGCTGCAGGCGGACGCCGCCGCCGATGATCCTGAGGCCCTTGTTGCGCAGCCAGCCCGCCTCCTCGGAGATGTCGATGCCCATCGACACGAGCTGCTTGGTGGCGCGCGGCGTCAGGCCGTCGCCGCAGACCTTCTCGCGCGGGAAGGCGGTCTTCTCCAGGAGCAGGACGTCGAGTCCGGCCTTCGCCAGGTGATAGGCGGTCGTCGAACCGGCTGGCCCGGCCCCGACGACGATCACATCAGCACTGTGTTCGGAGAGGGGCAGGGGCTCGGTCACGGCGGATCTCCCCGGGGCTCGGAGTTCAGGAATCGGTAAGTCACGCTGTCAGCAAACTCACGTGCCGAAGCGCACTGGACATGGGCAGTCTATGGGGGCCTACCGATCACGGACCGAAGGGCTGCCTCGTATGACGTCACCGGCGCCGAGCACCGCCGCGCACACCCCCGCCATCCACCTGCGCGTCCCCACCGAGGAGGACGCCTACGCCTGGCACCAGGTCTTCGACGACCCCGAGGTCATGGAGTTCCACGGTGGCAGGCCCTCGGAGCTTTCGGTGTACGAGGAGCTGACCGCGCGCCAGCGCAGACACGACGCCGAGCGCGGCTTCTGCCTCTGGACGCTGCTCGACGACGACGGGCAGGTACTCGGCTTCACCGGCGCACAGCCCTGGCCGCACCAGTGGGGCCCGGTCGGCGCGATCGAGATCGGCTGGCGGCTCGGACGCACGGCCTGGGGGCGCGGCTATGCGACGACGGCGGCACGGATGACCCTGGAGCGGGTACGGGCCGCGGGCGTCTCCGAGGTGTACGCGATGGTGGCCGCCGAGAACGAGCGGTCCATCGCGGTCACCCGGCGCCTCGGCATGGAGCTCGCGGGCACCCTCATGACGCCGTCGCAGCGCAAGGGGTACCAGTTCCGGCTCACGCTGTAGCGAGAGCTGCGGCGAGGGCGCCCGCGAAGGGTGGGACGGGGGACGCGGCGAGCCCGCATCGGCGCCGTGGCGGGCCCTGGCGAACAACTCCCGGGCCCCGCCGACGGGTTCCGGAAGGGAGGCGTGTCCGTCTACCCTTCCGGTACGGCTGGGGGTGACTGCTTTGCGCAGCTGGTCTGGAACACCCGATGTGCGGGTCCCTAAGTTCGTCGGCGTCATGGCCATGGACGTACGTGAGCAGGCGGCCGCCTGCGGGCTGCTCGTAGAGGCCCCGGAAGAGCCCGAATTCCCCCTGATGGTGACGGATTACGTGCTGCGCCAGTACCCGCCGCCCGGCGCCGACGTCCCGTTCGGCACGGTGGTCACGCTCTGGTTCGACTCCGGTGAGGGCGGCGGCGAGGGCGGAGTACGCGAGCCGCGCACCCCGCAGCCGCCGAGCGGAGGCATCCGCCGCGAGGTCAACGAGCCCGGGGACACGGGCGAATGGGCGCTGCCGCTGCACTGAAGGGTGCCCACGGGCGCTCACGGGGCCTACGGCTCGGAAGCACTCGCGGGGCCTACGGCTCGGAAGCGCTCGCGGGGCCTACGGCCTCAGAAGACCGAAAGCCCCGTCAGTGTCGTGAACCGGTCGAGCGCCGCCACGCCCGCCACCGAGTTGCCGCGCTCGTCGAGCCCCGGGCTCCATACGCACAGGGTGCACCGGCCCGGCACCACGGCGACGATCCCGCCGCCGACCCCGCTCTTGCCGGGCAGGCCCACGCGGTACGCGAAGTTCCCCGCGGCGTCGTAGGTGCCGCAGGTCATCATCACCGCGTTGATCTGCTTGGCCTCGCTGCGCGAGAGCAGCCGGGAGCCGTCCGCGAGCAGCCCGTGCCGGGCCAGGAAGCCGGTGGCCAGGGCGAGATCGGCGCAGCTCATCTCGATCGAGCACTGCCGGAAGTAGTGGTCGAGCAGGGTCGGCACGGGGTGGCGGATATTGCCGTACGACGCCATGAAGTGGGCCAGGGCCGCGTTGCGGTCGCCGTGCGCGGACTCGGAGGCGGCCACCTCCAGGTCGAAGCCGATGTCCGGGTTGCCGCTCTCGGTGCGCAGAAAGGCGAGCAGGTCCTCGCTGGCGTCACCGGTGAGGGACTGCAGCCGGTCGGTGACGACGAGGGCGCCCGCGTTGATGAACGGATTGCGCGGGATGCCGTGCTCGTACTCCAGCTGCACAAGGGAGTTGAAGGGGTTGCCCGAGGGCTCGCGGCCCACGTGCTCCCACAGGTCGGCGCCGTCGCGGGCCAGGACCAGGGCGAGCGTGAACACCTTGGTGATCGACTGGGTGGAGAACGGGGTCCGCCACTCGCCGACACCGTGGACGTTCCCGTCGACATCGGCGAGGGCCATACCGAAGCTGCGCGGATCGGCGCAGGCGAGCGCCGGGATGTAGTCGGCGCTGCGGCCGCGGCCCGGCAGGGCGCCGATCTCGTCGGCGATCTCCTCCAGGACGCTCTGGTAGTCGGTGCCGGGACTGGTGTCGATGTTGATGGGGTTCATGGGCTGTACGTGTCGCGTGCGGGCCGTCAGGCCTTGAAGCCCCGGTGCATGGCCACGATCCCGCCGGTCAGATTGCGCCAGGCCACCTTCGACCAGCCGGCGCCCTGCAGCCGGGCGGCGAGCGCGGGCTGGTCGGGCCAGTCGCGGATCGACTCGGCGAGATAGACGTACGCGTCCGGGTTCGAGGAGACCGTGCGGGCCACCGGGGGCAGCGCACGCATCAGGTACTCGGTGTAGACGGTGCGGAACGGGGCCCAAGTGGGCTGGCTGAACTCGCAGATGACGACCCGGCCGCCGGGCTTGGTCACGCGGTACAGCTCGCGCAGGGCCTGGTCCGTCTCCTGGACGTTGCGCAGGCCGAAGGAGATCGTGACCGCGTCGAAGACATCGTCGGCGAACGGCAGCCGGGTCGCGTCGCCCGCGGTGAACGGCATGTGGGGGTACCGCTTCTTGCCGACCGTGAGCATGCCGGTGGAGAAGTCGCAGGGCACGACATACGCACCGGTCCGCGCGAACGGCTGCGACGAGGTGGCGGTGCCGGCGGCGAGATCCAGGATCTTCTGCGCGGGCCTGGCGTCCACCGCCTTGGCGACCTCCTTGCGCCAGAGACGGGCCTGCCCGAGGGAGAGGACGTCGTTGGTGAGGTCGTACTTCTCGGCGACGTCGTCGAACATCTCGGCGACTTCTTGCGGCTGCTTGTCCAGGGATGCACGGGTCACGTACCCATTCAAGCAGGGTGCCCCCGGCGCGACGGCGGGGCCTAGGATGTGGCGGCTGCCAAGGGGAAGGAGCACGGGGTGAAGCGGTGGCTCGTCGCGGTGTGGGTGGTGCTTGTGCTCGGGGGGTGGGCGTTCACGGAGTCGATCAACGACGGGATCGAGCCGTCGTCGGGTCCTGGACCCTCGCCCTCGGCGCCCGAGTCGGCGCCGGCGGAGTGCCCTTCGTCCGACAAGCCCGAGACCACGATCACGGTCTGCGCGTACAAGCCGGAGGACTGAGAGGTTCCCGCCTCCTCGTTGTCCCCTCCCGTGCCCTCTCCCCCTGCCGGGCTGATGCGTCAGCGGCGGCGGTGCACCAGGCGGCCCGCGCACACCGTCGCGACGCACGCCCCGTCCGCGTCGAAGACGGCCAGGTCTGCGCGGCCGGAAGGCACGATCGCCGGGACCCGGGTCCGGGCAAGGACCACCACGTCGTTGCGCTCGGCCGCCGCCCGCAGTTCGGCCGTGCCGACGTGCTCCGCGAGCACCACGACGGCGCCCGTCTTCAGCACCTCGTGAATCCGCTCCCGCGCCGACGGTGCCTGCGGCAGGGGCCCCTCGTGCACCCGGGCGGGCCCGAGCACACCGGGCCACCGCCGCACCCGGGCGCGCGGGAACTTTGCCCGCAGCTCGGCCAGGGTGCCGATCCCGCCCACCCCGTCGCGCCCGACGAGTACCGCGCCGTCCTTGATCCGCTCGGCGCCGGTGTCCCAGCTCAGCCGGACCTCGTCGGCCGCGTGGATGGTCTCCAAGTCCCGGGTCCCTCAGGTCAGTCAGGTCAGTCAGGTCAGTCAGGTCAGTTGGAGGCGAGGAGCTTGAGCTCGGGGTGGGCCGTGCCGCCCGCGATCGCCGTCGAGGAGATATGCGAGGCGACGCGCTCGTCGACCGGGTCGTTCGCCGGGTCGTCGTGCACCACGATGTGCTCGTACGTCGTGGTCCGCTGCGCCGGCACCCGGTCCGCCTTCCGGATCATGTCGATGATCTCGAGCAGGTTGGAGCGGTGCTTGGCACCGGCGGACGAGACGACGTTCTCCTCCAGCATGATCGAGCCGAGGTCGTCCGCGCCGTAGTGCAGCGTGAGCTGGCCGACCTCCTTGCCGGTGGTCAGCCATGAGCCCTGGATATGGGCGACGTTGTCGAGGAAGAGCCGGGCGATGGCGATCATCCGCAGATACTCGAAGATCGTCGCCTGGGTGCGGCCCTTGAGGTGGTTGTTCTCGGGCTGGTACGTGTACGGGATGAAGGCCCGGAAGCCGCCGGTCCGGTCCTGTACGTCGCGGATCATGCGCAGGTGCTCGATGCGCTCGGCGTTGGTCTCGCCGGTGCCCATGAGCATCGTGGAGGTGGACTCCACGCCCAGGCTGTGGGCGATCTCCATGATCTCGAGCCAGCGCTCGCCGGACTCCTTGAGCGGCGCGATCGCCTTGCGGGGGCGGGCCGGAAGCAGCTCGGCGCCGGCGCCCGCGAAGGAGTCGAGGCCGGCGGCGTGGATGCGCTCGATCGCTTCCTTGGCGGAGACTCCGGAGATCCGGGCCATGTGCTCGATCTCCGAGGCGCCGAGCGAGTGGATCACCAGCTGCGGGAAGTTCTTCTTGATCGCCGAGAAGTGCTCTTCGTAGTACTCGACGCCGAAGTCCGGGTGATGGCCGCCCTGGAACATGACCTGCGTACCGCCGAGTTCCACGGTCTCCGCGCAGCGGCGCAGGATGTCGTCGAGGCCTCGGGTCCAGCCCTTCTTGGTGTCCTTGGGCGGGGCGTAGAAGGCGCAGAACTTGCAGGCCGTCACGCAGACGTTGGTGTAGTTGATGTTCCGCTCGATGATGTACGTCGCGATGTGCTCCGTACCCGCGTACCGGCGCTTGCGTACGGCGTCGGCGGCGCGGCCCAGTGCGTGCAGAGGCGCCGAGCGGTAGAGGTCGAGCGCCTCTTCCGGGGTGATCCGCCCACCCTCGGCGGCACGGTCGAGAATGGACTGGAGGGAGGCCTTCTCGGTCACCGGGGTCATCCCTTTCAGAGAGGTACGGGCGGACCGATCCAGCGTACGCCAGGGCTTGCGGCCACCCGGCGACGAGGTCGGGGCGAGGAGGAGGCCGGGGTCCGGGCGGGGCCGGAACCTCGTCGGGCCCTCGTCAGGCCCTCGTCAGGCCCTCGTCAGGACCCGGAGCCGTCACCGATCAGCCGCACCGTGGAGAGGACCGTGCGCACCGTCGCGCCGGGGACCTCACCGGGTACGCCGGTGGCGCCGATGAACGTCCAGGAGGCGAAGTCGCCGGCCTTGTTCTTGAAGGCGAAGGCGGTGGCCATGCCGTCGGTGGCGCACTTGTCGCCGCCGGCCGCGTCGGCGACCCCCGAGGACGAGGCGGTCACGACGCTGCCCCGCAGGCCCGACTTGGTGGTGTACGGCGCCGCCGCACCGACCTTCACGTTCTTCTTGTCCGTGTCGTTGTCCGTGGGCGCGTACTGGGCGTAGGCGCCGTACACCCAGAGACGGGCGTTCTCGGTGGCCGCCTCTTCGGCATCGCGCACCCCGTTCTCACCCCGGCTGCCGGTCTGGGCGAGAGGCTTGCCGCCCTTGGCGCACCAGGCCTCCTTGTATTCGGCCGGGCCCATGATCGCGACCAGCGGCGTCTCGGCCTCGTCCCGCTCGTCCGTGACGTAGCTGACCCAGTCCCGCGACTCGAGCTTCCACCCCGGCGGTACGTCGAAGGCGATACCGCGCTTGGCGTTGGCGACCACCTGCCAGCCGGGGACGACGGGCTTCAGTTCGCCGCCGCCGCTCCGTGCGCTCCCGGACGAGGAGGGGGTGGAGGGCGTGGAGGCGCCGGTGGAGGACGCGGCCGGGCCGGGCCCCGCCTGGTCGCCCTGGTCGCCCTTGTCCCCGCCGAGCACCAGATAGCCGGTCACGCCCGCGGCGACGACCACGGCTGCGGCCGCGACGACAGCGACCAGGGTGGTCCTGTTCCTGTCCCGGCCGCCGCCCGGAGGGCCGTACGACCCCTGTGGCCCCTGTGGCCCTTGCGGCCCCTGTGGTCCCGAAGGGCCGTACGGACCCTGCGCGTTGTCCTCATTCATGGCGCTCTGCTCCCCCGTCACCGGCACCGTGTCCCCGGCACACTAACCGCCGGGCCCGCCGTCAGACAGCCGGGCCCGTTGTCAGTCCGTGCGGGCCCGTTGTCAGTCCGTGCGGGACAGCCTGGCCTTCGGGTTCCCGCCGTCCGGGTTCTCCGACACGTAGCTCAGGTCGTCGCCGACCGGGGTGAGCCTGACCTCGTGGTCGTTCTTGGTGCAGCGGGAGTCGTTCTTCACCTTGGCGCGGCCGGTGGCGACGATCTCGTCGTCGGTGGCCTTCTTCAGTACGAGGACGTCGGTGCAGGTGCTCAGGCCCAGCTCGTCGGTCATGCTCGCGGTGCCGAACTCCTCGCCGGGCGCGGCCTGCCGGACGACGACCTTCACCGTGCCGGCGGGCAGCACCCCGTCCATGGCCTTCGCCTTGCCCTCCCACGTACCGAGGAAACGGCGGGGGATGCCGGATCCGGCCCCGGGGTCCTGATCACCGGAGGCCGGCGGCTTCTTCCCCGCCGCGCCGCCGTCGGAGTCCCGCGGCAGCAGGTTGAAGACGAAGACCGAGCCGACGCTGACCGCGGCGAGCGCCCCGGCGACCGCGAGGGCGATGGTGCAACTCATGCGGCGCCCGCGGCCGTTGGTGTTCGAGGCGGTGCCCGCGTCCACGGAGACGGCGAAGCGGCCGCGCTGCGGTGGCACGGCGTCCCCGGGCCGGCGGTCGCGGGGAGAGTGCGGCGCGGCGGCCGATGTGGCGGTCGGCTGCCCAGCGGCGTACGCGGGATCCGGCGGCCCGAACCCCGCGACGGGCGCGGCACCGGAGACAGCCCCGGACCCACCGGAGACGGAGCCGGACCCTGACCCGGCCCCGGACGCAGGCCCGGAATCCACCCCCCAGGAACCGCCCTGCTCCCCCACCGAAGGCGCCGCCCCGCCGGCCGTCATCGACGGGCGGCTGAACTCCACGGGCCCCGAGGCCGGTTCGGACTCAGCGACGTCCAGGTCGAGCAGCCGCACCGCGCTCCGGCTGACCTGTTCCACCAGCGGTGCGGGCAGCCACCCCGACGCCGCGAGCGCGGCGGCCCCCTCGGGGGCCAGACGCCGGGCCAGTTCGCCGGGGGTCGGCCGCGCGGCCGCGTCCTTCGCCAGGCAGGCGGCCACCAGGTCGCGCAACTCGCCTTCGGGCAGAGCGAGTTCGGGCTCCTCGTGGACGACCTTGTAGAGCAGCGCCGCCGACGAGTCGCCCGCGAAGGGGGCGCCGCCGGTCGCCGCGTACGCGAGCACCGCGCCGAGCGAGAAGACATCGGCCGCGCCGGTCACACCCTTGCCGAGGATCTGCTCGGGCGACATATAGCCGGGCGAGCCGATGGAGACACCGGTCGAGGTGAGCGAGGCGGTGCCGTCGGTGGCGCGGGCGATTCCGAAGTCGATGAGGCGTGGGCCGTCCAGGGTGAGCAGCACGTTGGAGGGCTTCACGTCACGGTGGACCAGGCCGAGCGCGTGCACCGCCGCGAGCGACTCCCCGAGCCCCGCACCCAGGACGCGTACCGCGTGCTCGGGCAGGGAGCTCAGCACGCCCCGTTCGCCGACGGCCTGGGACAGGGCGGGGCCCGCGACATAGCCGGTGGCGACCCAGGGCACGGAGGCCTCGGGGTCCGCGTCGAGCACGGGTGCCGTCCAGGCGCCGCCGACCCGCCGCGCGGCCTCGACCTCGCGCCGGAAACGGGCCCTGAACTCCTCGTCGAGCGCGAAGTGCGGATGGACGACCTTGATCGCCACCGTCCGGCCGCCGGAACTGCGGCCCAGATAGACCCGGCCCATTCCGCCCGCACCTAGCCGGCCGAGCAGCCGGTACGGCCCGACGGCGGTGGGCTCACCGGCCTCGAGCGGCTGCATACCCTTCCCCTCCCCCACTGGAACCCGCGCCCGGGACAGGCACACACAGCAGCCTACGGCCCCCCGTGGCCGGGATCACTCGGGATACGGCACCGCCCCGGGAACCCGCCCCATCCGAAACCCCTCTACATGTCCGGAATGTGTACTACGAGCCTCTTACCGGCCTGAACCCACCCTCGACCGCACCTTCGGAGCCCCCATGAAACGCCCCTCCACCTCCACCCTGATCGCGACCCTCGCCCTCAGCTCGGCCCTGGTGGTCACGGGCTGCTCGAGCCAGGGCGACCCGGTCAGCTTCGGCTCCAAGGACCAGCAGGGGCAGCAGGACCAGCAGGGGCAGACCCAGCAGGGCTCCAACCCGAAGGCCTCGGGCGACGTCCGGATGCCGACCAACCCGCGCGAGTGGGAGACCCAGCGCACCCTGGCCGACGGCACCACCGTCGGCCTCACCACGCTCAAGGGCAAGAAGTCCGGCTTCGAGGGCAAGGTGTGGGTGTGGGCGCCGAAGCAGTACTTCGACAAGAAGTACGAGAAGAGCGCCTTCCCCGTTCTCATCGCCCTGCCCGGCAGCTACGGCTACCCGACCAACTACTGGTTCGGCGGCGACCTGAAGCTGCAGGAGAACATCGCGAAGTTCTCCCAGGAGGGCAAGAGCCAGCCGTTCATCGTCGTGATGCCGGTACAGAACGCGGCCAAGGACAAGTACTACGACGGCAGTGACATCCCGGGCCAGCCGAAGATGGGCACCTGGATGGCCGAGGACGTGCCGGACCTGGTCAGGGAGAACTTCCGCACCTTCGACGACCCCAAGGGCTGGGGCTTCTTCGGCTCCTCGTCCGGCGGCTACATCGGCATGAAGATGGTGCTCCAGCACCCGGACAAGTTCAGTTCCGTGGTCGCCGGCGGCCCCGACACCCGCCCGGACTCCCCGCTGTGGAAGGGCCACGAGAAGGAGAAGCAGGCCAACAACCCGGAGAAGCTCGCCGCCGCCCTGATCAAGAAGGGCGGCCCGGACGTGAACATCTCGATCATGCTGGGCACCCTGGAGGCCGGCCAGGCCAACACCAAGGACTTCCTCAAGAAGTACGGCAAGGGCCCGATCCACACGAACCTGCATGTGATCGAGGGCGGCAAGCACGAGGGCAAGCAGTACGCCAAGTCGCTCGGGGACGGCCCCCTGGAGTGGCTGAGCAAGCGGATGCTGTCCCCCACGCCGAGCTCCTGAGCGGTCCCGCAGGGACCGCCGTCAGACCTGTGGCCCCGGGAGAACCCTGACCTCCCGGGGCCACAGCCACGCGTACGGACGCCGCGCGTCAGGCCTCCAGCAGATCCACCCGCACATCGGCGGCGAACCCGGTGCTCGGACCCACCCGGCGGGCGAACTCCCGCACCCCGGCGAGCTGCCGGCCGCCGAAGCGGAAGTCCAGGGTGGTGAAGTACCGCTCGAGCACCCCGGCGTCGAAGGCCTCCCAGCGCGCCGCCTGCTCGGCGACCTTGGCGACCTCCTCCAGGGACACGTCCCTGGACGCGAGGAAGGCCTCGTGCACCTTGGCCACGACCTCCGGCTCGCGCTCCAGGTAGTCGCGCCTGGCCGCCCAGACGGCGAAGACGAACGGCAGGCCCGTCCAGTCCTTCCACATCTGCCCCAGGTCGTGCACCTGCAGGCCGAGGCGCGGCCCGTCGTGCAGATTGGCCCGCAGCGCGGCGTCCCCGATCAGCACGGCGGCGTCCGCCTCCTGCATCATCACGCCGAGGTCGGGCGGACACGTGTAGTAGTCGGGCTCGACCCCGATGTGCTCGGCGAGCAGCAGCTGCGCGAGGCGTACGGAGGTGCGCGAGGTCGAGCCGAGCGCAACCCGGGCCCCGTCGAGCCGGTCGAGGGGCAGCTGCGACACGATGACGCAGGACATCACGGGGCCGTCGCAGCCCACGGCGATATCGGGCATCGCGACCAGCTGGTCGGAGTGCTTGAGGAATTCCACAAGGGTGATCGGGCCGATGTCCAGATCACCTCGCACGAGCTGCTCGCTGAGCTTTTCCGGGGTGTCCTTCGTGAGCTCGAGGTCGAGCAGGGTTCCGGTCCGTGCCAGGCCCCAGTACAGAGGCAGGCAGTTCAGGAACTGGATGTGCCCGACGCGCGGGCGGCTGCGGGGAGAATTGTCCACATCGTGAGGCTAGCCCCCGCCTGGTACGGTCCGGGCCCGGGGTCGCCAACAAGCCGCTTTCAAGCCTCCCACCAGGCATTTCACGCCCTTGTGTCAACGCGAACACACCGTCGGTCAAACATCCGGGTGACGTGATCTTGCCCTCTATCGCTGGCGGGTGACTGCGTGCTAGGCTCGCCGCAAGTTGCAGTTTGGTTTCCCTTGCAGTACAGAGCCTGCGGAGCATGTGACCGCGGGCTCTCGTCGTTTTCAGACTTTTGCGGTTGTGCTTGACACGCATGCGGGGTTCTGGAGCAGGGACACCCTTTGGCCCATAGGAGGGCTTTATGGCTACCGGAACCGTGAAGTGGTTCAACGCTGAAAAGGGCTTTGGCTTCATTGCCCAGGAAGGCGGCGGCCCGGATGTCTTCGTCCACTACTCCGCGATCAACGCGTCTGGCTTCCGCTCCCTCGAGGAGAACCAGGCCGTGACCTTCGACGTCACGCAGGGCCCCAAGGGTCCGCAGGCCGAGAACGTCACCCCGGCCTAATCAGGAACCATTCGGTTCTGATCCGGTACGGATAGCAGTACCCAAGGAGCCCTGCCCCCGCGGTCACGCGGCGGAGCGGGGCTCCTGCCTTTTCCGCCCCCCCCCTCACTGGTGTGCGTACTCCCTGACGGGCTCCGTGGCCTGCTCGGGCACCGCGGACAGCGCCGCCCCGGCACGCGCGCGGTCCGCCTCCCTGAGGACGAGTTCGGCGACGCGCTCCGCCCAGGAGCGGTGCCCGAACCACTTCGCGATATTGCTCTTCTGGAACGCCAGGCACGACACCCGGCGCCCGCCCGCATGGAACGTCAGGCCGAAGCGGCAGCCGGAACGCACGGCCGTCACCTCGCGCAGCGGGAGCCGGCGGTACGCGAAGAGATTGCGGACAAGCAGCCACTCGCCGTCGACCGCCACCCGGGCGCGGAACATACAGCCCACCGCGAGCGCACACGCCACCGCGAGCAGGCCCGTGACCGGCGACAGCTGCAGGGAGCCGGGGAGGGACCAGCGGGAGTGGCGCAGCAGGCCCACCGTGTCCACCGCGTTCCAGACGAACAGCGCCGAGAAGACGAGGGCGCCCGCCGCGCGCTGGGCCGGGCGGATCCGCCACTCCCTGCGGACGGCCGGGCGGTGGGACTTGGCGTGCGGTGGCATGGGCTCTCTCGTACGTCGTGCGACTGCGCTTCGGCGCCTTCGTAAAGGGAGCGTAAATCTCTTCGAGATCTTGGTGTGGGGGCAAAGGGCCCTGGGGCGGCGGGGCTTCGGTCCCGGACCTCAGGGGTTTTCCACAGGTTCGCCCTCGGGGAGGCCGAAGGCCGTGAGCAGATCCTCGTACCAGCCGTCGGCGAAGGCGGCCGCGGTCTTCGCCGGGTCCGCGGTCAGACCGGCCTCCGCCGCCCAGGCGAGGGCCGCGGCGACGGCGTCCTCGCGGCGGTACCCCTCCGGCACGGCTCCGTACTCCTCGGCGGTCTCCTCCTCGAAGACGCCGGTCCACTCCTGGCCCGAGGGGCTCGCGGCGTGCAGCGTCGCGCAGTCCTCGTCCGCAACGTACACGGCCATCGCCGGGGCGTCCGTGGCGGTGGCGATCTCCAGCGGCTCGGGGTCGGCCTCGGTGGTGCCGAGCCAGATCTCGCGCCACTGGCCGCGCACGTACTCGTCGAGCGGTTCGGCGCCGTCCACCGCGACGCTCGGGAAGTTCGCCAGCTTCTCGTCGCCCTTGGCGATCACGATCCAACCCCAGTAACCCATGGGCCCAATCTCCCGTACGGCGCGGACATCGGTTCCGGGACTTAAGGCCCCGGGACGGCAGTCCAATGGCGGCAATCCGCACCACTGGGGCCGCCTAGCGTGGAGTGAAGCGCGCAGAAAGGGACCAACTGGGCATGGGCGGCAGCAAGAAGAACGAGCAGCGGGCGGCGCGGGAGCGGCTGCGGGCCGAGCGGGCGGCGGCCGCCCGCAAGGCGAAGGTCCGGGGCCGGATCGCGATCAGCGGGACGGTCGTCCTGGGGCTCGCGCTCGCGGGCGGCGTCGGCTGGTACGTGGCGCAGCCGGACGCCGATGCCGTCGCCGCCGAGCAGGACTTCGTGGCGCCCGCGCACACCAGCGGCAAGGACGGCACCGTCGTCGCGTACGGCAAGGGCGATGCCCGGCACACCGTCTCGGTCTGGCTCGATCCGCGCTGCCCCTTCTGCGCCGGCGTCGAGACCGGGCTCGGCAAGACCATGAAGAAGCAGGCCGACCAGGGCACGTACAAGATCGAGTACCACTTCGCGACGTTCCTGGACGGCTCCCTCAAGGGCAAGGGCTCGAAGCGGGCACTCAACGCGCTCGGCGCGGCCGTGAACGAGAGCCCCGAGAAGTTCATGCAGTACCTGGGTGTTCTGTACGCCAACCACCCGGAGAAGGAGACCGACGACAAGTTCGGCTCCACCGCGACGCTCCTCGAACTGGCCGACAAGGTGGACGGTCTGCGCACTCCCGCCTTCAACAAAGCCGTGAAGGAACTCACGTACATGCCGTGGGTGGACAAGGTCTCCGCCGCCTTCTACGAGAGCGGGGAGACCGGCACCCCGGTCGTGAAGCTCGACGGCGAGAAGGTGAACGTCCTTTCCGGCAAGGGAATCGACTCCATCACGCCCGAGCAGTTCACCAAGCTGGTGGAGGAGAAGTTCAAGGGCTGAGCCCCCGGAGCTCCTCTTCGCCTGCGGGAGCTCCTCTTCGCCTGTGCGTGGCGTCACAGACCATTCACAGATTCATCGTGCATGCTTCCCCGCAACCCAGCGAGAGGAGCGATCATGCCGAAGCGGCTGCGGGCGGTGCTCGCGGTGAGCGCCCTGGTGTCCTGTGTCGCGCTCTCGGACGCCAACGCCCTGCCGCGCGTCATGGCCCCGGGCTCGATGCCGGGGCCGCCCGCCGAGACGGCCAAGGTCGGCGCCCTGTTCAGCGGCGATCTGGACGGCGGGCACTTCTGCACCGCGTCCGTGGTGCACAGCGAGGACCGGAACCTGATCGCCACCGCCGGGCACTGCCTCGGCGACGGCGAGGATGTGGTCTTCGCGCCCGGCTATCACGACGGCGAGGCACCGTACGGCCTGTGGCAGCTCGACCAGGTCTACGAGGACGACGCCTGGACGAACGACGAGGACGAGGACCACGACCTCGCCTTCGCCACCCTGAAGCCGCTCGACGGCGAGCAGATCGAGGACGTCACCGGCGCGAGCACCCTGGACACCTCGGGCTCCACGGGCCATGAGGTGACCGTCACCGGCTATCCGTCGTCCGAGGACGCGGCCCGCACATGTACGACCACGCCCACCCTGTTCCGCTCCGGCCAGCAGCGCGTCGACTGCCCCGACTTCACCACCGGCACCAGCGGCAGCCCCTGGCTCACCGACGACGGCAAGCTCACCGGAGTGCTCGGCGGCTACGAGGGCGGCGGTGACTCCCCCGACGTGTCGTACAGCGTGGTCCTCGGCGAGCAGGCGGCGGACCTGTACGCGAAGGCGACCGCGGGCTAGCCCTGCTCGGACGCCGCCGGGCCCCGCTCGTAGAGCGCGGCCACCTGCTCGTCGTAGCGCTGTATGACCGCTGTGCGGCGGACCTTCAGGCTCGGGGTGAGCAGGCCGGCCTCGATGCTGAAGTCCTCGTCGAGGAGCTCGAAGGCACGGATCCGGGAGGGCCGTGAGACCTGGGCGTTGGCCGTCTCGACGGCCTCCTCGACCAGGGCGCGTACGCGCGGGTCGCGGGCCGGCGGGCCGTCGCCGAGGTCGATGCCCTCGCGGTCCGCCCAGCCCCTGACCTCCTCCTCGTCCAGGGTGATCAGGGCCACCGGGTAAGGCCGGCGGTCGCCGACCAGCACCGCGCGGGAGACGAACCGGGACTGCTGGACGGCGAGTTCGACCAACGAGGGCGTGAGGTTCTTGCCGCCGGACGTGATGATCAGGTCCTTCTTGCGGCCGGTGATGTAGAGATAGCCGTCCTCGTCCAGACGGCCCAGGTCACCGGTGTGCAGCCAGCCTTCGGCGTCCAGGGCCTCGGCGGTGCCGGCCGGGTTGCCGTGGTAGCCGGGGAAGACATTGGCCCCGCGTGCGAGAACCTCCCCGTCGTCGGCGATCCGTACCTCGCAGCCCGGCATGGGGCGGCCCACCGAGCCGTAGCGCAGGGCGCCGGGGTGGTTGAGGGAGATGACGCCGCCGGACTCCGTCATGCCGTAGCCCTCGTAGATCGCTATGCCGCAGGCGCGCAGGAAGTCCAGGGTGGGCGGGGCGATGGGGGCGGCGCCGGTGAGCGACCACTTCAGGCGGCCTCCGAAGGCCGCGCGGACGAGCGAGAAGAGACGCTCGTCGGCGGCCTGCCACTCGGCGAGCAGCTCTCCTTGCGGCTCCTCGCCGCGCTCGCGCAGCTCCGCGACGCGCAGACCGACGCGCACCGCCGCGTCGAAACGCTCCCTGCCGCCCTCCTGGCCCTCTGCGAGACCGAGCACGACCGCGTGCACCTTCTCGAACAGCCTGGGTACGGACGGCAGATGGGTGGGCGCGGCCTCGGCCAGCTCGCCGACGATGTCCTCGATACGGCCGCCGAAGTACGTGAGCGTGGAGCCCTGGAGCAGCGTCTTGAACTGGATCAGCTGGGCCATGGCGTGGGCGAGCGGCAGATAGAGATAGGTGGCGTCGCCGGGACCGCCCGGTATCTGCTCCAGGGTGCCGTCGCGGACCGCGCCGATGTTGCCGTGGGTGAGCAGACAGCCCTTGGGCGGGCCCGTGGTGCCCGAGGTGTAGATGACGGTCGCGAGGTCGTCCGCGGTGCGGGCGTCGGCGCGGGCGAGGAGCTCGGCCAGGGGCGCGAGGCCGGGCAGCGCGGTGAGGACCGGCTCTTCGCCGGTGGCCTCCGGCATGGGCTTGTCCGTGGCCGCTGCCGTGGGCTTGTCCGCGGCCTCCTCCGGCATGGGCTGGGCCGCGGCCTCCGGCATGGGCTTGTCCGCGGCCTCCGGCATGGGCTTGTCCGCGGCCTCCGTCATGAGGACGACGTGGCGCAGGGCGGGCAGGCGCGGGCGCAGGCGCTCGATCTTCGCGGCCTGTGCGGTGTCCTCGCAGACGATCACCGAGGAGCCGGAGTCCGTGAGCACCCAGACGACCTCCTCGTCGCCCGCGGTCGGGTAGACGGGCACGGCGACGGCGCCCGCCGTGAACACCCCGAGGTGGGCGTACGTCCACTCCGGCCGGGTCTCGCCGAGGATCGCCACCCGGTCTCCCGGGCCGACACCGAGACCGAGCAGTCCGCGGCCCACCGCCCGTACGGTGTCGCGGAGTTCGGCGTACGTCACCTCGCGCCAGGCCCCCTCGGCCTTGAAGCGCAGGGCCGGGAGCGCGGCGAAGCGCTCGGCCACCCATTCCGTGAGGACGGCGAGGGACTTGGGCTGTGCGGTCGAGAGATCGGGCGCCGCGGTCGGCTTCGGCTGTGCGGTCACAGGCTCCATGCCGCTGACGCTAGGGAGCGCTTCCGGGCACCGGGGATGACCGGAAACGTCAGCACCGCTGACCCGCGCGCTCAGAAGCGGCTAACGTCATGACCATGGCGAGGCGGACCATCACCGTGCACCATGTGCGGTCCGTGCTGCGCGGCGCCGAGCGGCACGGCATCGACACCGCGCCGCTGCTGCAGACCGCGCAGATTCCGCCGCTGCTCCTCGGCGACGACCGGGCCCGGGTCACCCCCGCCCAGTTCGCCCGGCTCTTCCGGGAGTTGTACCGGGTCACGCAGGACGAGTTCCTGGGCCTCGGCCCCGTGGTCAGCCGCCCCGGCACCTTCGCGATGATGTGCCACGCCTCGCTCGGCTGCCGCGATCTGGGGGCCGCGATCCGGCGCGCGGTCACCTTCTACGGGCTCTTCCCCGGCGGCCCCGACCTCGTCCTCGAACGCACCGACGACGAGGCCTTCTTCGCCGTACGCAGTGATCTCAACGGGGACGAGGACCGGTTCCTCGCCGAGTGTCTGCTGATCATCTGGCACCGGCTGTGCAGCTGGCTGATCGGGCGCCGCATCCCGCTGCGCCGGGCCGCCTTCGCCTATCCCCCGCCGCCGCACAAGGACGAGTACGAGCTGCTCTTCGGCTGCCCCGTGCACTTCGGCGCCGAGCGCACGGGTGCCGCCTTCGAACCGCACTGGCTCGACGCCCCGATGATCCGCGACGAGCCCGCGCTCGACCGGATGCTGCGGGGTGCGCCCTTCGAGCTCCTGAGCCGGCGCGAGTACGGCACGACCGTGGCCGAGCAGGTGCGGCGCGCCCTCGTCCGCGCCCTCGGTGACTCCCCGCGGCTTCCGGCGCTCGGCGACCTCGCCCGCCGGCTCGCGGTCAGCCCGGCGACGCTGCGGCGCCGTCTGGCCGAGGAGGGCACTTCGTACCAGCAGCTCAAGGACACCGTGCGACGGGACGCGGCGATCGCCGGGCTCGCCGAGGGGCGGGAGCCGATCGCGGAGCTCGCGGCACGGCTCGGCTTCTCCGAGGACACGGCGTTCCACCGGGCGTTCAGGCGGTGGACGGGGACGACTCCGGGGGCGTACCGCCTCGCGGGCCTTCAGACGGACGGTGCGCCCGCGACGGACGGTGCGCCCGCCTCTGAGACACAGAGTCAGCAAAGCTGAGCTTCCGGGTCAGCGCTCTCCCTACCCGCCGGTCACTACGGTCCCCTCACCACCCCTGCCCCTATGGACAGTTGGGAGAGCCGCCATGCATGTCCGTACCCCCCGCATCCCCCGCAGACTTGGCGCCGTCCTGGCCTCGGTCGCCCTCGCGGCCGCGCTGCCCGCGGTGTCGGGCCCCACCGCGCAGGCCGCACAGGCACCGCAGAGCGCACAAGAAGCGCAGACCGCGCCGGCCGCCCAGGGCGGTCCCGGCGATGTCGTCTCCGTCGCCGACTCCGCGTTCCATCCGCTGCCGGGCCAGCCCACCAACACCAAGGCCTGGAAGGTCAATTACCGCTCGACCAGCGCCACCGGACAGCCGAACGTCGTCTCCGGCACCGTCATCGTGCCGCAGGACGGCAAGAAGGGGCCGCGCCCCCTGATCACGTATGCCGTCGGCACGGTGGGCCTCGGTGACTCGTGCGCCCCGAGCGCCGGGTTCCCCAAGGGCACCACCCTCGAAGCCAATCTCATCCAGCAGCTCACCTGGCGCGGCTGGGCCGTGGCCGTCACCGACTACGAGGGCCTCGGCACCCCGGGCGAGCACACCTACACGGCCGGCAAGTCCGCCGGGCACGCCATGCTGGACGCGGCCCGTGCCGCCCAGCGCATCCCGGCCGCCGCCGAGTCGGGGATCACCAAGGACAGCCCGGTCGGGATCGTGGGCTACTCGCAGGGCGGCCAGGCCTCGTCCTGGGCCGCCGAACTCCATGACTCCTACGCGCCCGAGCTGAAGGTCAAGGGCACCGCCACCGGTGGCGTCCCGGCCCGCCTGGCCGCGCTCGCGCCGGTGCACGACGGTTCGTACGGCTCGGGCCTGCTGTTCATGGCCGCCGCGGGACAGGACGCCGCCTACCCGGAGCTGAAGCTCGACTCGTATCTGAACGAGGAGGGCAAGAAGCTCATCGGCTTCCTCCGGAACAACTGCATCGCCCTCGACTCGACCGTCGGGTCCTTCAAGAAGATCTCCGACCTGACGACGAAGAACCCCCTGGATACGCCGGAGTGGAAGCAGCGGCTCAACGAGTCGGACCTCGGCACGCACAAGCCCGACCACCCGGTGTACCTCTACCACGCGGTCGCCGACGAGCTGATTCCGTACTCCCTGGGCAAGGGGCTGCGCGAGAAGTGGTGCGCCAAGGGCGCCAACGTCAACTGGCGGACCATCGTGGTGGGTGAGCACATCTCCGGTGTGATCACGGAGGCCACGGCGGTGCAGAACTGGCTGTCCGACCGCTTCGCGGGCAAGCCGACGGGCGGCAACTGCTGATCCTGGACGGGTAGTCGGGGCCCGGCACCGCACGGGGGGTGCCGGGCCCTGGCGGTCGTCGTCAACCGCCTCCGCCGCCTCCGCCGCCTTCGCCGGCGCCGCAGTACAGGCCGGAGCGCGGCAGCTCGCCGTACAGCAGATAGTCGTTGCTCTTCTGCGCCACGCACTTGGACGAGAAGTAGCCGGTGTGGCCCTCGCCCTGGTTGTCCAGGAGGACCGCCTTGTCGCCGAGGCGCTTCGCGGTCTCCACGGCCCACTGGTACGGCGTCGCCGGGTCGCCCCGGGTGCCGACGAGCAGAATCCGCGGAGTGTCCACGTCCTCGATCTTGCGGATGTAGTCGGTGCCCTTGGGCTGGCCCGCGCACATCAGCACTTGCTGCAGGCGCAGCGGACCGAAGATCGGCGAGGCCTCTTCGAACTCCCGCTCCAGGCGCTCCACCAGGGCCTTGTCCGACAGCTGCGCGGCGGTGAACCGGTCCGGGTCGTCGGCGCAGTTGACCATGACGAGCGCCGTGTTCTCGTTGTCCGGAGGTACGTCGGCCTGCGGGACGACGTTGCTCGATGACTCCGCGCGGCGGGCCTGCCGGACCTGTTGGGCCTGTTGGGCCTGTCGGGCCTGTCGGGCCTGTTGCGTCGGCGGGAGCTGGACGCCGCTGATCCGCAGCAGCGCCTTCGGGTCCCGGTCGGCCACCAGATTGGTGAGCGCCTGCGACAGATAGGGCCAGGCGTCCCGGTGGTAGAGGGCGGTGCCGAGCGTGCTGACCAGTTCCTCGCCGCTGTACTGGAGACCGTCGCCGAGCTCGACCGGGCTCTCGTTCAGATTGCTGATCAGCTTGGCCACGTTCTCCTTGGCGTCGCGGGAGTTGCCGCCGAGCACACAACCAGTGTTCTGCGAGCACCAGGTGACGAAGTTGTCGAGCGCCGTCTGCTCGCCCTCGGCAGCGACCAGGGACTGCTCGGTGAGCGGCTCGGTGAGCGTGTCGACGCCGTCGAGCACCATCCGGCCCACCCGATGCGGGAATTGACCGGCGTAGACCGCGCCGAGCCGGGTGCCGTAGGAGAGGCCGAAGAAGTTGAGCTTCTTGTCGCCGAGCACCTGGCGCATGACGTCCATGTCCCGGGAGACATTGACCGTGCCGATGTGCTCCGCGACCGGCCCCGAGTGCTTCTTGCACACTTCGTACTGCTTCTTCAGCTCCTCCAGGGCGGCGTTGGCGCTGTCCGGCTCGGAGTCGGGCAGCTCGCTGCCGTCACCGCACGTGACCGGGGCGCTCATGCCGACGCCGCGCGGGTCGAAGCCCACGATGTCGTACGCCTTGCTCAGATCGCCGAAGCTCTTCGCCGACGCGACCACCCCGGCCACACCGGCGCCGCCGGGACCGCCGAAGTTCACGAGCAGCGAGCCACGCTTCTCGCCGGAGGCGGGGATCCGGTTGAGGGCGAGCTCGATGCTGCCCTTGCCGGGCTCGGCGTAGTCGAGCGGAACCCGGGCCTTGCCGCACTGCATGCCGTCCGGCGCGTCATAGAGCAGCTTCCCGCAGTCACCCCACGTGACCTTCTGTTCGTAGAAGCGGTTCAGATCCGGGCCACCGCCGTCCACGGCCAGAGCGGGCGCTCCGGCACCGAGCAGGGCGAGCGCAGCGGCACCGGCGATCACACAGCGTGTGCGCATCTCGGCAACCCTCCAAGAGGTGCCCCCGCTTCACGATAGGTGCGATACGCCGACGCCGCCTGCCGGCTCAAGGCCGGAGCCCGTCAGCCTCCGCGGCGCCGGTGCCGATGCCGCAGCGGCAGCCCGAGCCGTGCCGCCACAGCGCGCTCCAGCCGGTCCACCTCCGCTTCGGGGACCTCCGCGACCAGCGGAATCACCCAGTACGCCGCCCATTCCTCGCGCTTGGACGCGTTCTCGCGGCAGTGCCTTCGGATACGCAGCGCGGCTGCGCCCGCCCGCAACGCGCTACGCGGCCGGGTACGCCCGCAGTAGCAGGCCAGGCCCTCCGCGGTCACGGCGACATAGACCGCCCGCCGCTCGCGTCCGGAGTCCGTACCGATCCGTACGGACCAGGGCCTCGGCTCTTCGAGCCAGGATCCGGCGAGACGGGCCAGCATCGCGTACCGCTCCGGGGACATGGGGACCACGCCGGTCCACACCGCGCGGCTCACCTGCGCTTCTTGCGCCGGGACTCGGAGATGCCCTGCAGGTCCTCCTTGATGCCGTCGAGGAGCTCCATGGACGCCTCCACCTCGACCCAACTCAGCCGGTCCTTGGTGCCGTTCTTCTCCCGCTCGGAAATGAGGTCGTCGAGCTGCTCACCGACGGTGGTCAGGGTGGCCTGGAACCGCGTCAGAAGCGCCTCCTCCCGTGCCGCCGGGTTCCCGGCGTCCGAACCGCCGAAGCCCGCGTGGGCGGCAAGCCGGAGGTGGGCGTCGAAGTTCGCACCCCGCCAGTCCGCCGGCTGCTCCACAAGACGCTTCTCCCGGGCATCCCACCACCGGGGGTCAAGTCCCTTGCGCGTGCGCTTGACCGCGTCCGCGAGGAGCTTCCGGCCGCCCGGCTTGTCGAGCAGGGACTTGATCACCTGGCCGACACTGCTGCGGGCGATGACGGCTCCGCCGACGAGCTGCTCGGCGGAGCCGCGCGCGGCGAGCAGATGGCCGGAGGTCACCAGGGCGATCATGCCGATGACGCCGAGGTAGAGCCGGTCCTGGTCGGAGCCCTGGCCCGCCTTTCGGCACACATTGTCGATGGCCGAGTCGGTGTAGACCGGGTCGGCGAACCACGCCTTGTCCACCAGTTCCTGCCACAGACAGCCGGTGTCCAATGCCCGGCGGATGGACTGGAGCTGCTTCTCCGTCCGGCTGGCCGAGTAGGAGCGCAGACCGAGCTCCGCCACGGCGTCATTGCGGTCCTTGATGCCCAGCCGGCCCTCTTTCTGCAGCTTGTCGCGGAAGACCCGGTTGAACGTCCGTTCCTTGCGTGTGAGTTGCTCGACGACCAGGGCGAACCGCTGATCGGGGAAGCCGGGGTCGAAGCCCAGATTCTTCATGGCCCGGCGCACCTGGCCCCGCCCGATCAGGGCGTCTCTGAAGTCCTCCGCGTCACAGGAGGGCTCGCCGCCGAACAGCCCCTCGTCATAGAGCGCACGCACGATCTCCTCCGCCACCACGGCATGCTGGGCGCCGCTTTCGAAGGGCGTCACCCCTACGTTCATCCGCACCAGCAAGGACCGCACCGCGGCCGGGAACCGGCGTGTTCCGTACTCGGGCCGGTCGTCCTCGTACCCCACGATGATCTGGACCGGCACCGTCATGGCGTTCAGGCTGACGGCTGCGCGGTTGCGCTCCGTCTGAGACTCCTCCGGGTCGCGCAGCGTCCCGTAGGACTTCTTGATCGACTTACGGATCAGCTCACGCCGGCGCTTGAGGTCCAGCCTCATCAGCTGCGACGGCAGTGCCGTGACCGGCGTGGTGCTCTTCGTGCCGTCCAGCCACCCCTCCTCCAGCTGAATACGGTCCAGGCACGAGATCAGCCGCGAGTTCCCGTCGACCGTGGTGACGTCTTCGCTCTCCCGGCCGGCGGCATCGCGGAAGAGCGCGGGGACCACGGTGAGGGGCAGCTCGACCAGGCGCTCCCCGACCTCCTGGGAGTTCTGGCCCCGGACCTTGCGCGCGGCCCGGTCCACGGAGTCCATGAGGTCTTCGAACGCGTCGTCGTGGACCAGGGCGGCGTAGTACTTGTGCGGCTCGGGCATCGACAAGGCCACCCGGAGATCGGCCTGCGGATCGGCCGCGTACTGCGCCTCCGCGAGCAGCCGGTCGTTCTCGACAGCCATGGACAGCAGCAATGTGTAGGCGCGGAAGCGGAGGATATGGAGCCAGCCGGTCTCGATCCGGTGCCGCTCCGGCCGTGACGCCTCGAGCTCGGCCGGATCGACGGCCATCTGGCTGAGCCGCTCCCGCATCGCGGGCGAGATCCGCGCCTCGTCGAGCTCGCCGAGCAGTACCTCGGCCTTGTGCGCCCGGCTGACCGGGGGCAGACGGTGCTCGAACTCACCGGCGCGGTTACGGAAGGGGCCGACGGGGATGACCCGGACCTCGGGGGTGCCCGCGCGGTCGGGTTGTTCACTGGCGGTGCTCAACACAGCACCTCTCTGCAGGGCGTGAGGACCTCGGTCGTCACGCGTGCTGGCGCCGCGCGCTCCTGCTTTTCACTTGCCGCCCATGCGGCCGCCCCGGGCACAAGAAGGCAGAAGCTTCCTCGGGCGTGGGCAGCGGGCACGGAACACGTAGGCGTGGACCGCGGTCCACGCCTACGTGCGAGTGGCCGTCAGGGCAGACGACGATGACCAGTTGAGCCTAGGACACCCCACCGACACCCTCCGGTGAATTCAGTCAATCCAGTGACAGGGCATCAACTCCTGTCTCTGGAACCGGATTTCTGATAGAGCGCCTCGATCTCATCCCGGAAGCTCACGGTGATCTCCGCCCGCTTCAGCTTCAGCGAAGGCGTCAAGTGCCCGCCCTCCTCCGTGAAGTCGGCCGGCAGGATCGTGAAGCGGCGGATGGACTCGGCGCGGGAGACGAGCTTGTTGGCCTCGTCCACGGCGCGCTGCAGGGTTTCGCGCAGGTCCGGGTCGTCGGCCAGGCGCTCGGGCGGGATGTCCTGCTTCTTCTTCATGCGCTGCCAGTGCGCGATGCCGTCGGGTTCCAGGGTGAGCAGGGCCGTGATGTAGGGGCGGTCGTCGCCGACCACCATGCACTGGGAGACCAGGGGGTGGGCGCGCAGCCAGTCCTCCAGCGGGGCGGGGGCGACGTTCTTGCCGCCGCTGGTGATGATGATGTCCTTCTTGCGCCCTGTGATGGTGAGGTAGCCGTCCTCGTCGAGGGCGCCGAGGTCCCCCGTGCCGAACCAGCCGTCGTGGGCGGGGGTCGCGGTGCCGGTCTGGCCGTTCCAGTAGCCGTGGAAGACCTGCCCTCCGGCCAGCTGCACCTCACCGTCGTCCGCGATCCGCACCGAGGTGCCGGGCAGGGGCCAACCCACTGTTCCCAGGCGGGGTTTGAGAGGCGGGGTGACCGTGGCGGCCGCGGTGGTCTCCGTCAGGCCGTACCCCTCGAAGATATCGATCCCGGCGCCCGCGTAGAACGCCGAGAGCCGCCGGCCGAGCGGGGAGCCGCCGCAGATCGCGTACCGCACCTTGCCGCCGAGCGCGGACCTGATCCGCCGGTACACCAGCGGGTCGTACAGCGCGCGGGCCAGGCGCAGACCGAACCCGGGGCCGGGGCCCGTGCCGTGCTGCTGTGCCTCGACGGCCTCGCCGTAGCGGCGCGCGATCCGTACCGCGCGGTCGAAGGACGCGGCCCGGCCCAGCTTCTCGGCCGTCGCGCGCCCGGTGTTGAAGACCTTCTCCAGGACGTACGGGATGGCGAGCAGGAACGTCGGGCGGAAGCCCGCGAGATCCGCGAGCAGGTCGTCGGTCTTGATGCTGGGCGCATGCCCGAGCCGCACCCGCGCCCGCAGGCAGCCGATGGCCACCATCCGCCCGAAGACATGGGACAGCGGCAGGAAGAGCAGCGTGGACGCGGGCTCCTTGCTGACCGACTTGAAGACGGGGTGGAGCAGTTCGACGGCGTTGTCCACCTCGGCGAAGAAGTTGCCGTGCGTGAGGACGCAGCCCTTGGGGCGCCCCGTGGTGCCGGATGTGTAGATCAGCGTGGCCGGGGAGTCCGGGGTGAGCTCGGCGCGCCTCTTCTCCACCTCCAGGTCGGGCAGTTCACGTCCCGACTCCAGCACGCCCGGAAGCTCGTCGAAGGTCCACACATGGGCCAGGTCCGGGATGCGGTCGCGCTCCGGGCCGAGCGCCGCGGCCTGCTCCCGGGTCTCCACGGCGACGGCCACCGCGCCGGAGTCCTGCAGGATCCAGCGGGTCTGGAAGGCGGACGACGTGGGGTAGACGGGCACGGTGACCAGGCCGGCCGCCCACGCGGCGAAGTCCAGGAGGGTCCACTCGTAGGTGGTCCGCGCCATGACGGCGAGCCGGTCGCCGGGGGCCAGGCCCTGGGCGATCAGGCCCTTCGCCAGGGCCTGGACCTCGCCGGCGAAGTCCGCCGCCGTGACGTCGCGCCACTGCCCGCCGTCCGTCTTACGGCTCAACACCACGTCGGCGGGCGCCTGTTCGGCGTTGCTGTACGGGATGTCGGCGAGCGAGCCGTCGGTCACCGGCGGCACGAGCGGGGGCACGCTCACCTCGCGTACGACGCCGTCCTGGATCTTCTTGTCCGGCTCGACGAGCAGGGGCGGGGCGGGAGTGGTCGGGGGCGTCGAGTTCGTCGGGTTCGTGCGGGGCACGCGGCTCCTTCTTGTTCCTGAGTTCCGTTCGTCGTACGGCGGGTGGCTACGCCCGCTCCAGGATCGCCGTGACCCCCTGCCCTCCCGCCGCGCAGATGGAGATCAGCCCGCGCCCCGAGCCACCGCGCCCCGAGCCACCGCGCCCTGAGCCACCGCTCTCGGAGCCACCGCGCCCTGAGCCACCGCTCTCGGAGCCGCTCTCACCCGAGCCGTCGCGTTCGGCCAGGAGCTTCGCCAGCGTGGCCACGATCCGCGCGCCCGTGGCGGCGAACGGATGCCCCGTGGCCAGCGAGGAACCGGCCACGTTGAGCCGCTCCCGGTCGACCGCCGCGAGCCCCGCCTTCTCCCAGGCGGACAGGGTCGCGAGGACCTGGGACGCAAACGCCTCATGCACCTCGACCAGGTCGAAGTCGTCCATGCCGAGCCCGGCCCGCGCCAGCATCCGCGGCACCGCGTAGGCCGGTGCCATCAGCAGTCCGTCGCCGCCCGCACCCGTCACGTCCCCGTGCACGAAGTCCACCGCGGCGGTCTCGTACGTCGTCAGATACGCGAGCGGGGTGATTCCGCGCTGTGCGGCCCACTCCTCACTGGCAAGCAGGACGGTCGCCGCCCCGTCCGTCAGGGGCGTCGAATTGCCCGCCGTCATCGTCGGGTTGTCGCCCTTCACCCCGAACACCGGCTTCAGCCTCGCCAGCTTCCCCGCCGTCGAGTCGGGGCGCAGATTCTGGTCACGCTCAAGGCCGCGGAACGGCACGACGAGGTCGTCGAGGAACCCGCGGTCGTACGCCGCGGCGAGCCGCTGATGGCTGGTGGCCGCCAGTTCGTCCTGCGCCTCGCGCGCTACGCCCCACTCCCGCGCCGTCACCGCCGCGTGCTCGCCCATCGAGAGCCGCGTGCGGGGCTCGGCGTTCCGCGGAATGTCGGGAATCAGGTGGCCCGGCCGCACCTTGGCGAGGGCCTTCAGACGGGCGCCCGCCGACTTCGCACGGCGCGCCTCGAGCAGGATCTTGCGCAGCCGGTCGTTGACGCCGAGCGGTGCGTCGCTCGCCGTGTCCGCGCCGCCCGCGACGGCGCTGTCGATCTGGCCGAGCGCGATCTTGTTGGCGGCGGCAATCACCGCCTGGAGCCCGGTGCCGCAGGCCTGTTGGATGTCGTAGGCGGGAGTACGCGGATCGAGCCCGGAGCCGAGGACGGTCTCGCGGGCCAGGTTGAAGTCCCGGCTGTGCTTGAGGACGGCGCCCGCGACGAACTCGCCGACCCGCTCGCCGCGCAGACCGAACCGGTCGACCAGGCCTTCGAGCGCCGCCGTGAGCATCTCCTGGTTGGACGCGGTGGCATACGGACCGTCGGAACGCGCGAAGGGGATACGGCTTCCCCCGATGATCGCCACCCGCTTCACGGCAGCTTGTTCGGTACCCATCTCGACCAGCTCCTGACCCTTGAGTAACCTTACTCAGAAGTAAATTTACGACCGAGCTGGGAGTTGGACAATGGCCGACCGCTATCTGAACTTCACCGGCACCGCGCCCGGCCGCTTCCTGACCCGCAGGCTCGGGCTCCCACAGCCCGCCCCGCTGCGGCGCTGGTCGGCCGGACATCCCGCACTGGAAGGCCCGTTGCTGCACCTGACAGCCGGTGCCCCGGCGCTGGCGGGCCTGGATGAAGTGCTCGCACGAACCGGCCTCGATGCGGGCACCGAGCGGCCCGCCGCCGTCGTACTCGATGCCACCGGTGTCACCGACATCACCTCGCTCGCCGAGGTGCACGCCGCCCTGCACCCGGTGGTGCGCTCCGTCGCCACCAGCGGCCGGGTCGTCGTCATCGGCGCACCCCTGTCGGCCACCGACCACCACCAGGCCGCCGTCCAGCAGGGCCTCGAAGGCCTTGTGCGCTCCCTCGGCAAGGAACTGGGGCGCGGCCGCACCGCGACTCTCCTACGCACCACATCGGCCGCCGCCACCGAGTCGACCCTGCGGTTCCTGCTCTCCCCCAAGTCCGCGTACGTCAGCGGCCAGGTCATCGAAATCGCGGACGCGGCGCGCGAGTTGCCGGCCGCGGGACCGGTGACCGGAGCGGACCCGGCGGCCGAAGCGGACCCGGCGACCGCCCCGGAACCAGTGACCGCCCCGGAACCGGTGACCGGCCAGGACAAGCCGCTCGCCGGCCGCACCGCCCTCGTCACCGGCGCGGCGCGCGGTATCGGCGAGTCGGTCGCCGCCACCCTTGCCCGTGACGGCGCCCGGGTCGTCGTGCTCGACATCCCGTCCGCCGAGGCCGACTTGAAGAAGGTCGCGGACCGGCTGGGCGGCATCGCACTGCCCCTGGACATCACCGCGGACGACGCGGGCGAGCGGATCGCGGCCGCGCTTCCCGACGGCCTCGACGTCCTCGTCCACAACGCGGGCATCACGCGCGACCGCAGGCTCGCCAATATGCCCGCCGACCGCTGGGCGTCCGTCATCGAGGTCAACCTGGCGAGCGTGCTGCGCACCACGGACGCGCTCCTCAAGGCCGGCGCCATCCGCCGGGGCGGCCGGATCGTCGCCACCGCCTCCATCGCCGGTATCGCGGGCAACGCCGGGCAGACCAACTACGCGGCCAGCAAGGCGGGCATCGTCGGCCTGGTCCGCTCCCTCGCGCCGCACGCGCTCGCCGATCACGGCGTCACCGTCAACGCGGTCGCGCCCGGCTTCATCGAGACCAAGATGACGGCCGCCGTCCCGCTGTTCATCCGCGAGGCGGGGCGCCGGATGAACTCCCTTGCGCAGGGCGGCCTTCCGGTCGATGTCGCCGAGACCACGGCCTGGTTCGCCCACCCCGGTTCCGGCGGCGTCAACGGCCAGGTCGTGCGCGTCTGCGGCCAGAGCCTGCTGGGGGCCTGACGATGACGGTCGTACGACTGACGGGGGCGCCCAACCTGGCCCCGCTCCTGGCTCGCGGCGCCCTGCTGTCGCCCCTGAAGCGCGTCAAAGAGGGCGCCGCCGTGCCCCCGACCCGCCTCGTCCTGCCGAACGCGGCGATCGACGCGCGCCGGCTCGACTCCTACCGCCGGGTCTGTGGCCTCACCGCGGCGCGGGGCGTGCTCCCGGTGACGTATCCGCACATCCTGGGCTTTCCGCTCGCCATGCGCCTGATGGCGGCCACGGACTTCCCGCTGCCGCTGCTCGGCCTCGTCCACACCTCGATCGAGATCGACCAGGACCGCTCGATCGACCTCGGCGAGCACCCCGAACTGACGGTGTACGCAGCCGAGTTGAGCCCGCACCGGCGCGGCACCGAGGCCACGATGGTGACGGAGGCACGGCTCGGCGGTCAGCTGGTGTGGGCCTCACGCAGCCGCTATCTGGCCCGCCACGCCACCACGCACCGCGCACCGGACGAGGGCCCGCCCCCCGCGCCCGAGCCGCTGCCCGTCCGCGACGAGTGGACGCTCCCGGGCGACCTCGGCCGCCGCTACGGCGCCGCGTCAGGCGACCGCAACCCCATCCATCTGCACCCGCTGACCGCGAAGGCCTTCGGCTTCCCCCGCGCCATCGCCCACGGCATGTGGACGGTGGCACGCTGCCTCGCGGAACACCCGGCGGACGGCCCCCTCCGCGTACGCGCCGACTTCAAGGCACCGGTCCTCCTGCCGGGCAGGGTGACCTACGCGACGGACGGCCCCCGCTTCGAACTCCGCGACGCCCGCCACCCGGAACGGCTGCACCTGACGGGCGAGGTGCGCTGAGCGCCCCGAGCGCCTCAGACCCGGCGACGCAGATGTGCCCCGGCTTCCCGCGGACCGTGCCGCACCTCACGAGCGAGGTGCGGCAACCCCCGGGCGCCGGGGCGTCACTTCGGTGGCGCCCACGGCTCCCCGCGCATCAGGTTGCCGAGCCCCGCCCAGGCGAAGTTCATCAACGTGGACGCGGCCTCCTTCGCGGAGACGCCCTCCGTGGTGTTGGCCCAGACGGCCAGCGCCTCCGCGGCGCCCACCAGCGCCTCCGCGAGCCCGGCCACCTCGCGCTCGGGCAGCGAGGGGTTGCGGTGCGCCTCGCGGGCCGCCTCGGCGATGAGCAGCGTCACGAAGGCCACGATCTCCTCGCGCATCACGGCGACCTCGCGGGCGAAGGGCTCGCCGTGGGTGCGTGCCTGCGCGTGAAGGACCGCCCAGCCGTCCGGGTGTTCGGCGGTGTGCGTGAAGAACCCCCGAAGGCCCGACCAGAGTTGACGGTCCGCGGACTCACCCGGCGTGACCGCTCCCCGTACCGCCTCCACGAGCGCGGCGGCCTCCCGGCGGATGCACGCGGTGAAGAGCTCTTCCTTCGAGTTCAGGTACAGATACACCAGGGGCTTGGACACCCCGGCCAGCTCCGCGATCTCGTCCATGGACGCGGCCCGGTACCCCCGCTGGCCGAACGTCCGGACCGCAGCGTCCATCATCTGCTGCTCCCGCACGGCACGCGGCATCCGCTTGCTTTTCACAGCACTCACGCCGGTCGCCCTCCCCGAACCCCACTCAGCACTCAACGGTTTACTCCCCGGTAAGCCTACGGCCCCCGGCAACCACGCGTCCGGACGCACCGGCGCCCGCGCCCCCGGCAGGCGGGGCGCGGGCGTCGGACGACCGTGGTGACCGTGGCGACTAAGCAGCCGCGGGCACCGTCTGCGGCTCGTCGAGGGACGAGGCCGAGGCGGAGTCGTACGCCTCCCGGTCCAGGATCTTCTCGCGGGCCGCGACGATCACCGGCACGAGAGCCTGACCGGCCACGTTGGTGGCGGTGCGCATCATGTCCAGGATCGGGTCGATGGCCAGGAGCAGACCCACGCCCTCCATCGGCAGACCGAGCGTCGACAGGGTCAGGGTCAGCATGACCGTGGCGCCCGTCAGACCGGCCGTGGCGGCCGAGCCGACCACCGAGACGAAGGCGATGAGGATGTACTCCTTGATGCCCAGCTGCACATCGAAGATCTGCGCGACGAAGATCGCGGCGATCGACGGGTAGATCGCGGCGCAGCCGTCCATCTTGGTGGTGGAGCCGAAGGGCACCGCGAAGGAGGTGTAGTCCTTCGGTACGCCGAGGCGCTCGGTGACCTTCTGGGTGATCGGCATGGTGCCGACCGAGGAGCGGGAGACGAAGGCCAGCTGGATCGCGGGCCAGGCGCCCTTGAAGAACTGCAGCGGGTTGACCTTGGCGACAAACGCGAGCAGCAGCGGGTAGACGCCGAACAGCACCAGGGCGCAGCCGATGTAGATGTCCGCGGTGAAGGTGGCGTACTTGCTGATCAGGTTCCAGCCGTAGGTGGCGATCGCGTAGCCGATGAGGCCGACGGTGCCGATCGGGGAGAGCTTGATGACCCACCACAGGGCCTTCTGCAGCAGCGTCAGGACGGACTCGCTGAGCTCCAGGATCGGCTTGGCCTTCTCGCCGATCTTGAGGATGGCGATACCGGCGACGGCGGCCATGAAGACGATCTGCAGCACGTTCAGCTCGGTGAACGGCGTGATGACATCCGTCGGGATGATGCCGGTCAGGAAGTCGAGCCAGGTGCCCGCCTCCTCCGGCTTGGCGCCGTCCTTGGGGGTCAGGCCCGTGCCGGCGCCCGGGTTGGTGAGCAGCCCGATGGCGAGGCCGATGACCACCGCGATCAGCGAGGTGATCATGAACCAGAGCAGGGTGCGGGTCGCCAGGCGCGCGGCGTTGTTGACCTTACGCAGATTGGTGATCGACACCAGGATCGCGAAGAAGACGAGCGGCGCGACGGCCAGCTTGAGCAGCTGGACGAAGATCGAGCCGATCTTGTCGAGGGTGGTGACGAGCCAGGAGACGTCCTGGCTGCGGGCCAGCCAGCCGAGCAGGACACCGAGGACCAGACCGGCGACTATCTGGGCCCAGAAGGGGATCTTCGGTATCCGGAAGCCCGACGGGGATGGCTTCTCGGGGACGGACTTGATGTTCGCGGACACGGACACACTCCGGTGAAGACGCGCGGGGACAGAAGGGTGAGGGACTTGCACGTGACTTTCGTGGAGCGGCGGCCGCGGGGAAGACGGCGCGGCGCCGCTGCATTGATGTCGCTCAGACGCGGCAACAGGCCGCGGACATGCAGCGGCAGAGGTCGACATGCAGGCGCGCGACGAGCGGAATGCTCGTGCCCATGAGCGAGGCGCTCATGAGTGTGCGGGGCGTGGCTGCTGTCATCATGTCGAACACGTTAACACTTGAACTTTGAGAACATCAAAGGTCTTCTTTGGGGTACCTTCCGGCCACCCACAGGGGTCCATGGCCGGAAAACGCAGGCGCCCCCTGGTCCGAGCCACTGCTCGGTCCAGGGGGCGCCGCTGTGTCTGTGACGAGACTTACACGTCGTCGGGCACGTGGCGGTCGGACGTCATGACGCCACTACGCGTCCTGCACGTTGTCTTCCATGCTGCGGTTCTCCGCGAGCTTCGTCTTGGCCCGGTCGACCTTCCCGACGATCTGCTCGGACATCTCGTCCCGCTGCTTGCGCAGGAGCACAAAGCTCAGCGGCGCGGAGATGACGATGGCGAGGACGAGCACCCAGAGCAGGTTGGACTCACCGAGGCCCCGGGGCAGCACGCCCAGGTAGACCAGACCCCAGATCGCGAAGAAGCAGCCGGCGAAGATGCCCAGGCGCATCGCGGTGTAGCGGATGGTGGCGCTCGGCTTCGGTGCCACGGCTCGCCTTCTCTCTTACGTGTACGAGTACGGGTACGCCTACGGGTACGAGTACGACGGGTCCTGTCCGACTAGTGAAGCACGCCCCGAAATCCGGCCGTCGAGGGGGAGCCACATCGTGATGTCGTCCCGGTCGTCGCCGGGGCCGACCCGGATCGCGGCGGGCACCCGGCCGACTTCCTTGTAGCCGCAGGACGCGTAGAAGCGCTCGAGGCCGAGGCCGCCGCGGCAGGTCAGGCGGACGCCCTCGATGCCGTCGAGCGAGGCCGCCGCGTCCGCCGCCGCGGCCATCAGGTCACGGCCGTAGCCCGCGCCCTGGTGCCGGGGGTGGACCATCACGGTGTAGAGCCACACCCAGTGCCGCATCAGACGGTGGGTGTTGTGGGCGAGGAAGGCCGTCGCGGCGACGGTGCCCTCCTCGTCGTATCCGACCAGGAGGCGGGTGCGTCCCTCGCTGATGGCCGTGAGGTGCTTGAGCCACTCCGGCCTGATGTCGTCGGCGCTCACGGGCGGCACAAAACCGACGGCGCCGCCCGCGTTGGTGACATCGGCCCACAGGCCGAGGACGCCCTTGCCCAGGCCAGGGCCGACTCTGGGCTCGAATTCGAAGACGAGGGGCACTGCTCGCGACCTCAGACCCGCATCGGCTGCGGCGACTCACGGCGGCTCGCGTCGGGGCCGTCGTACTCGCGGATGATCTCGTAGCGGGTGTTGCGCTCGACGGGCCGGAAGCCGGCGTCCGTGATCAGGTCGAGCAGATCCTCGCGGGTCAGCTTGTTGGGCGTGCCGTAGTTGTCCGCGTCGTGCGTGATCTTGTACTCGACGACCGAGCCGTCCATGTCGTCCGCGCCGTGCTGCAGGGCGAGCTGAGCGGTCTGCACGCCGTGCATCACCCAGAAGACCTTGACGTGCGGGACGTTGTCGAAGAGGAGGCGGGAGACCGCGAAGGTCTTCAGGGCCTCGGCGCCGGTCGCCATCTGGGTGCGCGCCTGCAGCCGGTTACGGATCTTGCCGTCCTGCATGTCGACGAAGTCGTGCTGGTAGCGCAGCGGGATGAAGACCTGGAACCCGCCCGTCTCGTCCTGCAGTTCACGCAGCCGCAGCACGTGGTCGACACGGTGCCGGGGCTCCTCGATATGGCCGTACAGCATCGTGCTCGGGGTCTTCAGACCCTTCTCGTGCGCGAGCCGGTGGATCCGCGACCAGTCCTCCCAGTGGGTGTTGTGGTCGACGATGTGCTGACGCACTTCCCAGTCGAAGATCTCGGCGCCGCCGCCGGTCAGCGACTCGAGACCGGCCTCGATCAGCTCGTCGAGGATCTCGGACGCGGGCATGCCCGAGATGGTCTCGAAGTGGTGGATCTCGGTGGCCGTGAAGGCCTTGAGCGAGACGTCGGGCAGGGCCTTCTTCAACTCGCTGAGCGAGCGCGGGTAGTAGCGCCACGGCAGGTTCGGGTGCAGGCCGTTGACGATGTGCAGCTCGGTGAGGTTCTCGCCCTCCATCGCCTTGGCGAGCTTCACCGCCTCCTCGATGCGCATCGTGTACGCGTCCTTCTCGCCCGGCTTGCGCTGGAACGAGCAGTACGCGCAGGACGCGGTGCACACGTTGGTCATGTTGAGGTGGCGGTTGACGTTGAAGTGCACCACGTCGCCGTTCTTGCGGGTGCGCACCTCGTGGGCGAGCCCGCCGAGCCAGGCCAGGTCGTCCGAGCCGTAGAGCGCGATCCCGTCCTCGCGGGTCAGCCGCTCACCGTCCAGAACCTTCTGTTCCAGCTCACACTTGAGTCCCGCGTCCATACCTCAGCAACCTCTCTACGACAGCTCCGCCAACGGTACTGCTAGACCTCTTCGGGCAGTTCCCCGACCCGGTTCTCCCACTTGGTGGAGAGCACGATGGTGGTACGGGTGCGCGAGACGCCCTTCGTACCGCTGAGGCGGCGGATGGTCTTCTCCAGGCCGTCGACGTCACCGACCCGCACCTTGAGCATGTACGAGTCGTCACCCGCGATGAACCAGCAGTCCTCGATCTCGCTGAGGTCCTTGAGCCGCTGCGCCACGTCCTCGTGGTCGGTGGCGTCGGAGAGCGAGATACCGATGAGCGCCGTGACCCCGAGGCCGAGCGAGGCGGAGTCGACCGTCGCGCGGTAGCCGGTGATCACACCCGCCGCCTCAAGCCGGTTGATGCGATCGGTGACGGAGGGGCCGGAGAGGCCGACGAGCCGGCCGAGTTCGGCGTAGGAGGCCCTGCCGTTCTCCCGCAGGGCCTGGATGAGCTGCCTGTCCACCGCGTCCATATGCCTGGAGCCTTCCATTGTTCAGCGATGCCACGAGTTTATGTGTAAAATCTAAGGCACACAGGGCTATCCCCCTGTGATTCTTTCACCAGATCCCGAAGATCTTTCAGAATTCCAGGAGTGAGCTTCACCGTGTACACGATCGAGATGGCCTACGCCCACATGCGACAGCTGCAGGAGCTGGCCAACCGCTCGCGTGCCCACCAGTCCGCCGCCGCGCCCCGCAGCGCCGACAAGTCCCGTCCGGCGCGCGCCAAGAAGCGCTAGTCCCCCCGAGAGCCACCACCGAGCTCTCCTTCCCACCGGCGGTACAAGCGGTGCGGCACCCCTGCCGCGTCGAGCACCCGCCCGGCGACGAAGTCCACCAGGTCCTGGATGTGCGTCGCCCCCGCGTAGAACGCCGGCGAGGCGGGCAGCACGATCGCGCCCGTCTCGTCGAGCGTCACGAGGTGCTTCAGCGTCTGGCCGTTCAGCGGCGTCTCGCGCACCGCCACCACGAGCCGGCGCCCCTCCTTGAGCGTCACGCTCGCCGTCCGCTGCAGCAGATCCTTCGAGAGCCCGAGCGCGACCCCGGCCACACAGGCCGTCGACGCGGGCACGATCAGCATCCCTTTCGTCGCGTACGAGCCGGACGACGGCCCCGCGGCGAGATCCCCCGCCGGCCAGTACCGCAGGTCGTCCAGGCCGTCCGGCGCCGCGAAGGCGTCCGGCTTGCCGTCGGCACCGCGGGCCAGCCACTCCCTCAGGTCCTCGCGCCAGTGCGCGTCCCGGAACGCGATGCCCGTCTCGTCGAGCAGGGTCAGGCGCGAGGCACGGCTGACGACCAGATCCACGCTCTCGCCCGCCGCGAGCAGTCCGCGCAGCACGGCGGCGGCGTACGGGGTCCCGGAGGCACCGGACACCCCGACCACCCAGGGTCGTCGCTGCGGTGTGTGTTCGGCTACTGGCTGCACGCTACGAGCCTATCCGCAGGCCGTCGCACGGACCGCCCCGGGACTACGGCGTCAGGCCGCGCACCACGAGGTCGAGCAGCGCGCACACGAACAGCGTGATGCCGATGAAGCCGTTCACCGAGAAGAACGCCCGGTTCAGGCGGGACAGATCGTGCGGCCGCACGATGCTGTGCTCGTAGACGAAGGCCCCCGCCACGACAAGCAGGCCGAGCCAGAAGAAGAAGCCCGCGTCCGTGGCCAGCGCGTACCAGACCAGGAGCGCCGTGGTCACCGCGTGGCAGCCACGCGCGCCCCGGATCGCCGCCGGGATCCCGAACCGCGCGGGCACCGAGAGCACGCCGACCTCGCGGTCCGTCTCCACGTCCTGGCAGGCGTAGATCAGGTCGAAGCCGCCGATCCAGATACCGACCGCGAGACCGAGGATCACCGCGTCCCAGTTCCAGGAGCCGGTGATCGCGAGCCACGCGCCGATCGGGCCCATCGCCTGGGCCAGGCCGAGGATCGCCTGCGGGAAGTTCGTGAACCGCTTGCCGTACGGATAGACCACCATCGGGATCACCGCGATGGGCGCGAGGGCCAGGCACAGCGGGTTCAGGAGCGCGGCCGCGCCGAGGAAGACCACCAGGGCGATCAGGGCGCCCGTCCAGGCCGACTTCACCGACACGGCGCCGGTGACCAGTTCGCGGTGCGCGGTGCGGGGGTTACGGGCGTCGATCTCGCGGTCGATGATCCGGTTCGCGGCCATCGCGAAGGTACGCAGGCCCACCATCGCGATGGTGACGAGCAGCAGCCGCCCCCAGTGGATGTTCTTGTCCCACTGGTACATCGCGGTCAGCGAGGCGATGTACGCGAAGGGCAGCGCGAACACCGAGTGCTCGATCATGACCAGGCGCAGAAAAGCTTTCGTGCGCCCCGGCTGCGGGACCGCGGCGGCGGCGCTGCTCACAGGCCGTACTCCTTCCAGCGGCGGTCGACCTTCGCCGCCGTCTGCGGGTCGGACTCGACCATCTCCGGCCAGCCCCCGTCCCGTACATAACCCTCTTCGGGCAGCTTCTTCGTGGCGTCGATGCCCGCCTTGCCGCCCCAGAACTGCTGGTAGGAGGCGTGGTCGAGATGGTCGACCGGGCCCTCGACGACGGTGAGGTCACGGGCGTAGTCGGTGTTGCCGAGCGCCCGCCACGACACCTCGTGCAGATCGTGTACGTCACAGTCGGCGTCCACGACCACGATCAGCTTGGTCAGGGACATCATGTGCGCGCCCCAGATCGCGTGCATGACCTTCTGCGCGTGCTTCGGGTACTTCTTCTCGATCGAGACGATCGCGCAGTTGTGGAAGCCGCCCGACTCCGGCAGGTGGTAGTCGACGATGTCCGGCACGATGACCTTCAGGAGCGGCAGGAAGAAGCGCTCGGTCGCCCGGCCGAGGGGGCCGTCCTCCGTCGGCGGGCGGCCCACCACGATCGACTGGAGCAGCGGCCGCTTCCGCATCGTCACGCAGTCGATCTTCAGCGCGGGGAACGGCTCCTGCGGCGTGTAGAAGCCGGTGTGGTCGCCGAAGGGGCCCTCGGGGAGCATCTCACCGGGCTCGAGCCAGCCCTCGATGACGACCTCGGCGCTCGCCGGTACCTGCAGCGGCACCGTCTTGCAGTCGACCATCTCGACGCGCTTGCCCTGGATGAAGCCCGCGAGCATGTACTCGTCCATGTCGCCGGGCAGCGGCGCCGTCGAGGCGTAGGTGACGGCCGGGGGGCAGCCGAAGGCGATGGCGACGGGCAGCTTCTCGCCCTTGCGGGCGGCCACCTGGTAGTGGTTGCGGCTGTCCTTGTGGATCTGCCAGTGCATGCCGATGGTGCGCTTGTCGTGGCGCTGCAGCCGGTACAGACCGAGGTTGCGCACCCCCGTCTCCGGGTCCTTGGTGTGCGTCAGACCGAGGTTGAAGAAGGAGCCGCCGTCCTCGGGCCAGGTGAAGAGCGCGGGCAGCTGCTCCAGGTCCACGTCGTCACCGGTGAGGACCACTTCCTGGACCGGGGCGTTCTCGGACTTCACCTTCTTCGGCGGTACGTGGGTCATCGCGCCGAGCTTGCCGAAGGCCTCGCGGATACCCATGAAGCCGTGCGGCAGCTCGGGCTTGAGCAGACCGCCGATCTTCTCGCTGATCTCGCCGTACGACTTCAGGCCGAGCGCCTTGAGCAGACGGCGGTCGGTGCCGTACACATTCATCGCGAGGGGCATCGCGGAGCCGCGCACATTCTCGAAGAGCAGGGCGGGACCGCCGGACTTCTGCACCCGGTCGACGATCTCACCGACCTCCAGATAAGGGTCGACCTCGGCCTTGATGCGCTTGAGATCGCCCTCGCGCTCCAGCGCCCGGAGCAGGGAGCGAAGATCGTCGTAAGCCATGCCGTCCAGTATCGGCTACTCGCTACCCTGGACCCGTCACGGGGGCCGTTTCACACGGCCCCGGCTCTCCATACGCAGGGGGACGGCTTCATGTTGCGGGTGCTGATGATTCTGGTGCCGCTGGCACTGAGCATCTACGCGTTCATCGACTGCATCACCACCGATGAGCAGGAGGTGCGATACATCCCGAAGCCGCTCTGGGCCATCCTCGTGCTGCTCTTCCCGCTCGTCGGCTCCATCTCCTGGCTGATCGTCGGCCGGGACCGTACGGTGCGGCGTCCGGCGGGCGGCGCGCGCGGCGGCTGGGTGGCTCCCGACGACAACCCCGAGTTCCTCAAGGGCCTCAAGGAGAACGGCGGCAGCGAGGCCGTGCCGCCGGGCAAGGACGACGAGGCGCTGCTCAAGGACTGGGAAGAGGACCTGCGGCGCCGCGAGGAAGAGCTCAAGCGCCGCGAGGGCGGCAGCGGCGGCGGCCCCGAGGACTCCCCGCCCAAGGGCTGACCCGAGATCTGAGTCTCCCGTCGTTTCTCGTCGTTGCCCGCTGTTTCTCGTCGTTGCCCGTCGTTGCCCGTCGTTCCTTGACCTTTCCCGTCCTTTCCCGTCCTTCCCCGTCCCCGGCGGGCGCGTCGCTGGGACAGTGGAGCCATGACGTCCGCCGCGCGCCCGGCTCAGGCCCGGCCCCGTATCCCCACCGTCGACCTGCGGCCCTGGCTGTCCGGTGACGCGGCGGCCCGCGCGGAAGTCGCGACGACCGTCGACCGCGCCCTGCGGACCGCCGGCTTCCTGCTCGTCACCGGACATGGCGTCGACCCCGTGCTGCGCACCGCCATCCGTGCCGCGGCCCGTGCCTTCTTCCACCTCGACGCGGACGCGAAGAAGCCGTACGCCGTGCGGGTCGGCGGCCGCGGCTGGCTCGGCCCCGGCGCCGAGGCCAACGGCTACGCGGAGGGCACCGAGACCCCGCCCGACCTCAAGGAGTCACTGTCCTTCGCGGCCGACGAGCCGGTCCCGGACGGCCCTCCGGCCGTCAACGCCGAGTGGTTCCTGCCCAACACCTGGCCGGCGGAAGTGCCGTCGCTGCGGGGCCCGGTGGAGACGTATCTGCGGCAGCTGCGCGCCCTCTCCGACCAGCTGCTCACCCTGCTCGCGGCGGCGCTCGGCCAGGACGAGGACTTCTTCACCCGGCACACCGGCCACCCCACCTGGGGCTTCAACATCAACTGGTATCCGGGCCGTGAGGTCGTCGGCGAACCGCAGGAGGGCCAGTTCCGGATCGGCCCGCACACCGACTTCGGCACGGTCACGGTCCTCGACCGGCAAGCGGGCAGCGGCGGTCTGCAGGTCTTCACGGACGAGGGCGGCTGGGAGGACGCGCCCTTCGACCCGGCGGCGCTCACGGTCAACATCGGGGATCTGATGGCGCGTTGGACCGGCGACCGCTGGCGCTCGGGCCGCCACCGCGTCCTGCCGCCCCCGGCGGACGCACCGGCCGAGGAGCTGATGTCCCTCGTCTACTTCTACGAGTGCGACCCGGGCACCCGGGTCGAGTCACTGCCCGCGCCGGTGGGGCGGGTGGCGTACGAGCCGGTGGACTCGCACACGTATCTGCGCCGGAAGCTGGACGCGATCTCCGTCGGCTGACCGGATCCGGTCAGCGGGTGGCGTACGCGTCCCTGAGCCGCTGCCAGCGCTCCGGGCTCCACGTCGGCCACTCCATGGGTCGGCCGTCGAGCGCGTCCGCGAGGAACAGGAAGTGGTCGTGCCAGCCGGCGAGGCAGTCGAGGCGCAGCGCGTCGTCGCCCGTGAACTCATTGCTGAAGCGGACGGTCGTGCCCGTCGGCCCGTCCGGCTCCAGGTGGAAACGCATCCGGCCGTGCAGCGAGTCGACGGTGTACTCGGCGATCCGCTCCACGTCCCAGGCCGTGACCCGGCCGGAGTGGGTGCCGGCCACCGGGTCGTCCTGATTGAGCCAGCGCAGTGTGACCGCGCCGCCGAGCCTCGGTTCGAGGACATCGGCGGCGGCGAGCCACCCTTCGAGCCCTTCCGGAGTGGCCACGGCGTGCCAGACCTTCTCCACAGGATGGGGAAGGCGCAGCTCGAAGTGGAGATGCTGGGTGCCGTCCTCGGTCCGGCTCGTGCCCTGCCCGATCGTCGCCGTCATGGCACAAGCCTGACCCGGCACCCGGCGTTGTGCACCCCTGGGGACGCGGTCCGGCGAGGTCAGACCCCGGCGTAGGAGTGCTTGCCGGAGATGAAGATGTTCACGCCGTAGTAGTTCCACAGCCAGGTGGCGAAGGCGAAGAGGGCCAGGTAGGCGGCCTTGCGGCCCTTCCAGCCTGCGGTGGCGCGGGCGTGCAGGTAGCTGGCGTAGGCGATCCAGGTGACGAACGACCAGACCTCCTTGGGGTCCCAGCCCCAGTAGCGGCCCCAGGCGTCGCCCGCCCAGATCGCGCCCGCGATGATCGTGAACGTCCACAGCGGGAAGACCGCGGCGTTGATGCGGTACGCGAACTTGTCCAGGGAAGCCGCGGACGGCAGCCGCTCCAGGACGGAGGAGGCGAAGGAGCCGGGCTTGCCGCCGCCCGCCAGCTTCATCTCGTAGGAGTCCCGGAAGAGGTAGAGGACCGTGCCGACCGCGCCCATGTAGAAGACGGCGCCGCAGAAGATGGCGGTGGAGACATGGATCCACAGCCAGTACGAGTCGAGGGCCGGGACCAGCTGGTCGCTGTCGGTGTAGAGCCACTTGGTGGCGATACCGAGATCGAGCAGGACCGTGGTGACCAGGGCGAGGCCGAGCCAGCGGACGTTCTTCTTCAGCGCGAGGAGCAGCAGGTACGCGCCGACCACCACCGTGGAGAAGGTGATCGAGAACTCGTACATGTTGCCCCACGGGGCGCGCATCACGGACATGGCGCGGGTGGCGACGCCGCCGGCCTCCACGAGGAAGGCGAGCACGGTGAGCGACACGGCGATCCGGCCGTACATGTCGCCCTTCTCGGTGCCGCCGTGCGCGCCGGGCCCGTCCGGTACGTCACGGGTGCCGGCGGCCGAGCGTGTGACGACCTTGGGGCGCTCCAGGACGGCGGTGCCGCCGCCGGCCTGCTTGACGGTGACCGCGGGGGCCTTGGCCTGCTCGCCCTTGCCAGTGAGGGCCGCCGCGGTGCGGCCGACCTTGCTCCGGCTGCCGAAGGTCCACTCGGCGATATGGGCAAGGAACGCGAGCGTGTAGACGGCCATCGACGAATAGACGAGGACGTTGCTGATGTTCGCCAGGTTCTCGTTGGTGGCGGCGGCGAGATTCACTTCTCAGCCCCTTCGGCAGAAACAGCGTCGGGCTCGTCAGTAGCGGCGGGCTCGGCGGACGGTGAGGACGGGGAGGACTGTGAGGACTGTGAGGACGCAGAACGGTCGGGCTCGGGCGCGCCGGGCGCCCGCTCGTACAGCACGGCGGCGAGGTCGCCCAGCTCCTCGGGCAGCTTGGCGGACTCGCTGCGGCCGAGGCCGGCCATCTCGACCACGGTGACGCCGTCCGCTCCGGGCGCGGCCCGCACCCAGACCCGGCGGCGCTGGATGAACAGCGAGCCGACCAGGCCCGCGAGTGCGGCGACCGCGCCGCCGAGTGCCCAGCCGTTGCCGGGCTGCTGGGAGACCTGGAAGGACGCCCATTCCTTGAGGTTCTTGTCGAAGGTGACGGACCCGGCGCCGTTCGGGAGCTCCATGGACTCACCCGGGCGCAGCCGCTTCTTGAGCAGCTGCCCGCTCTCGTCCTTGAACTCCTTCATGGACTTGGTGTTCAGCTGGTACACGTTCTGCGGCAGGCCGGAGTCGACACCGAGGCTGCCGTGGTACGCGGAGAGCGCGAGCACCGGATAGTCGGGCGCCGGGAACTGCGAGAACATCTCGCCCTTGCCCGCGCCCGCGAAGGTCGGCACGAAGAAGGCGTTGAAGCCGAGCTGCTCCTTCTTGCCGTCCTTGTCGCGGTAGCCGTCGGCGACCTTGATCGCACCGGTCGAGGTGATGTTGGAGTCGATCGGCAGCATCGGGATGGCGCCGTGGTAGACGGTCTCGCCGCGGCCGTCCTTGACGGTGACGACGGGCGCGTAGCCGTGACCGATGAGGTGCACCTTGGCGCCGTCGACCTCGAGGGGCGAGTTCACCTCGATGGCCTTCTTCTTCTCCGGGCCGTCCGCGCCCTCGGAGTAGGTGACGTGCGCCCGGTAGATACGGGGCGTGCCCTTCTCCGGGCCGTTCTTCTCGTAGGTGTCCTCGAAGCTGTCGAGCTTGAAGCTGAACGGCGTGAGGTTGTCGTTGTCGAAGAGGCTGCCGGACTTGAAGTCGTCGTACTGCGTGAGGGTGTTGGCGAAGCCGTCGCCCTCGATGACCAGCTTGCCGCCCTCGGACTTGAAGAGCGTGCCGACGGCGAAGGCGACCAGCATCACGATCAGCGCGACATGGAAGAGCAGATTGCCGGCCTCGCGCAGATAGCCCTTCTCGGCGGCGACCGCGTCGCCGTTGAGGTCCGCCCGGAAGCGGCGCTTCTTCATCAGCGACAGGGCCGCCTCGCGCACCTCTTCGGGCGCGGCCTCGGTGCGCCACGTCGTGTACGCGGGCAGGCGGGTGAGCCGCTTGGGGGCGCGCGGCGGGCGGCCGCGGAGCTGGCCGACGAACTGCCAGGTGCGCGGGACGATGCAGCCGATCAGGGAGATGAAAAGGAGGATGTAGATCGCCGAGAACCACACCGAGCTGTAGACGTCGAAGAGCTGCAGCTTCTCGTAGATCGGAGTGAGCGTGGTGTGGGCGGCCTTGAAGTCCTTGACCTTGAGCTCGTCGACGCTGTTCTGCGGGATCAGCGAGCCGGGGATGGCCCCGAGCGAGAGCATGAACAGCAGGATCAGGGCGACCCGCATCGAGGTCAGCTGCCGCCAGAACCAGCGGGCCCAGCCGATCACACCGAGCGACGGCAGCTGGGGCGCGTCCTCCTCGGGTGCGGTGGAGAGCTGGGAGCCGGCGGCGCCGAGGTCCTTGTCTTCGGCGCCGGAGTCCGGTGCGCCGGTGTCCGTAGCGGTGGTGTCCGCGTTGCTCACGATCAGATCCCCACGGTGAAGCCGGAAGTCCAGGACTGCATATCGGACACGATGGCGTCCCAGACGCCGGTGACGAGCAGCAGGCCCGTCAGGACGAGCATGGCGCCGCCGATCCGCATCACCCACACGTAGTGCCGCTTGACCCACGCGAAGGCGCCGAGCGCCCTGCGGAACGCGACGGCGGCGAGGATGAACGGCAGTCCGAGGCCGATGCAGTACGCGACCGTCAGTATGGCGCCACGGCCCGCGCTCGCCTCACTGAAAGCGAGCGCGTTGACCGCCGCGAGGGTCGGGCCGATGCACGGCGTCCAGCCGATGCCGAAGAGCACCCCGAGCATCGGGGCGCCGAAGAGGCCGGCCACCGGGCGCTTGTGGAAGCGGAATTCGCGCTGCGTCAGCCAGGGCATCGCGCCCATGAAGAAGAGCCCGAGCACGATGGTGAGTGCGCCGAGCACCTTGGAGATGATCTCCCGGTGCTCCTGCAGGGTCGCCCCGAAGCCGCCGAACAGCGCGCCGCCCGAGACGAAGACGGCGGTGAAGCCGAGCACGAAGAGACCGGCCCCGGCGGCCATCCGGCCCCGCTTGGCCTCGGCGAGGTCGGTGCCGCTGACCCCGGTGACATACGACAGGTAGCCGGGCACGAGCGGCAGGACGCAGGGAGAGAAGAAGGAGACGAGCCCGGCGGCGAGCGCGATCGGCAGGGCGAGCGCGAGGGTGCCGCTGAGCACGGTCTGGTTGGGCCCCTCGAAGGCCAGGACGAGCGGGTGCACGCGAATCACTTCTCCGCGAGCAGCGGGTCGATCATCTTGTGCAGCTGTTCGTCGTTGACGGCCTGCAGGGCGCGGGCGGCCATCTTGCCGTCCTTGTCGATGACGATCGTCGACGGGATCTGCTGCGGGCCGAGGCTGCCCTTCGGGAAGCGCAGGATGAGCTTGCCCGAGGGGTCGTAGAAGCTCGGGTACGTGACGCCGTGCTCCTCCTCGAACTTGACCGCCGGGCCCTTGTTGAAGTCACGGGTGTTGATGCCGACGAACTCCACGCCCTTGGGCTTCAGTTCCTTGGCGACCTTCACGAGGTACGGGGTCTCGACCCGGCAGGGTCCGCACCAGGAGCCCCAGACGTTCAGGACGACGATCTTGCCCTTGTAGTCGTCGAGGCTCAGCTTCTTGCCGTCCAGGCCCTCGCCCGCCAGCTTGGGGGCCGCCTCGCGCTCGGACTTGCCGGCGGTGGCGATGCCGTTCTTGCCGGTGACGAAGTTGGTGTTGCCGGAGCCGCCCTGGGTGCCGCCGTCGCCGCACGCGCTCAGCACGAGCGCGGCGACCGCGGCCCCTGCGGCGAACAGGGCAGGTCGGGAGGCAGGACGGCTAAGGCTCATGTGAAAAGTTTCGCATGACCGTTTCGAGGATCTTGGGCGGCCCCCGATGCATACCGAACGTCCAGTTCAGGCGGCTTTTCCGAGGCCGTTCCAGCCGGCTGCCGGGCGCTGTCCGACGTCCAGGGACTGCAGCTGTGCGAGGACCTCGGGCTTCTGGACGTCGAGCCAGTCCACGAACTGCCGGAAGGAGACCAGGCGTACGTCCTTCTTGTCCGCGATGCCCTTGAGCGCCTCCTCGACGGCGTCCATGTAGATACCGCCGTTCCACTGCTCGAAGTGGTTGCCGACGAAGAACGGCGCCCGGTTTGTCTCGTACGCCCGCTTGAACCCGGCGAGGTAGGACTCGGTGGCCTGCTTACGCCAGGCCGGGTAGTTGTGGGGCGGGGCCTTCGTGGAGTTCTTCGACTGGTTGGCGAGGATGTTGTAGTCCATCGACAGGACCTCGAAGCGGTGCCCCGGGAACGGCATGGCCTGCAGCGGCAGATCCCATACGCCCTGCCTCTTCTGCGGCCAGCGCTGGCGGCCGCCGGGCGAGGACGCGTCGTAGCGCCAGCCGAGCTCGCGCGCCACGGGCAGCAGATTGTCCTGGCCGAGCAGACACGGGGTGCGGCCGCCGACGAGTTCCTTGCCGTAGTCGAACGGCAGCGAGGGAAGGTCCTTCCAGCCCGTGTTGGTCCGCCACTTCTTCACGAAGGACTTGGCCTGGTCGATCTCGCTGCGCCAGTCCCGCTGCGTCCAGTTGGCGACGGAACCGGTGCCCGCGCAGAAATGCCCGTTGAAGTGCGTGCCTATCTCATGGCCTTCGAGCCAGGCCTGGCGCACGTACTTCAGGGTGTCCTTGATGTGGTCGTCGCTGAGATAACCGATGTCCGAAGCACCGACGGCGTTCTTCGGCGGCTGATAGAGGCGCTTCTTCGACTCGGGCAGCAAATAGAGCCCGGAGAGGAAGAACGTCATGTGCGCGCCGTGGTCCTCGGCGAGCTTCAGAAAGCGCGGAAACAGTCCGTTGCCGACTTCACCGGCGCCGTCCCAGGAGAAGACGACGAACTGCGGCGGAGTCTCGCCGGGGGCCAGCGGAACGGGCTTCTTCGGCTGGTGGGGCTGCTTTCCGGTGAAGGAAGTGGAACCGTCACCGATCAGGCGCCCCTCTTCCTGGGCGCCCCCCTGACCTTCCCTGGCGCGGCCCACCGGACTGGTGTCCGTCACGACCGAACACCCCGCGACGCCCGCGGCGGCCGCACCGAGTCCAACTCCCAGGCCCAGCAATCCCCTTCGACTGAAGTCGCGCATTCCGTCCCCATTTCATTGCGCTTGCACCCATACGGGGCGTACGCAACGGAAGAGGACGGGAGGAACCGGGAGGTTCCGGAAGTGGCTGGATTTTTCTCTTATTTACCTGCGGAAGGGGCCGGGCACCTGGTAAGTGCCCGGCCCCTTATGCCCGTTGCGGGGGCCCGTGGGCCTCCCCGCGCGGCCGTTGCCCGCGCTACGCCCCGAACGCCTTGTCCTTGCCCTTGACGCCCTTGCCCGGCTTGGCACCGGCGAGCAGATGCGCCGGCACCAGGTCACGGGCGGGCTCGGAGTACCCGACCGAGACGATCTTGTCGCCGCGGTAGGTGAACGTCGTCAGGGACGCCAGCGTGCACTGCCGCTTGCGCGGGTCGTGCCACAGGCGGCGCTTCTCCACGAAGCTGCGCACGATCCAGATCGGCAGCTGGTGCGAGACACACACCGCCTCCTGCCCGCGCGCGGCGTCCTTCGCCGCGTCGAGGGCGCCCATCATCCGCACGACCTGCTCGACATACGGCTCGCCCCAGGACGGCCTGAAGGGGTTGACCAGGTGCTTCCAGTTCTCCGGCTTCTTCAGGGCGCCGTCGCCGACACCGAAGGTCTTGCCCTGGAAGACGTTGTCCGCCTCGATCAGACGCTCGTCCGTGGCGAGGTCGAGGCCGTGCGCCTTGGCGATCGGCGTGGCCGTCTCCTGCGCGCGCTCCAGCGGCGAGGACACCACATGCGTGATGTCCCGCGACGCGAGGTGCTCGGCGACCCGGTCGGCCATCTGCCGGCCGAGCTCGGAGAGGTGGTACTCGGGCAGGCGGCCGTACAGGATGCCGTCCGGGTTGTGCACCTCGCCGTGGCGCATCACATGTACGACGGTGAGGTCGTCCCGCGTGCTCATGCGGTGGCCTCCGCGGCGGCGCGGGCGGCGGCGGGCAGGGCGTCCGCGATGCGCTGCACGGCCCGCTCGTCGTGCGCCGTCGAGACGAACCAGGACTCGAAGGCGGACGGCGGCAGATACACACCGCTCGCGAGCATCGAGTGGAAGAACGCGGTGAAGCGGAAGGACTCCTGCTGCTTCGCGCCCTCGTAGTCCCGCACGTCCTGGTCGGTGAAGAACACCGAGAACATGTTGGACGCGGTCTGCAACCGGTGCGCCACGCCCTCCTTGCTCAACGCCTCGGTGACGAGCGCCTGGATCTCGCTGGAGACCTGGTCGACCTTGGCGTACGCCGCGTCGTCCAGAAGGCGCAGCTGGGCGAGGCCCGCGGCGGTCGCCACCGGGTTACCGGAGAGCGTGCCCGCCTGGTAGACGGGGCCGGCCGGGGCGAGGTGCGCCATGACGTCCGTGCGGCCGCCGAACGCCGCCGCCGGGAAGCCGCCGCCCATGACCTTGCCGAAGGTCATCAGGTCCGGCGTCACGCCGTCGACGCCGAACCAGCCCGCCCTGCTCGTACGGAAGCCGGTCATGACCTCGTCGGAGATGTACAGCGCGCCGTTGTCCCGGCAGAGCTGCTTGAGTCCGGCGTTGAAGCCGTCCTTCGGCGGTACGACGCCCATGTTCCCCGGCGAGGCCTCGGTGATCACACAGGCGATCTCTCCGGGGTGCGCGGCGAAGGCGGCTCGCACGGCCTCCAGGTCGTTGTACGGAAGCACGAGGGTCTCGCCCGCCTGGGCACCGGTGACGCCCGGGGTGTCCGGCAGACCGAAGGTGGCGACGCCGGAGCCGGCGGCGGCGAGCAGGGCGTCCACGTGACCGTGATAACACCCGGCGAACTTCACGACCTTGGCGCGGCCGGTGAAGCCGCGGGCGAGACGGATCGCCGACATGGTCGCCTCGGTCCCGGAGGACACCAGGCGGACCTGCTCGACGGGCGCCACGCGCGCGACGATCTCCTCGGCGAGCGCGACCTCACCTTCACCGGGCGTGCCGAACGAGGTGCCGCGCGAGACGGCGTCCTGCACGGCGGCGATCACCTCGGGGTGGGAGTGCCCGAGGATCATCGGTCCCCAGGAGCACACGAGGTCGACGTACTCCCGGCCGTCGGCATCGGTGAGGTACGGACCCGTACCGGACACCATGAAGCGGGGCGTACCACCCACGGCGCGAAAGGCGCGCACGGGAGAGTTCACGCCGCCGGGGGTCACGAGGGCCGCTCGGTCGAAAAGCGTCTGCGAAACGGGGGCTTCGTATGAATACGGCACTTTGGTCCTGATCTGCGATGCGGGATTCGAGGGGGCGGGCACGGGTCGCTTCGGGAATTCCGGCCGCCGGTGAGCAAGACGGCAGGTCTCCTCGTCGTCACGACTGGGCGTCAGCCCCCTCGCGTCTGCGAAACTGGGGCCTCATAGGGAAAGCTCACACAAGCCATGGTGTCAGAGCCTCCGGACATCCTGTGGACAAGTGTTTCTGTACGGCCGTTCACAGTCCACGTTTCGGCGTGCGGTCATGGGGGAGGTCACTGACACGATGATCGGGTTGCGCGGCGGGGGCCGCGAGTGGTCGGGTGGAGATATGCATCGCGGTGGCGGACTGGGCGAGGGGACCGACGACCTCGGTCCCCGGCGTGCCCGCCGGGGGAAGCACCGTCGAGAGGCGGAGGCCGCAGAGGCGGCCGAGACGGCGGCAGGTGCCGCGGAGCGGTCGGCCGCGGCGACGGGGAGCCCTGGAAGCGCGGGGAGCAGGAGTGGCCGGGTGGGGGTGACCTACAAGTACTTCGGCGCTCCTGACGGTGCCACCGCTGCCCGCGTGCCCATCTCGATGCGGCCGGAGGAGCTCGGCGGCGACGAGCTCGGCATGGGCGGCATGTTCACCAAGATCAAGCCGGAGACGATGGCCGCGATGGTCCTCACCGGCATCGAGGGCATACCTCTGCACAAGGTGCCCCCGCTCGAACTCGTCGTCCTGCACCCCGACTACGCCGTGGTGAAGCTGCCCATGACCGTGGTCGACCCGCTGCGCGGCATCGGCGAGGAAGCGGTCGGCGCGGCCGCCTTCATCTGGTCGACGGTCCCCGACAGGGGCGGCCCGCGCGACGCGTTCAATGTCTACCAACTGCTGCATGAGTGGCAGGACTTCTCGCACCGGCTGCATGAAGCCGGACATCAGCCTTATTGCCTGGTCTGGCCGTGAGCCGGCCTTGTTGCCTGGACTGGCCGTGAGCCGGCCTTGTTGCCCGGCCCCGGCCGTGAACCGGCCCTGTGGACCGGTCCGGCCGTGAGTCCCTTCTTGAGGCCCTTCTTGAGCCCCTGCTCCTGAGAGCGGCGGTCCGTCCGCCAGGAGCAAGTGCGCGAGCTCAAGAGGCCGGTGGCGTAAGCCCCTTCCTGACCCTGGCGCGCACCGAGTGCGGAACCTGGGCCAGTTGACGGCAGCCTCCGCACCAGACATCCGACTCCTTGGCCGCGCGCGCCGCAGCGCCCGCGTCCCCGAAGAAGAGCGGGTCGCTGTGGTGTGTGAGGCACTCCACCTCGTAGCGGTCGCTCGTGTCGGCGTCCGGCGCGAGCTCCCCGGCGGCCAGGGTGTCGCGGGTCCTGATCCGGGCCCCTGTGTCGCGCCGCGTGAACACCCGCCCTGTGGCGTCCAGTTCCCGCACTTCCCGCTCGGCGTCCTCGACGGCGACCCTGCGGGCGAGCATGCCGTCCGGGTCGGGGGTGAGGGCCTGTGCCGCCCTGACCCGCACCTTGTCGAGGGCCGTCTCCACGCGCCGGGCCCGCACCTTGGCTGTCGCACGCAGGCGCCTGCGGCGGGCATGCTTGACGTCTACCGATGTGCCGCTGCTCATGAGGCGGATGCTCCTTCGGCTCCCCGAGGTGCCTGTCCCCTCCGGGAGACGACTCTAAGGCGGATGCCGGATACCTGCCTGTTCACCGCGAGACGTTACGGTTCGCCGGGATCGGCGTGGCGTCGGCCCCCCGGAACCCGTGTTACTTTCGTAGAGACGCAAGTAAGGCCCCCGACCTGGGAGGTCCGCGTCCGTCATACCCGTGCGACGCGAGGAGGTGTTCGGGATGAGTCCCGATCGAAGTCCTTGCCGCATCGCGCCGCAGACCGTCTGATCTGCCGCGCCTCCTGATCTGCCGCGCCCCTTCACCGCCTGTCGCCGCGCCCGTCCGGCTCCGGCGCCACGGCACCCCTGCGCGTGCGGCAGCACCTCTGCGTACGGCAGCACCCCTGCGCGCTCATGACGGCACCGCCATGCCCGCTGCCCGGATGCCTGACGTCCGGGTGCCCTGACTTCCGGATGCCCTGACGTCCGGGCCGTGGCGGCTCCGTGGCCCAACCGCGCCACCCCGCGCCTGCCGTCGTACGCCTTGAGCCACCTCCGTCACCCCGAAGGAACACCCCAAAGGGAGATCTTTGCCATGACCCTGATCATGCCGAGCGAGAAGCTCGCACCGCCGGGCGGCCACACCCCCCGCCCCAAGCGCCCGAAGCGCCGTGACCGCAAGGCCGCCGAGCTGGAGACCCGTACCCGCCTCGTCGGCGAGCGGCTCACGCGGCTCAGCGCGCAGCCCGCCGCCGACGTGATGCGCGAGCTCGGCTCCGACCGCGGCGGCCTGAACCACGCCGAGGTCCTGGACCGCCAGGGGCGGTACGGCGCCAACGTCGTCGCCCATGAGCGCGCACCGCGCTGGTACCTCCAGCTCGCCAAGGCCTTCACCAACCCCTTCATCGGCGTCCTCGTCTTCCTGGCCGCCGTCATGTACTGGCAGGACCCCGCGGACCCGGGCGTCATCATCCTGTCCACGATGGTCGTGATCAGCGGGCTGCTGCGCTTCTGGCAGGAGTACCGCTCGGGCAGGGCGGCCGACGCCCTGAAGAAGCTGGTCACCACCACCTGTGCCGTACAGCGCCGGGCCGGCCGCAGCGCGCTGCCGACCACCTTCGAGGTGCCGATGGACCAGGTGGTCCCCGGCGACCTGGTGAAGCTCGCGGCCGGCGACCTGATCCCCGCCGACCTGCGCCTGCTCACCGCCAAGGACCTCATGGTCGGCCAGGCCGCCCTTTCCGGCGAGTCGCTGCCCGTCGCCAAGGCCGACACCCGCACCGACGACCAGGGACAGCGCACCACTTCGGACCCCGTGGAGGCGGACAACCTCTGCCTGATGGGTACGTCGGTGACGTCCGGCACCGCGACCGGTGTCGTGGTCGCCACCGGCGCCGACACCTACTTCGGCTCGATGGCGGGCTCGCTCGTCGGCGAGCGGCCGCAGACCAACTTCGACAACGGTGTCCGCAAGGTCTCCTTCCTGCTCATCCGCTTCATGCTGGTGATGGTGCCGGTGGTCTTCGCGATCAACGGGATCACGAAGGGCGACTGGAACGAGGCCTTCCTGTTCGCCGTCGCCGTCGCCGTCGGACTCACCCCCGAGATGCTGCCGCTGGTGGTGTCGGCGAACCTGGCGCGCGGCGCGGTCGCCATGGCGAAGCAGAAGGTCGTCGTCAAGCGCCTCAACGCGATCCAGAACCTGGGCGCGATGGACGTCCTGTGCACCGACAAGACCGGCACCCTGACCGAGGACCGCATCGTCCTCGACCGGTACCTGGACGTGCACGGCAAGGAGAACGACGAGGTACTGGAGTACGGCTACCTCAACGCGCACTTCCAGACGGGGCTTCGCAACCTCATGGACCAGGCGGTCATCGACCGGGTCGACGAGGCCGAGGAGGTTGTCGTCGACGCGCGCTTCACGCTGGTCGACGAGATCCCCTTCGACTTCGCCCGCCGGCGCATGTCGGTGGTCCTCAACCGCAACGGCCTGCTCGGCAAGGCCGGCCGCCTCGACCACGTCATGGTCACCAAGGGTGCGGTCGAGGAAGTGCTCGACCTGTGCACGCACATGGTCGACCGCGGTGAACGCGTGGAGCTGACCGGGCAGTTGAAGTGGCACGTCGCGCGCGTGGCGGAGGAGAACAACCGCCAGGGGCTGCGTGTCCTCGCCGTCGCCATGCGCTCGATGCCGGCGCCCCGCGACACGTACACCGTCGCCGACGAGAACGAGCTCACCCTGGTCGGTTTCCTCGCCTTCCTCGACCCGCCGAAGGCCGACGCCGCCGACGCCCTGCGCGGACTCGCCGACAAGGGCATCGCCGTCAAGGTGATCACCGGCGACAACGAGCTGGTCGCCGAGCGCGTCTGCACGGATGTGGGGCTCGACGTCGGCACGGTCGTCACGGGCGCCGAAACCGAGCCGCTCGGCGATGCCGAACTGCGCGAACTGGCCGCGCGCACCACGGTGTTCGCGAAGGTCAACCCCGTACAGAAGGCCCGGATCGTACGCGCCCTGCAGGCCGATGGACACACGGTCGGCTTCCTCGGCGACGGCATCAACGACGCCGCCGCACTGCGCGACGCCGATGTCGGCATCTCCGTCGACACCGCGGTGGACATCGCCAAGGAGTCGGCGGACATCATCCTGCTCGAGAAGGACCTGACGGTCCTGGAGCGGGGTGTGATGCAGGGCCGGACGACCTTCGGCAACACGATCAAGTACATCAAGATGACGGCCTCGTCCAACTTCGGGAATGTCTTCTCCGTCCTGGTGGCGAGCGCCTTCCTGCCGTTCCAGCCGATGCTGGCGATCATGCTCCTGATCCAGAACCTGGTCTACGACATCGCCCAACTGGCCACGCCGTGGGACCGGATGGACCCGGAGTACCTGCGCAAGCCGCGCAACTGGGATGCCAGGGGAATCGGCCGCTTCATGGTGACGATCGGCCCGATCAGCTCGGTCTTCGACATCACCACCTTCCTGGTCATGTGGTACGTCTTCAGCGCCAACAGCCCCGAGCACGCCGCGCTGTTCCAGTCCGGCTGGTTCATCGAGGGTCTGCTCTCGCAGACGCTGATCGTCCATATGATCCGGACCCGGAAGATCCCGTTCATCCAGTCGCGGGCGTCCTGGCCGGTGATGGTGATGACCGTCCTCGCGGTCCTGACCGGTCTGTACCTGCCGTTCTCGCCGCTCGCGTCGGGCCTCGGCTTCGTGCCGCTGCCGCTGAGCTACTTCCCGTGGCTGATCGCGACGCTGCTCTCGTACTGCGTCCTCACACAGCTGGTGAAGACCTGGTACATCCGGAAGTTCCACACATGGCTGTGAAGTCAGGAATTACCTGGAAGTTCCCTGTACGGCTGTGAAGTCGGGGCTTTCCCAAGTGCGGAGTTCCCGGCGGCAGCGCTGTGCCACCGGCCCTGGTCCGTTCGACCTGGGCCGGTGGCACACTGGCACGTCAAGCCCCGGAGGGAGCCCGTACGTGCCGATGATCCGCAAGCTGCGCCGCATGGTCGGCCGCGCCACCCACCGCGGCGTGGACCTCAGCCACCCGGCGCGGTCACCGCTGGGCAGCGCCGTCGTCAACTGCGTCGTCTACCAGGACGGCAAGCGCCGCCCCGGAGGGCGTCCCGGCACCTCGGCGGCGGCGGCGCTGCGCCGGGTGCGCCAGGAGGGCGAGGGCTTCGTCTGGATCGGCCTGCACGAGCCCGCGCCGGACGAACTGGCCGCACTCGCCGAGCCGTTCGGCCTGCACCCGCTGGCCGTCGAGGACGCCGTACACGCCCACCAGAGGCCCAAGGTGGAGTCGTACGACGACTCGCTGTTCGCCGTCTTCAAGACGGTCTGTTACGTGGAGCACGACGAGCTGACGGCCACCAGCGAGGTCGTCGACACCGGCGAGATCATGGTCTTCACGGGCCGCGACTTCGTCATCACCGTCAGGCACGGCAGGCACGGCTCGCTCGGCCCGGTCCGCGAGGCCCTGGAGGCGGACCCCGAGCAGCTGGCCAAGGGTCCTTCGGCGGTGCTGCACGCGATCGCCGACCACGTGGTGGACGAGTATCTGTCCGTCGCCGACGCCGTGCAGGACGACATCGACGACGTGGAGTCGCAGGTCTTCGCACCACAGACGGAAAAGTCCGGCAGGCGCGCGGACGCCGGGCAGATCTACCAGCTCAAGCGCGAACTCCTGGAGCTGAAGCGCGCGGTGGCCCCGCTCGGCCGCCCGCTGCAGACCCTGGCCACCCGCCCGAACGCCCTGATCGCGCCGGACATCCAGCCCTACTTCCGCGATGTCGCGGACCACTTGGCGAGCACGAGCGAGCACATAGCGTCCTTCGACGCACTGCTCGACTCGATCCTGCAGGCACATCTGGCGCAGGTGACGGTCGCCCAGAACGAGGACATGCGAAAGATCACATCCTGGGCGGCGATCATCGCCGTACCGACCATGGTGTGCGGGGTCTACGGCATGAACTTCACGCACATGCCGGAACTCGACTCGCCCTACGGCTACCCCACCGTCCTGGTGGGGATCACCGTGGCCTGTGTCCTCTTGTACCGGACTTTGCGGCGCAGGGGCTGGTTGTAGGGCGCGCGCAGGGGCGACCTGCCGGGGGCGATCTGACCGGGGGGGGGCGCTTGCCGGTTACCGTTTCCAGTGCGGATCGCGGCCGGTCAGGGCCAGGATCCGGTCGAACTCCGGGGCGTCGGGCGGTACGTCGACGGGGTCTCCGAAGACGCCGGCCTTGCGGGCTCCCGATGCCAGTTCCTCGTAAGAGGACAGGAGTTCGGCGACCACCACGGGGTCGGGTGCGAAGTCACCGCCCGTGGCGCGCGCCAAGTCCCAGGCGTGCACGGTGAGATCGCCGAGGACCATGAGGCCGACGGTCCTGGCGGGAAAGCCCATGGCGCCGGCGGTCCCGGTCTCGGCGCCCGGCACGGCCCAGGCCGCGGCGAGGCGGCCGGTCTCGTCGGCGAACCGCTGCCGCCAGTCGCCGCCCTCTCCGACCTGGTCCGGAGTCTCACCGAACTCGCTGTCCTTCTTGGCCGCGAGCGCCTGGAACTGCACCACCACCTGGAAGAGATGGTTCACCAGGGCGCGGACGTCGTACTCGCTGCACGGGGTCGGGTCGCCGAGCCGGGTGTCGTCGATCCCGCGGATCACGCCGACGGCCCGGGCGGCGGCCGGCTCCAGAAGCTCACTGATGCTCTTCGTCATACGACGGAACGTAGGACGCGCGCGTGCGCAGTGGCTTGAACAAACGCGACAGGCGACGCGGGGCGCGGGCGGCCCCGACTCCCTAGACTCCGGCCATGGCCGCTCCACGGCGTGACACCAAGGGCATCGTCGACGCCGGCGAGCTCTTCTCGCGGGTGCGTTTCCGCCGCCGCGAACCCGCCGAGCCGCTGCGCCCCTACCTGGAGCACTACTGGCTGATCGACTGGGACCTGCCGCAGCCGTACGCGTCGCACGTCGTACCGCACCCGTCGGTGAACGTCGTCTTCCAGCGCTTCGGCACCCGCCCCGAAGACGGCTTCGGTGAGGTGTCGGGCATCGGCCTCGGCCTGTGCACACAGAAGCTGGAGGGCACGGGGCGGGTGTGCGGCGTGCAGTTCAGGCCCGGTGGCTTCCGGCCGTTCGCACCCGGGCATGCCGTGAGCGAGTGGACGGGGCGAAGCCTCGCGCTCGGCTCGGTGTTCCGGGACGGGGCGCCGGACGGGGCAGTGGGCGGGGCGTTGGCCGGGGCCGCGCAGGCTGTCCTTGAGCCTGACGACGAGCACGCGCGCGTGGCGGCGCTCGACGCGTTCCTGCTCTCCCTGGGGCCCACACCCGACCCGCGGGCCGACCTCGCGATGGCCCTGGCCCACCGCATCCGCACCGACCGCTCGATCCTGCGCGTGTCCGAACTCGCCCGTGCCGAGGGCCTGTCGGCGCGCACACTGCAGCGGCTCTTCGCCCAGTACGTCGGCGTCGGCCCCAAGTGGGTCATCCTGCGCTACCGCATCCACGAGGCACTTGAGCGGGCCGAGACCGACGCCGCCGTGGACTGGGCCGGCCTCGCCGCCGACCTCGGCTACGCCGACCAGGCCCACCTCGTAAGGGACTTCACCGCCACGGTGGGGGTGCCGCCGACGGCGTACGCGCCTTCGCGCTGAGGCCGTTGTCAGTGGTGCGCCGTACCGTGAGGGCATGGTGAGCCCAACGGATCCCGAAGCAACTCTCGAACCCTGGTCGGAGGGCGACTTCTGGCTGCTGGAGCGGCAGAACACCCCGGAGATGACCGAGCACCTCGGCGGCCCCGAGACCGCCGAGAAGCTCGTCGACCGGCATCGGCGCTATCTCCTGCTCACCGAGCGGGGGCGGGTGTTCAGGATCACCGTGGACGGGCGGACCACCGGTTCGATCGGGTACTGGGAGCAGGAGTGGCAGGGCGGGACGGTGTGGGAGACCGGCTGGGGGGTGCTGCCCGAGTTCCAGGGCCGCGGCATCGCCGTGGCGGCCGCGCGCCTCGTCCTCGACGCGGCGCGCACGGAGTCCCTCCACCGCTTCGTGCACGCCTTCCCGTCCACCGGGAATCCCGGCTCGAACGCGGTCTGCCGCAAGGCGGGCTTCCACCTCGTGGGCGACAGCGACTTGGAGTACCCGAAGGGGCACTGGTCCCGGCACAACGACTGGCGGTTCGACCTGGAGGCCGAAGCGGCAGCCGGAGCCGAGGCCTGAGCCTCTCGGAGGAAGTCCGGTGCGGTTCGTCGTGCCCCGAAGGAGCGCGGCGACCTCAGGCCTCGGGGGCCGTCAGATAGCGCTGGATCGTGGGCCCGAGCCAGGCCACCGCTTCGTCCCGCGTCATCTCGACGACGGACGGAAAGCGCAGGACGTACCGCGTGAGGGCCAGGCCCAGGATCTGTGACGCGGCGAGGGCCGCACGGCGCGGGGCGGCCTCGGGGTCCGGGCAGAACCGGGCGGCGACCGGAGCGATCTGCTGCTTGAAGACCGCCTGCATGCGCTCGGCGCCCGCGGAGTTCGTCACGCCGACCCGCAGCAGCGCCGTCAGCACCTCGTCCTGCTCCCAGCGGTCGAGGACGTGGCTGACAAGGGCCACGCCAACGTCGTCGGCGTGCACATACTCCACGCCGGCCTTGGGCTCCCCCTCCTTCGGCCAGATCAACTCCGGGAAACGGAGGTCGATTTCGGCCGCGGCGGCGAAGAGTCCCTCCTTGTTGCCGTAGTAGCGCATCACCATCGACGGGTCGATGCCCGCGTCCCGGGCGATGGCGCGGATGGTGGCGCGCTCATAGCCGTCCGCCGCGAAGCGCTCGCGGGCGGCGGCGAGGATCGCGGCGCGGGTGGCGTCGGAGCGGCGCGGAGCGCTCTCGCTCCGCGGACGGGAGGAACCGGAACTGTTCTCGGGCACGCCAACAAGCGTATGCCCACACCCGTAGGCCAACAAGCGTTGACACATAGCTGCCGACGGTTTTATATTTGCCAACAAGCGTTGACCCACGCTCGTTGGCATCGAGGAGGCCGCACATGAACGGCAGCACGAGCACCAGCACGAGCACCAACTCCGCCAAGGACAACAAGGGCAGCAAGGGCAGCAAGGGCGAGGGCCGTCGGGTGATCGTCGTCGGTGCGGGCCCCACCGGCCTGCTGCTCGCCGGTGACCTCGCCGCCGCGGGCGTCCCCGTCACCGTCCTCGAGAAGCGCCCGGCCCGTATCAGCAATCTGACCCGCGCCTTCGGTGTACACGCCCGCACCCTTGAGCAGCTGGACGCCCGGGGCCTCGCGGACGATCTCCTCGAAACCGGCCAACTCATCGAGAAGGTCCGGCTGTTCAAGCGCCTCTCCCTCGACATCAGCGGCATGCACTCGCGCTTCCCGTTCCTCCTGTCCACCCCGCAGTACGAAGTGGAGAAGCTCCTTCACCGACGCGCGGCCGAGCACGGCGTCAGCTTCCTGCACGGCACAGAGGTGACCGGGATCCGCCAGGACAGCACCGGTGTGGATGTCGGCGTGCGCCTCGACGACGGCACGACGGCCACGCACCGCGCCGCGTACGCGGTGGGCACCGACGGCGTGCACAGCGTGGTGCGCGAGGCCATCGGCCAGTCCTTCCCCGGCCGCCCCGTGATCAGCTCGATCGTCCTCGCCGATGTGCTCCTGTCCGAGGAACCCGACCTGACGGTCGCGGTGAACGGCTCGGGCAACGCCTTCGCCTTCATCATCCCGTTCGGCGACGGCTATTGGCGGGTCGGCGGCTGGGACCGCCGCCGGGCCGACATCCCGGACTCGGCACCCACCTCGCTCGACGAACTGAAGGACATCACCCGGCGCGCCTTCGGCTCCGACTACGGCATGCACGACGCCCGCTGGCTCTCCCGCTTCCACAGCGACGAGCGCCAGGTCCGGCAGTACCGCACAGGCCGGGTGTTCCTCGCCGGTGACGCCGCGCACACCCACAGCCCGGCCGGCGGGCAGGGGATGAACACCGGTCTGCAGGACGCCGCCAACCTCGGCTGGAAACTGGCCGCGGTCCTCAGCGGCCGCTCCCCCGAAGCCCTCCTGGACACCTACCAGAGCGAACGCCACCCGGTGGGCCGGGCCGTGCTGCGCAGCAGCGGCGCGATCATCCGCCTCGCGATGGCACACAACGCCCCGCAGTATGCGCTGCGTTCACTCCTGAGCACGGTGGTCAACCACGTCCGGCCCGTACGGAACAAGGCGATCGGCCAGATCACCGGCATCGGATACGCATACGCCGCACCGCGCGGCGCCCACCGCCTCACCGGGCAGCGCGTGCCCGATGTCGCCCTGGCCAAGGGCCCGTTCGGCAGCAGGCTCTACGAAGCCCTGCGTGCCGGCAAGTTCGTCCTCATCACACCCGCCGGCCAGGAGGCCTCTCCCCTCGGCCCCGTGGACGACAGGTCCGTGGACGACAGCGCCGTGGACGACAGCGCCGTGGACGACAGCGCCGTGGACGACAGCTCCGTGGACGACAGCTCCGTGGTGCACGCCCACTGGGCGAGCGAGCGCCGCACCACCCTGCTCGTTCGCCCCGACGGCTACGCGGCCTGGGCGAGCGAGCAGGACGATCCCGCCGGGCTGCGGGCGGCACTCGCCGAGTGGGCGGGGATGTGACCTGTGGCCGCCCGGGACGCGGCGCCGCGCGGCAAGGCCCCGCCCTCACTCCACGATGTGCCGCAGGTACGCGGCCGGGTCCGAAAGGTAGCGGCGCCAGTGGTCCACAAGCTCGAGTTCCTCCCAGCGGACCCGGCGCAGCCCGTGGTCGCCCACCTCCACGATGTCGGCACCGGGGAGCGCGGTGAGCAGGGGCGAGTGGGTGGCGCACACCACCTGGGCCCCGGTGTTCGCCAAGTGGTCGATATGGCCGATCAGTTCGAGGCAGGAGCCGAAGGACAGCGCGGCCTCCGGCTCGTCCATGACATAGAGCCCGGGCACCAGGAACTTGCCGCGGAACGCCGCGAGGAACCCCTCGCCGTGGCTCTTGGCGTCCGGCTCGAACCCCTCGCGGTCAAGGGCGTCGAGGGCGGTCTCGGCCCGCAGGAAGAAGCCCTTGCGCGCCGACCAGCTGCGCACCATCTGCCGGCCGCCGCGGGCCGCGTCGAAGCGGATGCGCTCACCGAGCGGGGACTTGGCCCGGTGAGTGGCGTACTTCCAGTCGTGGGAGCCGCCGTAGGGGTCGAGACCGAAGGCCTCGGCGAGCGCCTCCACCAGGGTGGACTTGCCGGAGCCGTTCTCTCCGACGAGGAAGGTGACCGGAGCGGTGAAGCGCAGCCCTTCGGCGAGGAGCTGGCGGACACACGGCACGGACCACGGCCACTCGTCCTCGTCGTGCCCGACAGCGTGGGCGTACGCGCGTTCGACAATCACAGAACGAGTCTCCGCGACACACACCCCGCGGGCAAAACAACGATCCTGCGATTCCACCCGAGCCCGGCGATGCGTGCCCCCCCCTCAGAAGAAGTACGAGTCCCCGGTGTCGAGGGTCAGCACCTTGTGCTCGTTGTTCTTCACGTTCCGGTCGCTCGCGGCGCCGTTCCACAGGGTGTCGATCCGCACCGTCGCCTCCGAGGGCTTTCCGCGCAGCTTCAGGTCCATCGGGATCTCCTCGCCCCAGCCGCCCGCCTTCAGCTCGCCGGTACGGCACAGGACCACCCGGGTGCCCGCGCGCAGACACCGGTCCGGAAGCTGCTGCCGGTCCGCGAGAGGCGCCGAGTAGCGCAGGCGCACGGTGGCGTCGGCGACATCGGACGGTCCGTGGTTCTGCGGTGTCAGCCAGACGCCCAGTCTCCCCTCCCACATCGAGGCATAGCCGTGATAGGCCACATCGGCCTCGGGAGCGACGGCCTGCGCCGGCACCGTCCCCGCCAGGGCCGCCAGGGCCACCCCCGCCGCCGCCACTCCGGCCCTCTTGGCCCTCTTGGCCCTCTTCATGTCCATCCGCCGCTGCTCCCTACGTATCGGCTGTGCACGCCATCACGTATCCGGTTCGTCCGGATCCGCGCGCAAGATATACAGCCGCGGCAATTGGCCCCCGCCATAGGCGAGTTCGGCGCGTCCCGGTGAGCCGGACCCGCAGGGTTGACCTCGCACTTCAGGGCTCCGGCCTATCCTTGCCGGACAGTCCGTTTCGCACGTACGCACGAGGAGCACCGCATATGGCCGCCGCCCCCATCGCCGTCGTCACCGGAGCGAGCAGCGGTATCGGCGCCGCCACAGCGCGGCAGCTGGCCGCCGCCGGTTACCGCGTGGTGCTCACCGCTCGCCGCAAGGACCGCATCGAGGCGCTGGCGGCGGAGATCAACGACGCGGGCCACCAGGCCACGGCGTACGCACTCGACGTCACGGACCGCGCAGCCGTGGACACCTTCGCGACCGCCTTCCGGCAGATCGCGGTCCTCGTCAACAACGCGGGCGGTGCGCTCGGCGCCGACCCGGTGGCCACCGGCGACCCGGCCGACTGGCGCGAGATGTACGAGGTCAATGTGATCGGCGTACTGAACCTGACGCAGGCCCTGCTGCCGGCCCTGATCGCGAGCGGTGACGGCACGGTCGTCGTGCTCTCCTCCACGGCGGGCCACGCCACGTACGAAGGCGGGGCGGGCTATGTCGCCGCGAAGAACGGCGCGCGGGTGATCGCCGAGACGCTGCGCCTGGAGATCGTCGGGCAACCGGTGCGGGTCATCGAGATCGCGCCCGGCATGGTCAAGACCGAGGAGTTCGCCACGACCCGCTTCCGCGGCGACACCGAGAAGGCCGCCAAGGTGTACGCGGGTGTGGCCGAGCCGCTCTCCGCCGACGATGTCGCGGACACCGTGACCTGGGCGGTCACCCGGCCCCCGCACGTCAACATCGACCTGCTCGTGGTGCGCCCCCGCGCCCAGGCCTCCAACCACAAGATCCACAGGGATCTGCAGTGACGGACCCCGCCACCACCGCCGAACAACGCCGCCTGACCCAGGAGAAGAAGAACGAACGGATGGTGTGGTGGTACCTCGCGTACTTCCTCTTCGGCATCCACCTGGTGGCCTTCGTCATGATCTACGCCATCTCCCACACGAAGTAGCCCGGGCGACGCACGCAAGGTGACCGCAGCCCCGGCGACACACGCGAAGTGGCCGCCGCCACGGCCGTAGCCGGGGCGGCGGCCACGGTCGTGACGGCGCGGTGCGGGCCTCAGCCCGCGGTGCGGCGCGGTGCGGTGCGGCGCGGCGCGGTGCGGTGCGGTGCGGGCCTCAGCCCTTCACGCACACCACCTGCTTCAGCTTCGCCACCACCTGGACCAGGTCGCGCTGCTGGTCGATGACCTTTTCGATCGGCTTGTACGCACCCGGGATCTCGTCCACCACGCCGGAGTCCTTACGGCACTCCACGCCCCGCGTCTGCTCCTCCAGGTCCTTCGCGGAGAAGCGCCGCTTGGCGGCGTTACGGCTCATACGGCGTCCGGCGCCGTGCGACGCCGAGTTGAAGGACGCCTCGTTGCCAAGCCCCTTCACGATGTACGAACCGGTGCCCATGGAGCCCGGAATGATGCCGTACTCGCCCTGGCCCGCGCGGATCGCGCCCTTGCGGGTGACGAGCAGATCCATGCCCTCGTACCGCTCCTCCGCCACGTAGTTGTGGTGGCAGGAGATGACCGGATCGAAGGTCGGCCTGGCCTTCTTGAACTCCTTGCGGACGACGTCCTGGAAGAGCCCCATCATGATCGCGCGGTTGTACTTCGCGTACTCCTGCGCCCAGAAGAGGTCATTGCGGTACGCCGCCATCTGCGGGGTGTCCGCGACGAAGACCGCCAGGTCACGATCGACCAGGCCCTGGTTGTGCGGCAGCTTCTGCGCCTCGCCGATGTGGTGCTCGGCGAGCTCCTTGCCGATGTTCCGCGAGCCGGAGTGCAGCATCAGCCAGACCGAGCCGGTCTCGTCGAGGCAGAACTCGATGAAGTGGTTGCCGCCGCCGAGCGTGCCCATCTGCTTCGTGGCGCGCTCCTGGCGGAACTTGACCGCGTCCGCGACCCCGCCGAAGCGCGTCCAGAAGTCGTCCCACCCGGCCGTCGGGAAACCGTGCAGACGGCCCGGGCTCACCGCGTCGTCGTGCATCCCGCGACCGACCGGAATCGCCTGCTCGATCTTCGAGCGGAGCCGCGACAGATCACCCGGAAGGTCATTGGCCGTCAGGGACGTCTTGACCGCGGACATACCGCAGCCGATATCCACACCGACCGCGGCCGGGCAGACCGCGCCGTGCATGGCGATCACGGAGCCGACCGTCGCCCCCTTGCCGTAATGCACATCCGGCATGACGGCAAGGCCCTTGATCCAGGGAAGCGTCGCCACGTTCTGCAGCTGCTGCAGCGCGACATCCTCGACCGACGCCGGGTCGGTCCACATCCGGATGGGCACCTTCGCACCCGGAACCTCTACATACGACATAACTTGACCAATCCCCCGAAATGCCTTGAAAACCTTGAAACCCTGGAACCTTGAACTCCCCGGCCGGCGTGGGCCCCCGAAAGCCCCACAACCCCGTCGGTACCGAAAAGTCTGTGTGCGTAAAAACAGCGCCAAAGCCCTTAAAAGGGATGACCGACCGGCATCCGGGGCTGCGCTTGCGATACACATTGTGTTCACCGGCCGCCTCCCGGCGGCAACCGCTTTTCGACCCGAAGGGAGCCGCGACCGTGCAGCGTAAGGGGTATGTCCCAGGCGCAGCCGCGCTCCTCGCGGTGCTGCTCACGGCCTGCTCGGGCGGCTCGGGGCTCGGCGAGTCGCCCGACGACTCCAAGCCCGGCGAGGCCGGTTCGGCGGCGCAGACCGCCGAGCCCGGCAAGTACCGCACCCTGCCCGACCCGTGCCGCGCGGTGGACCACGGCACCCTCGACGGCATGCTGCCCGGCATCAAGGACCTCGACGAGGAGCAGCGGGACAAGGCGTACGAAGGCTCGCGGTCGGTGACCTACGACACCGACCGCCGGGTGGGCTGCGGCTGGAAGGTCGAGTCCGCGGACGCCACCCACCATCTCGATGTCGACTTCGAGCGCGTGGTCTCGTACGACGGCGCGGTGAGCGACGACTCACGGGCCGGCGAGGTGTACGGGCAGAAGGAGGACGCGGCCGAGCTGCCCGCGCCCAGCGAGGACGAGCCGAGCGAGGGCGAGACCGGTGAGACGGGCCCGTCGAGCTCGGACCAGCCCAGCGCCGCCTCGGATTCGGACGACACCGACACCGACACCGACGCCGACCAGGCAGGCAGCCAGGACAAGAACAAGGGCAAGGGCGAGGCCGAGAACGGCGGCCCCTCCGCGAACAGCGCCGCCGCCGGCAACAAGGCCGCCGCCCCCTCCCCCGACGGGACCGACGCGACCGACCCCACCGGCCCGGCCAGCAGCTCCGAAAGCCCCGCCGTCCCCGAGGGCCTGGAGCCCCGCGTCCTCGACGATCTCGGCGACGAGGCCTTCCTCGACGATCAGCTCACCGCGGCCGGATCGACCGCCCGGCACCGCACTGTGACTGTGGTGTTCCGCACGTCGAATGTGGTCGTGACGATCCAGTACGACGAGCAGCCGGCCCGTGGCAACGAGGTCCCCGACAGCAAGGAACTGCAGGACAAAGCCCGGGAACTGGCGGGAAAGCTGGCCGAGAGGTTCGCCGAGTAGGGGCGCACGAACCCACCCTCCGGTCCCCCTTGCACCTTTACGTATCCCTCACGGCACTCGCACCTTCCGCGTACCGTGGCTGAGCGCAATCCGCACAGATGCCATCCGCGCGGACACCAACCGCACGGACACCAACCGCACGGAACCGGAACAGCGCGACCGCACGGAACCGGAACCACCGCACGGAACCCGGCACCGACTGCACGACTGATGAGCGAAGGAACCATGCACCGAAAAGGACCGCGACTCACCCGCATACTCGCCGCCTGCGCAGCCGTACCGGTGATCCTCACGGCAGCGGCCTGCTCCTCCGACTCGGGCGACAGCGGAAGCAAGAGCGACTCGGGCGGCTCGTCCTCCGCTTCGCCGAGCGGCAAGGACAACGCGGCGGCCGTGAAGCAGGGCGCGTTCAGCAAGCTCCCCGAGCCCTGCAAGGCGCTGAAGGGCGACACGGTCGACGACCTCGTACCCGAGGCCGACGACAAGTCGGGCAAGTCGGCCAATTCCGACGACACCTCGACCCGCGCCTCCTGCTCCTGGAACGGCCTGGACAGCAACGGCACCAAGGGTTCGCAGTTCCGCTGGCTGAACCTGGGCCTGATGCGCTACGACTCCAACGCCACGCTCGGCAGCGGCGACGAGCTCGCCGCCAAGCAGCTGGCGAAGAAGGTCGAGGAGGCGAAGGCCCTGGACGGCGCGAAGAGCGTCAAGACGGAGCCCCTGAGCGGCATCGGCGACGAGGCGACCCTCGTGACCTTCGACCAGAAGAAGAAGGAGGGCGACTTCAAGAACCACCGGATCGTCGCCCGGGTCGAGAACGCGGTCGTGGTCCTGGACTACAACGGCGCGGGCCTGGCCGGCGCCAAGGGTCCGGACACCAAGGAGATGAAGAAGGACGCGCAGGACGCGGCCAAGGAGGCCGTGGCGTCCGTCGTGGCCGCCAACAAGTCCGGCGGCGAGTCGGCCAAGCCGTCCGAGAAGTCCTCCGACAAGCCCGCGGCGAAGGACTCCGACAAGTCCGCCGACGGTGACTCCGACAAGTCGAGCAAGAAGCCGAGCAGCAGCAACTAGCTCTGAACATACGGCACTTGAGAAGCACGTGCGGAGCCCGGTCACCCCAGGTGACCGGGCTCCCGCCGTACCCGTCCGACGCCGCCCGCACGCATGTGCCACTCTGTTGCGCGCAAGAACCGCACAGGGAGGGGAGCACGGGTGGCCGCGCCACTGCGTCTGACGCGTACGCACCGGATCTTGGTCGGGGTGGTGGTCGCGGGGGCGGTCGTCATCGCGGGGATCGGTTTCGCGGGTTCGTATGCCGCGGTGCGTGATCTGGCGGAGAAGAAGGGCTTCG
>NZ_JBHTCF010000026.1:0-99367 GCF_042665355.1 Streptomyces monticola | reverse complement strand
TTCGACTTCGTCACCGCGTCATTGACATTGATCGCCGGGAACAACAACGTCCCGTCCCGGTGCATCTCGTACAACCGGTGCACACCCGTCGTGGTCTCCTCCGTCACACCACGGATCTCCGAAGCGAGCTTGGTCCACTTCTGCGGGTTCTCACCCAGGGTGCGGTGCAGGAGCTGGAGGATGACGCGGTGCTCGTCGCTTTCCGCCGTCTCCACGGCGGGGACCTTTCCGTCCTTCTCGTACTCGACGCCCTTGTGGACGAGGAGCGTGGCGTCGCCACCGTCGTCCAGGATCATGTTCGGGCCGCCGGTGGGAGCGTCCGCCCAGGTCAGCGCCTGCTCCGTGCACCACCAGTACTCCTCCAGGGTCTCGCCCTTCCAGGCGAAGACCGGGATACCGGAGGGGGCGTCCGGGGTGCCGTTCGGGCCCACGGCGATCGCGGCCGCGGCGTGGTCCTGGGTGGAGAAGATGTTGCAGGAGGCCCAGCGGACCTCGGCGCCGAGGGCGGCCAGGGTCTCGATGAGCACCGCGGTCTGCACGGTCATGTGCAGGGAGCCGGTGATCCGCGCACCGGCGAGGGGCTGCGCTGCGGCGTACTCCTTGCGGATGGCCATCAGGCCGGGCATCTCGTGCTCGGCGAGGGTGATCTCCTTGCGGCCGAACTCCGCGAGGGAGAGGTCGGCGACCTTGAAGTCCTGCCGGTTGGCGACAGTCGTCATGTCGAGCTGCTCCTCGTAATAGGTCGAGGTCGGGCATGGCTGGTCTGCGGCAACGGGCACACTAATGCCCGGTACTCGCAGCGCAGTCGTCCGAGGCCCTCTCTCCCTCGGACGGTCCTTCGCGGACCGCCCGACCGCCATCAGCAGCGACGTCTGGCTGGGTTACGAATCTACACCGATCGGCCCAGTGAGCCCCAGTCCCCCTCTGCCCGCGCCAGCACTACGCGATAGGCATCCAGACCGCCCCAATTAGGGACTTTTGGACTTTTGATTGTGCGCTTATCTGTTGCAGGATGCCTTGAGATCGGGAACATACGCGCGATCTTGGGTGACGAAGGCGTTAGGAGATCCACGTGACCAGTCCGAGCGACCCTCCAGCGGGTGCGGGCCAGGCGGGGCAGAGGAAGTTGGTCGCGGTGACGGCCTGCCCCACCGGCATTGCCCACACCTATATGGCAGCGGAAAAGCTGCAGCAGGCCGCCGAGAGTCTCGGCATCGAGATGAAGGTGGAGACCCAGGGCTCCATCGGGGCTGAAAATGTGCTCTCCGACAACGATGTCAGAGAGGCGGACGGCGTCATCATCGCCGCCGACAAGGAGGTCGACCTCGACCGCTTCGCCGGCAAGAAGATCCTGAGCGTCGGTGTCGCCGAGGGCATCCGCCGCCCCGAGCAGCTGATCGAGCAGGTGCAGTCCGCGCCCGTGCACGGCGGAGGCGGCTCCGCCCCGGCCGGCGGGGCGATAGGCGCCGCAGGCGGCGGTGGCAAGGAGCGCAGCCTCGCGTACAAGGCGCTGATGAACGGCGTCTCGTACATGATCCCGTTCGTCGTGGTCGGCGGTCTGCTGATCGCGATCTCGCTGTCGCTCGGTGGTCACACGGATCCCAAGGGCGGCCTCGTCATCCCCGACGGCTCCTTCTGGATGCACGTCAACCAGATCGGTGTCATCGGCTTCACGCTGATGGTGCCGATTCTGTCCGGCTATATCGCGTATGCGATCGGCGACCGGCCGGCACTCGTGCCAGGCATGATCGGTGGCTGGATCGCCAATACCGGTGAGCTGTACGACTCCAAGGCGGGCGCGGGCTTCATCGGCGCCATCGTGACCGGCTTCCTGGCCGGTTACCTGGTGCTGTGGATCAAGAAGATCAAGGTCCCGAAGTTCGTCCAGCCGATCATGCCGATCATCGTGATCCCGATCGTGGCGACGACGGCACTCGGCCTCTTCTTCATCTACGTCATCGGCAAGCCGATCTCGTGGATCTTCGAGCATCTCACCAGCTGGCTGAGCGGGATGACCGGCACCAGCGCCATCCTCCTCGGCGCGATCCTCGGTCTCATGATCGCCTTCGACATGGGCGGCCCGGTCAACAAGACGGCGTTCCTCTTCGGCGCGGGTCTGATCGCCACCGGCAACCAGACCGTCATGGGTATGTGCGCCGCCGCCATCCCGGTCATGCCGCTCGGCCAGGGCCTGGCCACGCTGATCCGTAAGAAGCTCTACTCGGAGCAGGAGCGCGAAACGGGTCTGGCCTCCTTGTTCATGGGCTTCTTCGGTATCTCCGAAGGTGCAATTCCGTTTGCCGCCGCCCGGCCCGCGCAGGTCATCCCCGCCAACATGCTCGGTGGCGCGGTGGCCGGTGCCATCGCAGGTCTCGCCGGGGTCAAGGACGCCGTGCCGCACGGTGGCCCGATCGTCGCCGTGCTCGGCGCGGTCGGCGGCGTCGCGATGTTCTTCGTGGCCGTGGTGATCGGCTCCGTCGTGACCGCTCTCGCGACGGTCACGCTGATCGACATCAGCGAGCGCAAGCGGCGCGGCGAGGCCGGTGCCTCCGCGGTGGGCGGCCCGGAGCCTGCGCTGGCCACGGTCGGCGCGGGTGCCGCGCTCGGTGGCGACGCCGGCGGCACTTCCGTACAGAAGGCGTCCGCAGCACCTGCTCCGGCCCCGGCTGCCGCAGAACCGGGCGAGGACGAGGTCCTCTCCGGCTACCTGAGCGAGCAGACCGTGAAGCTGCAGCTGGACTCGCAGGACAAGGAGTCCGCGATCCGGGAGCTGGCGTCGCTCCTGGCGACGACCGGCAATGTCGCCGACACCGAGGAGCTCGTGCAGACCGCGCTGCGGCGCGAGGCGCAGGGCACCACCGGTCTCGGTGAGGAGATCGCCATCCCGCACGCCAAGACCGACGCGGTGACCTCTCCGGTCGTCGGCTTCGCCCGCTCCCAGGAGGGCATCGAGTGGGGCGCGCTCGACGGCACCAAGGCCAAGCTGATCTTCATCATCTCGGTGCCCGAGGCGGCCGCGGGTGATGAGCACCTGCGGATCCTGGCTCTGCTCTCGCGCAAGCTGATGGACCCCGGCTTCCGGGAGCGGCTGATGGCCGCCCCGGACAAGGACGCGGTCATCGACGTGCTGCGCGAGATTCAGTAACGCCCTCCTATAGGGCCGGTTTTCCCAGCTCGCGGAAACCGGCCCTATAGCGCGTGATCCAGATACGCGCCCTGATGCACCGATGCACCGATACGCCGATGGGCTCCGCACCACTGTGGTGCGGAGCCCATCGGCGTATCGGTCCGGCGTACGAGCCCGGTGAGGTGCGGGCCTACGAGCGGGAGGGCGCGGTCAGTGTCCCTCGTCGGGGCCGGTGCCGCCCGGCGACTTCGCCGGGTTCACACCCGCGGCGGCCGCCGACTCGCTGTAGATGTCCGGCTCCAGGTAGATGACGCGGGCGATCGGGACGGCGGCGCGGATGCGCTCCTCGGCGGCGTTGATCGCGCTCGCCACCTCGGTGGCCGTGTCGTCGTGCTGCACCGCGATCTTGGCGGCGACCAGCAGTTCCTCGGGGCCGAGGTGGAGCGTTCGCATGTGGATGACGCCGGTGACGGTGTCGCCGTCGACGAGCGCGGCCTCGATCTTCTCGACCTCCTCGGTGCCCGCGGCCTCGCCGAGGAGCAGCGACTTGGTCTCCGCGGCCAGGACGATGGCGATCAGGATGAGCAGGACGCCGATGCAGAGGGTGCCGATGCCGTCCCAGATGCCGTCCCCGGTGGCCAGGGCGAGGCCGACGCCGCCGAGGGCCAGGATCAGGCCGACGAGCGCGCCGAGGTCCTCGAGGAGCACCACCGGGAGCTCGGGCGCCTTGGCGCGCCGGACGAACTCCTTCCACGACAGCTTGCCGCGGATGGCGTTGGACTCCTTGATGGCGGTACGGAAGGAGAAGGCCTCGGCGATGATCGCGAACACCAGGACGCCCACCGGCCAGTACCAGTGCTCGATCTCGTGCGGGCTCTTGATCTTCTCGTAGCCCTCGTAGATCGCGAACATGCCGCCGACCGAGAAGAGGACGATCGAGACCAGGAAGGCGTAGATGTAGCGCTCACGTCCGTACCCGAAGGGGTGCTGCGGAGTGGCTTCGCGCTTGGCCTTCTTGCCGCCGAGGAGGAGCAGCCCCTGATTGCCCGAGTCGGCGAGCGAGTGCACGCTCTCCGCGAGCATCGACGACGAGCCGCTGAAGAGGAAGGCCACGAACTTCGCTACCGCGATCGCGAGGTTGGCGGCGAGTGCCGCCACGATCGCCTTGGTCCCGCCAGACGCGCTCATGTGTGCCCGATGTCCCTTCGTACGTCACGTACGTCTCGTACGTCCCAAAACTCGCCGTGCCCATGCCGTGCGGTGGGTCATTGTTGCAGCACGGCGAGGCGACGGTGCATCAGGCCACTACGGTGGCGCGGAACAGGGTGCCGTTTCCTGAGATCTCCGCTTTTTCGCCCGCGGGAACGAAAACCGACTCTCCAGGGGCGAGTTCCAGCTCTCCGGCACGCACCGAGCCGGCCGTGCAGAGCAGGATCTGGGGCGTAGAGGCGGTGAGGTCGCGCGGCGTGGAGTCCGTCGTCAGCACGAAGCGGGAGAGGCGGAACTCGTCGATCGGGGTCTCGTAGACCTCCTCGCCGTTCGCGTCCGCCTCCGGGCGCAGGACACCCGGGTCGGTGGCCTCGAAGCGGACGATGCGCAGGAGTTCGGGGACGTCGACGTGCTTGGGGGTCAGGCCGCAGCGCAGCACGTTGTCGGAGTTGGCCATGATCTCCACGCCGAGCCCGTTCAGGTAGGCGTGCGGGACGCCGGCGCCGAGGAACAGGGCCTCTCCGGGCTGGAGTTGGACGTAATTGAGCAGCATGGCGGCGATGACGCCGGGGTCACCCGGGTAGTCGCGGGCGATCAGGGCGTAGGGGGTGTACTGCCCGCCGATGCGCTCGGCGGCGGTCGCGGCCTCGGTGACCGTGGCGGCCATTTCGTCGCGGTCCGCGCTGAGTACGGCGGTGAGGACCTCTCGCAGCGCGGCCTCTTCGGGGTGGGCGTGCAGCAGGTCGACGTACGGCTTCAGGGAGTCGACATCAAGCCCTTCGAGGAGACGCGCCGCCTCGTCCGGGGCGCGGAAGCCGCACAGGCCGTCGAAAGGCGTGAGCGCACAGATCAGTTCGGGCTTGTGGTTGGCATCCTTGTAGTTGCGGTGCGGGGCGTCGATCGGGACGCCGCGGCGCTCCTCGTCCTCGTAACCCTCCTTCGCCTGGGCGAGGTTGGGGTGCACCTGCAGGGAGAGCGGGGCGCCGGCCGCGAGGACCTTGAGGAGGAAGGGCAGCCGGGGGCCGAACTTCGCGACGGCCCGAGCGCCCAGTTCGGCCTCGGGGTCGGCGTCGATCACTTCGTTCAGCGGTCCGCGCTCGATGCGCGAGGGGGCGCCCGGGTGGGCGCCCATCCACATCTCGGCCTGCGGCTCCCCGGTCGGCTCGACGCCTAGCAGCTCAGGGATCGCCGTGGTCGAACCCCAGGCGTACGGGCGGATCGTGTTGGAGAGGCGGTCCATGCGGGGACTTCTTTCGTACGTGGTCACGAGACCGTTTTAGATACCTGCGGTATCCGCAACGGGTACGTGGTCGGGTCGGTCGGCGGTGGTCATCATCGGCCCCCCGAAGCGAGCGCCAGGTAAACGGCGGCGAAATCCGTGACGGCGATCAACTCTGCGAGCGTCTCCAGCTCATCGCCCTCCTCCGGCTCCAACTCGCTGATGGCGGTGCCATGTCCGAGGGCGAGTTCACGGGCAGCGGGAGCCGCGCTGAGACCGCCGGTGGGACGGTCGCGCAAGAGGACGGCACGCGCGCGCAGCGCCTGTGCTTCGTCCACCCGGTCGCGGAAGAAGTCGTCCGGGTCGGCGCCCGCGGCCAAGTCCCCGGTGAGCAGGGCGCCGTGGGCCGGCAGGGCCTCGGGCAGCTCGACGGCGAGCGCTGGGCGGCCGGCGATCTCGCCGAGTACGGCGGCGAAGCGGCGCCCCACGGGACCCGCTGTGGGGCCTTCGGTCCAGATCAGCGGAAGGGACTCGTCCAGCTCGGCGGCGAGGGTCTTGGCCGGGTTGCTGTAGGTCGCGACGACCGGCCCGCAGCGTTCGGCGGTGGCGTCGAGGCGGTCGGCGACCTTCTGCAGGACGTCCGGAGGAGCGCCGATCAGGCCGGTGCGGTCGAGGAGGGCGAGGAGCGGCGTGAGCAGCGCCCACAGGGCGTCTGGGCCTGCAGGTGCCGTCTCGTCGTACGCCTCGTGGGGCGGGGTCGCCATGGGAACGGCGAGGCCGTGCTTGCTGCCGACGGCCTCGGTCAGGGGGCCGCGGGCCGGTGCCACCGAGACGACGGTCAGACCGCGTCGGTAGGCCTGCTCGGCGAGGAGTTCCAGGCCGGGCTCCGTGCCGTCCGGAGTGGCGAGCAGGAGCAGGTCGACCGGGCCCGCCCAGCCGGGCAGCGACCAGCGCAGGGCACCCGCCGCAGGGGCGACGCCGGTGGGGCTCAGGCGGGTGACCGGGCAGCTGGCGCCCGCCAGCGCGCCGATCAGGTCGGCGACGCAGGTGGAGGCGGTGCCGGGGCCGGCGACGAGCACCGCGCGGGGGCGTCCTTCCGGCTTGAGTTCGGTGATGCCCGCCTCGGCGGCGTGCCGCAGGGCGGTGCGCACCCGGGCACCCGCTTCGGCTGCGCCGCGCAGCAGCCCGCGTCGGTCGACGCGGTTGAGTGCGTCCGGGTCGTCGAGCAGCGATTCGTCGAGCACGGGGGTAGGCCTCCGATCGCCGGTGCCGGGAACAGCCTTCACGTACGGTCTGGCGTCTTCTGTGACCTCTGAGTCCGCTGTGTACGCGTACGGCACTACATCTACTGCATCACTGCGTAGGGGAGCTGCTGCGGCGCTTACGCGGGGCGGCGGGCCTCGTCCACGAGGAGAACGGGGATGCCGTCCTTCACCGGGTAGGCGAGGCCGCAGTCCTTGCCGGTGCACAGCAGCTCGGTGTCCGCCTCCTTGAGGGGGGCGTGACAGGCCGGGCAGGCCAGGATCTCCAGGAGGCCGGCTTCGAGCGGCATGAAACGGTTCCCTTCGGACAGCCGGACCGGCAGTGAGAACTGGCAGCCAGGACTATGGAATGCGGCCTGGTCAGCCTACCGCCGCCAGGGGTGCGCCGCCGGGTCGCGGGGCTCGGACGACCGGGGGTCCGGGCCCCGCGCGGGAGCGGTTCGGGTCAGGCCCTGACGATGGCGAGGACCTCGTCACGGACGCGGGCCATGGTCTCGGCGTCACGCGCCTCGACGTTCAGGCGCAGGAGCGGCTCGGTGTTGGACGGGCGCAGGTTGAACCACCAGGTGTCGGCGGCGACCGTGAGGCCGTCCAGCTCGTCGAGGGTCAGGCCCTCACGGCCGTCGTACGCCGCCTTGACCGCGGCAGCGCGGCCCGCCTGGTCGGCGACTGTGGAGTTGATCTCGCCCGAGCCGGCGTACCGGTCGTACTGCGCCACCAGCTCGGACAGCGGGCCGTCCTGACCGCCGAGCGCGGCCAGGACGTGCAGGGCGGCGAGCATGCCCGTGTCCGCGTTCCAGAAGTCGCGGAAGTAGTAGTGCGCCGAGTGCTCGCCGCCGAAGATCGCACCGGACTTGGCCATCTCCTCCTTGATGAAGGAGTGGCCCACGCGCGTGCGCACGGGCGTGCCGCCGCTCTCCCTGACGACCTCCGGCACCGACCACGAGGTGATCAGGTTGTGGATGACCGTGCCCTTGCCGCCGTGCTTGGCCAGCTCGCGGGCGGCCACCAGGGCGGTGATCGCCGACGGGGAGACCGGCTCGCCGCGCTCGTCCACCACGAAACACCGGTCGGCGTCGCCGTCGAAGGCCAGGCCGAGGTCCGCGCCCTCTTCGCGCACGCGCTTCTGGAGGTCGACGATGTTGGCCGGGTCCAGCGGGTTGGCCTCGTGGTTGGGGAAGGTGCCGTCGAGCTCGAAGTACATCGGCACCAGCTCGAGCGGCAGACCGTCGAAGACGGTGGGGACGGTGTGGCCGCCCATGCCGTTGCCCGCGTCCACGACGACCTTCAGCGGGCGGATCGCGCTCAGGTCGACCAGGCGGCGCAGATACGTGGCGTAATCACTGAGGGTGTCCTGCTGAGTGATCTCGCCCGGGGTGGCCGCCGGGGCCGGGGCGACGGTCTCCGACCACTGCTCGACGAGCTGCCGGATCTCGGCCAGGCCGGTGTCCTGTCCGACGGGGGCCGCTCCCGCGCGGCACATCTTGATGCCGTTGTACTGCGCCGGGTTGTGGGAGGCGGTGAACATCGCCCCGGGCAGGCCGAGCGCGCCCGACGCGTAGTAGAGCTGGTCCGTCGAGCACAGGCCGATCTCCGTGACCGCCACGCCACGGGCCGCCGCACCTCGCCCGAAGGCCCTCGTCAGGCCGGGCGAAGAGGGCCGCATGTCGTGTCCGACCACGATCGCCTCTGCGTCCGTGACCTGCGCAAAGGCCGCCCCGAACAGCTCCGCGAGGGACTCGTCCCACTGGTCCGGGACCACCCCGCGGACGTCGTACGCCTTCACGATCTGCGACAGATCAGCCACGGCCAACCCTCTCTTGGAATCCGGTGCGGTCACCCAAACGTACCCGCAGGCGCCGACAGTCCGGTACGAACCGGGCCCAAGGTCCCTGCCCCGGCGGGACCATGGACTCCCCCGGCCTCCGCGCGGTGGTGGTTCAGGGCAGCATCCAGCCGAGCAGGAACGTGCTCTGCGCGACCACGATGAGGCACATCACCAGGAGCAGGCCGATGCTCCAGGGCAGCACCTTGCGCAGCAGATCGCCCTCTTTGCCCGCGAGGCCGACCGCCGCGCAGGCGATCGTCAGGTTCTGCGGAGAGATCATCTTGCCGAGGACACCGCCTGAGCTGTTGGCGGCGGCGAGCAGCTCCGGTGAGAGTCCCGACTCCCTGGCCGCCGTCACCTGCAGGGCCCCGAAGAGTGCGTTGGCGGAGGTGTCGGAGCCGGAGACGGCCACTCCGAACCAGCCGAGCACGGGCGAGAGGAAGGCGAGTCCCGCGCCCGCCGCGGCCACGAAGTGCCCGATGACGGCGGCCTGTCCGGAGAGGTTCATGACGTACGCCAGGGCGAGGACCGATGTCACGGTGAGGATCGCGAAGCGCAGTTCGTGAACCGTGGCCACCCACTCCCGCACCGCCACGCGCGCGTGCAAGCCGATGATGCCCGCCGTGAACACGCCGGCCAGGAGGACGAGCGTGCCGCCCGTCGACACGAGCGGCATCGTGAAGACATTGGCGCCGACGGGGTTGCCGTCGGAGTCGGCGACGTTCAGGAAGGGCCAGTCGAAGACCTGGGTGGCCTTGGCGAGGAAGTCCTTGACGGCCGGGATCTGCGCAAGCGAGAAGACGGCCACGATGAGGGCGTACGGGGCGTAGGCGCGCAGCACTTGGGGGCGCGGGTCCTCGGTGTCCAGGTCCTCGCTGCGTACGCCGGTGAGCACCGCGGCGCGTACCCGTTCCTCTGCGGGCTTGCGTGCGCTCGGCAGCGCCACCAGGGCGGCGGCGCCGACGAGGGCGGCCCCGATGTCGGCCAGCTGCGCCGAGACGTAGTTGGAGGCCACGAACTGCGCGGCGGCGAAGGCGAATCCGCACACCACGGCCGGCAGCCAGGTCTCCCGCAGGCCACGCCTGCCGTCGACGAGGCCGACCAGGACGAGCGGCACGACCAGGGCGAGCAGCGGCGTCTGCCGTCCGACCACCGAGGCGACGGAGTCCAGCGGCAGACCCGTCACTTGAGCGAGCGTCACGACCGGGGTGCCCATGGCGCCGAAGGCGACGGGTGCGGTGTTGGCGACCAGGGCGACGACGGCCGCGCGCACCGGGTCGAAGCCGAGGGCGACCAGCATCACCGCACAGATCGCGACGGGCGCGCCGAAGCCCGCGAGCGCCTCCAGGAGCGCGCCGAAGCAGAAGGCGATGACGAGTGCCTGGATACGCGGGTCGTCGGAGAGCCGCCCGAAGGAGCGGCGCAGGATGTCGAAGTGCTGGGTGCGCACCGTCATGCGGTACACCCAGAGCGCGTTGACGACGATCCACATGATGGGGAAGAGACCGAAGAGCACGCCCTGTGCGCCGCTGGACAGCGTCTGGCCGAGGGGCATGCCGTACGCGAGCCAGGCGACGAGGACGGCGACTGCGAGGCCGATGAGGCCCGCTCTGTGCGCCTTCATGCGGACGGCGCCGAGCAGGACGAGAACGGTGACGAGGGGCAGCGTCGCGATCAGCGCTGACAGGCCGAGCGAGCCGGCTACGGGTTCCAGTTCCTGCACGAACACACGGGCCTCCCGGACGCCATGAGGGCTCCGCCGCCTTCCGTCATTCCGGCATGCGGAAAGCGATCACTCACGGGTGGCGGAAATCGTCGTGTCCGCGCCAAGGGGAAGTCAATGCTCCGGACAGCAACGATTGTTGAAAAGGAAACGTCGAGCGTGAGCACCCTTGTGCGCCATGAACCCCGGAACGGTCGCTTTCAGGACTCGGGGGAACGCAGCACCCGGAGATGGCCGCGGCGTGCGACCTCCATGGGGTCCGCACCTCTGCCGCCACCGGCCTCCGCCGCACGCTCCTGTGGCCTGGCGGCCTCACGGACGGCGTTGGCGAGAGCCTCGAGATCGTCACCGCTGGGGCGCCCGGGAGGGCCGCTGTCGGCGAGCCGGACGACCTCCCAGCCGCGCGGGGCGGTGAGGCGCTCGGAGTGCTCGGCACAGAGGTCGTAGCAGTGGGGTTCGGCGTAGGTGGCGAGCGGGCCGAGGACCGCGGTCGAGTCGGCGTAGACGTACGTCAGCGTCGCGACGGCGGGACGGCCGCAAGCGGTGCGCGAACAGCGACGTACAGGGCTCACGACGTTGGACGGTACCGCACTCTTGAGCGGGCCGCGACGACTCTCCACGAGGTCACTCCCCCGTGTCGTGGTGTGATCCCTCCCACAGCACCTGCCGGAGCTCACGCCCTGACCTGCGACGACCTCAAGAGACACAGCAGGCACGGCTGTTGAATCCGGTCGCCACTCGGCACAAATGCCGTCATTTGCCTTGAGTCCGGTGGTCTCTGGGAGATACGTAATCGAGCCCAAGGTTGGCCGGAATGGTCATGAAGCGACATGGCGTATGCGCTGCTGACACCCGTTGAGCTGCACGCGCGCGTGAGAGGCCGGCTGTCGGTACGGAGGACTACGCTTCACCGGTGATGGACAAGCCCGTACCGCCCCGCGCCACCGAGCCGAGGACCCGCCGCCGCGACCGCCATGGACGGGGCATGCGCGGGCCCGTGGCCCCGCCCCAGGTGCCCCTCTCCGCAAGCAGAGGAGAGGTGTTCATGGATCTCGTCCAGGAGTCCGTGGAACGGCTCGAGCGGCGCTGGCCTCAGCTCGCCGACATCGAGTTCCTGGTTCTGGACGTGCCCCGCATGGACAGTCCGGACGGTTCGGACGAAGCCTTCGGCGACGAGACCGTCCCGCTGGGTGGCACGCTGTCCGCGCAAGAGGACCGGCCCGCGCGGATCGTGGTCTACCGGCGACCGGTCGAGATCCGCACCAAGAGCCGCGACGAGCGCGCGGCTCTGGTCCACGAGGTTGTGGTGGAGCAGGTGGCCGAACTCCTCGGCCTGGCCCCGGAGTCGGTCGATCCGCGCTACGGCGAGGACTGAGGCGCAAGCGGGTTGAGGCCGCGGCGGGGCGAAGGCGGCCGCCTGGCCGCCCTCCCGCACGGGCGGACGCCCGCCGCGTCCGCTACTGCTGCAGCACCGAATAGTCCTGCTACTTCTGCAGCACCGAAAGGTCCTGCTCCGCGTCCGGGACGGCGACCGTGCCCCGGTCGTCCGGCAGCGTCTGCAACGTGAACATCGGCACGCCGTCCTGCGGGAGTTCGAGGGTGCGGGCGGCGTACACCGTGCCGGACACCCGCTCCACCGTCAGCGCGTACGAACCCTTCACGCCGTTCGGCACCGGAGGTTCGACCGCCATGGTCGTACCGCCCTTGACCGTGTACGTCTTGCTCGTGGACGTGCCGCCGTCGGCGCCGGCCGAGGCGGTGACCCGTACCTTGGCCGTCTTGCCGGGCGCCACCAGCGACAGCGTCGAGCCCTTGGCCCGGTTGTCGGCGGCCGTCGCGCGCTTCGCCAGCGCGCCGGTGGCGGGAATGAACGCGGTCTCCTGCTTGGCGCCCTTGCCGCGAGTGACCCGCAGGGCCGCCACGACGGGCGTGGACTCCTCGGTCGGCGTGAGCACGAGAGAACCGGGCTCGCCCTTCGTGACGTCGCCGAGGTCGACCGCGGCCGTCATTCCGCTCTTGACGTGCAGGGTCTCGTTGCCCGCGGGGGTGATCGATCCGCTCGGGCCCGCGAGGGACACCTTCAGGTCGGCGTCGTCCTCGCCCGGCGCGAAGGCCACCAGGCGGACGGACGTGGCGTCCTTGGGGATGCCGGGCAGGACGACGCTGCCCGACGGATCGGCGGACGCGGGCAGCCAGTCGCCGCCGATCTTGTCGTCCATGGCCTGCACCGAGGCGCCGATGCGGCCCGTGCGGGCGGTGACATGGGCCGTCACGTTCGCTTGCGGCTGTTCCGTCAGTGTGGACAGCAGGACCGGGACGCTGGAGTGCGGCGGGACCTGGATGTCCTCCCCCACCTCCGACTTGAGGGCGCCCTGCGGTCCGTACAGCTCGATGTCGACGACCGCGGCGGTGTCGTCGGGGTTGGTCAGATGGACGTAGTCGCTGCGTTCCTTCGCGGTGCTCGCGGCTGGGAACCAGAAGTCGGTGTCCGGTGTATTACAAGTGACACCGAGGAGACCGCGCCCACCGCCCGCGGTGACCTTGGTCGTCTGCTGGACCGTCCAGCCGGGGGCGAGCGCGCCGCCGGCCGAGCCGATGAGGGCGGGGGCTTCTGCGCCGGAGGCCTCGCCGGTCACCGGCTTGCCCGGCTCCTTCGGGGTCAGGACAGGCCTGTCCTCGCCGCCCTTCTCACCCTTGCCCTTGCCCTTGTCGTCCTTGTCTGCCTTGCCGTCGTCATTCGACTCGCGGGCGGCGCCGATCAGTTCAGCCGAACCCTTGCCGTCGGATCCTTCCGAGGACTTGGGAGTGAAGGAGGTGTATGCCGTTTCCGCGAGATCCGATGTGCTCGGTGCGGGGCACAGCAGGCTGGAGCGCTCGACCGGCCGCTGAGCCGCCGCCTTGGCTCCGCCGTCCGTGCCGCCGTCCGGCGCGGTGAGCGCGGCGACTCCGGTGACGACCGCGAGCGCGCTGCCCGCGGCGATCAGGGACAAGGTGGTGCGATTCACTGCTGGCTCCCGTCGGGGCGCTCGCTGTCGGGCCTGAAGTCGGGGCTGCCGTAAGGCGGTTCATACGGCGGCGCCGGAGGGGCGGGCGGCTGAGGCGGCGGCGGGGGGAGATAGCCGTGCCCGCCGGCCTGGCCGTCGTAGCCGGGGCCTGACATCTGCTGATCGTCGTAGCCGGGGCTCGCGTTCTGGCCGTCGTAGCCGGAGCCCGGGGCTTGGCCGTCGTAGCCCTGCTCCTGGGGACCGCCGTACCCCTGGCCCTGAACGCCCTGCGCCTGCGCGTCGTACCCCTGGCCCTGAACGCCCTGCGCCTGCGCGTCGTACCCCTGGCCCTGGGCGCCGTCGTATCCCTGGCTCTGGGCGCCACGGGTGCCCTGTGCCTGTGCCTGCGCGTCGTAGCCGTACGGGTCGTACTGGCCCACGTCCTGGAAGGAGTTGGCGCCTTGGTAGGAGGTGGACTGGCCACTGCTTTGGTACGGGTCGGCCTGGTAGGGCTGCTCGTAGCCGTTCGCGGGGTACTGCGCGCCCTGGTACTGCTCCTGGGGGTATGCGTTGGGGTCGGCGCCCGCGTAGGCGTTGTCGTCCCACTGGTCGTAGGACTGCTGCTGCGGGACCGCGGACAGGGGGTCCGGCTGCGGCTCCCCGGAGGCTGCGTCCTGGCTGCCGGCTGCCGCGGCGGCCTCGGCCTCCTGGGCCGCACGCAGCCTGCGTGCGCGCCGGCCCTCGCCGGCCACCGGCTGGGCCGGTACGGCGGCGGGCTGGTCCGGGAGGTCGTCGTCGACCGTGCGGCGACGGCCGGGCAGGGCGAGGACGACAAGCACGACGGCGAGCGCGCCCTGGGCCCACAGCCATCCGGTGTGGGCGCCGGACCCCTCGTAGGTGACGTCCAACCGGCCGCCGGACGCGGGCAGTTCGAAGCCCTGCGCCCAGCCGTCGACGGTTGTCTTCCGCAGCGGGGCGCCGTCCAGGGTCGCCGTCCAGCCTTCGGATGCCGAGTCGGCGATGCGCAGGGTGCGGCCTTCGGCGCCGGAAGGGATCTTGGTGTGGATCTCCACGGGGCCGGCGGCGACCGGCTGCGGCGTGCCCGATCCGGTCACGATGGCGGCCCGGGCGACCTGGCGGTCGACCCGCCACAGTGCGCTGCCGTCCTGCTGGCTGAGCCGGGTCAGGCCGGGGGTGGCGTCCAGGACGCGGCTCATCCCGCGGGGCGCCCCGTCGTGGACGAGCACATAGCGCACCGCGAAGTCGCCGAGCTGGTCGGCCTGGTCGGCGCCGGAGCCCGCGACCAGGTGGGCGACGGCCTTGTCCAGGCGGGCGTTGCCGCCGCCCGCGCCGGCCAGTTCGGCGTCGCCGAGGCGGGCGCCCGAGCCGCGTACCAGCGTGTACGCGACCTTGGCCGCCGAGTCGCTGCCGAGCACCAGGGTGCGGGGCTGGTCCTGCGTGCTGGACTCCTCGGCGACGAACGCCGGGACCTGGGCGGGGTCGCGCCGCTCAAGGGGCCCGTCGGCACCCCGGATCATCCAGCCGGCGGCGGCGAGCAGCGGTCCGATGAGCGCGGCGACGGCGATCAGGGCGGCCACCGGCTGGCGCCAGCCGAAGCTCTGCTCGGCGACACGCGCGCGTGCGCCGTCGGCGCCGATGACGGCGGCGGTCAGGAGCGCGATGCCGTAGACGAGAGTGGCGGGTCCCGCCCAGGTGGAGCCGTTGGACAGCGCCGCGAAGAGGAAGCCGGCCAGGGCGACGGCCCAGGAGGTGTGGACGGCGAGCTGCCGCTCCCCGCGCAGAAGGGCGGCGAGGCCCGCGAGCACGATGCCGATCAGGAGCAGTCCGCCGGTGGCTCCGGGCCCGCCCGGACTGAGGCCGAGCAGGTCGAGGCCGGAGGCCGCACCCGCGCCGTAGTCGAGCCCCGCCTCGCGGAAGAAGCCGAACGGGAGGAGCGAGAGCGACCAGGGGGCGAGCACCAGGAGCGGCACCCCCAGAGCCGCGAGGAACCGCAGGCCGTAGGCGGTGATGTCGCCACGTCGCAGCACCAGCAGGGCGATGCCGAGGACGAGGGCGATGGGCCACACGATCGGTGTGAAGGCGGTGGTGACCGTCAGAAGCAGGGCGTAGGCCCAGGTGGCGCGCCAGCTGCCGCGCGCACCCGGCGCCTTGAGCAGCAGGCCGCTGGCCGCCAGGCCCGCACGCGCGACCAGCGGAAGCAGCATGGCGAGGACGGCTGTGCCCAGGTGTCCGCCCGCGAGCGCTCCGGTGGCGGCGGGCAGGAAGGCGTAGGCGACGGAGCCCCAGGCGCGCAGCAGCCGGGACTCGACCAGCGGCCGCGAGGCGAAGTACGCCGCGACACCGGCGAGCGGCACCGAGCACACGAGCAGCACGGTGACCGCGAATCCGGTGGAGCCGAACAGCAGCGTGGCGAGGGCGGCGACCAGCGCCAGATACGGCGGTGCGGACTGGGTGCCGCCGGTGCCGACCGCGTGCCAGGCGTCGAGGTAGCGCGACCACAGCTCGGAGGCGTCGGCCGGGGCGGGCAGCATGGCGCCGCCCGCGAGCGCGCCGCTGCCGAACAGGGAGCGGCAGGCGATCAGCGAGACCAGAAGCAGGACGGCGAAGAGCACGGGCCCCGGCTTGCGGGCGACCCGCTTCAGGCGGGCGAACTGCTCGATCTCCAGGAAGTCGGCGTCGTCACCGCCGGGGCCCGACTCGACGGCGCCGTGCCGCCCGCCGGAGGAGGCCTCGGGGTCGGAGCGGCCGACGAGGTTGGAGGCGACCTGCTCGGCGGTCGCGCGCACGGTGGCACCGGGCGGCGGGAAGAGCGGGCGCAGCTCGGCGGCCTCGACCTGTCCCTTGCCCCGGCGTCTGCGGGCGCCGATGATCCGCCCCGGGCGCAGCAGGGTGCCGAAGAGACCGGCGACCTCGTCCAGGGCCTGGCCCGGCACCTTGCCCACGAGATAGGCGAGGGTGCGCAGCAGGGTGCCGAGGACGAGACGGAGCAGGACCCAGGGGAGCACGGCCCCGCGGGCGTTGACGAGAAGGGTGTAGACGGCGCCCGCCTTGTCGACGCGGTGCGGGCTCGCGGACGTACGGCCCACGCAGTCGACGGTGCGGCGCTCGCGCGCGGAGGCCTCGGCATGCCGCAGCACGGCGTCGGGTGCGACGAGCACACGGTGGCCGGCGGCCTGGGCGCGCCAGCACAGGTCGACGTCGTCCCGCATCAGCGGCAGGCGGCGGTCGAAGCCGCCGAGCTGCTCGAAGACATCGCGCCGGATCAGCATGCCGGCGGTGGAGACGGACAGGACAGGGCGCACATGGTCGTGCTGGCCCTGGTCCTGCTCGCGGCGGTCGAGCCCGGTCCAGCGGCGGCCGCTGTTGGCGATGGAGACGCCGACTTCCAGGAGCTGCCTGCGGTCGTACCAGCCGCGCAGCTTGGGGCCGACGATGGCGACATCGCGGTTGATCTCGTGCTCGCGCTCGACCACGCGCAGGAGTTCGGCCAGGGCGTCCGGCTCGGGGGCGCAGTCGTCGTGCAGGAGCCAGAGCCACTGCACCGGTTCTCCGTACGGGAGTTCCGGCATGTCGTAGGCATCGTCGCGCCAGGTGCGGCTCACCGGGTCCCAGCCGCTGGGGCGCTTCAGATACGGCAGGTCCTCGGGGGTGAGGACGCCTGCCGTGCGGGCCGCTTCGTCGACGGCCGTGCCGAAGCCGGAGCGCCGGGCCAGGTGCAGCACCCGCTCGGCGCCGAGGGCGTCCGTGACGATCGTGGCGGACTCGTCGGCGCTGCCGGTGTCTGCGGCGATGGCGTTCTGCACGGGGCGTTCCTGGCCGAGCAGGCCGGCCAGGGCGTCGGGCAGCCAGCGGGCGCCGTCGTGGGAGACGAGGACCGCCGTGACGACATGCCTAGGAAACTCGGGTGCTTGGGCCGGGTTGAACGCTGCTGCGGCGTCGTACTGGCCTGCCGAATGGCTGTGCACGGACATCGAGGTACGGGCCCCGGTTCGGTGGACTGCGGTGGACGCCTGTGCCAGGCGGGGCACGGGGGCATCTCGGACGGGGGCCACACTAACGGCTGGGCAACAGAGCGGTCCGCCGCCTGTGGACAACCCACGGGCGACGGACCGTTCGTTACGTAGGGGTGTGTGCCGATTGGTCGGCACTGATCGGGGATTGGTCGGGGAATGGTCGCCGAGCGTCGCCGAACGCTCAGCGGGAATTCAGACGGCGGCCTTCTGTGGCGTAACGGACCGCGGTTGCGGCGTATCAGACCGCGGCCTTCTTGAGGCGGCGGCGTTCACGCTCCGACAGGCCGCCCCAGATACCGAATCTTTCGTCGTTGGCGAGCGCGTACTCAAGACACTCGGACCGGACCTCACAGGCGAGACAGACCTTCTTGGCCTCGCGGGTGGAGCCACCCTTCTCGGGGAAGAAGGACTCGGGGTCGGTCTGGGCGCACAGTGCGCGCTCCTGCCAGCCGAGTTCTTCTTCCGCGTCCTCGACCATGAGTTGCTGGAACAGCTCGGTCATGTGCGCCCCTCGTCTGTCTGTGCAGTCCCCGTGATGCTGCCGTTACCGATTTCGGCTGAACGACACGAGTGAAATTACAAGTGTGCCGATCCGCGCCAGTCAAGCCGAGATCTGCTATTGGGCCCCTTATTCACTCTGCGGAACCAAGGCTCTGCGGAAAGTGTTCAAATCGCCATAAAACTGGACACTCTCCCGAGGCCCCTCCGTACGTCCTGCCGACACTCGTAAGGACGCTCCGGAGTTTGATCTCGTTGCCACGCGAGCGTCGAAGCGAAGCGGATCACAGTCGGATCACGAGACGACAACGGCGTTTGCGTACCCGGATGCAGCGCCACATGTCCGATGCGATGACTGCACAAACCTTTCGGCAGCAAGAACAACCGGATACGGTGAACCATATCCCGCAATCCGGACATCAGGTTGACACCAGACGTGTGAACCGGTCTCCTGGTGGGCATGCTCGCGAACTTGGCGCTTACTCGGACCCACGCCGCTGGGTTCCGCAGTGCTGCCCAGGCGAGCTGTTGCTGTTGCTGTCCCAGCTGTTGAGCCCATCGCGCTCCAGCTGCACCCGCGAACCCGTATGAAGGTCCGCATCCCCGACGCCCGCACCCGGGCCACCCTGCGCTCGCGACCCGAGCGACTGTCAGCGAATGTCCCTGACAGTGACACCCCAGCACTTCTCCCGCCGAGGAAACCACCGCACCGATGAACAGCGACAGCGACCTCCAGATCGCCGGCGACATCCTCGAGGTACCCCACCTCCTGCAGCCCGCCCGTGAGCACCCGGCAACCGTGGCCGAGTTCGCCGGGCTCGCCCGTGCCATCGCCGCCGACCGCTCCCAGTGGGAGCACCTCGTCGAGTACGACGCCACCAGCCGCTGGTACCACCGTCTGCGCACCGGACCCGGATACGAGGTCTGGCTGCTCAGCTGGGTGCCCGGGCAGGGCAGCGGACGACACGACCACGGCCGCTCATCCGGCCTGCTCACCGTCCTGCAGGGCGAGTTGACGGAACACACCGGGCGCGGCACGCGGGCGCTCGACGCCGGAGCGCAGCGCGTCTTCGCTCCCGGATACGTCCACGAGGTCGTCAACGACGCCCTCGAACCCGCCGTCAGCCTGCACGTCTACTACCCCGGCCTGACCTCCATGCCGATGCACAGCGCGCAGTGCTCCCCCGCCGCCCAGGACGAGACCGCCAGGACCGCTGTCACAGGCGCCTGACACACTTGGCGCATGCGCATTGTGGTTCTGGCCGGGGGCATCGGTGGTGCCCGCTTCCTGCGCGGTCTCAAGGCCGCCGCGCCCGACGCCGACATCACCGTCATCGGCAACACCGGTGACGACATCCATCTGTTCGGCCTGAAGGTCTGCCCCGACCTGGACACGGTGATGTACACCCTCGGCGGCGGCATCAACGAAGAGCAGGGCTGGGGGCGTACGGACGAGACCTTCCAGGTCAAGAGCGAACTCGCGGCGTACGGCGTCGGACCCGAGTGGTTCGGGCTCGGCGACCGGGACTTCGCCACCCACATCGTGCGCACCCAGATGCTGGGCGCCGGATACCCGCTCAGCGCCGTCACCGAGGCGCTCTGCGACCGCTGGCAGCCCGGCGTGCGGCTCATCCCCATGTCGGACGACCGGATCGAGACGCATGTCGCCGTCGAGACCGACGGCGAGCGCAAGGCCGTCCACTTCCAGGAGTACTGGGTGAAGCTCAGGGCCTCCGTGGACGCCCTCGCCGTCGTGCCCGTCGGTGCCGAGCAGGCCAAGCCCGCGCCCGGTGTGCTCGAAGCCATCGCCGAAGCCGACGTCGTGATCTTCCCGCCGTCCAACCCCGTCGTGAGCATCGGCACCATCCTCGCCGTGCCCGGGATCAGGGAGGCCATCGCCGAGGCCGGTGTGCCGGTCGTCGGGCTCTCGCCGATCGTCGGCGACGCCCCGGTGCGCGGGATGGCCGATAAGGTGCTCGCCGCGGTCGGCGTCGAAGCGAGCGCCGCCGCCGTCGCCGAGCACTACGGCTCGGGACTGCTCGACGGCTGGCTCGTCGACACCGTGGACGCCGCCGCCGTCGAGCGGATCGAGAGCGCCGGTATCCGCTGCCGTGCCGTGCCGCTGCTGATGACGGACCCCGAAGAGGGCACCGCCGCCGCGGCCATGGCACGCGAGGCCCTCGCTCTCGCCGAAGAGGTACGCGAGGTCCGCGGGTGAGCGCGCCCTCGTACCGCGTCTGGGCGGTGCCCGGGCTCCCCGAGGTGAAGGCCGGAGACGACCTCGCCAAGCTGATCGCCGCCGCGGAACCGGCACTTGAGGACGGCGACATCGTGCTCGTCACCTCGAAGATCGTCTCCAAGGCGGAGGGCCGGATCGTCGCCGCCGACAGCCGTGAGGAGGCGATCGACGCGGAGACGGTACGCGTCGTCGCGCGGCGCGGCACCCTCCGTATCGTCGAGAACCGGCAGGGGCTCGTCATGGCCGCCGCCGGAGTCGACGCCTCCAACACCCCCGCCGGGACCGTGCTGTTGCTGCCCGAAGACCCGGATGCCGCCGCGCGGGCCATCCGTGACGGGCTGCGCGAGACGCTCGGTGTGGACGTCGGTGTGCTCGTCACCGACACCTTCGGACGGCCCTGGCGCACCGGCCTGACGGACGTCGCGATCGGCGCGGCCGGGGTCCGGGTGCTCGACGACCTGCGCGGCGGAGTCGACGCGTACGGCAATCCGCTGAGCGCCACCGTCGTGGCCACCGCCGATGAACTCGCCGCCGCGGGCGACCTGGTGAAGGGCAAGGCCGCCGGTCTTCCCGTGGCCGTCGTGCGCGGCCTGCCGGGGGTCGTGGGCGGCGAGGGCTCCGGGAGCGGCGCGCGGGCCATGGTGCGCGGCGCGGCGGACGACATGTTCCGGCTCGGCACCTCGGAGGCGGTCCGCGAAGCGCTCACGCTGCGGCGCACCGTGCGCGCCTTCACCGACGATCCCGTGGACCCCGGGGCGGTCCGCCGCGCGGTGGCCGCCGCACTGACCGCGCCCGCCCCGCACCACACGACACCCTGGCGGTTCGTCCTGCTCGAAAGCGCCGAGTCGCGGACCCGGCTGCTCGACGCCATGCGGGACAAGTGGATCGCGGATCTGCGGGCCGACGGCAAGTCCGAGGAGTCCATCGCCAAGCGGGTGCGCCGCGGTGACGTCCTGCGCGAGGCGCCCTGTCTGGTGGTGCCCTGCCTCGTGATGGACGGCTCGCACACCTACGGGGACGCGCGCCGGGACGCCGCCGAGCGCGAGATGTTCGTCGTCGCGACCGGCGCCGGCATCCAGAACTTCCTGGTGGCGCTCGCCGGGGAGCGCCTCGGCTCGGCGTGGATCTCGTCGACGATGTTCTGCCGTGATGTCGTACGGGACGTGCTCGGGCTGCCGGAGAGCTGGGACCCGATGGGGGCCGTAGCGGTGGGACAGGCCGCGCACCCACCGCGGGAGCGGCCCGCGCGTGCGGTGGAGGACTTCATCGAGGTGCGCTGAGCGTCCACACGCCGCTGCACGGCTGCCCGCCTGCACCGCGTCCGTGTACCCCTGTCGCCCCCGCCGCCTGCCCCGCCCTGCCCCCTGCGCTCTTGCTCCCGCGCGCGGGTGGCTACACCGCCTCGAGCGTCTCGTCCGCCACATGCTCACCTCTTGCTCCCGCGCGCGGGTGGCTACAGCTTCGCGATGTCGGTGCGGGGCATCTTCGGTGTGCGGCGCGGCGGAGTGCGGCCCGACAGGAGGATGAAGCGGGCCGCGCGGTGGCGCTGGCCGCGATAGGGCTCAAGGAGTTCCAGCATCCGCTCGTCGTCCGCGTCCCGCTCGCCGGCGAGGGCGTAACCCACGATGCCCGGCAGATGCAGATCGCCGACCGTCACCGCGTCCGGGGCGCCGTTGCTGCGCTGCACCGTCTCGGCCGAGGTCCAGGGGCCGATGCCGGGCACCAACTCCAGGCGTTCCTGCGCCTGTTCGGGCTCCATCGCGGCCGCCTCCTCCAGGCGCGGGGCGACCCGGACCGCGCGCAGGATCGTCGAGGCCCGCTTGTTGTCGACGCCCGCGCGGTGCCACTCCCAGGACGGGATCATCCGCCACGTGTGCGGGTCCGGCATCACATGCATACGGTCCGGCGCGGGCCCCGGTGCCGGCTCGCCGTACTTGCGGACCAGGAGGCGCCAGGCGCGGTAGGCCTCGTCCGTCGTGACCTTCTGCTCCAGGATCGACGGAATCAGGGACTCCAGAACCAGCCCGGTGGTGGTGAGGCGCAGTCCGGGGCGGCGGCGGTGGGTCGCGGCGACCAGACGGTGACGGGGCTCGAAGTCCGCCGGGGCGTCCGCGTCGCCGAGGAGCTGCGGAAGCCGGTCGAGCAGCCAGTCGGCGCCGGGACCCCAGGCCTCCGCCGTGGCCGTGCCGGCGCGCAGGGCGACCCGGAGGGTGCCGGGGCCCTCCGGCGTACGGCTCGCCCTCCAGACGGAGCCGTCGGCGGTCGCGCGGAACGTGGGGTCGCCGGGGCCGCGGCGCAGGGGGCCGAGGACCAGGCCGAGGTCGAGCGGGCCCGGCGGGGTCCAGTGGCGCGGCTTGCCGTCCGCCTGGCTCGGGACGCCCGGGGATCCGCCTTGGGGCACGCGGGTTTCGCCGCCGCGCACGGTGGTGCGGGTCGTGCGCGCGCGTACGGGCTGTACTGGCCGTTCTGGCCGTTCTGGCCGTTCTGGCCGTTCTGGCTTCTGGGCGAAGCGGCCTGCCACAGGATTGTCCTCGGTGGTTCGTCGGGGGAGGGCGGGGCTCGTCCGAGGGTAGGGGGCTCTGTTCCCCGATCCCGCCCCTTCCCGGAACTGGGCCCGCGGCGGAGCCGCTGATGTCACAGAGGGTTGATACCTGCGGCTACTGGTCCGAGGAGAAGCGGACCGCTCCGTCCGGCAGTCGTGCCTCGCACCAGATGCGGATGCCGTCGCGGAGTTCGTTGTCCGCGCCGACCCGGGCGCCGTCGCCGATCACCGCGCCGGTGAGGACCGAGCGGGCGCCGATGTGGGCACCGGCGCCGATCAGGGAGTCCGTGACGATCGCGCCCGGTTCGATCACGGCGCCGTCGAGGACGGTGCTGCCCGAGATCCGGGCGCCCGCGCCGACCACCGCGTCCGCGCCCACGACCGTGCCGCCGGTCAGCTTGGCGTCGGGGGCGACCCCGGCCGACGGGAGTACCAGGGAGTCGCCGCAGCGGCCCGGGACCGCCGGGGACGGGGCGCGGCCGAGGACGAGGTCGGCTGAGCCGCGTACGAACGCCTGGGGCGTGCCCAGGTCCAACCAGTACGTGGAGTCGACCATGCCCTGCAGATGGGCGCCGGAGGCGAGCAGCTCAGGGAAGGTCTCGCGCTCGACCGAGACCGGACGGCCCTGCGGAATGCTGTCGATGACCGAGCGGCGGAAGACATACGCCCCGGCGTTGATCTGGTCCGTGACGATCTCTTCGGGCGTCTGCGGCTTCTCCAGGAAGGCCTGCACGCGGCCGGTGGCGTCCGTGGGGACGAGGCCGTACGCGCGCGGGTCCTCGACCCGTGTGAGGTGCAGCGAGACATCCGCGCCCGACGACTCGTGGGTGGCGACCAGGGCGCGGATGTCCAGGCCCGTGAGGATGTCGCCGTTGAAGATCAGCACCGGCTCGTCGGGCGCCGAGCGCAGCCGTGAGGCCACGTTGCGGATGGCGCCGCCGGTGCCGAGGGGCTCCTCCTCGGTGACGTACTCCAGGTGCAGGCCGAGCGCGGAGCCGTCGCCGAAGTACGGCTCGAAGACCTCCGCCAGATACGAGGTGGCCAGGACGATGTGCTCCACGCCCGCGGCGCGCGCCCGGGCCAGCTGGTGGGTGAGAAAGGGCACGCCCGCCGCCGGGACCATCGGTTTCGGTGTGTTCACCGTGAGCGGGCGGAGCCTGGTGCCCTTGCCGCCGACCAGGAGGATCGCTTCTGTCACCTGTCGCCTCTGCTTCCTGCCGGGGCTGGGGCTGTCTGTCTGGCTGTCCGTCGTCGTACGTCGCCATGCGTCGTCGTACGTCGCCATGCGTCGTCGTACGTCGCCATGCGTCGTCGTACGTGCCGGGCCTGTCGGTCCGGCCGGTCAGTGTATGCAGACCGCCCCGGGGACTCTTCGGTTGCGTGCTGCCCCCGACTTCTCAGCGGCCCTGGTAGCGGGCCGATGACTGCCGGGCCTTGCCGAGCTTGTTGTAGAGCCGTCCGCCCGGGCACTCGGTGGCGAAGCCGTCGCGGTGCCCGGAGATCACATTGAGCCGGACCTTCTTGCCCTTCTTGTACAGGTTGCTGCCGCCCGACTTCATGATGACCTTGCCGCGCGGGTTGATGCCGTACATACCGAGCTTCCAGGCGGTCAGACGGGCGACGGCGTTCACCGCGGCCCTGGGCGGGTTGGAGCTGCTGTACGTCCCGAGGACCGCGATGCCCATGCTGTTGCTGTTGAAACCGAGAGTGTGGGCGCCGTAGACGGGCTTGGCCACACCCCCGGCACGGCCTTCGTAGATGTTGCCGCACTTGTCGACGGCGAAGTTGTAGCCGAAGTCCCGCCAGCCACTGCTCTTGACGTGGTAGCGGTAGATACTGCGCAGGACTGAGGGAGACTGCGCACAGCGGTAGTTGTTGCCGGACGCGCTGTGGTGGACGAAGGCGGCCCGCACCGACTTCGTGTAGACGAAGTTCTTCTCGCGGAGCTTCTCGTTCGCGCCCCAGCCCTTGCGGGTGATGATCCGCGGGCGCGGGCCGATGTACGGCCTGGCCGTGGACGCCTGGACGATGCCGCGCGACTCGACCAGATCGGCCTCCGTCTGCTGCTTGGTGAGCTCCGAGATGACCGGGGCGCCGATCGGGGCGAGCTCCGCGTTCACGGCCGAGCTGGCGGCGGACTCCGGGGTGAGCGCGGTGGCCCGCGGTCCGTCGGCCTCGGGGCCCTGCGGCGGCGGGTCATCGCCGGGGTCGACCAGCTCCAGGCGCAGGCCGGTGGGCAGGGGCGCGGCGCTGCCCGCAGGACGGTCCGTGGAGCCGTCCGTGGAGCGGTCCGTGGAGCCGTCCGTGGAGCCCTCGGCGAGCCGCGGGGCCGCCGGCTCGCCCTCCACCCTGATCTCCACGCCGTCCGAGTCGCCGACCCACAGCGGTGCCGTCGAGCCGCGCAGTCTGCCGGCGGTGCGCTCGGGGGTGCCGTGGTCGGCGGAGTGCTCGTGGTTGTGGGTCTCCACGTCCTGCCAGTCCGACCAGGCGGTGGTGCCGGTCGCCCGGGTACGGACCTGGACCCGGCCGTGCAGCTCGGCTTCCGGGTCGTCCCACACGACGCCGACCAGCGAGAACGGCAGTACGTCACGCCGGGCGATGCCCTGCGTCCCGGCGCCGTCCGCCGCGCGGTCCGAGGCGAGCGGGCTCAGCGGCAGGGACTGGGTGGAGCCGGGCACGGGCCCGGCCACGTCTGTGACGGAAGCGGGGGCCGCAGCCCGCGCCCCCTGCGGTACGGCGAGCGGGAGAGCGAGGGCGGCCGCGCAGGCGACACCGATCGAGGAAGCAAGAATTCCGCGCATGGCGTCGATCGTGCGGCAGCCGGGACGGGTCCGCATGTCGTGGGGCAGAGGGGAACTGACGGTCCGTCGGCCGGTGCGGTACTCCGCTCCCCCGGCCCGGCGGACGCGCGCCGCCGTGCCCGCGTACCCTTGCGCGCGTGAACGCGACCGACCGCACCCCCGCCGACCTGCTGCGATCCGCGCTGGCCGCGGACCCCGCGCGACCACTGGTGACCTTCTACGACGACGCCACGGGCGAGCGCGTCGAATTGTCCGTGGCCACCTTCGCCAATTGGGTGGCCAAGACCGCCAATCTGCTCCAGGACGACCTGGCCGCCGAGCCCGGCGACCGGCTCGCGCTGCTGCTGCCCGCGCACTGGCAGACGGCGGTGTGGCTGCTCGCCTGTGCGTCGGTGGGCGTCGTGGCCGATGTGGGCGGCGACCCGGCGGCCGCCGACCTCGTCGTCAGCGGGCCCGACTCGCTGGACGCGGCGCGGGCCTGCACCGGGGAGCGGGTGGCGCTCGCGCTGCGTCCGCTCGGCGGCCGTTTCCCGCAGCCGCCCGCCGGTTTCGTGGACTACGCCGTCGAGGTGCCGAGCCAGGGCGACCGCTTCGCGCCGTACGCCCCGGTGGATCCCGCGGCGCCCGCGCTCGCCGTCGGCGGCGAGGAGTTCACCGGCGCCGCCCTCGTGGAGCGGGCCCGCGCCGATGCCGCCGCGCTGGGGCTCGAGCCCGGTGCGCGGCTGCTGTCGTCGCGGCCGTACGAGAGCTGGGACGGGCTGTCCGCCGGTCTGTACGCACCGCTCGCCGCCGGTGGATCGGTGGTGCTCTGCCGCCACCTCGACCAGCTGCCCGACGGCGGTCTGGAGAAGCGGATCGAGAGCGAGCGGGTCACGGCGCGGGTCACGGAGGCCTGACCCGCACGGTCGGCCCGGTCGGCACAGTCGGCCCGGTCGGCCCGGTCGGCACAGTCAACCCGGTCGGCCCAGTCGGCACAGTCGGCACGGTCGGCACGGTCGGTCCGATCGGCACGGTCAGCCCGGTCGGCGCGGTCGGCACAGTCAGCCCGTACGTCCCTGATCCCCTTCCGGGCTCGCCCCTCACCACGGGACGAGCTGATTCACGTCCCCTCGTCCCTCACGGAACTCCACCCATACGGCGCAGGTGAGCCCCCGGCCCGCAGGCGCCGGGGCCCCGCTACGGGCCATGGTCGTAGGAGCGCTTCGCCAGGAGCGCCGCCCGCACTGCCTACGCCACGAGGGGTGGACTCAGACGTGACGGACACCGCAGGCACGCCCGCCGGCCCGGATCAGCCGGACGACGAGGCGCCCGAGCCGGTTCCGCCCGCGTCGGACGGGGGCGGCGGCGGCACCCCCCAAGGCGGCACCCCCGGTGACCGTGACAGCGACGGTTCCCACGGCAGCGACGGTGACCGTGACAGCGACGGTGACGGCACCCCCGCCGAAGCCGGACCCGCCCGAGCCACCCCCGCCCCCCGCAAGCCCCACTGGCTGCGCTGGGTCGCCCTCGGTGCCGCCGTTGTCGTCCTCGCCGCGGCGGGGATCGGCTGGAGCCTCTACAAGAAGCTCGAAGGGAACATCACCGAGGACACCGGCACCGCCGCCGAGCTGGAGCGGTACGAGAAGGAACGGCCGATGCCGGCCGTGCACGACGCCCAGAACATCCTGCTGATCGGCTCCGACACCCGGGCCGGCGACGGCAACCGCCCCTACGGCCAGGACGTGGGCACCCAGCGCTCGGACACCACGATCCTGCTGCATCTCTCGGCCGACCGGCAGAGCGCCACCGCCGTCTCTCTGCCGCGTGACCTGATGGTGGACATCCCCAGCTGCCGCAAGGCGGACGGCTCGCGGACCCAGGAGCAATTCGCCCAGTTCAACTGGGCGTTCGAGTTCGGCGGCCCGGCCTGCACCATCCGTACCGTCGAAAAACTCACGCAGATCCGCGTGGACCACCACATGATCGTGGACTTCAACGGCTTCAAGAAGATGGTCGACGCCGTGGACGGGGTGGATGTCTGCCTCAAGGAGCCGGTCGACGACATCGACGCCAAGCTGAAGCTCCCGGCCGGGCGGCAGAAACTCGACGGGGAACAGGCCCTCGGCTATGTCCGCGCCCGCAAGACCCTCGGCAACGGCAGCGACACCGACCGTATGGACCGTCAGCAGCAGTTCCTCGCCGCGCTGGTGAACAAGGTGCAGAGCAATGGCGTACTGCTCAATCCGACCCGGCTCTATCCGGTGCTCGACGCGGCCACTTCCTCGCTCACCACGGACCCCGCAATCGCCGGTCTGACGGATTTGTACGAGTTGGTGCGCAGCATGCGCAACATCCCCACGGAACAGGTGCAATTCCTCACCGTTCCCCGGCAGTCGTACACCTACGACGCCAATCGCGACGAGCTTGTGCAGCCGGACGCGGGACGGCTGTTCGACCGGCTCCGCAATGACTCCCCGGTCCAGGTGACACCGCAGAAACCGGATTCCTCCGGGCAGGGCGAGGAGTCCGGCGAGGATTCCGGTTCCGCCACGGAAGAGGGCTCGGACTCGGCGGAATCCGGCGGCTACGAGGAGGGCGAGGAGGAGTCCTACGACGGCGGCTACTGGAGCGACGAGGGCTACTGGGTCGATGAAAAGCCCGGCGACGGCAAGCCCGGTGGCCGCGAGGCCGGGGACGGCAAGCCCGACGACCCTGCGCACACACCGAGTCCGGCCCCGACTTTCCGCGGCAACACGGCCGCGGGCACAACTTGTGAGTAAACCCTTCGCCGAACAGGGCCGTGCGCAAGAGGGCCGCAGCCAGGAAAAGGCCGTATTGCCCAGTTGTAGGGGAGTGGAATTTGTCACCGCCGTCGCCGGGCGCTGAACTGGTCGGATAGCGTGAGCGACTCGGTGCACCCGGCCGCCCAAAGTGGTCGCGCACTGCAGGACCGACAGACCGGGCGCCTTTGGAGGGGGAGGCGCCGCGTGGCCCCGACGGAGGACTCAAGCAACCGTGGACGCGCAAGGCCGTGGGCGGGCGGAGAACATCGATCCCGCAGACCAGTGGGTACTCAACCCGCAGACCGGCGACTACGAACTGCGACTGAACCCCTCCGCAGGGCAACACTCGGGAATTCCGGCCCCTCGCAGATCTCCCTGGGGCAACGGTTCGCCCGGCCCGGTCGGGCCGCCCGGCCCCCCGGTGGACGCCCCGCCCCGGCGGCGCCCCGGCGCCGGGCCTCCCGGGCGTGACGTACCCCCGGGACGCGACGTGCCCCCGGGACGCGACGTGCCCCCGGGACGCAACGTGCCCCCGGGACGCGACGTGCCCCCGGGACGTGACGTGCCGGGACCGCGCCGGCGCCGTGGCAACCCGGAGGACTCCGGACCGCCGCCCGGGACCGGCAGGCGCAAGCTCAAGCCGAAGCGGTCCAAGGGCAAGAAGGCGCTGATGTGGACCGGTGGTGTCCTGGCCTTCATCCTGGTCGGCACCGGCACCGCCGCGTATCTGTACTGGGAGCATCTGAACGGCAACCTCACCGCCATAGATGACGACGGTGCGGGCACCGGCGGCTTCAGCAAGGACCGTGCGATCAATGTGCTGTTGATCGGCACCGACAAGCGGACCGGCAAGGGCAACGAGGGCTACGGCGACTCCGGCAGCGCCGGGCACGCCGACACCACGATCCTGCTGCATGTCTCCAAGGACCGTACGAACACCACGGCGTTGAGCATTCCGCGGGACATGATCACCGACATCCCGGACTGCCCGACCACGCAGGCGGACGGCTCCAAGAAGATCATCCCGGGCACGAAGAAGACCCGCTTCAACGAGAGCCTCGGCCAGAGCGAGCGCACGCCGAGCTGCACGATGCGTACCGTCACCGACATCACCGGCATAAAGATCGACCACTTCATGGTGGCCGACTTCAACGCGGTCAAGACGCTTTCCTCAGCGGTCGGCGGCGTACCGATCTGTCTCGCGAAGGACATCAACGACCCCAAGTCGCACCTGAATCTGCCCGCGGGCAAGCACAACGTGGAGGGCGACGACGCGCTGGCGTTCGTGCGCACCCGGCACGCCGTCGGCTTCGGCGGCGACCTCGACCGCATCAAGTTGCAGCAGCAGTTCCTCACTTCGCTGATGCGCAAGATGAAGTCGAACGACACGCTGACCAGCCCGAGCAAGATGCTGGACCTGGCGGAGGCCGCGACCAAGGCGCTGACGGTCGACTCCAAGATCTCCGACCTGAACAAGCTCAAGGACCTCGGCATGGAGCTGAGCAAGGCGGATCTGGAGAACATCTCCTTCACCACCGTGCCGGTCGTCGACAACACCGACGGGGCGACGGTGCTGCTCGACAAGCCCAAGGCGAAGCCGCTGTTCTCGATGATGCGCGCCGACAGGTCGCTCACCGAGGTGAAGAAGCAGCAGAAGGAGAAGCAGGAGGCCCGACTCAAGGGGAAGAAGTCCGACGCCTCCGAGGTACGCGTCAACATCTACAACGGCTCCGAGACGGCGGGCGCCGCACAGTCGACGCTGATGTGGCTGCAGAACGACGAAGGCGTCCTCAAGGCAAGCCAGTTGGGCAACGCGCCCAAGACGCAGGCCAAGACGACCCTCGAGTACGATCCCGGCCAGGCCGACCAGGCCCGCAGGCTCGCCGACATCATGGGCCTGCCCGCCGCCGCGCTGAAGCCGGGCAAGAGCGAGAAGAACGATCAGGGTCTGCCGGCCATGAAGCTCATCCTGGGGGACGACTTCCAAGAGGCCGGAACGCCCATTTCCGCTCCGTCGAAGGCGCCGGAGGGGATTCAGCAGGTCGAAGCAGACAAGGCCGTCTGCGCCAAGTGACACCCGTAGTCCCGCCCCTCTGCCCGGCCACAAGCCGGGCAGGGGGGCGGACCGGGATCGGGGAGGGGCCAGGGCGTGAGGCAAGGCAGTGTGCGCGGGGAGATCCCCGGTCAACGACGCGTCCGGCATGCCGGTGAACTCGGCTGGGACGACAGTCTTTACGAGGACGGCGACGGGGGCGACGACGAAAAGGCGCAGTCAGGACGCCGCCGGCGCAGCGGGGCCAGACCCCGGCGCCGCAGAGGGCGCCGCATATTGTTCTGGATCGCCGTCGTTCTCGCCGTACTGATACTCGGCACGGCCGGCGCCGGATATCTCTACTACCAGCACCTGAACGGCAATATCGACACCTCGCCGATGCCGGACGGGAACCGGGCGCCCGAGGCCACTCCCAACGCCGCCGGGCAGACCCCGCTCAACATCCTCCTGATCGGGTCCGACGCCCGTGACAGCAAGGAGAACCAGAAGCTCGGCGGGGCCAAGGAGACCTTCAACGGCACGCCGCTCGCCGATGTGCAGATGCTGCTGCACCTGTCGGCGGACCGCTCCAACATGTCCGTGATCAGCATGCCGCGCGACACCCTGCTGCAGCTGCCCGAGTGCACCGACCCCGAGAGCGGCAAGGTCTACCCGGCGACCACCGGCCGCCGGATGACCAACGAGAGCCTCGGCCGCGGCGGTCCCGGCTGCACCGTGCTCGCCTGGGAGAAGCTCACCGGCATCCGCATCGACCACTTCATGATGGTCGACTTCGCCGGAGTGGTGTCGATGGCGGACGCCATCGGCGGCGTACCGGTCTGTGTGGACGCCAATATCCACTCGCGCGACGCCAAGGGCCGCGGCTCGGGCCTCAAGCTGGAGAAGGGCGAGACCTACATCCAGGGCGAGCAGGCCCTGCAGTGGCTGCGCACCCGCTACGGCTTCGAGGACGGCAGCGACATCGGCCGCGCCAAGGCCCAGCACATGTACATGAATTCCATGGTGCGCGAGCTGCGCGAGAACGCCACCCTGAGCAACCCTGGCCAGCTGCGCAGACTCGCCGAGGAAGCGACATCGGCCCTTGAGGTCGACGAGGGCCTCGACACCGTCAAGAAGCTCTACGACTTGTCCAACGAGCTGAAGCGGGTGCCCCCGAAGCGCATCACGATGACGACGATGCCGTACGAGTACGTGGGCCCCCGGGTGCAGCCCAAGCCCGGTGACGCGGAGAAGCTGTTCCGCCTGGTCCGCGATGACGTGGCGCTCGACGGCAAGGCCAAGAAGAAGGACCCGGAGGGATCGGACGGGGACGCCGGGAAGGCCTCGGACGACCCGGCCGCGGAGCCCGCCGAGATCGGGGTGCAGGTGCAGAACGGCACCCGTACCGAGACGACACAGGCGGTGCCGGGCCGCGCGTCCGCGGTGACCACGCTGCTGCAGGGCAAGGGCTATCCCCGGGCGGCCGCCGACCAGCAGTCGGCTCCGGTGCAGGAGCGCACGGTGATCCGCTTCCCCAGCGCGGAACTCGAGGGCGACGCCCAAGCGGTCGCCAAGTCCCTCGGCCTGCCGCTGAGTTCGGTCGAGGAGTCGAAGGAGGTCACCGGTGTCACGCTGATCGTCGGCGCCGACTGGCGCACCGGTGACACCCCGCCGAAGCCGGAGAAGGACGACGGCAGGACGCCCGAGTCGGCCGACGCCCTCAACGGCGCGAACGACAAGGCCTGTATGCACGTGGACCCGAACTTCACCTGGTAGCAGGGAAGTCCGGGCCCAGTGGGAACGGCGGCGGCGGTGCTCAGGCCTGCTCGAGCACCGCCGGACGGCGCGAGGCGATGACCTTCTTGGCGAGCGAGCGTGGGCTGGTGAGGAAGCCCCAGCCCCACGACATGTGCATGGTCGCGAGCGCCACCGGGATCTGGAGCCTGGCCTTGAGCGGCAGCCCCTTGCCCGCGGGCAGCGACCCCGCGGCGATGGCCGCGAGATAACCGCCGGGGACGACCAGGCCCCACGGGGTGAGCAGCACACCCACGGCCGTGCCGGCGGCGATCGCGCACACGGCGGTCGGCGGCGCCAGATAGCGCAGGTTGATCGAGCCCTCGTGGTAGCGGGCGACGACATGGCGCCAGCGGCCGTAGTTCTTGTACTGCGTGGCGAGGGCCTTGATGCTGGGGCGCGGACGGTAGGAGACGCGCAGCTCGGGCGAGAACCAGATCTGGCCGCCCGCCTCACGGATCCGGAAGTTCAGCTCCCAGTCCTGGGCGCGGATGAACTCCTCGTTGTACCCGCCCTGCTGCTCCAGGGCCTCGCGCCGGAAGACACCGAGGTAGACGGTCTCGGCCGGGCCTGCCTCTCCCCCGGTGTGGAAGGCGGCGTTCCCGACGCCGATCTTCGAGGTCATCGCGGCGGCGACGGCGTGCTCCCAGTCGTTCTCGCCCTCGGCGTGCATGATGCCGCCGACGTTCTGCGCGCCGGTCTCCTCCAGGAGACGCACGGCGGTGGCGATGTAGTTCGGGGAGAGCATGCCGTGCCCGTCGACACGTACCACGATCGGGTGCCGGGACGCCTTGATCGCGGCGTTCAGCGCTGCGGGGGTACGGCCCGTCGGGTTGGGCACCGTGTGCACCCTGGGGTCCTCGGCGACCAGCTCGGCGGCGATCTCGTCGGTGCGGTCCGTGGACGGACCGAGCGCGACGACGACCTCCATCTCACCGTCGTACTCCTGCTGCAGGATCGCTTCTACGGCCCCGCGCAGATGCCGCTCCTCGTTGAGGACGGGCATGATCACGGATACGGCCGGGTGCTGCACGGCGGGCTCCTGGATTTTCTCGCTCATCAGGCGTCACGTTACCGCGAATGGGGGACAGCGGCGCGCGGCAGCCGGGTCGCTACCCCGGGCCGCATTTCGTATGGACTTACGGTTGCACGCGTTCCCGCCGCCCGTTCCGCGGAGGTGTCCCGCGTGCCCCAACCGCCCCGCAACCCAGCCCGCCCGCCCCGGCCGACGTCCCGGCCAGGCGGCCGGCAACCGCCCGAGAGGCGGCGGCACCGGCAACGGACGAAGCCCCGCTGGGCCATGCGGGTGGCCACCGCGCTCTCGGTGGTGGTGCTCGCCTCTGCGGGCATCGGGCACGCGGTGGTCACCAGCCTGGACACCGGGATCACCCGGGTCGACCCCTTCAAGGACATGAAGAACCGTCCCGCCGCCGGCGACGGCGGTATGAACGTGCTCCTCGTGGGGACCGACGGCCGCGACAAGATCACCGAGGAGGAGCGCCGCAAGTACCGGCTCGGCGGCGCCCCGTGCCACTGCACGGACACGATCATGATCGTGCACATCTCGGAGGACCGGGACCGTGCCAGTGTCGTCAGCCTGCCGCGGGACTCCTACGCGGAGGCGCCCGCGCACACCGACCAGAACTCCGGCGACAAGCACGACACCCACCCGATCAAGATCAACTCTGCTTACGCGGAGGGCGGGCCGAATCTCACGGTGCGCACCGTGGAGAACATGACCAAGGTCAAGATCGACCACTATCTGGAGGTCGACTTCACCAGCTTCATGAGGACCGTGGACGTGCTCGGCGGCGTGGAGATCTGCACGGTGCGGCCGATGAAGGACTCGTACACCGGACTCGATCTGGCCGCGGGCAGGCACCGCCTCAACGGCGGGGAGGCGCTGCAGTACGTGCGCTCCCGGCATATCGACGGGGCCGCCGACCTCGGCCGGATGCAGCGCCAGCAGCGGTTCCTCGCGGCGGTGATCGCGAAGGCGACGTCGTCGGGTGTGCTCCTGAACCCGATCAAGTTCCGCAATGTGACCAGGACCGTGCTCGGTTCGATGCGGGCGGACAAGAGCTTCGGCACGGACGAGATGCTCGACCTCGGCCGCGCGATGCGCAGCTTCACGCCCGCCTCGTCGGAGTTCACCTCGGTGCCGATCGGCAAGATGGGCCACGTGGTGCCGGGCATCGGCTCGACCATCAAGTGGGACGACGAGAAGTCCGCGAAGCTCTTCAAGGCCCTGCGCGAGGACAAGCCGCTCGCGCCCTACCGGGTGCGCAAGCCGAAGGCCGTACCGGTGGATGTGGCGCCGCAGCAGATCCGGGTGCAGGTGGAGAACGGCACGAAGACGCCGGGGCTCGGCAAGAAGGTCGACAAGGCACTGCGGTCGACGGGCTTCAGGACCACACGCACCCCGGACACCGCCGACCGGCTCGGTGTGAAGCGGACGGTCGTCGCGTACGACCCGCGCTGGGACCGCTCGGCGAAGTCCCTCGCCACGGCGCTTCCGGGATGCGAGATGCGGAAGGTCAAGGGGCAGGGGTCGCTGCTCAAGGTGATCGCCGGGGCGGACTTCGACGGAGTACGACGGGTCCGGGCCGATGATCCTTACCAGGGCGAGTTCGGGGTGGTCACCGGGGATCAGGTGGTGTGCGGGTGAGGTGAGTGGGGGGGGGGGGGGGCGGGGGGGGGGGGGGGGGGGGGGGGGGGGGGGGGGGAGGGGGGGGGGGGGGGGGGGGGGGGGGGGGGGGGGGGGGGGGGGGGGGGGGGGGGGGGCGGGACGGGGTGCGGTGGCGGGACGGGGTCTTCTCCCCGCCCCGCCCCTTCCCGAAAGTCCTGCGGACGGCTTCGGGGCTCCGCCCCGGACCCCGCTCCTCAAACGCCGGAGGGGCTGAAAGGAGTCCCGGGGAGTCAGTCCTCCAGGCCGTCCGCCGCGCGTCTGTCCCTGAGGTCCTTGATGGCTCGGCGACGGGCCAGGCGGTGGGTGCGGCGGATCTGGGCTTCCTGGTAGCGGCGCTTGTCGCGTTCCGTCTCCGTGAGGACCGGCGGGACCGTGCGCGGCTTGCCGTCCGCGTCGACGGCGGCGAAGACCAGATAGGCGGAGCCGACCTGCTGGGCGGGCGTCGACTCGTTCCAGCGCTCGGCCAGGACCCGGACCCCGACCTCCATGGACGTGCGGCCCGTCCAGTTCACCTGGGCCTTCACATGGACCAGGTCGCCGACCCTGACCGGCTCCAGGAACGCCATCTCGTCCATGGAGGCCGTCACCGCGGGGCCGCCGGAGTGCCGGCCGGCCACCGCGCCCGCCGCGTCGTCGACGAGCTTCATGATCACGCCGCCGTGCACCGTACCCAGGAGGTTGGTGTCGGCGTGGGTCATGATGTGGCTGAGCGTGGTGCGGGAAGCCGAGGTCGGCTTGCCCGGAATCTCCGCCTCCGGGGGACGGGCCTGGTCTGTCATGCCCTCCACCATATGCGGGCCAATAGGGGTGGGCTCTTTGCATCAGCTCTGCAACAGCCATGGCCCGATTCACCTCCAGGCCTTGTGGGGCGCCTTGACCTGCACTGCACACTGGACGGCATGAATGACTGGCCCGATGGATGGTCCGACCGTAACCAGGGGTACGGACGCGGCAGCGGAAGCTCTCAGCCCGAGGGCGCCCGCGTCATGCGTCACGTGCAGCGCGGCTCGGCACCCCGTCCCTCCGCACCGCCCCGCGGCGGCGTACCCCCGCAGCCCCAGTACGGGCACGACGACGGGTACGGCCGCGGCGGCTACGACAGCGGCTACAGCGAGGGCCAGGTCTACGGCGGCGGTGGCGGCGGCCGTGGTGGAGATGACGGCTACTACGACGACCGCCGTCCCGCGCCCAACTGGGGCCGGCGCATCAAGCGCGGTCTGATCGCCCTGCTCGTCGTGGTGATCGTCTGGGGCGTCGGCACCTACTTCTGGGCCGACGGACAGCTCAAGCGCGAGGTCGACCTGAGCAAGGTCATCGAGCGGCCGGGCGAGGGCGAGGGCACGAACTACCTGATCGTGGGCTCCGACAGCCGCGAGGGTATGACCGCCGACGACAAGAAGCGCCTGCACACCGGCTCCGCCGACGGCAAGCGCACCGACTCGATGATGATCCTGCACGTGGGCGGCAACGGCGACACCCTGATCTCGCTGCCCCGTGACTCGGACGTCGAGATCCCGTCGTTCGTGGGCTCCGACTCGGGCAAGAAGTACCCGGCGACCGGCCGCCACACCAAGCTGAACGCCGCGTACGCGGAGGACGGCCCGGAGCTGCTCGTCCGTACCGTCGAGCACAACACAGGCCTGCGGATCGACCACTACGCGGAGATCGGCTTCGGCGGCTTCGCGAAGATCGTGGACGCGGTCGGCGGCGTGGACATCAAGGTCGAGCAGCCGATGAAGGACAAGAAGTCCGGCTCGGACTTCGACCCCGGCACCCACGAGATGAACGGCGAGCAGGCCCTGGCCTTCGTCCGTCAGCGCTACGGCCTGGCCGGCGGCGACCTGGACCGCACCAAGAACCAGCAGAAGTTCCTCTCGGCGCTCGCCAACCAGACGGCGACCCCGTCGACGATCCTGAACCCCTTCAAGCTCTACCCGACGATGGGCGCGGGCCTGGACACCCTGGTCGTCGACAAGGACATGAGCCTGTTCGACCTGGCGGAGATGTTCTGGGCGATGAAGGGCGTCTCCGGCGGCGAGGGCAAGTCGATGAACATGCCGATCTCCGGCAGCAACGGCGGCAACCTCGTCTGGGACAAGGCCAAGCTGAAGCAGCTCGTGGAGCAGCTCAAGAACGACGAGAAGGTCACGGTCGAGAGCAACTGACCGCCCCCGGACACGAGTTGGGCCCCGCCGATCGGCTGCAGCTGATCGGCGGGGCCCAACTTCGTGCGTACTACGGCAGGTTCGTGCAGGTACGTACGGCCACGTGTACGTACTACGGCAGGTTGCGGGCCATCACGATCCGCTGGACCTGGTTCGTGCCCTCGTAGATCTGCGTGATCTTGGCGTCGCGCATCATGCGCTCGACGGGGTAGTCACGGGTGTAGCCGTAGCCGCCGAGGAGCTGGACGGCGTCCGTGGTGACCTCCATGGCGACGTCGGAGGCGAAGCACTTCGCCGCCGCGCCCTGGAAGGTCAGATCCGAGTCGAGCCGCTCCGACTTGGCCGCCGCGGCGTACGTCAGCTGGCGGGCGGCCTCGATCTTCATGGCCATGTCGGCGAGCATGAACTGCACGCCCTGGAAGTCGCCGATCGGCTTGCCGAACTGCTTGCGCTCCTGGACATAGCCCTTGGCGTAGTCGAGGGCGCCCTGCGCGATGCCGAGGGCCTGGGCCGCGATGGTGATGCGGGTGTGGTCCAGGGTCTTCATCGCGGTGGCGAAGCCGGTGCCCTCCTCGCCGATCATGCGGTCGGCGGGGATCCGGACGTTGTCGAGGTAGACCTCGCGGGTCGGGGAGCCCTTGATGCCGAGCTTCTTCTCCGGGGCACCGAAGGAGACACCCTCGTCGGACTTCTCGACGACGAAGGCCGAGATGCCCTTGCTGCGCTTCTCCGGGTCGGTGACGGCCATCACCGTGTAGTACTCGGAGACGCCCGCGTTGGTGATCCAGCGCTTCACGCCGTTGAGCACCCAGAAGTCGCCGTCGCGGACGGCCTTCGTCTTCATGCCCGCGGCGTCCGAGCCGGCCTCCGGCTCGCTCAGGCAGTACGAGAACATCCCGTCGCCCTTGGCGAGCGGGGTCATGTACTTCTTCTTCAGGTCGTCGGAGCCCGAGAGGATCACGGGCAGCGAGCCGAGCTTGTTGACGGCCGGGATCAGCGACGAGGAGGCACAGACCCGGGCCACCTCCTCGATCACGAGGACCGTGGCGAGCGCGTCGGCGCCCGCGCCGCCGTACTCCTCGGGTACGTGCACGGCGTGCAGGTCATTCGCGGTGAGGGCGTCGAGCGCCTCCTGCGGGAAGCGGGCCTCCTCGTCCACCGCGGCGGCGAACGGCGCGATCTTCGCCTCGGCGAGCGCGCGCACCGTGTCACGGAGCATCTCGTGCTCCTCGGCCGGACGGTACAGGTCGAAGTCGGGTGTACCCGCCAAGATCTCTCACTCCCCAGAGGCTAACTACCGTTAAGTAACCTTGATTTTAGGGCCCTGGCCGCCGTCGGCATACGTGAGCTTGCCGACAGCGCATCCGTCCCCCTCTGCGGCCCCGACTATGCTCGGGCGCGCACTGCCGCCCCGCATCCCACTGGAGCTCACCTCATGGCCCTCAAGATCACCGTGATCGGCACCGGCTATCTCGGCGCCACCCACGCAGCGGCCATGGCTGAGCTGGGCTTCGAAGTGCTCGGCCTGGACGTCGTGCCCGAGAAGGTGGAGATGCTCTCGCAGGGCCGGGTGCCGATGTACGAGCCCGGGCTCGAGGAGCTCCTGAGCCGGCACGTGGCGGGCCTCGAGGGCTCCAGCGGGCGGCTGCGCTTCACCTCCTCCTGGGAGGAGGTCGGCGCGTTCGGCGATGTGCACTTCGTCTGCGTGAACACCCCGCAGAAGCACGGCGAGTACGCCTGCGACATGAGCTACGTCGACTCCGCCTTCGCCTCCCTCGCCGCCGTGGCCCGCGAGGGCTCCCTCGCGGTGGGCAAGTCGACCGTGCCGGTCGGCTCGGCCGCGCGCCTGGCGGCACTGCTTCCCGAGGGCGTGGAGCTGGCCTGGAACCCGGAGTTCCTGCGCGAGGGCTTCGCCGTCAACGACACCCTGCACCCGGACCGGATCGTGGTCGGTGTGGAGAGCGAGCGCGCGGAGAAGCTGCTGCGCGAGGTGTACGCGACGCCGATCGCGGAGGGCTCGCCGTTCGTGGTGACCGACTTCCCGACCGCCGAGCTGGTGAAGACCTCCGCGAACTCCTTCCTGGCCACGAAGATCTCGTTCATCAACGCCATGGCCGAGGTGTGCGAGGCCGCGGACGGCGACGTGGTGAAGCTGGCCGAGGCGATCGGCTACGACGAGCGGATCGGCAAGAAGTTCCTGCGGGCCGGGATCGGCTTCGGCGGCGGCTGTCTGCCCAAGGACATCCGGGCGTTCATGGCCCGCGCCGGTGAGCTGGGCGCGGACCAGGCGCTGACGTTCCTGCGCGAGGTCGACTCGATCAACATGCGGCGCCGCGGACACATGGTGGAGCTGGCCCGCGAGGCCCTCGGGGGCGGTTCGTTCCTGGGCAAGCGGGTCGCGGTGCTCGGTGCGACGTTCAAGCCGGACTCCGACGACGTCCGCGACTCCCCCGCCCTGAACGTGGCCGGACAGATCCACCTCCAGGGTGGCCAGGTCACCGTCTACGACCCCAAGGGCATGGACAACGCCCGTCGGCTGTTCCCGACGCTCGGTTACGCGGACACGGCCCTCGACGCCGTGCGCGGCGCGGACGTGGTGCTGCATCTGACGGAGTGGCGCGAGTTCCGGGAGCTCGACCCCGCGGAGCTGGGCGCGGTGGCCGGCAGCCGGGTGATCCTCGACGGCCGCAACGCGCTCGACCCGGTGCGGTGGCGCGAGGCGGGCTGGACGTACCGGGCCATGGGGCGCCCGGCCGCGTAAGCCCGCGGGCGGCGGCACGGATCACGGCTCACGGACCTCGTCCGTACCTGACCGTGCCTGGCCGTGCGCCTGGTCGTACTGGCCTTACCTGGGTGCTCAGTCGCCCTTGCGGGCCCGGTACGCCCGCATCTTCGCCCGTGCCCCGCACACCTGCATCGAGCACCAGCGGCTGCGGCCCGCCGGGCTGCGGTCGAAGTACGCCCACAGGCAGTCGGGCGCCTCGCAGGCCTTGAGGCGGAGCCAGGTGCCGTCCGCCGATGCCGCCGCCAGGGCCGCCGCGACCCGGCCCCGCAGGCCTGACGGGTCCGCCGCGCGCAGGGTGGCGGCGCCCGCGTCGTCGACGGTCACCAGGAGCGGCGCACCGGCGAGCAGTTCCGTCAGCGGACGGGTCGCGCGGTGCGGCGGGTGGCCCGCGTGCGCGAGGCAGGCGGCGCGCAGGGCCTCCCTGAGCTCCTTGGCCGCGGCCACGTCGCGCTCCCCGATGCCGAAGGCGGCCCGGCCCTCCTCGGTGTCCAGGAAGTCGGCGCCCCTCTCCACGTCGAGGGTGTTCACCAGCGCCTCCACGAGGGCCAGTTCTCCGGGTGCCGCTGCCCTCTCATTCATGGTTGCGACGTTACCTCCGATGCGGGAGCATGAGGTAACCATTACCGGTTGATGGCATATAGCGGTAACCCAATGGAGGGATGAAAGCCATGGCTGTCGCCAAGCTCGGCCCCGTGGTCCTCGACTGTCCCGACCCCACCGCCCTCGCCGGGTTCTACGCGGCGATACTCGGCGGCACCGTGAAGGACGGCGACGAGGGCTGGGTCGACCTCGACGGGTTCGGGGGCGCCCCGCTCGCCTTCCAGGAGGCCCCCGGGTACGTACCGCCGAAGTGGCCCTCGCCCGACGCGTCGCAGCAGTTCCATCTGGACCTGACCGTGGAGGACCTGGACTCGGCCGAGCAGCAGGTGCTCGCGCTCGGCGCCAAGGTCCTCGACGCCGCGGACCGCTCCCGCTCCTGGCGGGTGTACGCGGACCCGGCGGGACACCCGTTCTGCCTCTGCGCCTGCTGAGCCTCGGGGGGCCGTGGGGGGTGTCTTACGGAATTTGATGGGTGTCCGTCAGGCCTCGTGCCGTCACATCGCCCTGCGGGCTCGTCCTCAATCGCCGGACGGGCTCTGTTTGTCACGCCCGTGCCGGACAGGCTTCGTTTCACCCCTGCGCCGGACGGGCTTTGTTTGTCACGCCCGTGCCGGACAGGCTTCGTTTCACCCCTGCGCCGGACGGGCTTTGTTGGTCACCCCTGCGCCGGGGCTCCTTGTGCTACGCGTCCAAGCGGTCGATCGTGGCCGTCGACGGTGGGCGGCGTAGTTGGGCCGCGCGGGCCGTGAAGTCGGCGTCGCGCAGGACTCGTTGGACATTGCCCCAGGTCAGCAGGGCCACATCGGACTCCGGCCAGTCCCGCTCAAGGAGCTCCGCGATCAGTTGCGGATAGCGGGAGGTGTCCTGCAGGCCGTCGGCCAGGGGGTCCTCGGTGTCGTACGTACCCGAGATGCCGACGCACTCGGGCCCCGCGACCCGGCGTACGTGGTCGAGGTGGTCCGCGACGTCACGGAGCGTCGGGCCCGTCTGTGCGGCGGCGCACGGGACCAGGCACAGGCCCTTGTTGTCGCCCAGGGCGCCGAGCACGTCGTCGGGGATGTTGTCCGGGTGGTCGACGAGCGCGCGGGCCGCCGAGCGCGAGAAGACCACCGGGGCCTTGGAGACGGCGAGGGTGCGCTGGATCGTCCCGGCCGAGCTGCCGCTCAGATCGGCCAGGACGCCCAGGCGGTTCATCTCCCTGACCACTTCCTCGCCGAACCGCGACAGACCGCTCTCGTGCGCCCAGCGCGTGCCGTGCAGGGCGAGGCTGCGTACACCGAGGGTGTGCAGGGCGCGCAGGGCGCCGAGGGAGTCGCCCATGGCGGCGGCGCCCGCCGGGCCGAGGAGACAGGCGATCCGGCCGTGCGAGCGGGCGTCGACGGTGTGCGAGGCGGAACGGGCCATGCGCAGGCCCTCCGGGTGCTCGCGGACGACCGACTCGGCGAGGTCGATCAGTTCGAGGGTGGCGCTGACGGCCCGGTCACCGGCGTACGTGTCCGGCACCCGCAGGGACCAGAACATCGCGCCCACCGCGCCTTCGCGCAGCCGTGGCAGGTCGGTCTGCAGCGCGCTCTCGCCCAACTCCAGGTCGTACCAGGAGAGTTGGCGAAGGGCGCCGGCCAGTCCGCTGTACCCGTCCGCGACCGGATGGCGGGCGAGAAGGGCCCTGGCCCTGGCCTCGGGGCCCGGCGCGGGCTCGACCGGCTGCGGCCGCCCCGCGACGGCCCCGGACGACGCTGCGGACCCGGACGGCTCGGCGGACCCGGACGGCTCGGCGGACCCGGACGGCTCGGCGGACCCGGCGGCCGAAGCCGGTTCGGTGCCTTCGGCGGCGGGTGCCTGCTCGCGGCGGTCCTCCTCGCCGACCTCGCCGGTCGCGTGCTGTTCGTCCTGCAGATCGGCCATGACGGAGCTCCGGGGGTCGGCTGCGGTAGGCAGTACGGCCACCGTGACACGGCACTGGCTCAGCTTCGCGGCGGATGGTGCGTACGGGGGTACGGCGACGGCGCACCCCCGTACGCGGTGCTAACCGTCGAGCTGGTCGATGGTCGCGACGGACGGGCCGCGAGTGGCGCGCAGCTCCCGCGAGACATCCTCCGCGGCGCCCAGGACACGGACCGCGTTCTGCCAGGTCAGCTTGGCGAGATCGGGCCGTGACCAGCCGCGGCCGAGGAGTTCGGCGATCAGGTTGGGATAGCCGGAGACATCGTCGAGGCCGTCCGGCGTGAACGCCGTGCCGTCGTAGTCGCCGCCGATGCCGATGTGGTCGACGCCCGCCACCTCGCGCATGTGGTCCAGGTGGTCGGCGACCGTGGCGGTGGTGGCGACCGGCCGCGGATGCGTGGCCTCGAAGGCCTCGTGGACCTTCATCGCCTCCGGGGTCGTGTCCAGGTGGTGGAAGCCGTGCGCCCGCATGTTCTCGTCGGCGGCCGCCGTCCAGTCCACCGCGGCCTGCAGCACGAACTTCGGCACGAAGGTGGCCATGGCCACGCCGCCGTTGGCGGGCAGCCGCTCCAGGACGTCGTCCGGGATGTTGCGCGGGTGGTCGCAGACCGCGCGGGACGACGAGTGCGAGAAGATCACGGGCGCCGCGGAGGTGTCGAGGGCCGCGCGCATCGTCGTCGCCGCCACGTGCGAGAGGTCCACGAGCATGCCGGCGCGGTTCATCTCGCGGACGACCTCGTGGCCGAACGCGGACAGGCCGCCGACGCCCGGCTCGTCCGTCGCCGAGTCCGCCCAGGCGATGTTGTCGTTGTGGGTCAGGGTCATATAGCGCACGCCGAGCGCGTACAGGCCGCGCAGTGTCGCCAGCGAGTTGTTGATGGAGTGGCCGCCCTCGGCGCCCATCAGGGAGGCGATCCGGCCCTCGGCGCGGGCCGTCTCCATGTCCGCGGCCGTCAGCGCGCGGCGCAGGTCCGCCGGGTAGCGGGTGAGCAGCCGCTCGACGCAGTCGATCTGTTCGAGGGTCGCGCTGACCGCCGCGTCGCCGCTGAGGTCCGTGCGGACGTACACCGACCAGTACTGCGCGCCCACGCCGCCGGCCCGCAGGCGGGCGATGTCGGTGTGCAGACGGCCCGTCTGGTCGGCGGCGATGTCCAGGCGGTCGATGTCGTAGCGGGCCTTCTCGCGCAGCGCCCACGGCAGGTCGTTGTGGCCGTCCACCACGGGGAACTCATCGAGGAGCGCGCGGGCCGCGGCCCGTTGATCTGTTGCCATGGCGGTCATTGTGCCGAGCCGAAGCCGAAGCCCGCAGCGCCGCCCTCCACCTTGGCGCGCAGCCGCTTACCCTTCTCCGTCGCCTGGTCGTTCAGCTCCTGCTGGAACTCCCGCATGCGGGCGAGCAGTTCGGGGTCGTGGGCGGCGAGGATCCGGGCGGCGAGCAGACCCGCGTTCCGGGCGCCGGCGACCGAGACCGTGGCCACCGGCACCCCGGCGGGCATCTGCACGATGGAGAGCAGGGAGTCCATGCCGTCCAGATACTTCAGCGGCACGGGGACGCCGATCACCGGGAGCGGGGTGACCGAGGCGAGCATGCCCGGGAGGTGGGCCGCTCCCCCGGCGCCCGCGATGATCGCCTTGAGACCGCGGTCGGCGGCGTCCTCGCCGTAGGTGACCATCTCGCGCGGCATCCGGTGCGCGGAGACGACATCGACCTCGTAGGGGATCTCGAACTCGTCGAGGGCCTTCGCGGCGTTCTCCATCACGGGCCAGTCGGAGTCGGAGCCCATGACGATGCCGACGACGGGGCCGGTGGCTTCGCTGATCGGGGCGGTCGGGGCGGTCATTCCGTGATCGTTCCTCGCAGATAGCCGGCTGCGTGACGGGCGCGCTCGAGCACCTCGTCCAGGTCGTCGCCGTAGGTGTTGACGTGGCCCACCTTGCGGCCCGGCTTCACGTCCTTGCCATACATATGGATCTTGAGCTGGGGGTCGCGAGCCATGCAGTGCAGATACGGCTGGTACATGTCCGGGTAGTCGCCGCCCAGGACGTTCGCCATCACCGTCCACCTGGCGCGCGGGCGCGGGTCGCCGAGCGGCAGGTCGAGGACCGCGCGCACATGGTTGGCGAACTGCGAGGTGATCGCGCCGTCCTGGGTCCAGTGCCCGGAGTTGTGCGGGCGCATGGCCAGTTCGTTGACGAGGATGCGGCCGTCGTGCGTCTCGAAGAGCTCCACCGCGAGATGGCCGACCACGTCGAGCTCCTTGGCGATCCGCAGCGCCAGTTCCTGCGCGCGGCCCGCGAGCTCCTCGCCGAGCCCGGGCGCCGGGGCGATCACCGTGTCACAGACGCCGTCGACCTGCTGGGACTCCACGACCGGGTACGCCACGGCCTGGCCGTGCGGCGAGCGGACGACATTGGCCGCCAACTCCCGTACGAAATCGACCTTCTCCTCGGCGAGCACCGGAACGCCGGCCTTGAACGGCTCGGCGGCGTCCGCGGCCGAGCGTACGAACCACACGCCCTTGCCGTCGTAGCCGCCGCGCACCGTCTTGAGGATGACGGGGAAGCCGCCCGCCCGTCGCCCGCCACCGCCCTTACCGGAGGGCGCTTCGCGCCCGCCCCTTTTTCCCTGCTCGCCTTCGGCGAGGCCCTCGGCGGCGAACGCGGCCACGTCGTCGGGGTCCGTCACGATGCGATGGCGCGGACACGGGGCGCCGAGCGCTTCGAGCTTCGCCCGCATCACACCCTTGTCCTGGGCGTGCACCAGGGCATCGGGGCCGGGGCGCACGGGAATTCCGTCCGCCTCCAGGGCTCGTAGATGCTCGGTGGGTACGTGCTCGTGATCGAAGGTGATCACATCGCAGCCGCGAGCGAACTCACGCAGGGTCTCCAGATCGCGGTAGTCGCCGATGACGACATCGCTCACGACCTGGGCCGCCGAGTCCTGGGGGGTGTCACTGAGGAGCTTGAACTTGATGCCGAGCGGGATGCCCGCCTCGTGTGTCATACGAGCGAGCTGCCCCCCGCCGACCATGCCGACTACCGGGAACGTCACATCCTCCAGGATAAGGGCCCCTGGGATACGTAGAGACCGACGAGTCCTGCGTCACATCTCACAACCGCCCGGGCGTCAGTTGTCACAGCACCGCCACACCCCGCGGGTGCCCGCGGGCGCCGCTCGGGGTCGCTGGTTAGCATGACTGGGTTAATCAGGAGTTGCCGAACCGACCGGACGGGGCTGAGCGATCACCATGAGTGAGCGTGGCGCACTGCGCGTGCAACTGGACCAGCTCATCCGCGAGATCGCCAAGTTCGGTGCGGTGGGCGGCATCGGCACGCTCGTCAACCTCGTGGTGTTCAACCTGGTCCGGCACACCACCGACATTCCCGTGGTGCGCGCCTCGATCCTCGCCACGGCCGTCGCCATCTGCTGCAACTACGTGGGGTTCCGCTACTTCACGTACCGCGACCGCGACAAGAGCGGCCGCACCAAGGAGATGACGCTCTTCCTGCTGTTCTCGCTGGTCGGCCTGGTGATCGAGAACGGCGTGCTGTACGCGGCGACGTACGGCTTCGGCTGGGACAGCCAGCTGCAGAGCAATGTCTTCAAGTTCCTCGGCATCGGCATCGCGACGCTCTTCCGCTTCTGGTCGTACCGCACCTGGGTGTTCCGTGCGCTGCCCGCGCGCGAGGCGGTGGCGGATGCTGAATCGTTCCTTGAGGCCTCGTCGGAGTCCGACGAGACGGCCGGGACCGCCGCCAAGGGCAGCCAGCGCGTCATCTGACCTTCGCCCCCTCGTCGGATCGGCTCATCTGATCGTCTTCGGGTCCGCCTCGGCTGGCACGTCCTTGAGGCGCGTACGCGACAGGAACAGGCCGAACACCGGCGGCTGCTGCTGCAGCATCTCGAGCCGGCCGCCGTCCGCCTCCGCCAGGTCCCGCGCGACCGCCAGACCGATCCCCGTGGAGTTGCGGCCGCTGATGGTGCGCTCGAAGATCCGGGAGCCCAGCTCGGCCGGCACCCCGGGCCCTTCGTCGGTCACCTCGATGACCACCTGGTTGCCGGTGACGCGGGTGCGCAGGGCGACCGTGCCGCCGCCGTGCATCAGGGAGTTCTCGATCAGCGCGGCGAGCACCTGGGCCACCGCGCCCGGAGTGCCGACGGCCCGCAGATGCCGCTTGCCGGAGCAGACGATGGCGCGGCCCACGCCGCGGTAGGCCGGACGCCACTCGGCGATCTGCTGCATGACCACCTCGTCCAGGTCGAAGGTCACGGCAGAGCCGGTGCGCGGGTCACGGGAGTTGGTGAGCAGCCGCTCGACCACGTCGGTGAGGCGCTCGACCTGGGCGAGCGCGATCGTGGCCTCCTCCTTCACCGTGTCCGGGTCGTCGGTGAGGGTGATCTCCTCAAGGCGCATCGACAGCGCGGTGAGCGGCGTACGCAGCTGGTGCGACGCATCGGCCGCGAGCCGCCGCTCGGCCGTGAGCATCCGCGCGATCCGCTCGGCGGAGGAGTCCAGGACGTCGGCGACCCGGTCGAGCTCCGGCACCGCGTACCGCTTGTGGCGGGGGCGCGGGTCGCCCGAGCCGAGGCGTTCGGCGGTCTCGGCCAGATCGGTCAGGGGGGAGGCGAGGCGGTTGGCCTGGCGCACCGCGAGCAGTACGGCGGCGACCACGGCGAGCAGCGCCACGGTGCCGATCATCAGGAGGGTGCGGCCGACCTCGCCGGTCACCCGGGAGCGCGGCTCCTGCACGGTGACGGTCTCGCCCTGCTCGCCCACGGCCGTGGCGGCGATGACATCGCCGTCGGGCTTGCTGCCGATCTCGATCGGGGACCGGCCGGGGATCTCGATCAGCGCGTACCGCTCGGTGCCGACCTGGTCGCGCAGCACGCCCGCGGTGATCCGGTCGGAGCCCATGAGGCGGCTGTCGACGATCGCCACGAGCCGGTCCGCCTCGGAGTGCACCCGCTCCTGGGCGCTGCTGGTGATGGTGCGGGTCTCGACGATCACCAGGGAGACGCCGAAGACGGCGATCACGACGAGCACCACGGCGAGGGTGGAGTTGATCAGGCGGCGCCTCACGGGGCCCTCCGGGTGGTTACGGGTTCTGTGTGGCCGGGGCCGTGGCGCCCCCGGACCTGCCCCATGTTCGGTCGGACCGTGGCTGGTCGCGCCCGCGCGGCGGAGCCGTATATCGATACAGTGTCGCGCCCTTCGGGGCGCGACGGACCGCACCGGACTTCCCCGAAGCCACTCAGCTCTTCTCGAAGCGGAAGCCGACGCCCCGCACCGTCGCGATGTACCGCGGGTTGGCGGCGTCGTCGCCCAGCTTCTTCCTGAGCCAGGAGATATGCATGTCGAGCGTCTTGGTCGAGGACCACCAGGTGGTGTCCCAGACCTCACGCATCAGCTGGTCGCGGGTGACGACCCGGCCCGCGTCCCGCACCAGGACCCTGAGGAGGTCGAACTCCTTGGCTGTGAGCTGGAGTTCCTCCTCGCCCATCCAGGCGCGGTGCGACTCGACGTCGATCCGCACCCCGTGCGTGGCGGGCGCATGGGCGGGCTCGGTGGCGCCGCGCCGCAGCAGCGCCCGGACACGGGCGAGCAGTTCGGCCAGGCGGAAGGGCTTGGTGACGTAGTCGTCGGCTCCGGCGTCGAGGCCGACCACCGTGTCCACCTCGTCCGCGCGGGCGGTGAGGATCAGGATCGGGATCGTGTGCCCCTCGGCGCGCAGCCGCCGGGCCACTTCGAGGCCGTCCATGCCGGGCAGCCCGAGGTCGAGCACGACCAGGTCGACGGCGGCGCCGCCGCCCTGCAGCCCCGCCTCGAGCGCGGTCGGGCCGTCCTCGCGCACCTCGACCTCGTAACCCTCCCTGCGCAGGGCGCGGGCCAGCGGCTCCGAGATGGACGCGTCGTCCTCGGCGAGCAGTACACGGGTCATGGGGTGATGGTAGTCCGCACACCCCGCCGACCTGGGGCGTGTCCGCGGATCAGGCCGTACGGGGGCTTCCGGCGCCCGAATCCGGAGCGGTGCCCCTGCGGTCCGGGCGGATTCCCGGTGGGTTACCTTCGAATCGCTGGCTTGGTTCCAACGGAACCTGTGATCCATCTCTCAAAGGGCCTATACCTGCTGTTCCCCTGCCGTATGGTGACTCAGCGCCTTTAAGTGCTACTGAGGGACCTTTGGCCCCCCATAGCGGCTGATGGCCTCTTCAGAGCACAGGGCTGACCCGTCAGCCTGAGAGTTAGTGAATGACCTGTGGGCCGGGCCCGCGTGCGACGTTGCGCGTGGGTGTGGATCCCGGAGCGTCTGCCTCTTCTCCTTCGGCCCCTTTTCCGGGCCAGGCCCCTTGGCGTAGGGGGAGGCAGTGCCGTACCGGTGCCGGCCACCCCCCACCCGGGCGCGGCCCCGCTTTGCGGCGCGTCCCGAGCGAACAAGGAACACCCATGGCGTCCAGCCTGACGAAGGACTCGGCCGGTACCGCACCCGGCTCCGAGAAGACCTTCTTCGGCCACCCCCGCGGCCTGGCCACCCTCTTCATGACCGAGATGTGGGAGCGCTTCAGCTTCTACGGCATGAGGGCACTCCTCGTGTACTACCTGATCTCGGGTGGTGCCGACGGCACCAAGGAAGGCCTGCACGGCGGCGGCCTCGCCATGACGATGGCCACGGCGACGGCCATCTACGGCGTCTACCTGGCGATGGTCTACCTGCTCGCCATGCCCGGCGGCTGGTTCGGTGACCGCGTCTGGGGTCCCCGCAAGACCGTCGCCATCGCGGCCATCGTGATCATCGCCGGTCACCTCACCCTCGCGCTGCCCGGCCAGGCGATGTTCTTCGCCGGTATGGCCCTGGTCGCGGCCGGCTCCGGTCTGCTGAAGTCCAACATCTCGACGATGGTGGGCCAGCTCTACGACGGCCCGGACGACCCGCGTCGTGACGGCGGCTTCACCGTCTTCTACATGTCGATCAACCTCGGTGGCTTTGTCGCCCCGTTCATCATCGGCACCGTCGGCGAGACCGTGAACTGGCACCTGGGCTTCGCGCTCGCCGGTGTCGGTATGGCCCTCGGCCTGATCCAGTTCCTGCTCGGCACCAAGCACCTCAACCCGCGCAGCAGCGAGGTCCCGAACCCGCTCAGCCCCGCCGAGCGCAAGTCCGTCCTGGTCAAGACGCTGGTGACGGTCATCGTCGCCGCGGTCGTCTACGGCGGCGTCGTCGCGGCCGGCATGTTCACCCTGAACTGGGCCCTGGTCCCGCTCGCCCTGATCGGTCTGCTGATCCCGATCACCGTCCTCGTCCGCATCAAGCGGGACAAGGAGCTGACCGACACCGAGCAGTCCAAGATGAGCGGCTACATCTGGTTCTTCGCGGTCGCCGCGATCTTCTGGATGATCTTCGACCAGGCGGGCTCCACGCTCTCCGTCTTCGGCAAGGGCTCCACCTCGGGCTCGGTCTTCGGCATCGACTTCCCCGCCACCTGGTTCCAGTCCCTGAACCCGCTGTTCGTGATGGCGCTCGCGCCGCTGTTCGCCTGGGTGTGGCTGTGGCTGGCCCGCAAGGGCAAGGAGCCGAGCACGACCGTCAAGTTCGGTATGGCGCTGTGGTTCATCGGTGTCTCGTTCTTCATCTTCGTCGTGCCGATGCTGATGGCCGAGGACGGCACCAAGGTCAGCCCGATGTGGCTGGTCTCGATCTACCTCGCGCAGACCATCGGTGAGCTCTGCCTCTCCCCGGTCGGCCTGTCGGTCACCACGAAGCTGGCGCCGGCCAAGTACGCCTCCCAGATGATGGGTGTCTGGTTCCTCGCCGTCACCGCGGGCGACTCGGTCATGAGCCTCCTGTCCATCGGCGGCGTCGACCTCAACACCTGGCCGGTGGTCGCCGTGGAAGCCGCGGTCGCCTGTCTCGCGGGCCTCGGGATCTACGCCTACCGGAAGAAGGTCATCGGGCTCATGGGCAACGTCCGCTGACCCCACCGGACCCACCCCACTGGTTCGAACGGAGGGCCGCCGCACCACTCGTGCGGTGGCCCTCCGCCGTTTCTGCCCTGGCCCCGGGGGCGCGCGGTGCAGCATCGGGCCATGCGCCGTGCGTTGCTCGCCCTCGCCGTCTGCGGGGCGCTGCTGTCCGGGAGTTCCGCCGCCGTCCAGGCCGCCCCCGGCCCTGTCGTACGCGCCTATCCCTACGGGCCGCACCCCCGCCAGACCGTGGCGGTGTACGGACCCTCCGGGGAGCGGCGCCCCGCCCTCGTCATCGTGCACGGCGGCTACTGGGCCGAGGACACCGACTGGAGTTCCCAGGCACGGTGGTTCGCGGAGCGCGGGTTCACCGTGTACGACAGCGACTACCGGCTGAACTCCGATGCCCGCTGGCCCGCCCAGCGCGCCGATCTGCTCGCCGCCCTGCGCTGGGTCTCCGCGCGCCACGGCGGTGCACCGCCGCTGGTCGTCGGCTCTTCGGCGGGCGGCCAGATCGCCACGGTCACCGGGGCGTACGGCGCCGGGCGTACGCGGGTGCGCGGCGTCGTCGCCCTGTCACCGGTCGCCACGCCCTACCGCGCCTGGGCCGACGGCGCCCGCCCCAAGGCCCGGCCCGAGCAGCGCCGCCTTCGCCGTGAGGCCCGGGAGCTCGCGGGGTGCGACCCGGACAAGGGCGGGCGCAAGTGCTGGGAGCAGTGGGGGGACATGGCTGCTCGTACGCATGCGTCGGGGAGCGAGGACGCGCCGCTGCTTCTGGTGCACTCGGCGCGTGACTTCGTACCGCCCGCGCACTCGGCGGACGTGGCCGCCGCCCAGCGGGTCGCGGGGGGACGGGACGTGACGGTGCGGGTGGAGCGGGGGGCGGCGCACGGGGGTGCGCTGCTGGAGTCGGCAAAGGTGCGGAAGGCTGTCCTCGGGTGGTTGCGGGCGCGGGCCTGACGCCACCCCCGGAGGGACCCTGGCCGGGCCCCTCCGGGGAGTGCCGCTCAACTCGCTCAGCCCGCTCAGCGCCAGCGGCGCTTCGGCATGAAGGTGAAGACCGCTCCTCCGAGGAGGATCACCGTTCCCGCCACCAGGCCGAGCGCCCGCAGCGTGCCGTTGTCGTCGGCGCCGGTGTCGGCGAGGCCGCCGCCGGACGCGGCGGAGCCGCCCGCCGAGCCGGAGGCCGAGCCCGAACCGCCGCCGGCCGCGCCGCCCGGCTGCGCCGCCGTGTCGATCTCCAGGGAGACCTCCGTCTTGTCCGGCGTGCAGGTGGTCGTCGTGCCGAGCGCCTTCACCGTGAGGACGCCCGGTGACAGCGTGGACTTGCCGTCCGCGCCCGGCTTGTAAGTCCCGGTCAGATCAGGGATGTTCATCGGGTCGCCGGACTTGATGGGCTCCTTGTTCGTGGGGCCCTCCACCGCCACCGTGCCCTTGTCCGCGCCGCCCAGCTTGACCGCCATCGACGGCTTCACGGAGTCCGCCGGGATATCGGCCGGGCTGTCCATCACGGACTTCTTGAACTTCACGGTGAGGTCGTAGTTCCCGCCGCTCTTCTTCGCGTTGATCTGCACGGGCGACGTGGCTTCCTTGTCGCCGATCGGCGTCTTGCACTTGTACGGGATCTGGACTTCCTTGCCCTCGAAGTCCGTCTGCCCGCCTCCGCCGCCGGTCGAGCCGCCGGAGTCCGAGCCGCCGCTGTCGCCGCCGCCCGCCGAACCGCCGGAGTCACCGCCGCTGCCGCCCGAGTCGCCGCCGGTGGGAAGGCCGGTCGGCAGGCCCGTGGGCAGTCCGGTCGGCGCCGTCGTCGGCAGGCCGCCCGTCGTACCGCCCGAACTCCCGCCGCCGCCACTGACCTTGATGGTCGCCGCGGACTTCACGGTTTCCTCGGGAGCGCACTTGGTGTCCGTCGACATCGGCTTGCTGACGTTGATGTTGTACTTGTCCGGGGTCAGCGTCACCTCGCCCGGCGCCGTCAGCTTCAGCTTGCCCTTCATGTCGGACAGGACCATGGGGCTGTTCTTCTTGATCGGCGGGTTCTTGCGCTCGCCTTCCACGGCGAGCTCCGCGCTCTGTCCGCCGCCGACCTTGATGGTTCCGGTCGGCTTGACGGTGTCCTTCTCCAGATCGATGACATCGGGGTTCCTGGAGGCGGCCTTGACCGTCTTCCACACCACCTCGACCTCGTCGCCGACCTTCGCCTCCGCCGGTGCCTCGATCTCCACCTCGGTGGTCCCGTGCACGGGGTCCATACCGGAGATGGCGGGTGGCACACACTCGGTCTTGTACGCGGTCTCGGCGGCCTGCGCCGGACTCGCGGCGAGTATCAGCCCCGCGCCGCTGAGCATGAGCGCGACGCCGGCCGCACTCACTCTCCGTTGAGTGGTCACGTGTTTCCCTTCCCTGGTGCCGTCGGACGGTTCTCTTGCGGTGCGGAGAGCTGAGTCGGTGCACCCGGAGCGGAGTCCGGGGTGAACCACGGCAGCGAGGCCGTGGTGGCCGGATCGGACGCGGTCCCGCCGGGGCCGTCCGGACGCCGTCGCTTCTCGGCCGCCCGGGAGGCGGTGCCGGAGAGCGGAGTGAGTGCCTTGGGGAAGCGCAGGCCCCGCACCTCACGTACGCGGCGCGCATGGTGGCCGCCGGAGCGGCGGCGCGGACGTACCCGGTCGACGATCGCCATACCGATACGGAAGACCGCCGCGGGCACGACGACACACAGCAGGATCCAGAAGAGCGTCACGCCCCAGGGCCGGCCCACGCCCCACGGCTGCTCGGCGAGCACCTTGCCGCCGTACTGGAGGGAGACCAGATAGTCGCCGTGCGCCCCCGAATCCAGCTGTACCTTCAGTTTGACCTGGGCCTTCTTGCCCGGTGCGATCGTGCCGCGCCACTGCTGCTCCTCCCACTCGGGGGCGAGCACGCCGTGCGAGGTGCCGACCTTGAAGACCGGGTCCTTGACCGGGGCCGAGCCGAGATTGCCCACGGTCACCACGAGTTCGCGGCCGGGCGGGGCGCCGAACCAGGTGAGGACGGAGCTCGACCCTTCCAGGCGGGTGGCGGCGAGGACGGCCAGCTTGCCGCCGCTCGGCTGTTTCGGCAGCGGCTTCACCGGGTGCCCCGCGACCTCGAACGCGGCCTGCGCGGTGGCCTTCTCACCCGTCACGGTGGCCACCCGCACCACGCAGGGGCAGGCCTCGGGCGGCTCGGCCACGGGGAGTCTCTTGCTGAAGCCGCCGTCCCCGTCGGTGGTGACGGCGCGGCCGTCGGAGTTGGCGCAGGCGTTGGTCCCGCCGATGGGGTCCTTGTCCGGTGCGGCCCGGCCGCAGATCAGCATCATCAGGAGGGTCTTCGGCCGCCAGCCCTTGCCGGTGACGGTGATGGTGCCGCCCTTGCCCGCCTCCGTTCTGGAGAGTTCGACGGAGGGGCCGTCCGCCGCGGGCGCGGGCGGTGCGGCCAGGACCAGGGTCACGGCCGCCGCCACCGCGAGGATCAGTGCCCGGATGCTCGCCTTGCCGCTCACGTCGCCGCTCCCGTCAACTCGCGTTCCGTCTGCTGCTGTTCAGGGTGGTCCGGGTCCGCCGCGCGCCGCCGTCGGCGTACCGCCCGGACCCCGGCACCGGCCACCGCCGCGAGGCCCGCGGCCGCACCCGCCACGGCGCCCCACGGCACGAAGCCGGCGGAGGTCGTGGTGGTGTCATGGGCGCCGCCGGCCGCCGTCACGGTCAGCCGGATGTCGACCGAGTCGAGGGCGGGGGCGTCGGGCCAGGGTTCGGAGAGGGTGACCCGGCGGCCGGGCAGCAGCTCGACGGGCAGGGCGCGCGGGCCGCGGTCGAGCACCTCGCCGAAGACGCCTTCGGCGTGCACCGCGAGCTTCGGGCTCAGCACGGTGTTGCCGCGGTTGACCAGGTCGTAGGTGATCCGGCTTCCGTCGTCCACGAACCGGGCCCGCTCCACGGTGAGGGCGGAGAGGGTCGGCCCGCTGACCCGCAGATGCAGGCGTACGCCCGCGCTCTCCCCCGCCCCCTTCGCCACGATCGCCGCCGGATGGTCCCCGGGAGCCGCCCCGGCCGGCACCGTCACCGTGAACGGCACCTCGGCCCGGGTGCGCGGCGGCACCGTCACCTTCCGCTCCGCGAGCCTGACCCAGGCACCGCCGTCGGCGGACCGCCGGTCGGGCCTGATCGCGAAGGAGCCGTCGCCTTTGTTGTAGGCGTCGGCCCCGCGCAGCTCGACGGTCCGCGGCTTGTCGCCCGGGTTGGTGACCGTCACCTTGTCCTCGAGGACGGTGCCCGGTGTGCCCTCCAGATAGACGTAGGGCCGCCCGTCCCCGGCCGGTCCGGATCCGCCGCCCGATGAGCCCGATGAGCCCGATGAGGGCGCGAGGGACCAGGGCGGTTGGTCGGCCGCGGCCGACGGGTGCCCGGACATGGCGAAGAGGCCGCCCGCCACGAGGACTGCGACCGTGAGGACTGCGCGCGCAGCGCTCGATGCGAGGGCGGTGACGGGCGACGGGCGGGCGACTGCTCGGGCAACGGACGGCATCGGCGGCTCCTGGTGCTGCGTGCTGCGTGCTGCGTGCGCGTACGGGCTTCAGGCGCAGGGCCGGCACGGAGGCCGGCGCGGCGCGGGACCGGTGCGGAGCGGCCCCGGGGAGTCGCCTCCCGCTACCTGCGCGCCGCCTGATTGCGCCGGGTCAGCCACAGCACGCCCGCGGCACCGGCGAGCAGCACCGTGCCGCCGAGGGTGCCGAGCGCGACCGCGGAGTCCTCGGGCCCGGTCTGCGGGAGTTCCTCGCCGCCCGCGGGCGCACTGCCCGAGTCACCGGTGGAACCGCCGGTCGAGCCGCCCGTGGCACCGCCGCCGGCGCTCTTCACGTCCAGGGACAGGGACGGCTTGGGGTTGTTCTTGGGTGTGCAGGTGGTGGTCGTGCCCATCGCCTTGATGGTGAGCGTGGACGCGGTGAAGGTGACCTTGCCGCTCTTCTTCGGCGTATACGTCCCCGACAAGTCACTGATCTTGATAGGGGTGTTGGCCGGAATCGCCTCGGAGTTGGGCGGCCCGGACACGGGCACGTTGCCGGTCTCGGCGCCGCCGAGCTTGATCAGGGCGCTGGGCTTCATGGCGCCCTTGCCGAGCTCGACCGGGCTGGACGAGACGCCCTTCTGGAAGGACATGGTGAGCTTGTATCCGCCGCCGCTCTCGACGCTCTTGATGTCGATCGGCGAGACGGCGCCCTTGTTGCCGATCGGCGTCTTGCACTGGTAGTCGACGTCTACGACCTCGGCGTGCGCGGCCGGAGCGGCGAGGAGCACCGCTGAGCCGGCCATGGCCGCGGCCGCCACGAACGCGGCACAGCGCCCACCCGTCTCCCGACCACCGCCCCTCAACGAGGCGCTCCGCGCCGCAGGGTTCCTTTTCTGGTACGACACCTGAAGTTCCCCTCTTTCGAGCTTTTCGACGCTCGTGCCAACTGCCCATCTGTCACTGACAGTTCCTGACGACACATCAGATTGGGCGCTCAAGGTACGCCGGGGACCTTGTGGAGGGAAGACAAAAGACAGCCCGGATCTCGGGCTGTCGGCGGGGTCATATGACGGGCTCCGAACCTGCGGTAACCCGTGGCGGGGCAGCTAACTGGGCGCGGCCAGCTCCGCCCAGACGGTCTTGCCGGCCTCACCGGGTGTGCGTACGACGCCCCAGTCGAGGCAGAGCCGCTGCACGATGAACATGCCGTGCCCGCCGGGCCGTCCGGCACGGTGCGGAGTGCGCGGCGCGGGCTGGCCCGTGCCGCGGTCGGAGACCTCGAGGCGCAGCACCTTGTTGTCACAGCCGACCCAGAGCTCGTCGGCGCCCTCGGCGTGCAGACAGGCGTTGGTGACCAGTTCGGAGACGACCAGGAGGACATCCTCGGCGGCCGCCCGCTGATCGGCGCCCGTCGCGGGCAGCCAGCCCCAGTCGTAGAGCGCCTGGCGGGTGAAGTCGCGGGCGAGCGGCACGACGCCGCTGGCGCCGTTGAGGCTCAGCCTGCGGACCTGGCGCACGGTGCGCGTGGCCGCCGCGTGCGGGGCCTCACCCGCGGCGCCCGGCTCCGGGCCACGGTCGCCCGGCGAGAAGGGCCGGGTGGTGCTCATCAGCGCTTCACCTCACCGATTCACCAGTTCTTGAGATCTCTGTCGATCTGGGCGGTCTGTAGGACAACAACTCGGGCCGGGACCAGGGGGCGAGTGGGCGGCTCCGGAGGACGGGGCCGAAACTCGCTTCCAAGTCTCGAGACGCTGACGACGGCAGAAGCGGTTCTGCACTCCCGGCATTCAGCAATTCCAGCTGTCTCCTGCCCGGCCGATCCGTGAGAACACCCACTTATTCGATCCGGGGGGTGTGATGCAGGTTACGTACCGATCACGTCGGGACAACTGTGCCGTAACTCCCCGCGGTCAGTCGGCCAGTGCGGCCTCGAGCGAGGGGTGCACTGTGAACACCGCCTCCGCTCCGGTGATCTCGAAGACCCTGGCCACCACGGGCTGCATCCCGGCCAGATGGACTCCACCTCCCGCGGCCTCGGCCTTGAGGCGGGCGCCGAGCAGGACGTTGAGCCCGGTCGAATCGCAGAACTCCAGCCGCGAGCAGTCGACGACAAGTCGCGCCAGGCCTTGGGCCAGGCAGTCTTCCAGGGGTTCACGCAGGAGATCCGCGGTGTGGTGATCAAGCTCACCCACCGGGGTCACAACGGCGCTCCCGCCCTCGTTGTGCACCTCGACCCGAAGCCGGCCTCGGTTTGCGCTGCCGACCGTCGCGCGGTCCATGCCGTCTCTCTTCCGAAGGTCTCGAGCTGGTGATTGACGCCATGGAAGCCTACGCCTTCCGTACGTCCCGGGGTACCCGAACATCCCCCCGAAAACGGACATTTAGCAGCATAAGCCACTTGCAAGGGGCGGGCGGAAGCGGGTAGGCCTAGAGAGACAGCAAACAAACACGGCCGGCTTTGGAGGCGCCGCACACCGTAGTGCACGTATTGGCATCGGCAGCCATATGCCGAGAACGATGGAGGACCTCATGTCACCCCGGCTCGACGCATCGCCTACCCGCAACGCGACGTCGACACCCCCAGCGGAACACTTCGAGACCGAACCCCCCACTCTCCCGGCTCCCCGAGAGGAAGCCGCGGAAACCACGGAATCGGAGCCTCTGGACGTCATGGAGGCCGTACCCGGCCCCGACGTCCTCGAAGGGCTCGCGGAGCTCCCGGGACTTCCCGAGATCCCGCCCTACGACGAAGTCGGCCCGCTGGACGCAAGGGCACTGTCGAAGACCCTCTTCGAGCGCCTCGAGAATCTCGAGGAAGGCACGCACGAGTACGCGTACGTACGCAACACGCTCGTCGAACTCAATCTTGCCCTGGTGAAGTTCGCCGCTTCCCGGTTCCGCTCCCGCAGCGAACCGATGGAGGACATCATCCAGGTCGGCACCATCGGCCTGATCAAGGCCATCGACCGCTTCGAGCTCAGCCGCGGCGTCGAGTTCCCGACCTTCGCCATGCCGACCATCGTCGGCGAGATCAAGCGCTTCTTCCGCGACACCTCGTGGTCGGTGCGCGTCCCGCGCCGGCTCCAGGAGCTGCGCCTCGACCTCGCCAAGGCCGGTGACGAACTGGCGCAGAAGCTCGACCGCGCACCGACCGTGACGGAGCTCGCCGAGCGCCTCGGCATCTCCAACGACGAGGTCGTCGAGGGCATGGCGGCATCCAACGCCTACACGGCGAGCTCGCTCGACGCGCAGCCGGAGGAGGACGACTCCGAGGGCGCGCTCGCGGACCGGATCGGCTACGAGGACCACGGACTCGAGGGCATCGAGTACGTCGAGTCCCTGAAGCCGCTGATCGCCGAACTCCCGCCGCGCGACCGGAAGATCCTGTCTCTGCGCTTCGTGGCGAATATGACGCAGTCCGAGATCGGCGAGGAGCTCGGCATCTCCCAGATGCATGTCTCCCGGCTGCTCTCGCGCACCCTGGTGCGGCTGCGCAAGGGGCTGACCGTCGAGGAATGACCCCGGCCCGCCGGGCCACGCGCAGCAGCGGCGCCGGTGCGGGAGGACTTCGCTCTCACGAGCGCGTCCTGCCGCACCGGCGCCGATCTGTTTGCGCCGGCCCTCCTCGTGCCGTCAGCGCACGCGCTCGCCCCGCTGCCAGACCTCGCCGACCAGGGGTACGCCCGGACGGTAGGCGAGATGCACATGGCTCGGGGCGTCGAGGAGCGCCAGATCGGCCCGTGCCCCCGGGCTCAGGCGTCCGACGTCCGTACGTCGCAGGGCGCGCGCACCGCCCGCTGTGGCCGCCCAGAGGGCCTCGTCCGGGGTCATCCCCATGTCGCGTACCGCCAGGGCGATACAGAACGGCATGGAGGACGTGAAGGACGAGCCCGGGTTGCAGTCCGTGGACAGCGCGACCGTGGCCCCCGCGTCGAGGAGCCGCCGGGCGTCCGGCCACTCGGCCCGGGTGGAGAACTCGGCACCCGGCAGCAGGGTCGCGACGGTGTTGCCGTGGGCGAGGGCGTCCACGTCCTCCTGCGTCAGGTGCGTGCAGTGGTCCGCGCTCGCGGCGTCCAGCTCCACGGCGAGCTGCACGCCGGGGCCATAGCTCAGCTGGTTGGCGTGCATGCGCGGCGTGAGGCCCTTGGCCTTGCCCGCGGTGAGGATGGCGCGGGCCTGGTCCCCGTCGAAGGCGCCCTTCTCGCAGAACACATCGACCCAACGCGCGTACGGCGCACAGGCGTCGAGCATCTCGCCGGTGACGAGCTCCACGTACGCGGCCGGGTCGTCGGCGTAGTCCGGGGAGACGATGTGCGCGCCCAGGAAGGTCACTTCGTCGGTGTGCCGGGACGCGATCCGCAGCGCGCGGGCCTCGTCGTGCGTGGTCAGGCCGTAGCCGGACTTCGTCTCGAACGTGGTCGTGCCCTGCCGTGCGGCCTCGCGCAGATAGCGCACGACGTTCCGCTCCAGCTCCTCGTCGCTCGCGGCGCGGGTGGCCTTGACGGTGGTGCGGATGCCTCCGGCGGAGTAACTCCGGCCCTCCATACGGGCGTTGAACTCCTGGGTGCGGTCGCCCGCGAAGACCAGGTGGGAGTGGGAGTCGACGAAGCCGGGGATGGCGGCGCGGTGCTGTGCGTCGTACGCGGTGTCGGCCTGGGGGGCGCTCTCGGCCCGGCCCACCCACGCCACCCGGTCGCCCTCCAGGACGACGGCCGCGTCCTTGACCTGGCCGAGGGGGCCCTCGCCGAGGTCCGGGTCGTTGGTGACGAGGGTGGAGATGTTGGTGATGAGGGTGGTGGTGCTCATGAGTTCCTCTCGTACAGCACGGCTCACGCTTACGAACGGAGCGCGCCGATCGCGTCCGCCAGGGCCGACGGCACGTCCGGGAGCAGCGCGTGCGCCCCGTCACGGACGATCTGGCGGCCACCCACGATCGTGTGGCGCACATCCGCCGCCGACGCCGCGAACACCGCCGCCTCCGCCCCCATCCGCGGCAGCACCCCTGCCGTACGGACCGAGTCGAGCGCGACCGTCGCGAAGTCCGCGAGCGCCCCTTCCTCCAGCGTGCCTGCGTCAGCCCACCCCAGCGCCGCGTGGCCGTCTGCCGACGCCGCCCGCAGCAGTGCCGCCGCCGTCCAGTGGCCTCGGGTGCGGGTGCGCAGGCGCTCGTCGAGCTCCAGGGCCCGCGCCTCCTCCAGGAGGTCGATCACGGCGTGGCTGTCGGAGCCGAGGGACAGCGGGGAGCCCGCCTCCTGCAGGGCCGCCGCCGGGCCGATGCCGTCGGCCAGGTCGCGTTCCGTGGTGGGGCACATGCAGGTGCCCGTGCCTGAGCCGCCGATGAGCCGGATGTCGTCGGCCGTCAGATGTGTGTTGTGGACGCCGGTCGTGCCGGGGCCGAGGACGCCGTGGTCGGCGAGCAGCCGGGTGGGCGTGCAGCCGTGGGCGGCCTGGCAGGCGTCGTTCTCGGCGGTCTGCTCCGAGAGGTGGACGTGCAGCGGGGCGCCGCGGCCGCGGGCCCACTCGGCGACCGTGCCCAACTGCCCGGCGGGTACGGCCCGTACGGAGTGGATCGCCGCCCCGATCCGTACCCCGTCGCCGTCCTTGAGCGCCGCGGCCCGCTCGGCCCACGAGTCCGCCGTGCGGTCGGAGAAGCGCAGCTGGTGGCGGTCGGGGGCGGCGCCGAAGCCCGAGGACAGATACGCCGTGTCGAGCAGCGTGATGCGGATGCCCGCGTCCCGCGCCGCCGCGATCAGCGCCTCGCCCATCGCGTTGGGGTCGTCGTAGGGCGTGCCTCCGGGCGCGTGGTGGACGTAGTGGAACTCGCCGACCGCCGTGACGCCCGCGAGCGCCATCTCCGCGTACACCGCCCGTGCGAGCGCGTAGTACGTCTCGGGGGTGAGCCGCGCCGCCACCTGGTACATCACCTCGCGCCACGTCCAGAACGTGCCCGAGCCGACCTGCACCGTGGAGCGCAGGGCGCGGTGGAAGGCGTGCGAGTGGGTGTTGGCCAGGCCGGGGACGGTCAGGCCGCGCAGCGCCGTGGCGCCGGGCGGCGGGGTCTCGACTCCCTTGCGTACGGCGGTGATCCGGCCGTCGTCCGGCGCGGTCTCCACCACCACGCCGGGTTCGACATTGGTCTCGAGCCAGGCCTGTTCCAGCCAGTACGTCTGCGTCGTTCCCGTCACTTGCAGGCCAGTCCTTCCAGTACGTCGGCGAGGGCGAGCACCCCGGCCACGCAGTCGTCCTCGGCCGCGTGCTCGGCCGGGGAGTGCGAGACGCCCGTGGGGTTGCGTACGAACAGCATGGCCGTCGGGACCGAGCCGGAGAGGATTCCGGCGTCGTGTCCCGCGCCCGTGCCGAGGACGGGGGCCGTCAGGTCGGTGCGGGCGCCGAGGATCCGGCCGAGTTCGTCGCGCAGGGCGTGCTCGAACTCCACGACGGGCGTGAAGGACTCCCGTACGACGGTGAGGTCGATGCCGTGCCGCTCCGCGTACTCGCGGGCCGCCTTCTCGATCGCCGTGACCGTGGTGTCGAGGCTCTCCTGGTCGGCGGCGCGCGAGTCGAGCCAGCCGCGGACCAGGGACGGGATGGCGTTCACGCCGTTCGGCTCGACCGAGATCTTGCCGAACGTGGCGAGGGCGCCCGCGAGTTCGGCCTCCCTCCGGGCGGCCAGGACGGTCTCGGCGTACGACAGCATCGGGTCCCGGCGGTCGGTCAGGCGGGTGGTGCCCGCGTGGTTGGCCTCGCCCCGGAAGTCGAAGCGCCAGCGGCCGTGCGGCCAGATGGCGCTGGCGATGCCGATCCGGTCGCCGCTCAGGTCCAGGGCGCGGCCCTGCTCGACATGCAGCTCGACGAACGCGCCGATACGGGCGAGGCGCTCGGGGTCGGGGCCGATCCGCTCCGGGTCGTGGCCGGCCCGCTCCATCGCCTGCGGCAGCGTGATCCCGTCGGCGTCCGTCAGCTCGTACGCCTTCTCGCGGCTCAGCTGCCCCGCGGTCAGCCGGGAGCCGACGCAGGCCAGACCGAACCGCGCGCCCTCTTCGTCGCCGAAGTTCACGATCGCGAGGGGGCGGGTGAACTCGGCTCCGCGCGCCCTCAGTTCGTCGAGCGCCGCGAAGGACGAGACGACGCCGAGGGGGCCGTCGAAGGCGCCGCCGTCGGGGACGGAGTCGAGGTGGGAGCCGGTGACGACCGCCTCTCCCGCGTGCGGGTCGCCGAGCCAGGCCCACTGGTTGCCGTTGCGGTCGAGCTCGTGGGCGAGGCCGCGGGATTCGGCCTGCTCCTTGAACCACGCCCGGCAGTCCGCGTCCGCGGGGGTCCAGGCGAAGCGGCGGTAGCCCCCGGTGTCCGGGTGGCGGCCGACGGGGGCCAGGTCCCGCCACATCTGCTGGAAGGTGGGCGGGGTTCCTGCCCCGGGGGCTCCGCTCCCGGGCCCCCGCTCGTGCGGGATGCTCACTCCGCCGACCCCTCACGCATCGGAATGCGCACACCCCGGTCCGCCGCCACCGACTCGGCGCCGTCGTAACCCGCGTCGACGTGCCTGATCACGCCCATCCCCGGGTCGTTCGTCAGGACGCGGCGCACCTTCTCGCCGGCCAGGGGCGTGCCGTCCGCCACCGTCACCTGGCCCGCGTGGATGGAGCGGCCCATGCCGACGCCGCCGCCGTGGTGGAGGGAGACCCAGGACGCACCGGAGGCCACGTTCACCATGGCGTTCAGGAGCGGCCAGTCGGCGATCGCGTCGGAGCCGTCGAGCATGGCTTCCGTCTCGCGGTACGGGGATGCCACCGAGCCGCAGTCCAGGTGGTCGCGGCCGATCGCCAGCGGAGCCTGCAACTCCCCGCTCGCCACCATGTCGTTGAAGCGCTCGCCCGCGCGGTCCCGCTCGCCGTAGCCGAGCCAGCAGATGCGCGCCGGGAGGCCCTGGAAGTGGACCCTCTCCCCCGCCATCTTGATCCAGCGGTGCAGGGACTCGTTCTCCGGGAAGAGGTCGAGGATCGCCTTGTCCGTCTTGTGGATGTCGGACGCCTCGCCCGAAAGGGCCGCCCAGCGGAACGGGCCCTTGCCCTCGCAGAAGAGCGGGCGGATATACGCCGGCACGAAGCCGGGGAACGCGAACGCCCGGTCGTAGCCCGCGAGTTGAGCCTCGCCGCGGATCGAGTTGCCGTAGTCGAAGACCTCGGCGCCCGCGTCCATGAAGCCCACCATGGCCTCGACGTGCCGGGCCATGGACTCACGTGCGCGGGTGGTGAAGCCCGCCGGGTCCTTCGCCGCGTACGACGCCATCTCGTCGAACTCGACACCCACCGGGAGGTACGCCAGCGGGTCGTGGGCCGAGGTCTGGTCCGTGACGATGTCGATGGGCGCGGACTCGGCGAGCATGCGCGGCAGCAGGTCGGCCGCGTTGCCGAGCAGGCCGATGGAGAGCGGACGGCGGGCGTCGCGGGCCTCGACGGCGAGCTGGAGCGCGTGCTCCAGGGAATCGGCCTTGACGTCCAGGTACTTGTGCTCGATCCGGCGCTCGATCGCCCGCGGGTCGCAGTCGATACAGATCGCGACGCCGTCGTTCATGGTGACCGCGAGGGGCTGGGCGCCGCCCATGCCGCCGAGACCGGCGGTGAGGGTGATCGTCCCGGCGAGCGTGCCGTTGAACTTCTTCGCGGCGACCGCGGCGAACGTCTCGTACGTGCCCTGGAGGATGCCCTGCGTGCCGATGTAGATCCAGGAACCGGCGGTCATCTGGCCGTACATCGTGAGGCCGAGGGCCTCCAGGCGGCGGAACTCCTCCCAGTTCGCCCAGTCGCCGACCAGGTTGGAGTTGGCGATCAGGACGCGCGGCGCCCACTCGTGGGTCTGCATGACACCGACGGGGCGGCCCGACTGGACGAGCATCGTCTCGTCCTGCTTCAGGGTCCGCAGCGTGCGCACCATCGCGTCGAAGGAGCGCCAGTCACGGGCCGCCTTGCCGGTGCCGCCGTAGACGACGAGCTTGTCGGGGTGCTCGGCGACCTCGGGGTCCAGGTTGTTCTGCAGCATCCGCAGCGCGGCTTCCTGCTGCCATCCCAGGGCGCTCAGTTCCGTACCGCGCGGGGCTCGAACGGGCCGGGGTCCTGACATGGTCTGCCTCCTTGAGTTGGCACGTCTATTCACATCCTGGTTCTCTGAATAGGTCTAGTCAATACACGGGTGCGTCTGCGGGGCGCGGCTCGTGATGATTGGCTGGATCAATGGCCATAGGTGACATGGACGCCACGACAGCGTTCTCCCCCGATCCCCGTGCCGCCGCGGCGGCCGCCCGCCGTGACGAGGCCGTACGCGCCGCCGTCGAGCAAGGGATCGTCGGCCCGGACGCCCCGCTCGCCGCCCTGCTCGACATCACCGGCATCCGGCGCTCGGCCGCCGCCCTGCGCGCCGCGTTCGCCGAGGTGACCACGGCCCCCGTCCTGCACGCCTTCGCCGTCAAGGCCTGCCCCCTCGTGCCCGTGCTGCGGCTCCTGAACAAGGAGCGCATCGGGGCCGAGGTGGCGAGTCCGGGTGAGCTCGCCCTGGTCAGCGCCGCCGGCGTCAGGCCCGCGCACACCGTCCTCGACTCCCCCGCCAAGACCCCGGCCGAGCTGCGCCAGGCCCTCGCGCTCGGCATCGCCGTCAATGCCGACAACCCGCAGGAAATCTCCCGTATCGACACCCTCACCCGGTCCGCGCCGACCCGCTCCCCGGTCGGCCTGCGCGTGAACCCGCAGATCGGCGGGGGCTCCATCGGGGCGCTCTCCACGGCCACCGCCACCTCGAAGTTCGGGGTCGGCCTGCGGGACGAGGGGGCCCGCGAGTGGGTCGTACGCGCCTTCCTCGACCGCCCCTGGCTGACCCGTCTGCACACCCACTCGGGCTCCCAGGGAATCCCCCTGGAACTGCTCGCCGAGGGCGTCCGCGTGACCTATGAACTCGCCGAGGAGATCAACCAGTTGGCGGGCAGGCGGCAGGTCGACACCATCGACATCGGCGGCGGTCTGCCGGTCAACTTCGGCTCCGACGCCGAGACGCCCACGTTCGCGGCGTACGCCCGGCTGCTCAAGCGCGAGGTGCCGGGGCTCTTCGACGGGCGCTACGGCCTCGTCACCGAGTTCGGCCGCTCCCTGCTCGCCAAGCACGGCACGATCGTGGCCCGCGTCGAGTACACCAAGGCCGCGGGCAACCGTCCCATCGCGATCACCCACGCCGGTGCGCAGGTGGCCGCCCGCACGGTCTACGCCCCGGACTCGTGGCCGCTGCGGATCGCCGCGTACGACGCGAAGGGGCGGCCCAAGACGGGCCCCGCCGTCGCCCAGGACGTGGCCGGACCCGCCTGTTTCGCGGGCGATCTGCTCGCCGAGAACCGCCCGCTGCCGCTGCTTCAGGCCGGGGACTACGCGGCCGCCCTGGACACCGGCGCGTACTACTTCGCCCACCACTACGCGTACAACAGCCTTGCCAGGCCCGGCGTTTACGGCTTCTCGGCCGGCACGGACGGTGCGGACGGAGCAGGCGGGCCGGACGGGGGCGCGGTGCGCTTCGCGACGGTGCGCACGCCGCAGACGCCCGAGGAACTGGTCGCGGAGTCGGGCGGCGCGCACACCCGGGCCCTCGACTCGCTGTGAACAGCCCTCATTTCACCGTGAAAGGCCGTCGGCTCGCTGTGAACCTCTGAGGAACCTCTGAGATCGGCGGGGCGCGCATTGCGGCCCGGCGCACGGGCAGAACTTCCACCGACGTATCACCGATCGGGGGAGGTACCAGTTGTCCACCACCGACTCATCCGCCGCGGGGCCGGTCGAGGAAGAACCGGCACGGCCGGAGCTGAAACGGGCCATCGGCCCCGGGCTCCTCATCCTGTTCGTGATCGGCGACATCCTCGGCACCGGCATCTACGCCACCACCGGGAAGGTCGCGGGGAAGGTCGGCGGCGCACTGTGGCTGCCGTTCGTGATCGGCTTCGTCGTGGCGATCCTGACAGCGGCCTCGTACGTCGAACTCGTCGGCAAGTACCCGAAGGCGGCCGGGGCCGCGCTCTACACCCAGAAGGCGTTCAAGGTCCCGTTCCTGACCTTCATCATCGCCTTCATGGTGATGTGCTCGGGGCTCGCCTCCGCGAGCGCCGCCGCCCGCGCCTTCAGCGGTGACTACCTCAGCGAACTCACCGCGGGCGCGCTGCCGCCCACGCTCGTCGCGATCCTGTTCATCCTGGCCCTGGCCGCCCTGAACCTGCGCGGCGTCTCGGAGTCCGTGAAGACGAACGTCGTCCTCACCGTGGTCGAGCTGACCGGACTCATGATCATCCTCGCGATCGGCGCGTACGCGGTCATGACCGGGGGCGGAGAGCCGTCCAGGCTGGGCGAGTTCGAGTCGACGGGCAGCGGATACGCCCTGATGACCGGCATCCTCGGGGCCACCGCACTCGGCTTCTTCGCCTTCGTCGGCTTCGAGGACTCGGTGAACATGGCGGAGGAGACCAAGGACCCGGTCCGCACCTTCCCGCGGGCCATCTTCATCGGCGTCGCGGTCACCGGCACGATCTATGTCCTGGTCGCCCTGGTCTCGTCGCTCCTGGTCGACCACAAGACCCTGGCGGGCTCCAGCGGCCCGCTGCTCGAAGTCGTCAAGGCGGGCGGGATCGACTTCCCGCACAAACTCTTCGCCCTGATCGCGCTGTTCGCGGTCACCAACTCGGCCCTGATCAACATCATGATGGCCTCGCGGCTCTGCTACGGCATGGCCAACGAACGGATCCTGCCGCGCGCCATGGGCCGCGTCCTGCCCCGGCGCCGCACCCCGGTCGTCGGCATCGTCTTCGTCTCGGTCCTGGCGATCGGCCTGGTCTCGACCGGCGAGATCGAGGGCCTCGGCGACACCACGGCGTTCCTGCTGCTCTGTGTGTTCGCGGTGGTCAACGTGGCGGTGCTCGTGCTGCGCCGCGACCCGGTGGAGCACGAGCACTTCAGGGCGCCCACGATCCTGCCGGTACTGGGCGCGGTCACGGCCCTGATCCTGGCCAGCCCCCTTGCCGACCGTCCGGCGGAGGTCTACATCCGCGCCGGGGTGCTCGTGGCGATCGGGGTGGCGCTGTGGGTGGTCAACAAGGTGGCCCTGAAGGCGTCCGATACGTAAGAGCGAACACCCCAGGCCTACTCCACGAAAAGGCCACGCTCCGCTACTCCACGAAAAGGCCACGCTCCGCCGCCCGGGCGTCGAACTGCTCCAACCGCGCCTGGGCGTCCGGCAGTCCGTCGCACATCACCTCCAGCAGCACCCGCCCGAGCAGCATCGGGGCGCACGCGGTGTCGAAGGCGAGGCCCGTGCCGACCGCCGCCGGGATCAGCAGGTCCGAGACCTTCGCCACCGGCGCGAAGGCGCTGTCCGCGACCGTGACCACGGTCAGGCCCGCGTCCCGCGCGTGGGTGAGCGCCTCGACCACCTCGCGCGGGTGCCGCGGCAGCGCGAAGCACAGCAGCGCCGACGCACCCGCGCGGACCGCTCCGTCGATCCGGTCGGCGAGCATGGAGCCGCCCTCGTCGAGGAGACGGACATCGGGGTGAACCTTGGCGGCGAAGTACGAGAAGCCGTACGCCTGGGACGCCGCCGCGCGCAGCCCGAGCACCGGCAGCGGCCGGGACGCGGCGAGCAGCCGGCCGGCCCGCTCCACCGGGCCCGGGTCGGCGAGTGCGGCCGCCAGATGCCGCAGATTCTCGATCTCGGCCTCGACGGCCTGCTGGTACTCGTTGCGCTCGGCCGCGGCCGGGGCGGGCTCCCCCGGAGTCACCTCGCGCAGATGTCTGCGCAGCGCCGGGTAGCCGTCGAAGCCGAGCGCGACCGCGAACCGGGTGACCGAGGGCTGGCTGACCCCGGCGAGGTCGGCGAGCTCCACGCTGGACAGGAAGGGGACATCGGCGGCGCGGCGCACCATGCAGTGCGCGATCCGGCGCTGGGTGGGCGTGAGCCGGTGGCCCTCGAAGAGCTGCTGCAGCCGGGCGGCCGGACTGTCGGTCATCGGGCCCCCTCCTTCGTAACCGGTGGCGAGCGAGTAACCAGTGTTTTACACCAGGGCATTGACAATCTATTCAGTCACCCAGAACTCTGCATGAGGATATGCAGACGGGCAACCAGGCTGGGGGACAGATGGCCGGCTCACTCGTGGAACAGCGCTCGATCGACGTCGTACCGGACGAGGAGCGGCACGGCACCGCCTTCTCCCAGTTCACTCTCTGGCTGGGCGCCAACCTCCAGATCACCGCGGTCGTCACCGGCGCCCTCGCGGTCGTCTTCGGCGGTGACGTGGTCTGGTCGGTCATCGGTCTGGTCACCGGCAATCTCGTCGGCGGGGCCGTGATGGCCCTGCACTCCGCCCAGGGGCCGAAGCTCGGACTGCCCCAAATGATCCAGTCCCGGGCCCAGTTCGGGGTGCGCGGCGCCGTCGTACCGCTGTGCCTCGTGATCCTGATGTACATCGGGTTCTTCGCGTCCGGCAGCGTCCTCGCCGGGCAGGCGGTCGGCGAGCTGACCCACCTCGGCGAGACCCCCGGCATCCTGATCTTCGCTCTCGCCTCCGGGGTGATGGCGGCCGTCGGCTACCGGATGATCCACGCCGTGGGCCGGGCCGCCAGCGTCATCTGCGCCCTGGCCTTCGTCTATCTCGGCGCCCGCCTCCTGGAGCGCGCGGACCTCTCGGCGCTGCTCGCCGACGCCCACTTCGACCTGCCGATGTTCCTGCTCGCGGTGTCGCTCTCGGCCTCCTGGCAGCTGGCGTTCGGGCCGTATGTCGCGGACTACTCGCGCTATCTGCCGCGCACCACCTCCGGCCGCGCCACCTTCTGGTGGACCCTCTCCGGCTCGGCGCTCGGCTCGCAGTGGTCGATGACCTTCGGCGTCCTGGTCGCGGCGACGGCCGGTGACGCCTTCATGGCCAACCAGGTCAGTTACGTGGTCGGCCTGGGCGGCACCGGCCTCGTCGCCGCGTTCCTGTACTTCGTGATCGCGCTCGGCAAGCTGACGATCAACGTTCTGAACACCTACGGCGGCTTTATGTCGATCGTCACCAGCATCAGCGGATTCCGCGGCCAGAAGGTCCTCTCACCGAAGGGCCGGGCGCTCTACATAGCCCTGATCATGGTCGCGGGCACCGCGGTGGCGCTCCTGGGCAAGGACAGCTTCCTGACCGCCTTCAAGGACTTCCTGCTGTTCCTGCTGACCTTCTTCACGCCCTGGTCGGCGATCAACCTGGTCGACTACTACCTGATCTCCAAGGAGCGCTACGACCTGGACGCCCTGTCCGACCCGCACGGGCGGTACGGGGCCTGGCGCTGGGACGCGCTGTCCGTGTACGTCATCGGGCTCGCCACGCAGCTGCCGTTCCTGGTCACCCACTTCTACACGGGCCCCCTCGTGGAGCCACTCGGCGGCGCCGACATCTCCTGGATCGTGGGCCTGCTCGTGCCGGCCGCCCTGTACTGGGCACTGGCTTCCCGTAGGGGAAACACGGGGGACGAATCGGGGGTTAGCCCCACTGCGCCCGCCGCCCCCGCTCCGTACCGTCAAGAGCATGGAAGCCCGCGACCCTGAACTCAAGAAGGAACTCGACGCCACCCTGCAGACCCGCCGAGAGCTGGGCGAGGAGTACGACTCGGCGCTCGTCGAGTCATTCCTGGAGAAGGTCGAGCAGCGCGTCGACACCACCGTGGACCGCGGCGTCCGCCGCCGGCTCGCCGAGCAGCAGATGGCCGTGGCCCGCGGCGCCCGCTCGCCGCAGCCCACGGACGGCTGGGGCGAGCGCTTCGGCTTCGGCCTGGTCTCACTGATCCTCGCGGTCCCGCTCACCGCCGTCGCCGCGGTGAACGCCGGCCTCGCGGGCCTGATCGTCGCCTGGGGCGGCATCGTCGGAGTCAACGCGGTGGCATCCCTGCACCGCTTCCCGCACTTCGGCCGGGGCCGCGACCGGCGCGCCCGGGACTCCGACTGGGAGGACTGAGCCCGGCGCGGCACCGGTAGGGCTGACGGCACGGACCTACGCCTGGCGGGTGGGAAGCACGATGACCTGCCGCAGATTGACGTGGCGCGGACGGCTGGTGGTGTACGCGATCACATCCGCGAGATCCTCCGCCGACATCGCCCCGACCGCCCCGAACAACCCGTCCAGCTGCTCCGACAGCTCCCCGTTGTCGATGTGCCCGCGCAACTCGCTCTCGGTGAGGCCGGGTTCGATGTTGGTGACGCGTACGTCGCGCGGGCCAAGCTCGCTGCGCAGCGACTCCGACAGGAAGGTCAGCGCGGCCTTGGTCGCCCCGTACACCGCGTAGTTGGGGAAGACCGTGTGCGCGCCGATCGAGGAGATATCGACCAGATCCGCCGTGCGGCCCGCCTCCGCGGCCGCGAGCAGATCGGCGGTGAAGGCCCGGATCACCCGCAGGGCGCCGGTCACGTTGGTGTCCACCATCCGCTGCCACTCGTCGAGCCGCCCGAGCTCCAGCGGGTTGGGCAGCATCACACCGGCGTTGTTCACCACCAGGTCCACAGGCCCGAACTCCGCGTGCACCCGGGCCACCGCCGCGTCCACGGAGGCGTCGTCGGTGACGTCCGCGACGACCGTGAGGGCCTGCCCGCCCCCGGCGCGGATCTTCTCGGCCACCTCTTCGAGCCGCTCGGCACGCCGGGCGAGCAGCGCGACCCGGGCCCCGTTCGCGGCGAGCAGTCCGGCAGTCGCGGCTCCGATACCGCTGGCGGCGCCGGTGACGACGGCGGTACGGCCGACGAGGTTCTCGTACGTCATGAGGGTCGCTCCCTGTGTCGTGTCCTGGTGCGGCGGTGTGCAGCCGTGGCGTCGTGCCATGGCCCCTCGCCGTTGACGGGAACGACTCTGCGCGGATCCAAGGCCCGTACCCAGAGCAGGGGTTTTCCTAGGTCCGGCAGTACCAGGCTCGATCCGCACGGCTGTCCTAGGCTCACCCCATGGACGGAGACCTCGGAGACTTCCTGCGCTCACGGCGCGCCCGTATCCAGCCACAGGACGTGGGCCTGCCGGCGCACGGGCGGCGCCGGGTGCCCGGCCTGCGCCGCGAGGAGGTGGCCCAGCTGGCGGGCGTGAGCGTCGACTACTACATCCGCCTGGAGCAGGGCCGGGGCCAGAGCGTCTCGGACGCCGTCCTGGACGCGGTCGCCCGGGTCCTGAAGCTGGACGAGACCGAGCACGCGCATCTGCACGACGTGGCCAGGCCCGCCAAGCGCGCCCCGAAGCAGGGCCGCCCTTGCGGCGGCTCCCAGAAGGTGCGCCCCGGGCTGCAGTTGCTGCTCGACACCATCGAGAAGGCGCCGGCCTTCGTCTTCGGGCGCCGTATGGACGTCCTCGCCTGGAACGCGATGGGCGACGCCCTGCTCGGCTACAGCACCCAGAGCCCACGGGAGCGCAACGTCCTGCGCCAGGTCTTCCTCGACCCGTCCGCCCGCGACTGCTACCCGGACTGGGCCGCGGTGGCGGCGGAGACGGTGGCGTATCTGCGCCTGGACGCGGGCCGCCACCCGGAGGACAAGCAACTGGCCGCGCTGGTGGGCGAGTTGTCCCTGAAGAGCGCCGACTTCCGCCGCCTCTGGGCCGACCACCAGGTCAAGGAGAAAACCCACGGCATCAAGCGCATCCAGCACCCCGTGGCGGGCCTCCTGACCATCCCCTACGAAACCCTCACCCTCCCCGGCGACCCGGACCAACTCCTGGTCGTCTACACCCCGACCCCGGGCTCAGAAACAGCAGAACGCCTGGCGCTCCTGGGCAGCTGGGCACCGACCAGCCCGTCCACCGCCTGAGGGCTCAATCAGCCCGTCCGGCGTTTGAGGACGAGGCCGCAGGCCGATGTAGCGGCAAGCACCCCGACAGCAAGGTCACAAGTGACGTAAACCCGACAACCCAAGCCAAGCGGAGCGATTGCGCGGGGACCGCCGCACCCCCGGCGAACCGGAGGGCGGGACGACGGCGGTCCCCGCGAGGGACGCGGGCCGGGTCAGGGCCGGCTTCCGCGTCCAGGGCGTTCAGGAGGTCCGGGAGCCGCTCCGGAGGTACCTGCTCGCCGCTCGGTGCCGGCCAAGGAGGGGAGCCGCTCCCTCCCCCGCCGACACCCCTTAATGTGCCGGATCCGTGTTAAGCGAGTGCTGCGCGGACGTGTCGCGCTCGTACCTTTTCCACGAACCCCGCAGTCGCGACGGCCGGCACCGCGCCCAACACCCCGCCGCAGCCCGCTACTTCGTGTCCCGCGCCAGGAAGGCCAGCAGGTCCTGCCTGCTCACCACACCCGTCGGCTTGCCCTCGACAAGCACGATCGCCGCGTCCGCCCCCGTCGCCGACGAAAGCACCGACATCAGATCGGCCACCGGCTCGCCCGAGCCGACCTGCGGCAGCGGCGCCGACATGTGCTTCTCCAGCGGGTCGGCGAGCGAGGCACGCTGCGCGAACAGGGCGTCCAGGAGCTCGCGTTCGACCACGGAGCCGATCACCTCGGCCGCCATCACATCCGGATGCCCCGCGCCCGGCTTCACGATCGGCATCTGCGAGACGCCGTACTCACGAAGGACGTCGATGGCATCGCCGACGGTCTCCTCCGGGTGCATGTGCACCAGCTTGGGGATACCGCCTTCCTTGTGCTCCAGGACGTCGCCGACGCGCGGCGCGTCACCGGGCTGCTCCAGGAAGCCGTAGTCGTTCATCCACTCGTCGTTGAAGATCTTCGACAGATAGCCGCGCCCCGAGTCCGGCAGCAGGACCACCACGACGTCATCGGGGCCGAGCCCCTCGGCCACCTTCAGGGCCGCCACGACCGCCATGCCGCAGGAGCCGCCGACGAGCAGGCCCTCCTCCTTGGCGAGGCGGCGGGTCATCTGGAAGGAGTCCTTGTCGGATACGGCGACGATCTCGTCGGTGACGTTCCGGTCGTACGCCGTCGGCCAGAAGTCCTCGCCGACGCCCTCGACGAGATACGGCCGCCCCGAGCCCCCGGAGTAGACCGAGCCCTCGGGGTCGGCGCCCACGATCCGCACCCGGCCCCCGCTGATCTCCTTCAGATAGCCGCCGGTGCCGGTGATGGTGCCGCCGGTGCCGATGCCCGTCACAAAATGGGTGATCTTCCCGTCCGTCTGCTGCCACAGCTCGGGTCCGGTCGTCTCGTAGTGCGAGCGCGGATTGTTCGGGTTGCTGTACTGGTCCGGCTTCCAGGCGCCGGGCGTCTCACGGACCAGCCGGTCGGAGACGTTGTAGTACGAGTCCGGGTGCTCGGGGTCGACGGCCGTGGGGCAGACGACGACCTCCGCGCCGTACGCCCGCAGCACATTGATCTTGTCCGTGGAGACCTTGTCCGGGCAGACGAAGACGCACTTGTAGCCCTTCTGCTGGGCCACGATGGCAAGCCCGACCCCGGTGTTGCCGCTGGTCGGCTCGACGATGGTGCCACCCGGCTGCAGCTCGCCACTGGCCTCGGCGGCCTCGATCATGCGCAGCGCGATGCGGTCCTTCACCGAACCGCCCGGGTTGAAGTACTCGACCTTGGCCAGGACGGTGGCCCTGATGCCCGCGGTCACGTTGTTGAGCCTCAGCAGCGGGGTGTTGCCGACGAGACTGATCATCGAGTCGTGGAATTGCACCGTTGTCTCCGGTTCTCCCTAGGAATGCGGTCAGCCTAAGCGGAATTCGAGCGGTGCGAGGCAGACTGCCAGAGGTCGCTGCGACTCGGGCGAAAGCCGACGTCGGAGCGGTCCAGGCGCCTTGCCGCACCCCCCTCGGCGGGCGCCGGGCCGCTGCCTGCGGGGGCGCGGGCCCGTCGTCACCGCGCCGCCAGGAGTCGCCAATGTTGCGCCCCCTGGCCGGGTCGGAGATTGACCCACCGTCCCTACCGGGCAAGCAGTTGATGTACGGCGCTACAAGGAGGTGGCTTCGGTTCATGTCGAGGGCGAGGGTGGCACGGCGGATCGCCGCGGGCGCGGCATACGGCGGCGGCGGAGTCGGGCTCCTTGGAGCGGCGACGGTGGGTGTGCTGCTGGCCGAGGTACAGATGGCCAAGCGGCATGTGGGTACGCCACGGGGCACGGAGCCGCCGCAGCCGCCGAACGCGGACGGCTTGTACGGCAGGGCCTTCGTCGACCCCCTGGACAACCGCTCACCGCTGCGCCTCACGCTCCTGGGCGACTCCACGGCGGCGGGCCAGGGTGTGCACCGGGCCAAGCAGACCCCGGGCGCCCTGATCGCGCAGGGTCTCGCCGCGGTCGCCGAGCGCCCCGTGGTGCTGCGCAATGTCGCTCTGCCGGGCGCGATGTCCGACGACCTGGCCCGGCAGGTCACCCTGCTGCTCGCCAACTCGTCCGCCGTGCCCGATGTCTGCGTGATCATGATCGGCGCCAATGACGTGACCCACCGGATGCCGCCCACCCGCTCGGTGCGCTGCCTGGCCGCCGCGGTACGCCGGCTGCGCACCGCGGGCGCCGAAGTGGTGGTCGGCACCTGCCCCGACCTGGGCTCGGTGGAGCAGGTGCAGCAGCCCCTGCGCTGGCTGGCCCGGCGGGTCTCGCGGCAGCTCGCGGCGGCGCAGACCATCGGCACGGTCGAGCAGGGCGGGCGGACGGTGTCGCTCGGGGATCTGCTCGGACCGGAGTTCATCGCCAACCCGCGCGAGCTGTTCGGCCCGGACAACTACCACCCGTCGGCCGAGGGCTACGCGACGGCGGCGATGGCCGTCCTGCCGACCGTGTGCGCGGCACTGGGCCTCTGGCCCGAGGAAGAGCGCCCCGACGTCTCCCGGCACGAGGGCTTCCTGCCGGTGGCCAGGGCCGCGGCGGAGGCGGCGGCCGAGGGCGGCACCGAGGTCGCCGCGGCGATGCCGACCGGCCCGCGGGGTCCGTGGGCCCTGCTCAAGCACCGGCGCCGGCGGCGGATCCAGCCGCCCGAGGGCCCACCGGGCGAGACCTCCGCGGCCGAACCGGCCTCCGGGGCCGGGTCCGGGGCCGGGCAAGGCGCCGCGCAAGGGTCTGAGCAAGCGCTTAGAAAAGAGGCAGGGGTCACACGCCCTGGACGGTGACCTTCGCCGTACGTAGGGGTAACTTCCCTCACGGTCCTGCCCAACCCGCACCGAGGGAGCTCCCTGATGCCCGAAGCCGTGATCGTCTCCACCGCCCGCTCCCCGATCGGCCGCGCCTTCAAGGGCTCCCTGAAGGACCTGCGCCCGGACGACCTCACCGCCACGATCGTCCAGGCCGCGCTCGACAAGGTCCCCGGGCTCGACCCCAGGGACATCGACGACCTGATGCTCGGCTGCGGCCTGCCCGGCGGCGAGCAGGGCCACAACCTGGGCCGGATCGTGGCCGTGCAGATGGGCATGGACCACCTGCCGGGCTGCACGATCACCCGCTACTGCTCCTCCTCGCTGCAGACCAGCCGCATGGCCCTGCACGCCATCAAGGCGGGCGAGGGCGATGTCTTCATCTCGGCCGGCGTCGAGATGGTCTCCCGCTCCGTGAAGGGCTCGTCGGACGGCCTGCCCGACACCCACAACCCGCTGTTCGCCGACGCCGAGGCCCGTACCGCCCGTACCGCCGAGACCGAGGGCGCCGACTGGCACGACCCGCGCGAGGACGGCCTGATCCCCGACCCGTACATCGCGATGGGCCAGACCGCCGAGAACCTGGCCCGCCTCAAGGGCGTCACCCGCCAGGACATGGACGAGTTCGGCGTGCGTTCGCAGAACCTCGCCGAGCAGGCCATCGCCAAGGGGTTCTGGGAGCGCGAGATCACCCCGGTCACGCTGCCCGACGGCACCGTGGTCAGCAAGGACGACGGCCCCCGCGCGGGCGTCACCATGGAGGGCGTCGCGGGCCTGAAGCCGGTCTTCCGCCCCGACGGCCTGGTCACCGCGGGCAACTGCTGCCCGCTCAACGACGGCGCCGCCGCGCTCGTGATCATGAGCGACACCAAGGCCCGCGAGCTCGGTCTGACCCCGCTGGCCCGGATCGTCTCCACCGGCGTCTCCGGCCTCTCCCCCGAGATCATGGGCTACGGCCCGGTCGAGGCCTCGAAGCAGGCGCTGTCCCGCGCGGGCCTGACCATCGACGACATCGACCAGGTCGAGATCAACGAGGCCTTCGCCGCCCAGGTCATCCCGAGCTACCGCGACCTGGGCATCGACCTCGACAAGCTGAACGTCAACGGCGGCGCCATCGCCGTGGGCCACCCCTTCGGCATGACCGGCGCCCGGATCACCGGCACCCTGATCAACTCACTCCAGTTCCACGACAAGCAGTTCGGCCTGGAGACCATGTGCGTGGGCGGCGGCCAGGGCATGGCGATGGTCATCGAGCGCCTCAGCTGACACCGGGCGGCCGGCGGCCGGGCGGCCGGGCGGCACCTCGGGTAAGGCACACGCACTCCGCGTGACCCCCTGAGTCCCAGCCGTGACACAAACTCCCCCAGGATGTGACCTATGTCCTGGGGGAGTGACATTTGCGCAGGTCAGAGCGTTGTGAGCGTAATCGTCGGGTAGAAAGACCTGTCCAATTCGTGACCTAATGCACTGACAGGCTTTAGCCGCCTCCGACAAGCTGATGTAGGAAGTCGGGGGTCGACTTGAAACCGGGAGTACGTCAGTGAGCGCCATGCCTCTTGCCCTGCTGCTCGCCACCGCCGCTGCCACGGCCGTTGGCGCCGCCGCCCTGCACGCCGTGCACGGGCTGCGCAAGCAGCTCGCCGAGATCACCGCGCTGCGCACCGAGCTCACCGCGAGCCTTGAGCAGCACGCGGACCGGCCCACCGTGCCGGCTGCCCGCACCGCATCGGAGACCCCCGACACCGACGCCATACGCACGGCCGTCGCCGAAGCCCTCGCCGAGGAGCGGGAGCGCGAGCTGGCCGAGGCGCGGGCGTTCTGGGCCGCGCAGGAGGCCCGCGACGCCGCCGACGCCCCGTCGCTGCTCGGCGGCCTGCCCCCGAACCTGGCCGAGGAGCTGTTTCTGCCCCGGCAGTCCGACTTCGCCGGCATCGAGCGCGAGCTGCAGCACGAACTGGCCGAGTCCACCGAGGACTTCAGCGCCGTCGAGGAGTTCCCCGAGGACTCCCCGGAGCTGGCCGCGGCCCGCCGCCGGCACCCGTCCCACCCGGACTTCGTGCCGGTGCAGTCCATGCGCGACGCCACCGGCGGCGACCACGAGCACACCGTGAGCTGTCTGGAGGAGCTGGCCCAGGCCCGCACCGCCCTCAGCGATGTCCGCCCGGGCCCGCTCGGCACCCTCGACGTATATGTCTTCACCGACGGCACGACGCTCTGCATGACCCCGGGCCACCGCGAGACCGCGGAGCGCCTCGCCGAGGCCCTGCGCACCGGCGACACCCCGGTACTGCTCGGCGGCTCCGGTGTCTCCGGCGCGTACAGCCTGACCTTCGCCTGCGGCGACGAGAACGTCTACATCCTGGCGGACCGCGTCATCGCCTCGGCCTGAGCCGACAGGAGGCGGCACCCACCGCGTCCTACGTATCCGAACGCGCCGGAGTGGCTACACTCCGGCGCGTTTCTGCGCGCCCCGCACGAGCTCCAGTGCCTCGTCGAGCTGCCGGGCATCCGTCAGCACAAGGGCCAAATCGCGCCCCGCGACGGTGACTTGGTCGGCGACGGCGAACAGTCCGGCGTCCGGCATCTGGCGGGCCTCGTCCTGCGGCGCCTCGATCCGCTGCGCGCGCACGGCCAACTCCCTGGCCAGAGCGAGGGCTTCGGCCGCCGCGGCCCGCTGGAGGCGGCTCTCGGGCGCGGCCCGCAGCCGGTCGGCGAACTGGTCCACGGCATCCGTCAAAGACTTCGTATCGAGCACCCTCCGACCCTATGCGCCTTTCCTGGGCTGTTGCCAACAACCCAACACTCAGGCACGGTGACGTGAAGGACTTGCATCGACAGCGTCCGGAGGCGCCGATGTCCCTAGTCTTCTCCGAGGAGACCCACCGCAATCTGCTCGCCCGCATCCCCCATTGCACAGGCCGCGAAGTGTCCGACTGGCTTCGCGCAGTCGACGAAGGTCCGTCCTTCCTCCGCTTCGAGGAGAAGGTCAGCTGGCTCCGGGGCGAATACGACCTCGCCCACGGTCATGCCAAAGCGATCGTCCACGAGTACGACATGAGGAGGGCCGCGCGCAGGCTGATGTGAGCCTGCGCCTCCCAGACGAAGACGACCGACCACAAGACGAAGACGACGAAGGGCCCGCGGAGCGAACTCCGCGGGCCCTTCGCCTGCTTAACCAGCTGCTACTGCTGCGACTACCGCTAGTCGTTGCCCTGCAGGATCGAGATCAGCCGCAGCATCTCGAGGTAGATCCACACGAGGGTCATGGTCAGACCGAACGCGGCCATCCAGGACTCTTCGCGCGGAGCGCCGTACGCGATGCCGTCCTCGACCTGCTTGAAGTCGAGGGCGAGGAAGAAGGCACCGAGCAGAATGCCGACGATGCCGAAGATGATGCCCATCGTGCCGCTGCGGAAGCCGAGGCCGTCACCGCCGCCGAACACCATGAACAGCAGGTTCACGGCGGTCAGCACCAGGAACGCGGTGGCCGCGATCATCAGGAAGCGCGTGAAGCGCGCGGTGACGCGGACGATACGGGTCTTGTAGAGCACCAGCATCGTGACGAAGACCGCCATGGTGCCGAGCACGGCCTGCATCGCCGCACCCTCGGCGACGTAGGTGTTGACGTAGTTGCTGATCGCGCCCAGGAAGACACCCTCAAGAGCCGCGTACGCCAGGATCAGCGCCGGGACGGGCTTCCGCTTGAACGACTGGATCAGGGCGAACACCATCGCGACCAGCGCGGCGCCGATGGCGATGCCCAGGCTCACATTGGTGACCCAGGCGACGGTGGCGCCGGCGATCACGAGGCCGAGCGTGATGCCCGTCCGCATGACGACGTCGTCCATCGTCATCTTGTTGCCGGTGGAGACCGGCGCCTGCGGGGCGCCGTGCTGGAGGTCCTGCTGCGCGTAGGGGTTCTGCGCGTACGGGTTCGTCGGCGCCTGGGCGGTGCCACCCGCGTACGGGTTGCCCTGGGTACCGACGGCGGGGCCCCCGGCCTGCGGCGCCGAGCCGAAGCCCGCATAGCCGTTGTCGCGGCTGAACCCCCGTCGCGAGAAGACCGGGTTGCTGCTCCTCATTTCACTCCTCCATGGCCACCCTGCGTGGCCTTAGGTCAAGAGTAATGCGTAAGCAAAAGATGCACCCTAGTGCTCTGGGAGGATCTTTCCCTCCAGAGTGCCTCAGACCCCGGGCGGAGACCTGGGCGGGGCGGGCGAAAGGGCATGATCCCGTGAATCGGGGATGCGCGGAAGGCGGACCGCTCCAGGTGACCCCGCCGAGATCCAGGAAGCGGAAGGTGCCCGGAACCGGACTTGAACCGGTACGCCCGCGAGGGGCAGCGAGGTTTAAGCTCGCCGTGTCTGCATTCCACCATCCGGGCAGGCCGTGGACTCCGCGTTTGCGGGGCCCCGAGCCTATCCGGACACATCCCCCGAACAGCGGAACGACAGACCGATGTTGTCTTATTTTATTGACGTCTGAGGGGGCGTCAGGCGTCAGAAGCGGTCATCGCTGCGTGCTGGCGGCCTTTCCGCCGCTGCGGAGGCGCCGTGAAGGAATGACGGAATTCTGTCGCCCCGAGCGGGGGTGTCTCAGGGTCCACGGTCATCCCCAGGTATGACACGGGCCCCTCCCGGTCCGCCTGAAGAGGAAGCCCAGAACGAGAGCTGGGGCTGACTTCCGGGCCTGGATCCGACAGCACGATGGAACGGTCCTCAGATAACGGTCACGGAGAAAGTCTCGGACAGAGCCTTCTCGGAGATCGTTGACGTCGTGCCGACAGGAGCTCCGCCCCGTGACCACCACTCCCATTGCTCACCAGGCCACCGCAGTAGCCGCGCGCGCCACCGAGCTGACCAAGGTCTACGGCCAGGGCGAGACCCAGGTGGTCGCCCTCGACCGGGTCACGGTCGACTTCCGGCAGGCCGAGTTCACCGCGATCATGGGCCCGTCCGGCTCCGGCAAGTCGACGCTGATGCACTGCGTCGCCGGGCTCGACTCGTTCAGCTCCGGGTCCGTGCGGATCGGTGACACCGAGCTCGGCTCCCTGAAGGACAAGCAGCTCACCAAGCTCCGCCGGGACAAGATCGGCTTCATCTTCCAGGCCTTCAACCTGCTGCCGACCCTGACCGCCGCCGAGAACATCACGCTGCCCATGGACATCGCGGGCCGTAAGCCGGACAAGCAGTGGGTCGAGCAGGTCATCCAGATGCTGGGCCTGTCCGGGCGGCTCAGCCACCGGCCGAGCCAGCTCTCCGGCGGCCAGCAGCAGCGCGTCGCCGTGGCCCGCGCCCTGGCCTCCAAGCCCGACATCATCTTCGGCGACGAGCCGACCGGAAACCTGGACTCGCGCTCCGGGGCCGAGGTGCTCGGGTTTCTGCGCAACTCCGTGCGCGAGCTCGGCCAGACCGTCGTCATGGTGACCCACGACCCCGTCGCCGCCGCCTACGCCGACCGCGTCGTCTTCCTCGCCGACGGCCGGATCGTCGACGAGCTCTACGAGCCGACCGCGGACGCCGTCCTGGACCGCATGAAGCGGTTCGACGCCAAGGGCCGCACCAGCTGAGTCACCCGCAGGCCACCTCACTGACGGCCGCCCACGGCCCCCACCACCAGGACTTCCACCATGTTCCGTACCGCCTTGCGCAATGTCCTCGCGCACAAGGCCAGGCTGCTGATGACCGTGCTCGCCGTCATGCTCGGCGTCGCCTTCGTCTCCGGCACCCTGGTCTTCACCAACACCATCTCCCAGGCGTACCAGCAGAGTTCGGCCAAGGGCCTCGACCATGTCGACGTCGCCGTGAAGCCGGAGCGGGGCGAGGGCGACGGCGCCAAGCCGGGCGCCGCGCCCAAGCTGACCCAGGACCTGCTCGACAAGGCCGCGAACGTGCCGGGCGCCGCCTCCGCGACCGGCACCGTCTCCGGCTTCGCCGCCATCGCGGACAAGGACGGCAAGCTCGTCGGCGAGGGCTGGTCCACCACCGGGGCCAACTACTACGCCGGCAAGGACGGCAAGGACCCGCGCTACCCGATGAAGGACGGCCGGGCGCCCGCGGACAAGGGTGAGATCGCCCTGGACGCGAAGACCGCCGAGCGCGCCGGATTCAAGATCGGCGACACCGTCCGGATGTCCATCGACGGCCCGGTGCTCACGCCCAAGGTCTCCGGCATCTTCACCACCGACGACGGCAATGTCGCCGCGGGCGGCAGCCTCGCCCTGTTCGACACGAAGACCGCACAGTCGCTGTACGCCAAGCCCGGCCAGTTCAGCGAGATCGACGTCCAGGCCGCGGCCGGCACCAGCCAGGCCGCGCTGAAGACCGAGATCGAGAAGGTGCTGCCGAAGGGCACCGCCGAGGCCACCACCGGCAAGCAGCTCGCCGATGAGCAGGCCGAGCAGATCGCCGGCTCCATGAGCGGTATGCAGACCGGCATGCTCGTCTTCGCCGGTATCTCGCTCTTCGTCGGCATCTTCATCATCGCCAACACCTTCACGATGCTGGTCGCCCAGCGCACCAAGGAGCTGGCCCTGATGCGCGCGGTGGGCGCCTCCAGGCGTCAGGTCACGCGCTCCGTGCTCCTCGAGGCCTTCGTGGTCGGCACGGTCGCGGCCGTCGCCGGTCTGGCCGCCGGTGTCGGCATCGGCGCCGGTCTGCGCTCCCTGATGGGCTCCTTCGGCGGTGCGGTGCCGGACGGTCCGCTCGTCGTCTCGCCGTCCACGGTGCTCGCCTCGCTCGTCGTGGGCATCGTCGTCACGATGCTCGCCGCCTGGCTGCCCGGCCGCCGCGCCGCGAAGATCCCGCCGGTGGCCGCCATGAACAGCGTGCACGCCGCAGCGACCACCAAGTCCCTGGTCGTACGGAACACCATCGGCGCCCTGTTCGCCGCTGCCGGCACCGCCGGTGTGCTGGCCGGCGTCGGCATGGGCAGCGACGGAAAGATGCCCATGAGCCTGGGCGCGGGGCTGCTCCTGATCGGGGTCTTCGTGCTGACCCCGCTCCTCTCGCGGCCGATCATCGCGCTCGCGTCCCCGGTCCTGAAGCTCTTCGGGATCTCCGGCAAGCTGGCCCGGCAGAACGCCGTGCGCAATCCGCGGCGCACCTCCGCCACCGCCTCCGCGCTGATGATCGGGCTCACCCTGATCACCGGTATGACGGTGATCGCGGGCAGCTTCCAGAAGGCGATCGACAAGATGGCCACGGACTCGCTCAAGGCCGACTACGTCGTCTCCATGCAGAACTTCAACACGCTCTCGCCCGACGTGGAGAAGAAGCTGCAGAAGATCGACGGCGTCACGGCCACCAGCCCGCTGCGGAACTCGCCCTCGCGGATCGACGGCAAGAGCGAGTACCTGACCGGCGTCGACGCCAGGACCATCGGCGACCTCGCCACGCTGGACTTCAAGCAGGGCTCGTGGGACGGGCTCGGTGGCCACAAGGTCGTCGTCGACGCCGACACGGCCGAGCAGTTCGGCTGGAAGGCGGGCTCCGGCTTCACCGTCACATACGAGGACGGCAAGAAGGGCACCCTGCAGGTCGCGGGCGTCTACCAGGGCAACGAGATGCTGCGCGGCATCATGCTCGACAAGGACGAACTCGCCCCGCACCAGGCCGAGATCAGCGATATGCAGGTGATGGTCAAGACCTCGGACGGCGCGACGGCGAGCGCCAAGGACTCGATCCGCACGGCGCTCGGCGACAACCCGGCCATCGCCGTCGAGGACAAGAAGGACATCTCCGATGGCATCGCCCAGATGTTCACGCTGATGCTGAACATGCTGTACGGCCTGCTCGCGATGGCGGTCATCGTGGCCGTGCTCGGTGTCATCAACACCCTGGCCATGTCGGTCTTCGAGCGGTCCCAGGAGATCGGGATGCTGCGCGCCATCGGCCTCGACCGCAAGGGCATCAAGCGCATGGTGCGCATGGAGTCCCTGGTGATCTCGCTCTTCGGCGGGGTGCTCGGGATCGGGCTCGGGGTGTTCTTCGGCTGGGCGGCCGGTGAGCTGATCGGCGCGTCCGTGGGGACGTACGAGATGGTGCTGCCGTGGGGCCGTATGGGTCTGTTCCTGGCCCTGGCCGCGGTGGTCGGCGTCCTGGCCGCGCTCTGGCCGGCGCGGCGTGCGGCCCGCCTGAACATGCTGTCGGCCATCAAGGCGGAGTAGGGGTACGGGAGTTGGGCCCGGGTGCGGATGCGTCGCGCCCGGGCCCTTCTCATTGCGCGGCCCGAATCAGCGCCGGTTCCGCCTGATTCAGCGCCGGTCCCGCCTGATTCAGCGCCACTCCCGGCTCCGCAGCGGCAGCCCGGACTCGCCCGAGACCGGGGTCTTCACCGCGAGGACCTGGTTGACCCCGATCCGGTTCCGCTCGAAGGCCAGCGCGGACGCCGCCATGTACAGGCGCCAGACGCGGGCCCGGCCGGGCGAGACCATGCGCAGGGCCTGGGGCCAGGACGCCTCCAGGTTCGCCACCCAGTGCCGCAGCGTCAGCGCGTAGTGCTCGCGGATCGACTCCAGGTCGCGGACCTCGAAGCCCGCGTCCTCCAGGAGCGAGACCGTGCGGCCCACGGGGGCCAGTTCGCCGTCGGGGAAGACATACGCGTCGATGAACTCGTCCACCGTGTACGACGACTCGTCCGACTGCGGGCGGCGCGCGATCTGGTGGTTCAGGAGCCGCCCGCCGGGCTTCAGAAGGGCGTACAGGACGTGCGCGTACTCCAGGTACCGGGTGGAGCCGACGTGTTCGGCCATGCCGATGGACGAGATCGCGTCGTAGGGGCCGTCGGCGACGTCGCGGTAGTCCTGGACGCGGATCTCGATCCGGTCGGTGAGGCCTTCCTCCGCGATCCGCTTGCGGGCGTACGCGGCCTGCTCGCGGGAGAGCGTGACGCCGACGACCTGGACGCCGTGCTCACGCGCCGCGTGGATCGCCATCGAGCCCCAGCCGCAGCCCACGTCGAGCAGCCGCTGTCCGGGCCGCAACGCCAGCTTGCGGCAGATGAGTTCGAGCTTGTCGCGCTGGGCGTCCGCCAGGGTCGTGGCCCCGTCCTCACCGGACTCCCAGTACGCGCACGAGTAGACCATCGACGGGCCGAGCACCAGGGAGTAGAAGTCGTTGCCGACGTCGTAGTGGTGGCTGATGGCCTGCCGGTCACGGATCTTGGTGTGCAGCGGGCCGCTGCGTCTGCCGACTTCCTCGCGGGGCGGCGGCGGGGGCGGCAGCGGTCCCGCGAGGGCCACCATCTCGCGTACGGCGGCACGGATCCGCGGGTCGCGGGCGATCTCCCGCCTGGACCGCGCGGGCTCGTCGCTCTCCCAGATCAGACCCGCGAGCTGATCGAGGGCTTCGTACAGATCGCCCTCGATATCGATCTCACCGGCGACCCAGGCACGGGCCAGGCCCAGCTCGCCGGGCTTCCACAGCAGCCGGCGCAGGGCACGGCGGTTGCGTACCACCAGCAGGGGCGCTCCGGGGGGCCCACTCTCGCTGCCGTCCCAGGCGCGGATGCGGACCGGGAGCCGGGCTCCGCCCAGCAAGTCTTCGGCGAGGGTCCTCAGCCGCAGCGCGGCATCTGCCATGGTGGGTCACCTTCCCTGGTTCATGTCCCGGAACGGTCCAACACCACGTAAACACCAACAGGGCCTGCCCGCAGTCCCGTTGCGGGGTAACAGGACGGCAAAATACATGGCCCTACCAACTAAATCGGGCCAAGGTCTGGCCAGAAGCGGCAGCGGGCGAGGGTCTGGCCGAAAACGCCGCAGGGGCCGCCCGCACCACGGATGGCGGACGGCCCCTGCGGGGTCGGACTGTGAAACCGGAGGGTCAGGAGGCCTTGGCCTTCTCCGACTTGCCGGCGGCGGCCGGCTTGTCGGTGGCCTCGACGGCCGGCGGGGCCACCGGGGCCGGCTTCGCGGCCTCGTAGAACTCCTCGCGCGGCGCCTCCAGGGCACCCAGGGCGACGACCTCGCGCTTGAGGAACATCGCGAGGGTCCAGTCGGCGAAGACGCGGATCTTGCGGTTGAAGGTCGGCATCGCCATGCCGTGGTACGCGCGGTGCATGTACCAGGCGAGCCGGCCCTTGAGCTTGATCTTCATCTTGCCCATGACGATCATCGCGACGCCCTTGTGGAGGCCGAGGCCCGCCACCGCACCCTTGTTGGCGTGCTTGTACTCGCCCTGCGGGAAGCCGCGCATGCCCGAGATGACGTTGTCACCGAGGACCTTGGCCTGGCGAAGGGCGTGCTGGGCGTTGGGCGGGCACCAGGCGTTCTCGTTGCCCGCGGCGCGGCCGACCAGATCCGGGACCTGGGCGTTGTCGCCCGCGGCCCAGATGTAGTCGGTGCCCTGGACCTGGAGGGTCGTCTGGGTGTCGACGTGGCCACGGGGGCCGAGCGGCAGACCGAAGCGCGCGAGCGCCGGGTTGGGCTTGACGCCCGCGGTCCAGACGATCGTGTTGGAGTCGACCTCGAGGCCGTTGTTCAGGACCACGTGGCCGTCCACGCAGGAGTCCATGCCGGTCTTGAGGTAGACCTCGACACCGCGGCCCTCGAGGTGCTCCTTGCCGTACTGGCCGAGCTTCGGGCCGACCTCGGGGAGGATCTTGTCCGCGACGTCGACGAGCACGAAGCGCATGTCTTCGCGCTTGACGTTGTTGTAGTACTTGGCCGCGTCACGGGCCATGTCCTCGACCTCGCCGATGGTCTCGGCGCCGGCGAAGCCACCGCCGACGAAGACGAAGGTCAACGCCTTGCGGCGGACTTCCTCGTCCGTCGTGGAGTCGGCCTTGTCGAGCTGCTCGAGGACGTGGTTGCGCAGGCCGATGGCCTCCTCGATGCCCTTCATGCCGATGCCCTGCTCGGCGAGGCCGGGGATCGGGAAGGTGCGCGAGACCGCGCCCATGGCGATGACCAGGTAGTCGAAGGGCAGCTCGTAGGCCTCGCCGACGAGCGGCGCGACCGTGGCGACCTTGCGGTCCTGATCGATGGTGGTGACCCGGCCGGTGAGGACCTCCGCCTTGGGAAGCACACGTCGCAGGGGTACGACGACGTGGCGCGGGGAGATGCTGCCGGCGGCGGCTTCGGGGAGGAAGGGCTGGTACGTCATGTACGAGCGCGGGTCGACGACCGTGACGGTCGCCTCGCCGTAGCGCATCTTCTTCAGAATGCGTCGAGCTGCGTACAGGCCTACGTACCCACCGCCTACTACGAGGATCCTGGGACGCTCCGTGGTGCTCATGCCATCGAGTATCCACCCCTTGGTCGAGGGTCGCTCGTGAGCCCCTTCACAAGGGTCTGTACACCCTCTGCTACACTGCGCGGCCCACGTGACTCACCTCATGGCCACGCGAGGGAACCATGGGGCCTGGCGGGACCGTTGAGACCCGTGCTGAGCTGCCACTCCGGGTCCGGTCGGCACTGGACCACCGCCCCGGTTCATCCGCCCGTCACACCCCGGGAACGATCCGGAATCAGTGACTCCGCCCGGTAGCGCTCCCCGATTCGGGCTCAAGGGCCGTCACATACCCCCATCAGGCCGTTTTTCCTTGTGAAGAACTTCACGAAGTTCTTGTGGAAAGCGGGCCGGAAGTCCCGCTTCCGGCCCGCCGCACCGCTTCTCCGGCCCCGCTCGCCTGCCCGGCCCGCCCCCGCTGTGCCCGTTCTCAGGCCAGGGACCAGGCGATCCCGTCGAGGATGTCGTGCTCGCTGACGACGACCTCGGCGGCGTCGATCCGCTCCATGATCGCGAGCAGTACGAGAGCACCGGAGCCGATCACATCGACCCGGCCCGGGTGCATCGCCCCGATCGCGGCGCGCTCGGCGTGCGTCGAGCTCAGGAGCCGCTTGGTGATCTCGACGACCTGCTCATAGGGGATGCGCGCGTGGTGGATCGCGGCGGAGTCGTACTCCTCGAGGCCGAGCGCGATCGCGGCCACCGTGGTCACCGAACCCGCGAGCCCGACAAGGGTGCGGGCCTCGCGGAGCGGCACGGTCTCCTCGGCGAGGTCGAGGGCCGCCTCGATATCGGCCCGGATCCCGCCGGTCTCCGCCTCGCTCGGGGGGTCGCTGACCTTCCCGTCGTGGACGAGATGGCGCTCCGTCATCCGTACGCAGCCGACGTCCACGGAGCGGGCGGCGCGGACGCTGTCGGTGCCGACGACGAACTCCGTGGAGCCGCCGCCGATGTCGACGACCAGATACGGCTGGGCCAGGTCGGTGCGGCCCGTCAGCTCCTTGGTCGCACCGGTGAAGGAGAACTGCGCCTCCTGGTCACCGCTGATCACCTCGGGCTCGACGCCGAGGATGTCCACGACACCGCGCACGAAGTCGGCGCGGTTCTCGGCGTCGCGCGAGGCCGAGGTCGCGACGAAGCGGATGCGCTCCGCACCGAGTTCCTTGATCACGTCCGCGTACTCGCGGCAGGCCGCGAAGGTGCGCTCCAGGGCCTCGGGCGCGAGCCGTCCGGTCCTGTCGACGCCCTGGCCCAGGCGGACGACGGTCATGCGCCGGTCCAGGTCGAGGAGTTCCCCGGTTCGGGGGTTCGCGTCGGCTACGAGGAGGCGAATACTGTTCGTGCCGCAGTCGATCGCGGCTACCCGGGTCATGGGTGGGGGCTCCTGTTCGTGGTCTTGTGCGGCGCCGTGTCCTGGGGGCTCTGCCCCCAGACCCCCGCTCCTCAATCGCCGGAGGGGCTTGTATGGGAGGGCACGCACGAACCCTTGCGCCACCACTCGGGCAGCATCGCCACGGCCTCGTCGCCCAGGGGGTTCACGCCCGGGCCCGCGGCGAGGGAGTGCGCGACCAGGACGTGCAGGCACTTCACGCGGTCAGGCATGCCGCCGGCGCTCGGGAAGCCGGAGAGCTCCTCGATCTCGTCGCGGCGGCGGATGTAGTCCTCGTGGGCGGCGCGGTAGGCCGCGGCGAGCTCGGGGTCGACGGCGAGCCTCTCGGTCATCTCCTTCATCACGCCGTTGGCCTCGAGGGTGCCGATCGCCGAGGCGGCCTTCGGGCACGTCAGGTAGTACAGCGTCGGGAAGGGGGTGCCGTCGGGAAGCCGCGGGGCCGTCTCCACCACGTCCGGCTGACCGCACGGGCAGCGGTGGGCGATGGCCCGCAGGCCGCGCGGCGGGCGGCCGAGCTGCTGCTTGAAGGCCTCGACGTCGGCGTCGGTGGGCTCGGTGCGCGGGGTGGAGGGCGGGGGCGTTTCCATGCCGGTGCTTATGTCTTTCGGTGAGTGTTGTACGACGGCGTCAGTCGTCGGTGCTGCTGCGGTCCGCCTTGTCGACGCCGTCGAAGAGGTTGACATACCAGGCACGGTCGGCCGCGCCCCGGTCGGTGCGGCGCCGGGTCTCGGCGTCCGGGTCGAGCACGGTGAAGCCGGTCTCGCCGGGCAGCTGCATGTGCAGGCGCTCGCGGGCCTGGCGCTCCACGTACGCGGGGTCCTGCCAGCGGGCCTTCGCGTCGCGCAGCTCCTCGGTCCGCTCCCGGGCGTCGGCCAGCTTGCGCTCCTGCTCCTGGATGTCGGCACGCTGGGCGACGTACTGCCTTATCGGGTACGCGAGCGCCACGATCAGCGAGCACAGGACCAGGGCGAGCAGGGCCGCGCGGCCGGTGAGCCGGGAGCGGCGGGCCTGGCGGCGGGTCTGGGAGCGGTAGACGCGGGCCGCGGTCTGCTCGCCGAACAGCCGCAGGCGTGTGGCGGTGGAGAACCGGTCACGGTCCTTCTTCGCTGCTGCCACGACTGACCCGCCTCCCCGATACGCGCGTACGTCCCCGCACACGGTACGGGACCGAGTGCGGGGACGTACGTAACCGGGCTTTCTACGGGCCCCAGGGGCTGTGTCAGCCCTTGAAGCGCGGGAAGGCCGAGCGGCCCGCGTACACCGCGGCGTCGTCGAGGATCTCCTCGATACGGAGCAGCTGGTTGTACTTGGCGACGCGCTCGGACCGGGCCGGGGCGCCGGTCTTGATCTGGCCGCAGTTGGTGGCGACGGCCAGGTCGGCGATGGTGACGTCCTCGGTCTCGCCGGAGCGGTGGGACATCATGCACTTGTAGCCGTTGCGCTGGGCCAGCTCGACGGCGTCCAGGGTCTCGGTCAGCGAACCGATCTGGTTGACCTTGACCAGGAGGGAGTTGGCGGAGCCCTCCTCGATACCGCGGGCCAGGCGCTCCGGGTTGGTGACGAAGAAGTCGTCGCCGACGATCTGGACCTTGCTGCCCAGCTTGTCGGTGAGGACCTTCCAGCCCGCCCAGTCGTCCTCGTACAGCGGGTCCTCGATGGAGACGAGCGGGTACGCGGAGACGAGCTCCTCGTAGTACTCGGTCATCTCGGCCGCGGAGCGGTCCTTGCCCTCGAACTGGTACTTGCCGTCCTTGTAGAACTCGGAGGCGGCGACGTCCAGGGCGAGCGCGATCTGCTGGCCGGGCTCGTAGCCGGCCTGCTTGATGGCCTCGACGATCAGGTCGAGGGCCTCGCGGTTGGAGTCCAGGTTCGGGGCGAAGCCGCCCTCGTCGCCCAGGCCGGTGGCCAGGCCCTTGTCCTTCAGGACCTTCTTGAGCGTGTGGTAGACCTCGGTGCCCCAGCGCAGGGCCTCGGAGAAGGACTCCGCGCCGATCGGGGCGATCATGAACTCCTGGATGTCCACGTTGGAGTCGGCGTGCGAGCCGCCGTTCAGGATGTTCATCATCGGCACCGGCAGCAGGTGCGCGTTGGGGCCGCCCAGGTAGCGGAAGAGCGGCAGGTCGCTGGCCTCGGAGGCGGCGTGGGCGACGGCGAGCGAGACGCCGAGGATGGCGTTGGCGCCGAGCGAGCCCTTGTTGTCGGTGGCGTCCAGGTCGAACATGGCCTGGTCGATCAGGCGCTGCTCGGTGGCGTCGTAGCCGACCAGCTCCGGGCCGATCTGCTCGATGACGGCGAGGACGGCCTTCTCGACGCCCTTGCCCTGGTAACGGTTGGGGTCACCGTCACGGAGTTCGATGGCCTCGAAGGCACCGGTGGAGGCACCGGACGGAACGGCAGCACGACCCGTGCTGCCGTCGTCGAGGCCGACCTCGACCTCGACCGTGGGGTTGCCTCGGGAGTCCAGGATTTCCCGGGCTACGACGACGTCGATGGACGGCACGAGCATCTCCTTCTGGGATGTGACGCATAGGGGTGGACGCACTTTGTGCGTGCGCCGCGGTCTGCATGGCCTTGCGTCTCCCGAGCCTAACCGCCCCGACGGCTTCGGCCAGCCGACCGCCCGTCCCCTGGGACGAAAAGAGGCCCGAAGGCCCGCAGTGCGGGGCAAAAGACCTCGTTGCCGACCTCTTTATTACTGGGCAGTAGTCACAGAGTGGACAAATTCACGAGCGCCTTCCGGCCCGCGTTCGAGGCGCGGGCGTCCGGACATGACCCCGCCCCGGCGCGTACGGGGGAATGCGCGCCGGGGCGGGGTGTGGGGGGGATGTGACCGCGGTACGGGCCGCGCGCCTGGCCTGGCCGAGTGGTGGTGGGGGTACTGCTCGGCCGGCCGGGCGACGCGTACCGGCTGCTTCAGGCGTGGCCGCCCGCTTCAGGCGTGGCCGCCCGCTGCGGGCGCGGCTGCCCGCTTCAGGTACGGCTGCTTACTTCAGGTGCAGCTGCTGGCCCGGGAAGATGAAGTCGGCGTCGTCGATGATGTCCTTGTTCAGCTGGTACAGCTTCTGCCAGCCGCCCTTGACGCCTTCCGCCTCGGCGATCTTCGAGAGGGTGTCGCCGGTCTTCACCTTGTACTCGCCGTCACCCTTCTCGACCTTCTTGCCGGTCGGGGTCTCGACGGTCTTCTTCGGGGTCTCGGCCTTGGTGCTGGGGGCCTCGGTCTGCGGAGCGGCCTGCTGCTGCGGCGCCGACTTCTGCTCCTGCTGCTGCGGGGCGGACTCCTGCGCGGGGGCGCTCTGCTGCTGCGAACCGCCGCCGCTGTACGCGGCGTTGGACAGGCCGGTGCCGCAGTTCGGCCAGGCGCCCTTGCCCTGACCCGCGAGAACCTTCTCGCCGATCTCTATCTGCTGGGCCTTGGAGGCCTGGTCGGCGGTGGCGGCGTACTTGGTGCCGCCGTACGCGGACCAGGTGGAGGCGGAGAACTGCAGGCCGCCGTAGTAGCCGTTGCCGGTGTTGATCGACCAGTTGCCGCCCGCCTCGCACTGTGCGACGGCGTCCCACTCGGAGGAGGTGGCGGCGGAGGCGGTGCCCGCGGTCATCAGCGGCGCGGCGACCGCGGCACCGGCGACGCCGGCGACGGCGACGGCGCGGCCGGCCTTCTCGGCCTTGGTCATACGACGGTGCTTGCCCTTGCCGGAAAACAGCATGGAGATATCCCCTCACCGACGCCTGCGAGGTGAGCTGTCGGGTTCGGGCCAAGTGAGTTGCCCGGCCACCGGGTACGTCGTGGACGTACCGGCGGCTTCACCCCAAGCCGGTCCGCGCGTCTCTCAACGTGCGGCCCCGGCACAAACCTTGGGTCCCCCGCTCCTGCCTACGGCGCTTTACGCGACGACTGTGCCCAAGAGCCGCCGGCAGGATTCGGCGTGACGGCCATCGGGGCCCGCCAGTGGCGAGCGGTCACGACCGTAAACATGCGATCGGCAGAAATACAAAGACGATCTGGGCTGATGAGACCCATCTCTCACCGGGGCCGATGTCTCTTTATTACGGACATTCACCGCGGAGCGATGTCCGAACTGCCGTTATTTTCCGGTCAGATCAAGGTGCTGACCGGGAAGGATGAGATCCGGGTCGCCGCCGACGGTCTTCTCGTTGGCGGCGTAGAGAGCGGGCCAGCCGCCGTCGACGCCGCGGCTCGCGGCGATGGCCGAGAGGCTGTCGCCGGGGCGGACTTCATAGCCGCCCTCGCCGCCGTCGCGGGAGTCGTCGCCGCGCGAGGCGTGCCGGCCCGACGAGTTGCCGTCGCGACCCTCGTCCGGACCCTCCGGGGCGCGGTCGCCGCGGTGCCGACCCTTGCCGTCTTGATGTGAGTTGTCCGGTTTGCCCGCGCCCTCGTCGTGACTCTTGTCTCCCGATTCATCCGGAGTGTCGGTGGACGGCGGAGTCGTGGGCTGTTCGGTCGGCGCACCGGAGGAGGGGGCGCCGTCGGACGGATCGTCAGCTGACGGGGCGTCGGTGGGCGGCTCGTCGGTGGGGTGCTCGTCCGCGGGCCGCTCGTCCGACGGACGCTCGCCCGATGGCGACTCCGGCTGCGGCGACTGCGTCCCGTCCGGCTCGGAGGGCCCGGTCTCCGTCTCACCCGGCGCGGGCTTCTCGGGCGCGGGCTTCTCGGACCCCGGGTCGGTGGGCGTGGGCGTCGGCGTGGGCTCCGCCGGAGCCTCGGTCGCCAGGCCCGCGACCGGGGCGCAGGTCGGCCAGGCCCCCGGCCCCTGCTCGGCGAGTACCTGCTCGGCGACGGCTATCTGCTGGGCACGGCTGGCGAGGTCGGCGCTCGGGGCGTACTCGAGGCCGCCGAATTCCTCCCAGGTCGCCTGGGTGAACTGCAGTCCGCCGTAATAGCCGTTGCCCATGTCGGCGCTCCACACGCCGCCGCTCTCGCACTCGGCGAGCCGGTCCCAGGTGGCGGCGTCCGCGGCGCTCGCGCTGCCCGCGCCGAGCAGCGGGATGGCGATGGCCGATCCGGTGACGCCTGCCGCGACCACGAGGGCCGGAGCCTGGCGGGGGCGTCGGTGACGGCCGTTACCGGAGAGCATGCGGTTCCCTTTCGCGTGACTGCCGGCATGACTGCTGCCGTGGCTGCTGAGCCGACAGTGAACGTAGCGAGAGTCGAACGCTTGTCACAAGGCGATGCAGCGGAGATCACGTGAAAGTCACAGTCTTGACGCCCCGTCAGTTCTATGGCTTGTCACTCGGGGCCGAACTCGACCGGCAGCGTGCGCAGTCCACGCATGATCAGGCCGCCGCGCCAGCGCAATTCATCCGGTTCCACCGCAAGCCGTAGATCCGGAAGGCGGCGCAGCAGGGTCGCGAGCGCCGTCTGGCCTTCGAGCCGGGCGAGCGGGGCGCCGAGGCAGTAGTGGATGCCGTGGCCGTAGCCGAGGTGCTGGTTGTCGCGGCGGGCGAGGTCGAGGGTGTCGGGCCCGGCGAAGCGCTGCGGGTCGCGGTCGGCGGCGGCGAGCACCACCAGGACCGGGTCGCCGGCGGCGATGGCCTGGCCGCCGACCGTCAGCGGCTCGGTGGCGAACCGCCAGGTGGCCAGCTCGACCGGGCCGTCGTAGCGCAGGAGTTCCTCGACGCCGGTCTCCAGGAGGCCGCTCTCCCTCGCCGCCAGGGAGCGCTGCAGACGCTCGCGCTGCTCGGGGTGGCGCAGGAGTTGGTACGTACCGTTCCCGATGAGGTTGACCGTGGTCTCGAAGCCGGCGAAGAGGAGGATGAAGGCCATCGCCGCGGCCTCGTTCTCGGTGAGGTGCTCGCCGTGGTCGCTGGCCCTGATCAAGCCGGAGATCAGATCGTCGCCGGGCTCCTCGCGCTTGCGGTGGATGAGCTCGGCGAGATAGCCGCGCATCTTCTTCACCGAGCGGGCGACACCGCCGCGTGGCCCTCCCCCGTGCCGGATCATCATGCCCGCCCAGTCGCGGAAGTCGTCCTGGTCCTCGCGCGGGACACCGAGCAGATCGCAGATCGCGTAGATGGGCAGCGGGAAGGCGAACTCATGGATCAGATCGGCCTCGCCCTTCGCGGCGAAGCCGTCGATGAGCCGGTCGGTGAGTTCCTGTACGCGCGGGGCGAACTCCGCGACCCGGCGCGGGGTGAACGCCTTCGACACCAGGCGGCGCAGCCGCGTGTGGTCCGGCGGGTCGATATTGAGCAGATGTGTCATCAGCTCGGCCTTGCGCTCGCCGGGGATACCGGTCTTGCCCTTGGCGTGCGCGGGCTCGTCGTGGTGCGCGGGGTTCTTCGAGAGCCGCTGGTCCGCGAGGGCCTGCCGGGCGTCCGCGTACCGGGTCACCAGCCAGGCCTCCACCCCGCTCGGCAGCTGGGTGCGATGGACGGGAGCGTGCTCGCGCAGCCAGGCGTACGCGGGGTACGGATCGGTCGCGAACTCCCAGGTGAACAGCGGCGGCTGGGGCCCATCGGCGGTGCGGTCGTGCGGGCACGCGCCTGCGTCTGCAGCGGTGCTGCCATGCGGGGTCGCGTCTGTGTCTGCGTCTGCGTCCGCAGAGGTGCTGCCATGCGGGGTCGCGTCTGCGTCTGCGTCCGCAGAGGTGCTGCCGTGCGGGTTCACGCCTGCGCCTCCGCCGCGCGGATCGCGTCGCGGTAGGCGCGGGCCGCGGCTCGCAGGGCGGCCTCCGGGTCGGTCCCCGCGGCCTCGGCGCGCACCGCGAGGGCGAGCAGGTCGTAGCCGATGCCCTCGCCTGCGGGCGGTGTCACGTCCAGCCCGGCCGTGCGGGCGCGGGAGGCCAGCTTCGCGGCGAGCGCGAGCCCGGGCTGACCGAGCGGGACGCCGTCGGTCACGGAGTCGCGCTGCTTCTCCTCGGCCTTGGTGCGCAGCCAGTGCGCCTTGACGTCCTCGGGGGTCTCGGCGGAGTCGTCGCCGAAGACATGCGGGTGGCGGTGGATCAGCTTGGCGACGATGCCGCCCGCGACGTCGTCGATGGAGAACGGCTCCCCGTCCTCCGGGTCGGCCTCTTCGGCGATCCGGGCGTGGAAGACCACCTGCAGGAGTACGTCACCGAGCTCCTCGCGCAGTTCGGCGCGGTCGCCGTCCTCGATGGCCTCGACGAGTTCGTACGCCTCCTCGATGCCGTATTTCGCGAGGCCCTCGTGGGTCTGCTGCGACGACCAGGGGCACTCGACGCGGATCCGGTCCATGACCTGGACGAGGTCGAGGAGGCGGGCACCCGGCAGGTCGTAGGAGGCGGGGAGCAGCTCCAGGTCGGGCATCTGCACCCGGCCCGAGCCGGCCAGGCGTGCGAGGCCGTCGGTCAGGCGCGGCTCGCCCTCTCCGGTGGCGACGACGATCACGGTGCGGCCGTCCGCGCAGGCGTCGACCAGCTCTTCGGCGGTGGGCGCGGACACGGTGACGGTGACGCCCGCCTCGCGGAGGTAGGGCAGCTGCGGATGGTCCGGGTCGGCGCACAGGACGCTGGCCGCCTGGTTCAGCTCTTTCCAGGCGGGCCAGGAGAGGAGGCCGGGGGCCACGCGGTGGGACGTGGTCAGCAGGACGATGCGGCCGGGCGCGAGGGGTTCAGCGTTCACCCCCCGAACCTAACGGGTCCCGCCGCCCGTGCCTGCGGGCGCCTGCCCTCCCCCGTTCCTCAGACGCCGGAGGAGCCGGACGGGCCGGACTTCACCCACGGTGTGCGGGCGTCCACGCGGCGGCTCTTGTCCACGTCCCACGTGCCGTAGCGCGGGTTGAGGTCGATCTTCAGGTCCTTGGAGGCCTCCGAGAGGGCCTTCCAGAAGGCGGCCTGGCCCTGCTGGGTGTTCGGGTCGACACCGAGCTTGCCGTAGAGCTTCTGCGCCTCGATCTCGGTGCGCAGGCTGTCGTCGATCCGGGACGCCGGGATGTTGTACTGCTGCAGCCAGCCCGTCTCCAGGGCCTTGGTGCCGCCCGCCTGCTGCTCCAGCTTGCCGCGCAGCTCCTGGATCTCGCGGCGGCTGACCTCGACGCCCGCGTCGGTGGCGGCGCGGTGCAGGACCTTGTCGAGGACCATCGACTGCAGGGTGTCGCGGGTGAGGCCGCCGGTCTTCTCGACCGCCTGGGCGTACTGCCCGGACTTCTCGGTGGCGGCCCGCTGTGCCACCCGCACTTCCTTCACCCGGGACTGCAGCTGCGCGACCGTGATGCGGTCGCCGCCGACGACGGCCGCGGCGCCGGGGTGTGCGTCATTGCCGCAGGCGGTCAGGAGGGGGGCCGCGGCGAGCAGCGCGGCGGAGACGGCGAGCGCGGTGCGACGGCGGCGATGCAGGCGGTTCAGGCGGTGCAAAGGGGCCTCCCGGCGGCGAGCGGCGAGCTTGTGCGTCGTTGCACAAGGGCCTTGCGGAGATCGATGTTAGGCAGTGGCCGGGGGTTCGGCCACTGATTCGACCAACGATTCGGCAGGAGTTGGGGGTACGCCCCCTCCGCGCGACCGCCCGCTCGGCCCCCTGCTTGCCCGTACCCGCCCGTATCCCTCCATATCTGCCCGGTCTCAGCCCCGTACCTGCCCCAGCCAGTGCAGCGTGCGGCGGATCTCGCCGGGCATCGGGTGGGCGGGGCCGTGCAGCCGCTCCGCGTCGTACAGGAGCCGGGAAAGGGTCTCGTGTGCGGCGGCGCGGTCACCGAGGGCGAGCAGCAACTGGCCGATGCGGCGGCGCAGTTCGAGCGCGGTGCCCGGGTCGCCGCCGACGTACTGGTTCTCGTAGAACGGCTGCAGGGCCCGGTACTCGGTGAGCGCGGCGGCCGGTTCGCCCAGCTGCTCAAGGCACTGCGCGGCCTCGTAGCGGAACTGGAGCGAGGCCGGGTCGGCATGGCCCGCCTCCGCGCTCCGCTCGTCGGCGAGGCGCCGCAGCTCGGGCAGGGCGCGGCGGTACTGGCCGTCGTCCATGAGCGTGGCGGCGTACTGCTTGCGCAGGGTGCGGACCACGGTGGAGCGCGGGCCGTGCTGGGCCTCGGCGGTGGGCAGGATGGCGCCGAGCAGGTCGACGGCCTGGGTGACACGGCCCTCGCCGAGCAGCCGCTTCACGTCGTCGACGGCGCGGGCGACATCGGAGGGCGCGGCCGCGGGCGGGGTGGCGGGCATGGCGGGGACGGGTCCCGGGGCGGGCGCCGACGCACGGTCCGGCCAGGGGGCGCCCGGGCGCAGGAAGGGCCGGGTCGGGTCGAGCGGTCCGGCGCATCGGTCGGCGCCCCGGGCGGGCAGCAGCGGGGCGAGCGACTCGTACACCTCCTGGGCCGAACCGGGGCGGTGCTGCGGGTCCTTGGCGAGCAGCCGCGTCACCAGGGCGTCCAGGGCCTCGGGCAGGTCGGGGCGCAGCCTGCGTACCGGGACGGGCGTCTCGTAGAGGTGGCTGTGCAGGACGCCGAGGACGGTGGCGCCGTCGAACGGGACGTTCCCGCTGACCAGTTCGTACAGCAGGATGCCGAGGGCGTAGAGATCGGTGTACGGGCCGACCGCGCCGCCCATGGCCTGCTCGGGCGCCATGTAGGCGGGGCTGCCGATGGGTGAGCCGGTGTGGGTGAGCCGGGTGGTGTCGGCGTCCATGACGGAGGCGACGCCGAGGTCGAGGACGGTGAGGGTGCCGTCGGGCCTGACCATCACGTTGCGGGGCTTGAGGTCGCGGTGCACGATCGGCACGGCGTGCACCGCGGACAGCACGGCGCACATCTGCGCGGCTATCGCGACGGCCCACGGCCACGGGTAGGGCTTGTGCTGCTCGATGTGTCCGGCGAGGTCGGTGCCGTCGACGTACTGCATCACGAGGAACAGGTCGTCGTCGTCGCTGCCCGCGTCGTGCACGGTGACCAGGCCCGGGTGGTCGACCTGCGCGGTGACGCGGCACTCGCGCACGAAGCGGCGGCGCAGCTCGTCGGCGTCCTGTCCCGCGACCCGGTCGGGGCGGAGCAGCTTCACGGCGACCCGGCGGTCCAGGCGCTGGTCGTACGCCGTCCAGACCTGGCCCATGCCGCCCTGCCCGATGAGCTTGGACAGTTCATAGCGGCCGGCGATGAGGCGTCCGCTCACCGCGGCTCGCCCTCAGGGCGCTCCCGCGGCTCGTCCTGCTTGCGCAACAGGCTGCTGAGCTCGTCGAGTTCGGCCCTGACCTGGTCGATGCGCGCGGGGGCGGGGCGCTGGGGGTGGGGGTGCGGCTGGGGGTGGGGATGGAGGTGGGCCTGTGCGGCCTGCGGGTGGAGCGGCTGCGGCGGAATGTGCGGCGGCGGGCCGGAGGTGTGGGTGGTCTGCTGGTGCGGCGCGGGCCCCGGCTGCGGATAGCCGTAGGCGGGCGGCGGGGGCGTGGGTGCGTAGCCGGCGTGGGGCTGCGGGTGCGGCCGTGAGAAGTGGCGTATCTCCGCGAAGAGGTAGTACGCGACGATCGCGGCGCCGCCGCCGAGCAGCAGGACGAGGCCGAAGTACTCCTGCCCGGTGTCGAGTTCCTGGGTGGGTTCGGCGCCTATGAGGATCAGAGAGGTGACGATCAGCACGAACGAGACGCCGAACAGCACCCAGTCGCGCACCTCGCGGGTCAGGATCGCCAGCCGCAGCAGCGGCGCCCACGCGAGCAGGCCGCAGGAGAACACCGCCAGGAGCACGAAGATCACGCGCAGCACGACGGGCAGCGCGGTCGAGGGGCGCTGAGGAGGCGGTGCAAAGCCGTGGCCGTGCATGGGGACTGCTCCTGGGGAACCGAACGGGCGTGTGCTGGGTCGAGCGTAGCCCTCGGAGCCGGGGTGCGGACCGGGGTTGACCGCCCCGGACGCTCAAAGTGTGTGCCGCACCCACACGTTGGGCTCCACGTACACGGCGTAGTCCCGATCCGGAACGCAGTGCACCGGTACGAGGGCTCCCTCGACCGTCACGAGACCCTCCTTGTCGAAGGGCAGGCCAGTCCATTCACGCCACTGCGCGAGCGTGCCGCTGACGGTCATCGACAGGGGCGCGATCCGCTCGATGACACCGCCCGCGCGGACATGGACCCGCAGCCACGGGTCGTGCGGCAGGCCGTCGGCCGGGCGCACGCGGTGTGCGTACTCCTCGATCAGGGCGTGCGGTTCGAGGTGTTTGGCGTTGGGGCGTACGGGCGCGACGAGTTCGGTGAAGCCATGGCCGCGGACGTTGTCACGCATCGCGGCGAGCATGGTGTACGACAGGCCGCGCCCCTGCAGTCCGGTCGCGACGGTGATCTCGACGGCGCTCACGGTGTCCGGTTCGACGCCGCGGCGCCGGTCCGCGAAGGCCCACATCAGGACCTGGTCCCAGCCGCCCGCGGGCAGTTCGCCGCGCCCTTCCGCGGCCAGCGCGAACGGCACGCTGAGCGAGCGCGCCACGACCTCGCCGCGCTCGTCCGTGGCCACCATGGCGTACTCGGGCAGCTCGCTCACGATCCGTCCGTAGTGCGACCAGCCGACCGGGTCGTTGAGCACGAACTCGGGCCACGAGTCACCGAGACCCCAGACCGCGTCCTGCAGTTGAGGCCGCTCGGCGAGGGTGGTGATCGCCAGATCGGGCGCGGCAGGGCCGGCGGGGCTGTCCATGGCGGGCACGCTAGCGGCCACTTCCGAACACGGAAACCTGTTTTCCGCGGGCGCGGCGCGGTCGGCTTGTGGGGGCGCAGGGTGGTCGGCCGACCTGGGCCCGGTCCGCGGCTGCGGGTGCGGGATGGTCGGCTTGCGCGGGCACGGGGTGGTCCGCCGACCTGGGCCCGGTCCGCGGGCGCGGCGCGGTCGGCTTGCGCGGGCGCAGGGTGGTCGGCCGACCTGGGCTCGGTCCGCGGGCGCGGCGCGGTCGGCTTGTGGGGGTACGGGGTGGTCCGCCGACCTGGGCCCGGTCCGCGGGCGCGGCGCGGTCGGCTTGTGGGGGTACGGGGTGGTCCGCCGACCTGGGCCCGGTC